>NZ_JBHJYS010000026.1:0-169271 GCF_042270245.1 Streptomyces sp. NPDC055955
GCGATGTGACATCAGCACCACCGCGCCCCGTTCGGGGCGCGTCGCACCGGGCCGCGGCCTGCTACGGCAGCCGCGGCCCGGCGGCGTGTCAGCACCGCGGCACCCGAGAGCCCGGAGCACGACAGACCGGGTGCGGACGGCGCGGTGACGACACCGAATCCAAGATCATCCGTACGGTGGCGGGATGCTCACCTGGACCGGACGCCCCTATCCCCTCGGCGCGGCATTCGACGGCGACGGAACGAACTTCGCCCTGTTCACGGAGGTCGCCGAACGCGTCGACCTCGTCCTCCTCCACGACGACGGCACCCACGACACGGTCACCATGACCGAGGTCGACGGCTTCGTATGGCACTGCTATCTGCCCGCCGTCGGCCCCGGCCAGCGCTACGGCTACCGGGTGCACGGCCCGTGGGACCCGGCGGCGGGCCACCGCTGCAACCCCGCGAAGCTGCTCCTCGACCCGTACGCCACCGCCGTCGACGGGCAGATGGACAACGACCCCTCACTCTTCGAGCGGACGGCCGGCGGACCGTCCGCGGCCGACAGCGCGCCGCACACCCTCGTCGCCGTGGTGACCGACAGCGCCTTCGACTGGGGCGACGACCGCCCGCCCCTGCGCCCGTACGCCGACACCGTCATCTACGAGGCCCACGTACGTGGACTGACCCGCACCCATCCCGAGGTCCCCGCGAAACTGCGCGGCACCTACGCGGGCCTCGCGCACCCGGCGGTCATCGAGCACCTGACCTCGCTGGGCGTGACCGCCGTCGAGCTGATGCCGGTGCACCAGTTCGCGCAGGACGGATTCCTGCGCGACCAGGGTCTGTCGAACTACTGGGGCTACAGCACGATCGGCTTCTTCGCCCCGCACAACGCGTACGCCGCCCAGGGCAGCCGCGGCGGGCAGGTCACCGAGTTCAAGTCGATGGTGAAGGCGCTGCACGCCGCCGGCCTCGAAGTGATCCTCGACGTCGTCTACAACCACACGGCGGAAGGCAACGAGAACGGCCCGACGCTCTCCTTCCGTGGCATCGACAACGCGTCCTACTACCGGCTCGTCGACGGCGATCCGGCGCACTACTACGACACCACCGGCACCGGGAACAGCCTGCTGATGCGGCACCCCAGCGTGCTCCAGCTCATCATGGACTCCCTGCGGTACTGGGTCACCGAGATGCACGTCGACGGCTTCCGGTTCGACCTCGCGGCCACCCTTGCCCGGCAGTTCCACGAGGTGGACCGGCTCTCCGCCTTCTTCGACCTCATCCAGCAGGACCCGGTGATCGGCCGCGTCAAGCTCATCGCGGAGCCGTGGGACGTCGGCGAGGGCGGCTACCAGGTCGGCAAGTTCCCGCCCCAGTGGTCGGAGTGGAACGGAAAGTACCGTGACTCCGTAAGAGACTTCTGGCGCTCCGGCGAGAACACCCTCGCCGAGTTCGCCTCCCGGCTCACCGGCTCCTCCGACCTCTACCAGCACGACAGCCGCCGCCCGCGCGCCAGCGTCAACTTCGTCACCGCCCACGACGGATTCACCCTGCGCGACCTGGTCTCGTACGACGACAAGCACAACGAGGCCAACGGCGAGAACAACCGGGACGGGGAGAGCGTCAACCGGTCCTGGAACTGCGGCGTCGAGGGCCCCACCGACGACGAGGGCGTGCTCGAACTGCGCGCCCGCCAGCAGCGCAACCTCCTCGCCACACTGCTGCTGTCCCAGGGCATCCCCATGCTCGCCCACGGCGACGAACTGGGCCGCACCCAGCAGGGCAACAACAATGCCTACTGCCAGGACAACGAGATCTCCTGGACCGACTGGCGCCTGAACGAGGACCAGCGCGAGCTGATGGAGTTCACCCGGCGCACCATCGCCCTGCGGGCCGCCCACCCGGTGCTGCGCCGCCGCCGCTTCTTCCGCGGTGACACGCACACCCACGAGGGCCAGCCCCTGCCCGACCTCGTGTGGCTGCGCCCGGACGCGCGCGAGATGACGGACGACGACTGGCAGCGCGGCGACGCCCACTCGGTGGCCGTGTTCCTCAACGGAGACGCCATCGCCGAGCCGGACCCCTACGGGCGGCCGGTCGTCGACGACTCGTTCCTCCTGCTCCTCAACAGCTACTGGAAGCCGGTCCGCTTCCGTCTCCCCGACGCCACCTACGGCGAGCGCTGGACGACCCGGATCGACACCGCCGACCCGCAGGGCGTCGCGGACGAGACGGAGCACAAGCCGGGCACCGACCTACTGGTCGAGGCACGCAGCCTGGTCCTGCTGTCCCGGCAGGCCAGGGCAGCACGCGGCACGGAGGGCTGAACGCGCCGTCCGGTGGGCCGGTCACCGGACCGGCCCACCGGACGACACCCTGATCAGGCCCGCTTCAGACGCAGTGTCACCAGTTCGAAGGGGCGCAGCGTCAGCGTGATGCGCTCGCCGTCGCGCTCCGGGGCCGCCGCGTCGGCGAGCGGACGCTCGAGGAGGTCCGCCGCCACCGCGGCCGCGACCTCGAAGCCCGCCGTGAGTGTGGCGCGCACCCGTCCGCCGCGGGACTCGTGGAAGCGGACCACCACGTCGCCGCTGCCGTCGTCGGCCAGCTTGACCGCCGTCACCACCACCGCGTCGTGGTCGACGCCCACCAGCGGAGCGACCTCGCTGGAGCCGGTCACCTGCCGCTCCGGCAGGTTGATCCGGTACCCCTCGCGGACCGCGTCGCCGATGGCCGCGCCCGGCACCAGCGCGTGCCGGAAACGGTGCACGCCCTGGTCGGTCTCGGGGTCGGGGAAGCGCGGCGCGCGCAGCAGCGAGACGCGGACGGTGGTCGTCGTGCCCGAGTCGCTGTCCCGCACGGTCCGCGTCACGTCGTGGCCGTACGTCGAGTCGTTCACGAGCGAGACGCCCCAGCCGGGCTCCTCGATGTGCACGAAGCGGTGGTTGCACGCCTCGAACTTGGCGGCCTCCCAGCTGGTGTTGGTGTGCGTGGGGCGGTAGAAGTGCCCGAACTGTGTCTCGGACGCGTACCGCTCGGCGTGGATGTCCAGCGGGAACGCCAGCTTCAGGAACTTCTCCGTCTCGTGCCAGTCGACCTCCGTGTCGATCCCGAGCCGCCGCTCACCGGCTGCCAGCGAGAGGACCTGGGTGACGCGCGAGTCGCCGAAGGTGCGCACGATCCGCACCGAGGCGCCGTCTCCCGGAGCCACCTCGTCGGCGTCCACCAGATCGGTGACCGTGTTGCGGTAGAACTCGTCCACGTCCCACGCGTCCCACATGTTCGGGAAGTCCGGGTGGATCTGCAGCAGGTTCGCGGCCCGGCCCGGGGCCACGGTCTCGCGCCCCGCGACGAGGTCGTACGCGGACACGACCAGGCCCCGGCCGTCGATCTCGACCCTCAACAGCCCGTTCTCCAGCACGAATCCGCCCGCCGCGCGCGAAGCGATCGCGGCCTCGCCCTCGACGACCGCAGTGCGGGCGCCGCCCGCGGGTACACCGTCGCGGGTGTGCGGCGCCGAGTTGAAGACGAGCGTCCCCGAGCCCTCACCGGCCAGCGCGCGCTGGGCCGCGCCGATGATGCCGTTCAGCTCCGTCGCGACCCGCTCGTACGTCCTGCGTGCCTCGCGGTGCACCCAGGCGATCGACGAGCCGGGCAGGATGTCGTGGAACTGGTGCAGCAGGACCGTCTTCCAGATCCGGTCCAACTCCTCGTAGGGGTAGGCGAATCCCGCCCGCACCGCCGCGGTCGCCGCCCACAGTTCGGCCTCGCGCAGGAGGTGCTCGCTGCGCCGGTTTCCCTGCTTCGTCCTGGCCTGGCTGGTGAGTGTGGCGCGGTGGAGTTCGAGGTAGAGCTCGCCGACCCAGACCGGCGGGTTCGGGTACTCGGCCTCCGCCTTCTTGAAGAACTCCTCCGGCGTCTCCCAGACCACCTGCGCGGACCCTTCGAGGTCACGCAGGCGGGCCGCCTTCGCGACCATCTCCCGGGTCGTGCCGCCGCCCCCGTCACCCCAGCCGGTCGGCGCGAGCGAGTGCCGGGCGACCCCCTTGTCCTTGAAGTTCTTCGCCGCGTGGGCGATCTCGCTGCCCTTCATGGAGCAGTTGTACGTGTCCACGGGCGGAAAGTGCGTGAAGATCCGGGTGCCGTCGATGCCCTCCCACTGGAAGGTGTGGTGAGGGAACTTGTTGGTCTGCGACCACGAAATCTTCTGTGTGAGCAGCCACTTGGAGCCCGCGGCCTTGATGATCTGCGGCAGTCCCGCGGCGAACCCGAAGGTGTCGGGCAGCCACGCCTCGTCGTTCTCGATGCCGAACTCGTCGAGGAAGAACCGCTTGCCGTGCACGAACTGACGGGCCATCGCTTCCGAGCCCGGCATGTTGGTGTCCGACTCCACCCACATGCCGCCCGCCGGCACGAACCGGCCGTCGGCGACCGCCTTCTTCACCCGCGCCCACACCTCGGGCCGGTGCTCCTTGACCCAGGCCCACTGCTGGGCCTGCGACATCGCGAAGACGAAGTCGGGTTCGTCCTCGAGGAGCGCCGTCATGTTGGACGTGGTGCGCGCCACCTTGCGTACCGTCTCGCGCAGTGGCCACAGCCACGCCGAGTCGATGTGCGCGTGGCCGACGGCGCTGATGCGGTGCGCCGACGGGACGGCGGGAGCGGACAGGACGTCCGTGAGCTGCTCGCGGGCGGCCGCCGCCGTGCCGTTCACGTCCTGGAGGTCGACCGCGTCGAGGGCGCGCTCGACGGCGCGCAGGATGTCGTAGCGCCGCGCGGACTCCACCGGCAGCTCGGCCATCAGCTCGCCGAGCACCTCGAGGTCCATGACCAGCTGCCACACGGTCTCGTCGAGGACCGCGAGATCCATCCGGGCCAGCGTGTACTGCGGCTCGCTGCCCGCGGTCTCCTTGTCGCCCAACTGCGTGGGCAGGAAGGGGTGGTAGTCGAGGATGACCGGGTTGGAAGCCGCCTCGATGTGCAGGCGGACCTCCTCGCCGCCCTCCACGGGGGCGCCGACGCGCACCCACTGGTTGCGGGGGTTGAGCCCCTTCACCGGGGTGCCGTCCGGGCGGTAGACCAGGCCCTCGCACTGGAAGCCGGGCATGTTCTCGTCGAAGCCGAGGTCGAGGATCGCCTCGACGGTCCGGCCCGCCCAGGCCTCGGGCACGGTCCCCGTCACGCGGAACCAGCAGGTGGCCCACGGAGCGCCCCAGCGCGCGCCCACCGCGATGGGCGCGGGCGTCGCCGCGAGCCCTTCGGCGACCGGCACCGGCTCGCCGGGCGCGTTCCACACCGCGACCTCCAGCGGAACGGACTCGGGATACACGGCGGGTCGGATGCGCTCGTCGAGGACGCGCTTGAGACGGGCTTCGACCAGCGTGCGGTCGTCATGCATGAGGGGTACTCCGTAAGGTCCGAGGTGAGGGTGGTTACGAGGCGGGGGGGCGGACGGGACGCTGTACAACTCCCCGACGCGGCGCACCTCGAATCGTGCGGTGGGCATCGGGGACGATCCATTACGGCGCCGAGCCGACGGGCCGCGTGACATGGTCGGGTGCGACCACTTCGGTGATGCCGCGCGCCGCCAGATGTTCCTTGTCGTCGGCGCGGCTCGCGAGGACCGTGGTGGGCCGGACCCCGTCGGCGGTGAGCCGGGCGAAGGCCTCGAAGACGGCGCCGCCGGGGGCACATACCGAGCGGCGCGGGGCGGCCTCGTCGTCACCGGCGTCGACGACGAGGGCGGTGGTGCGCGGCGCGGGCGTACGGGGTCGGGCACGCCGGTCCGCGACGACGCGGGCGAGTGCCTTCGCGGCGGGCTTGGGCCGCCGGTCGCTCGTCAACAGGCCGAGGCTGTACTCGAGTTCCGGGAAGTCGGCGAGATCGCGGCTGACGTCGTGCGAGCACCACCAGGTCACGCCCCACAGGTCCGGGCAGTCGAGGGCGTTCTCGACGGTCGATTCGGTGAAGTGGGCCGCGTGCTCGGCCGGGACGAGGGGCGCGGGCGCGCCGACCTCCTGGAGCCAGACGGGCCGGTGCGGATCGCCGGCCCAGGCCTTGGACAGCTCGACGAGATATGCGGCGTGGTGCTCGGTCGCCGTCCCGGTGCGGCCGTGGCGCTGTGCCGTACCGTTGAACACCCACGAGTGCACCGCGGTGAGCGCGCCGAGCCGTGCGGAGTGCGCGGGCGTGAACGGCTGGTCGTCCTGGTACCAGGCGGCGTCGTACGAGGCGTGCAGATGGGTCCGCCCGGGCGCTCCCTCCTCGCACGCGGCGAGCACCCGGCGCAGCCAACTCCCGGCCTGTTCCTGCGTGATGCGGTCCGGGTCGGGATGCGGGCCCGACGCGAACTGGTTGACCTCGTTGCCGATGGTCATGCCGATGAAGTTGGGCCGGTCGGCGAGTGCCCCCGCGAGGGTGCGCAGATACGCCTCCTGGCCCTCGACCACCTCCGGGTCGGTGAAGAGGTTCCGGCGGTGCCACGTCTGTGTCCACGCGGGCAGGAAGTCGAAGCTCGACAGATGGCCCTGCAGGCCATCCACGTTCACGTCGAGCCCCCGTTCGGCCGCCGCGTCGGCGAGCTGGACGAGCTGCTCGACGGCGCGTGGACGGATCAGGGTGCGGTTGGGCTGGAAGTAGGGCCACAGCGGGAACACCCGGATGTGGTCGAGGCCCAGCGCGGCGATCGAGTCGAGATCGGCGCGCACGGCGTCGAGGTCGAAGTCGAGCCAGTGGTGGAACCACCCCTGGCTGGGGGTGTAGTTCACGCCGAAGCGCACGGCAGAAGTCATGCGGAGTCCTGGTTCTGTGTACGTGGGGGCCTCGGTGAGAGGTGTCCGCGGTGCGGGCGTCAGCCCTTGACGGCTCCCTCGCCGACCCCGCGGAAGAAGTAGCGCTGCAGACAGGCGAAGAGGACGATCAGCGGCGCGACGGCGATGATCGTGCCGGCCGCGACGATCCGCTCGTCGTTGGCGAACGTGCCGTGCAGATAGTTCAGGCCGATGGTCAGGGTGAACTTCGCCGGGTCGCTGAGCACGATGAGCGGCCACAGGAAGTCGTCCCAGGCGCCCATGAAGGCGAAGATCGCGACCACCGCGAGGGTGCCCTTCACGGACGGCAGCGCGATCCGCAGGAACCGCTGCCAGGCGTTCGCCCCGTCCACGTAGGCCGCCTCCTCGATCTCGTAGGGCAGGTTGAGGAACGCGTTGCGCATCAGCAGGACGTTCATGGCGGCGATGCAGCCCGGCAGGACCACGCCGACGAGCGTGTTGTTGAGGCCGAGTTCGCGCATCGTCGTGAACTGCGCGATCACGATGCTCTCGACGGGTACCAGCATCGCGAGGATGAACACGAGGGTGGCGATCTTCCGGCCGCGGTAGCGCAGCCGGGCGAGGGCGTAGCCGGCGAGCGCGGAGCCGACGCAGTTGGTGACCACGTTGGCGGTGGCGACCTTCAGTGAGTTGAACGCGTAGTCCCAGACGGGAATGGTGTCGGCGACGCGTTCGTAGTTGTGGAGCGTGGGGTCGGCCGGCAGGAACGTGGGCGGGGAGCTGAAGATGTCCTCGTGCGTCCCCTTGAGCGAGGTGGACAGCTGCCAGAGGAACGGCCCGACGGTGATCGCGAGCACGGCGAGCAGCAGCGTGTAGCGCAGCACGAGCTCCCAGACGCGGATGCGCCGGCCGTTCTCGTCGGCGATGCGTGGCGCACGGCGCCGTCGAACCGGCGCGCGCGTCCCGCCTGTTGTGGGGCGGACGTCCTCGGTGACGCTCACGCGTCCTCCTTCCGGTCGGCGCGGAGCACGAGCAGCATCAGCGCGACGGTGACGACGAAGACGACGACGGAGATCGCCGACGCGTAGCCGACGCGGCCGGTCAGGCCGGTGCCGGTGCGCTGCACGAGCATCACGAGCGTGGTGTCCTCGCCCGCGGGGCCACCGTTCGGCCCCGCCATCAGATAGACCTCGGAGAACACCTTGAAGGCGGCGACCGAGGAGAGCGCGGCGACCAGGACCATGGTGGAGCGTACGGCGGGCACGGTGACGGTGAAGAAGCGGCGCACCGCGCCCGCACCGTCCACCGAGGCGGCCTCGTGCAGCTCGCGCGGGACGTTGGCCAGTGCCGCGAGATAAATGATCATGTAGTAGCCGAGGCCCTTCCAGACCGTGACGGCCATGGCGCTCAACAGGAGCAGCCACTGGTCGCTGAGGAAGCCGACCCTGCCGATCCCCACGGTTTCGAGAGCCGAGTTCACCAGGCCGCGCTCGTCCAGCATCCACACCCAGATGAGGCCGACCACGACGATGGACGCGACCACCGGCGTGTAGAAGGCCGACCGGAAGAAGGTGATGCCTGGGATGTTCTTCTGGACGAGGAGGGCGAGCAGCAGCGGGAGGAGTACGAGGGCGGGGACGACCCCGACCATGTACAGGACGCTGTTGCGCAGCCCTGTCCAGAACATGTCGTCGTGCAGCAGCTCCCGGAAGTTGGCCAGGCCCACGAACTCGCCGGGGATGAGGGTCCGCCGGTCGGTGAAGGAGTTGACCACGGTGGAGACGAACGGATACAGGATGAAGACGGCGACGACCAGCAGCCCGGGGGCGGCGAACAGCCAGGGGCTGGTGGGCAGATGGCGCCTGACGCGGCCGGCGGGCCGCGCGCCCGAGGTCTTCGGGGATCGCGTCACCTCTGTGTTCGGCGAGGTCTCGGCGGCGGTCTTCACGGTCGGAAGGGGACTCGTCATGATGTACGGCTCCGGGGCTCAGCCCTGCTGCTGGAGCAGCCGGTCGCAGGCCTTGACAGCGTTGTCAAGAGCGGTCTTGGGGCTCTCCTTGCCCTGCAGGGCCTTGGCGACGGAGTTCCGCAGCTCGGTCTTCATCTGCTCGCTGAACAGGACCGGCGTGTAGTTGACCGCGGACTTCAGGGAGTCGGCCGCGGCGATCCGCACCCGCGTCTCGTCCGACCCGTCCTGCTTGGTGAAGTACGGGTCGTCCAGGGAGCCGGCGGTGCTCGGGAAGATGGCGACCTTCTTGGCGAACTCCATCTGGTGCTGCGCGTCGGTGACGTAGTGCGCGAAGGCCACGGCCGCGGGCTTCTGCTTGGTGCGCGAGTTCACCATCACGCCCATCACGTACATGTTCACCTTGCCGGTGCTGGTGATCTGGTCCGTGATCCCGATGTTCTTGTAGAGGCTCGGCGCCTCCTTCTTGAACTTCGACAGGTCGAGCGCGCTGCCCGGGTTCATCGCCACGGCCCCGGTCAGGAACTTCTTGCCGGTCGACTCGGGCGTCGCGGTCAGAGCCTGCGGGTCGAGCGCCTTGGCGTCGTACAACTCCTTGTACTTGGTGAGGAGTTCGACACCCTTGGCGTCGTTGAACGCGAAGCCGGTGCCCTCCTTGTTCATGAGCGGGGCGCCGTAGCGGCCGAAGTCCTCGATGGTGGGGACGTTGGCCAGCGTGGCCACCTTGCCCTTGCTCTTCCTCGCGAGCAGGAGCGCGTCGTCGAACAGTGCGTCGTACGTCTTCGGGGGCTTGGACGCGTCGAGTCCGGCCTTCTTGAACAGGCCCTTGTTGTAGAACAGCGGTCCGGTGTTGAGGTACCAGGGGAAGGCGTACGTGCCGTCCATGCCCGGTATCTGGTGGCTCGCCCAGGCGCCCGGCAGGTACTCCTTCTTGTACTTCGGCGCCGCCTTGTCGAGGTCGAGTGCGAGGCCGGCCTTGGCGAGCGGGGCCACGAGGTCGGGGGAGACGTTGACGACGTCGGGCAGCGTGCCGCCCGCGGCGTCCGCGCTGATCTTGTCGGCGTACCCCTCGCCGGGCTGGTCGATCCACTTCACATGGGTACCGGGGTACTTCTTCTCGAAGTCCTTGACCAGGCCGTCGAAGTACGGCTTGAAGTTGGCCCTGAGATTCCACGTCTGGAACGTGATGTTGCCTTCGATCTTGCCCGACGCGTCCGTCGAGCCGCTGTCGTCACCCCCGGAGCCGCACGCGCTCAGCGGCAGGACGACAGCGATGGCGGCGGCAGCGGCTAGTGCTCTGCGAGAGATGGGCACGGTGACACGGCTCCTTTGTGGCGGCGTCGAATGTTGCCGTGCAGACCCTGCATTGCGATCACGGAAAAAGTCAATGCATTCTCGGAAACTGTTGGGCTTCACCTGGGATAGTTGCAGCTCAGGGCGGTGGAGTAGACCTTTTGCAGTCCGAGACTAATGCGCTTTAGAGTCTTCAACTCAAGCGCATTAGTGCGTGGGTCGCATGCGCTACGCTGGTGCCGGAACCCGCCGGGGTTCCACGGGGAAAGGGGCAGCTGTGCCAGCCAAGCGGTCTCCCGCGCGCCGACCGACCATGAAGGACATCGCGCTCAGGGCGGGTGTCTCGGAGAGCGCCGTGTCCTTCGCGCTCAACGACCGGCCAGGGGTCTCCGAGGTCACCCGCGACCGGGTGCGGCGGGTTGCCGAACAGCTCGGCTGGCGGCCCAGCACCGCGGCCCGCGCCCTGTCCGGCGAGGGAGCCGCCACGGTCGGTCTGGTCGTGGCCCGCCCCGCGGACACGCTCGGCGTGGACTCGTTCTTCCTCCAGCTCATCTCGGGCATCCAGGAGGTCCTGGCGGAGCGTCACCTCGGCCTGCTGTTCCAGGTGGTGGAGGACGTCGAGGCGGAGTGCGCCGTCTACCGGCGCTGGTGGGCCGAACACCGGGTGGACGGTGTGCTCGTCGTCGACCCCCGCACCGCCGACCCGCGCCCCGCCCTCCTCGACGAACTCGGGCTGCCCGCCGTGGTGATCGGCGGAGTGCCCGACGCGGAGCACCCGGGCATGTCGACGGTGTGGGCGGACGACGCCGGAGCGATGGCGTCGCTCGTCGACGAGCTGTACGCGCTCGGGCACCGCCGCATCGTCCACATCGCCGGCCTGCCGGGCCTCGCGCACACCGAGCGGCGCATCCGCACCCTGCGCGCCGAGGCCGAGCGGCGCGGGCTGACCGAGGTGCGCTCCGTGACCACGGACTACTCGGACGCCGAAGGCGCCGCGGTCACCCGCCGTGTCATGGAGGGCGACGCACCGCCGACCGCGCTCGTCTACGACAACGACGTGATGGCGGTCGCCGGCGTCGCCGCGGCCGGCGAGCAGGGCTTCTCGGTGCCCGGCGACGTCTCGGTGGTGGCCTGGGAGGACTCCCCGCTGTGCCGCATGGTCAAGCCCTGGCTGTCGGCGCTCTCCCGCGACACGGTCCAGTTCGGCCGCACCGCCGCCCAGGAACTGACGTCGCTCCTGGACGGCGGTCCCTCGCGGACCGTGCAGGTGCCGCTGCCGCGCCTGATCGAGCGCGACAGCACGGGGGCGGCGCGGGGCGCCGAGATGGAGACGAGCAGGGGCAACTGACGTGTGACCGAGGTCGGTTGCCGAGTCCCCGTCACGCACTCCCGCTCACGCACCCCGGCGCGCCCGTCAGTGCCCGTGCGGCAGCATCCGGCCGACGGCCTTCCACGCGTCGTGAACGCGGCCGTGATGAACGGACGCTGCCACCGGCGCTGCCGCGCGCGGGGCAGGCGTCGCCCGCGGTTCCCAGTCGCAGGGCGCAGCCGTACGGGGGGTGCGCGGTCCGCCGCGCTCCTCCTCGAGCCCCCTGACCGCGTCGTGTTCCTTCAGCGCCACGCTGATGAGGGTCAGCAGGAGCGCCACGTCGTCGTCGCAGTCGAGCAGCACGGTGATCCACGAGGCGCCGGGGCGCACCCGGATCGCGGTGCTGTCGAGCAGCTGCGGAAGGAGGCGTTCGACCGCCGTCCGGGTGAGGTACAGATCTGCCGCATCGTTGGCATGGAAATGCACGATGTCGCACCCCGCTGTCCCGAAGGAGCGCCCTACGGCGCACCGGGGAGAGCCACTTACCAGGTTCGGCCACGACTCCAGCTGGGTCATGGCGCGATGGGCCGCGGTCATGGGGACATGGTTGCGCACTCTTCACCCCGTCAACCAGCCCTATTCACGGCCTGCTTGATTAATCGGCGGTTTCGGGAACCTCACGGGGGCGGAAGGGGACGGACCGACCCGGTGTCGACGCCCGCGAGCAGCGCGGCCCGGAACGTCTCGCGCCGGGCGCCGAGCCACGCCTGGATCCGGTCCCAGCGCTCCCAGCCGCCGCGGTCGCGCAGCGCCTGTGCGTAGGCGGGGTGCCCCTCGGCCACGCGCCGGGCGACGAACGCCCGGCACACCTCGGCGGCCTGCTCGACGACCTCCGGCAGTTCGGCGCGCTCCCGCGGCGAGAGCCCGTAACTGTCCGCGAGGAGGCGCAGCCGGGCAGAGGCGTCGGACGCATGGGAGGTGGCCCGTAACGGATACAGCGGGGCGGCGGACTCGGGGTCCAGCATGGGGACCCAGTAACCGGCGGTCATCGCGACATCCCAGACCGGGCGCCCCGGTGCCGCCTGGTCGAAGTCGATCAGGGCCACGGCGCGGCCGTCCCGGAAGACGACGTTCGGCGGGCACACGTCGTTGTGGCACAGCATCGTTCCGCCCTCGGGATCGGCGAGCTCCCCGGCCCAGCCGGCGGACACGTCCACGCGGACGCCCGCGCTCGCCTCGTGCAGGCGTCTCAGCAGGCCTCCGACCGACCGGAGCGCGGTCTTTGACATGGCCCATCGAGGGAACGGCGGCACAGCCACGTCACCGGGGATGAACCCCAGCCGCTCACGCCCGTCGGCACGGACGCCGACCGGCACCGGAGCCGCGTCGAATCCGTTGCGCCTCAGCGCCTGAAGGTACGCGTGGAGCGCCCGGACATTCGGTGGCGCCGGCCGCTCGACCAGCTCGCCCCGCCGCACGACCGCGCCCGCGTTCGCCATGCCGCCCGGCAGTTCACGGCTGTCCGCAGGATCGATGTCCCCAGTCATGCCCGTCACACTAGCGGCGCGGGCAAAGGCGTGGTCCCCGAGTCGATACTGTGCCGAAGTGACCGGATCCGCGCACCTTCCGCTGCTCTTCCTCGATGTCGACGGGCCGCTGATTCCGTTCGGTGGCCCGCCCGAGCGCTACCCGACGTATCCGATGCCCCGACCGGGATGCCCCGACCCGCTGGGCGCGGACCTGAACCCCCTGCTGGCCAGGATCAATCCCGAGTACGGGCCACGGCTCGCGGCGCTCCCGTGCGAGCTCGTCTGGGCGACGACCTGGATGGACGACGCGAACGCCTGCGTCGCCCCGCTGCTCGGACTGCCGCCCTTGCCGGTCGTGGACTGGCCCGATCCGCCGGTGCGGGACGTGCGGGAGGAGGGGCGCGACGCCCGCGGACTCCACTGGAAGACCCGCGCCCTGGTCGGCCGGGCGAAGGGCCGTCCCTTCGCGTGGGTCGACGACGAGATCACCGACATCGACCGCGCCTGGGTCCACGCGCATCACGCGGAAGGCGCCCTGCTGCATCGCGTCGACCCTCGACAGGGCCTCACCGAAGCGGACTTCGCCGTCCTGGACGAGTGGTTGCGCGCGGCTGCGGACTGAACCCGGGGGCGGTGCCGGCAGGACGGATCGTCAGACCGCCGCCGACGCCGTGCCGTCGGCGAGGAGCTCCGCGATCACATGGCGGGCGATGGAGGCCATCACCGGGTTGCTCTCCCGGTAGTGCCGGAGCTCCAGGAGGGCGACCGACAGGGCCCAGCCGCGGCCCCGCGCCCAGGCGTCGTCGTCCGCGCCCGAGCCGGTGCGGAAGACCTCGCGCGCGCCGGCGGGCAGCAGGTACCAGGCCGCGATGAGGTCGACCGCCGGGTCGCCCAGGCCGAGGCACCCGAAGTCGATGACCGCACTGAGCCGTCCGTCCGCGACGAGGACGTTCCCGGGCTGCAGATCCGCGTGGATCCAGACGGTGGGCCCGGCCCACCCGTGCGCAGCCAGGGCCGACTCCCAGACGGCGGTCGCCCCGTCCCCGTCCAGTTCCGCCCGCAGCTCGTGGATCGCCGAACGCGTCACGTCGTCCCGCTCGGCCAGCGGCTCGCTGCGGTAGGAGGCGGGGCCATCGGTGGGATCCACGCCCTGGAGAACGGTGACGAACTCCGCCAAGTCCTCGGCCAACAGGGCCGGTTCGCAGGTGAGGCCGGGGGCGGGGTTGGTGCCGTCGAGCCAGCGGTAGACGGACCACGGCCACGGGTAGCCCTCGCCGGGAGTGCCCTTGCCCAGCGGAGTGGGGACGGCCACGGGGAGCGCTCCGGCGAGCCGAGGCAGCCAGCGGTGCTCCTTGTCCACGTCCTGCGCGGGGCCCTCAAGGCGCGGGAGCCGTACGGCCATGTCCTCGCCGAGGCGGTACATGGCGTTGGACGTACCCGCCGAGACGACCTCGGTGAGCGGCAGACCCGCCCACTGCGGGAACTGGGCGTCGACGAGCCGGCGCACCAACGTGGCGTCGATGTCCGCCTCTTCGGGCCGCAGCTTACGAGCACACATGGGAGCCTTTCGCGTCGAGCCGCGCGGCGTGTCCGCCGTTTGCGCCAAGATACGGACACCGAGGGCGCAGGCCCAGCGATTAACCGGAGCTGAGGGGGGCCACCCTCACCCGGGCCCACGCCCGACCTGGCCGTCGAGTGACGCGCAGAGCCAGTCGTGGGCGGCACCCGGCGTCGGCCGCGAAGGACCGGTCAGTTCGGCGACGAGCTGCCAGTAGTGGTCGATCCGCGGATCGGCGGCCAGCACCTCGCTGAGCGCACGGCGGAACGCGGGGGTGTCACGTACGCCCCGCGAGGTGGCGTAGGCGGAGACGAAGCAGTCCAGCGCCTCGCCCTCCCGGGGTGACCGCTGGGCGCACAGGTGGGGCGCCGCCAGCGCGTAGGCCTCGCTGAGCCCCTCGTAGAGCACCCCGGGGCGGAACCCGGCCTCGGCACGGTGCGCCGCCGGCTGGCCGCGATCGCCGCCCTCGCAGGAACGCGAGGTGAAGGCGTGCAGCCGGGCGAAGGTCAGGACGTGGGCCGGAGTCGGGTCCGCCGGGGGCTGCGGGACGGCCTGGTCGAGGACGGCGGAGACGACCCGTGCGGGCATGCGGGGCGGCAGCCAGCGACGCCAGAACCGGGCCGGCGCGGCCGTGCCGGGCGGGGCGGACATCGCGCCGACGAGCAGCAGCCGCTCGGCGCGCTCGGCGGGCGTGCAGTCCTGGAGCAGCTGAAGTGCGGCCTCCCGCCAGCGCAGCGCGGCCAGTTGAGAGCCGATGTCGCGCAACTGCCCCGCGACGACGTCCTCGAGAGCGTCGTCCAGCCCGTCCTCCTCGCCCAGGACCCGGCGCACGTCCGGCACCGGCAGGTCGAGGGCGCGCAGGGAGCGGATGACGCGGAGCCGGTCGAGCGCCTCGGGCCCGTACCGGCGATGGCCGCCTGTGCTGCGGGGGCCCTCGGGCAACAGGCCGCGGTCCGAGTAGAAGCGGACTGTCTTGACGGTGACACCCGCGCGCTCGGCGAGCTCCCCGATGGACCACATGCTGTCGGCGCCCACGGCTTGAACCTCCCTCAGGGGGAGTTCCTACGGTACCGGCGAGCGCGGACCGGCCGGTCCGCGGACCACGGCGTGGGAGGAGACGGACATGACAGCGTTCATTCTGGTGGCGGGGGCCCACACCGGCGGCTGGGTATGGCGGCAAGTGGCCGCCGGGCTGCGGGACTCGGGGGCGCGGGCGTACGAAGTGACGCTCACCGGCATGGACGGCGGCGGTGGTGCGGCGGAGCCGGGCGTGGACCTGCAGACGCACATCGAGGAGCTGGTCCGGCTGATCGACCGGGTCGAGGGGCAGGACGTGGTCCTCGTCGGCCACTGCTACGGCATCCACCCGGTGCGCGGTGCCGCGGACCGGCGCCCCGGGCGGATCTCCAGGATCGTCCACGTGGATGTCGGCGTCCCCGAGGACGGCGACCCGGCCCTCAAGCTGGTGCCCGACCAGACGGACCGCGAGCGGGTGCTGAGCCTGGCCCGGGAAAACGGGGCCGGCACGCTGCCCGCGCCGACGGTGCAGGAGTGGCAGCGCTGGGGCAGCGTCGCAGGCCTCCCGGACGACGCGCTGGCGCGGCTGACCGAACAGGCCGTTCCCCAGCCCCTGCCCACGCTCACCCAGCCCTTGCGGCTGTCGGGCGCGGTCGCCGAAGTGCCGACGACCGGCGTCCTGTGCACGGCCAACGGGTCGAGCATCGCCGTGGTCGAGGCCAGGGTGGGCCTGGGTGATCCCGCGTTCCAGGCGCTCGCCGACCCGCGTGTCACCTTCTTCGAACTCGAGACCGGGCACTGGCCGATGCTCTCCGCTCCGCGCGAGCTCGTGGACGTACTGCTGCGGGCGGCCGCGGGGAAGGGACACCGGGTGGCCGCCGTGCGCGAGCAGCCCACGCATCTGCGGCCGTTCCTCATGGACGTCGAGGAGCGGCCCCGGGAGCGGACCGGCCGCGTCGACCTGCATCTGCCGGACGCCGACGATCCCCGGCCGGCTGTGGTGTTCGTCCACGGCGGACCGGTACCGGCCGGTGCCCGTCCGACACCGCGCGACTGGCCGGCCTTCGTGGGCTATGCGCAGTACGCGGCGAACCTGGGGGCCGTCGGCGTGACCGTGGACCACCGGCTCCACGAGCTGACCGCGTACGGGCGGGCCGCCGACGACATCGCCGAGGCGATCGAGCTCGTACGGGCCGATCCACGGGTGGACGGCGAGCGCGTCGCGCTGTGGTTCGTCTCGGCCGGAGGGCTCCTTGCGGCCGACTGGCTCGCGGCTCCGCCGTCCTGGCTGCGATGCGTGGCGGCCTCCTACCCGATTCTCGCGCCGCTGCCGGGCTGGGGGCTCGCCGGCGGCCGGTTCCGCCCGGCGGCGGCGGTGCGCGGTGCGGGGCGGCTGCCGATCGTGCTGACGCGGGTGGGGCTCGAACGCCCTGAAATCGCGGTGACGGTCGAGGAGTTCGTGTCCGCGGCCGCGGACTGCGGCGCGGCCCTGGAGGTGATCGACGTGCCGCTCGGCCACCACGGCTTCGAGACGGTCGACCCGACCGACGCGTCGCGCGACGCGGTGCGACGGGCGGTGCGCTCGGTGCTCGGCCACCTGGGGGCGGGGACCGACTAGGGCGTGTCCGCGTCCGGGGTGAGGGTGCGGACCGCGTCGAGGAAGACCCGGCGGTCGGCCGCGGGGAGCCGGGCCAGGAGGCGGTCCTCGTGCGCGTGGATGCCGGCCTGCGCGGACCTGCGCACGCGCCGGCCGTCGTCGGTGATGGAGAGGAGTCGGACCCGTCGGTCGTGAGGGTCCGGGGTGCGGGAGATCAGACCGGACTCCTGCAGCGTGTCCAGCGTGGAGATGATCCGGGTCTTGTCCGCGCCGATCGCTGTCGCGAGCGCGGCCTGGGTTCGGACGGGGCCGTCGTCCAGGGCGCTGAGGACGACGTATCCCCACATCGAGATCCCGTGCGAAGCGAGCACCGGCAGCTCGGCGGCGATGAGGGACCGCACCAGGGGCTGCAGCATCGCGGCGAGGTCGCGGCGTCCGCCGTTCTTGGCCATCACGCGCCGATGATAGACGTTGACATGCGATAGGTGCGGGCAGATGATAAGCGCATGCCTACGAATAAGGATCTGGTGGCCCTGGACGCGGAGGCGGTGCGTGCGAGCGTCGACGTGGTGGCGCGGGCGACGGCCGGGGACCTGGCCCGGCCGACCCCGTGCGCCGGGTGGACGCTGCGTGACCTGCTCGGCCACATGACGGCGCAGCACCACGGATTCGCGGCGGCCTCGCGCGGGGAGAAGGACATCGCCCTGTGGCGGCCGCGTCCGCTCGGGGACGACCCCGTCGCGACGTACCGCGAGGCCGCCCGCCACGTCCTGGAGGCCTTCGCCGTCGACGGAGTGACGGAGCGGGCGTTCCCCCTCCCGGAGATCCGCGACGGCGGACCCTTCCCGGGAGCACAGGCCGTCAGCTTCCACTTCATCGACTACGTCGTGCACTCCTGGGACGTGGCGCGGACGCTGGGGCACACGGTGACGTTCGACCCCGGCCTCCTCGGCGTGGCACTCGCCGTGGCACGAGCGGTGCCCGCAGGGGAGGCGCGCCGCGGCCCCCGTGCGGCCTTCGCGCCGGCGGTCACGGCCGCCGGCGGAGGGTCCCGCCTGGACGAGATCGTCGCGATCCTGGGGCGCTCACCGTCATGGCGGCCGGCCCCCGCCTAGGCGGTCCGCTCCTGCCCCGCATGGATGTCCTCGCACCGCAGTGCGGCGTGTTCTCCCCGACAGCGGTGTACCGGTCACACACTCCGTCCCGCGAGGACCCCGCGCGGGGTGAGCCGGTTGCGGAGCGCTCCGAACAGGCCGTCCGCGGCCAGCGCCAGGACGGCCACCCACAGAGCGGCGGCGATCACCCCCGACAGGCCGTACGACACCTGGTTGAGGATGATGTCGCCGAGTCCGCCGCCGCCGGCGACCGCGGCCAGGGTCGCGCTGGAGATGACGTACACCGCCGCGATCCTGATGCCGGTGAAGAGCACCGGCAGGGCGAGGGGCAGTTCGATGCGAGTGAGGATCTGCCACTCCGTCAGGCCCATGCCCCGCCCGGCGCGCACCAGATCCGGGTCCACCTGCTCCACCGAGAGGTACGCGTGGGTGAGCACCGGTGGGACCGCCATCACCACCAGCGCCGTCATGACATTGACGAATCCGATGCCGAGCAGCCCGAGGAAGATCGCGATGAGCGCCAGCGACGGCAGCGCACGGCCGATGTTGGAGATGCTGACGGTGACGAAGGAACCCTTGCCGCGGTGGCCGAGCCACACGCCGAGCGGGAGCGCGAGGACGAGGGCCACAGCGACGGCGGCGGCCGACAGCTTCAGATGGTCCACCGTGCGGTCGGCCAGGAGCCCGAAGTGGTCGGCCATGAACGAGAAACTGGCGAAGAAGGTGTGCATCAGACGGTCCTCCGCGTCCGGGCCCACGGCGTGAGCAGCCGTCCCACCAGCACGATCAGTCCGTCCGCCGCCAGCGCGAGCGCGACAGCCAGCAGACCGGCCCCGATGAACTGGGTGTTGAACGGCGACTGAAGGCCCTGGATGATCGGAGAGCCGAGCCCCTGGTCGATGATGAAGGCGGCGACCTCCACCACGCTGATCGTGGTCACCGTCGCCACGCGCAGCCCGCTGATCACCGCGGGCAGGGCCAGCGGGAGTTCGATGCGCCAGAGGATCTCGCGCCGGGTCAGCCCCATGCCCTCGCCCGCCCGGCGCACCTCCTCCGGCACCTCACCGAGGCCCGTCAGCGACGACTTGAACAACACCATCAGTGTGTACGACACCAGCGCGATCTCCGCGGTGAGGACGGAGAGACCGAACACCGGGACGAGCAGCGTGAACAGGGCCATCGGCGGGATCGTGTAGAGGAACGAGGTCAGACCGCCGAGCGGCTTCACCAGACGGCGCCGGAAGTGCGCGAGCAGCGCCAACGGAAACGCGACGAGGAAGCCGACACCGACAGCGATCACCGTGAGCCGCACATGCTGGACGAGCGCGGGCCCGAACATGCTGGAGAAGTTGGCGGTGAACCAGTCGACGCAGAACAGGCCGTTGTCGCGGACGCAGGAACTGACCGTTCCGAAGTCGGGGATCACCGGCCGCGGGCCGGCCGCCGTGAGCAGGGCGGAACTCACGCCGCCTCCCTGATGAGGTCCACGGTCACGCTGCCGACGGTCTTCCCCGACTCGTCCGCGACCGGCAGCCGCTCGGCGCCTCCCGCGAGCAGCGCCGACAGGGCGGTCCGCAGGGTGTCGCCGGTGCGGAGCGACGCCTCGTCGTCGCCGCTCGCGGGGTCGAGCTCCAGCTCGCCGAGGCTGCGCAGCGTCAGCGCCTTGAGGCCGCGGTCCGTGCCGACGAAACGCGCCACGTAGTCGTCCGCGGGCTCGCGCAGGATGCGTTCGGGGGAGTCGTACTGGAGGAGCCTGCCGCCCTTGGCGAGGATCGCGACGCGGTCGCCCATGCGGACGGCCTCGTCGATGTCGTGGCTCACGAACAGCGTGGTCTTGCGGACCTGTTCGTGCAGCCGCAGGAACTCGTCCTGCATGTGCTCGCGCGTCACCGGGTCCAGCGCGCCGAACGGCTCGTCCATCAGCATGATCGGCGGGTCCGCGGCCAACGCCCGTGCGATGCCGACGCGTTGGCGCTGCCCGCCCGACAGCTGGGCGGGGTAGCGGTCCGCGTACTCCTTGTGGGGAAGGCCGACCAGTTCGAGCAGTTCGCGGACGCGGTCGGCGGTCCGCGACCGTTTCCAGCCGAGGACCTGCGGGACCGTCGCGATGTTCTCCTCGATCGTCATGTGCGGGAAGAGCCCCGCCTGCTGGATGACGTAGCCGATCGAGCGGCGCAGTTCGATGACGTCCTGGTCGCGGATGCTGCGCCCGTCGATGCGGATGTCGCCGGAGGTCAGCTCGGTGAGCCGGTTGACGAGGGTGAGTGCGGTCGTCTTGCCGCAGCCGGACGCCCCGAGCAGGACGCAGATCTCCCCGGCCGGGACGGTCAGGGACAGCGCGTCCACGGCGGGTTCGGCGGAGCCCGCGTAGGTCTTGGTGGCCGCGTCGAAGACGATGTCGGCAGCGCTCTGCATGGTCGTGGGCTCCTCGGTCACTTCAGGTCGTTGGCGCGCAGGAATCGGTCGGCGACCTTCGCAGGGCTCAGCCGCATCATGGCGGCGGCCTCGTTCAGCGCCTGCATGGCCTTCTCGGTGAGCAGCGCGTTCACCGCGTCGAGCGGCTCGGTGAGCCGGCGGCCGTACCGCTCGACGAGCGAGCGCCGGACCACCGGCGACACGTTCTGGAAGCCGAAGATCGCCTGGTCGTCCTCCAGGACGGTGAAGTCGTAGCGACGCAGCTGAGGGTCGGTGGTGAAGACGTCGGCGGCGTCCACGTCACCGTTCTCGAGCGCCGGGTACTGCAGGCCGATGTTGAGCGGCCGCACCTTCATGCTCGACAGCCGGTACGCCTTGACGATGGCGTCGTAGCCGAGCGGGCCCGTGATGTTGTCGGGGTACTCGGCGTACGAGATCCGCCCCATCCGGCGCAGGTCGCCGACAGTCCGCAGCCCGTACTTTCGGGCGTCGGAGCTGCGCACGGCGACGGCGTTGCGGTTCTGGAACGGGGTCGGCCTCAGCAGGGTGAGACCGCGCCCCTCCTCGAACCTCTTCGCCGCCTCGTACGTTCCGTGCGCCGTGACCGGCATCCGCTTCGGCATCGCGAACGTCTGGAGGATGACGCCCGTGTACTCGGGATAGAGGTCGATCTGGTGGCTGCGCAGCGCACGGTCGATGATGTCGGCGCTGCCGATGTTCGACTTGAGGACGACCTCGAAGCCGCGGGCGGTGAGGATCTGGGCGTACAGCTCGCCCATCACCCATGACTCGGTGAACTGCTTCGAGCCGACGGTGATCACGGGGCCGGTGCCCGCGACGGAGCCGGCCGCCGTGCTCACCCCGGCGGCGGCCGCGACGGCGAGGGAGCCGGTGAGCAGGGTGCGACGGCGCATGCTCACACTCCCCGGCGAGGTATCACGGCATCGGTGGTGCGCTGGTACACGCGGTCGTCCCCCTCGTGGGCGGTGATGGTGTTCGTGAGGGTGAACGCCGTGGCGTCCGCTGTCATATGGCTGACCGTCACGACCTTCCAGCTCCAGTCGCCGCGCCCGCCCTCCTCGGTGCGTTCGCACTCGACGAGCGCGGAGTGCGGGTCGCCTTCGGTGAGCGTGAAGCGGTCGACGCTGTCGGTGCGCCGCCAGGCTCCGTCCGAGAGGTCGGTGAACTCGCCGTCGTCGACGCGGAGGGTGACGACGGTCGTGCCGCTCACCGGATCGTGCTCGACGTGGCGCCCGGTGACCCCGGGGGACTGGCGCAGCGGCGCGGGCAGATCCGGCAGGGGCTCCCCGTACGGGCGCAGCTTCGCGTCGTCGGCGCTCGCCGGGCGTACGGGCAGGCACAGCGCGGCCGACGGCGCCGGGTGGAGCGTGACCGTGACGGGCCGCGGCGAGGGCCAGGCCAGGGGCCAGTACGAGGCCGACACCGCGACGCGGATGCGGTGACCGGGCGCGAAGGAGTGCGCGGTCGCCACCAGCGGCACCGTCACCTCGTAGGCGGGCCCCGGCTCAAGAGCCTGAGGCTCCTCGTGGCCGTCGCGATGGGTGAGGTTGAGCAGGCCGCGCGTGACAAGACGTGAACTGCCGTCGGGCGCGACGTCGTTGAGGCGTACGGCGAGCTGCGCCTCCGGACGGTCGGCGCTGACCCGGAGGGTCACGGTCGGCACGCCGAGGATCTCCGCGCTCTCGTCGAGCGGCACGGTCGTGAAGGTGTGCGAGAGACCGTCGTCACCGCCCTGCGGACCGAACTGACCTGCCGCGTCGCCGAACTGGAGCCAGCTGCCACCCGCGGTGCCGATCATCCGCGTGCTGTCGAGGGGCACGGCGCGCTCACGCAGCGGATCGGTCCCGGCGGCGGTTCCCGCCGACTCGCCGCCCAGGGCGAACACGCGCCGTTCGATCCGGGGCGACGGCCAGTTCTCCTCGGCGACCCAGCGGCCCGGACGCACGGCGCGATCGCTGCCGGGCGCGGCCCACTCGGGCATCCACACCCGCAGCGCCGGATCGTCGAGGGCGCCGCTGTCCCGCCCGCGCAGGAACTGGTCGAACCAGCGCACGACCTCGGCGTGGAAGTCGATGGCGGGACCCGGCTCGGCCTGGTGGGGATAGGTGTGGGCCCACGGCCCCACCAGACCCCGCACCGGCACTTCGAGCCCTTCGAGCAGGCGCAGGACGGCTCCGCAGTAGGGGTCGTACCAGCCGCCGACGGCCAGCACCGGTGCCTGGATCGCGCCGAAGTCCTCGCACACGGACCCGTGCTTCCAGTACGCGTCGCGCGCCTGGTGCCGCACCCACTCCTCCGCGTACACGGGGGTGTCCGCCATTCGCCGGAGCCACTGCTCGCGCCAGCCGTCGCCGACGACGGCCGGATCGGCGGGGCGCGCGTTGTAGGCCAGCATGGTCGACGCCCACGGCAGCATCTCGGAGGCGATCAGGGAGCCGCCGGTGTAGTGGACGTCGTCGGCGTACCGGTCGTCCGTCGAGCAGACCGTGACGACCGCCTTGAGCGCGGCCGGGCGCAGAGCCGCGATCTGGAGACCGTTGAAACCGCCCCAGGACTTGCCGATCATGCCGACGTTCCCGTCGCACCACGGCTGCCGCGCCAGCCAGTCGATCACCTCGACACCGTCGGCCAGTTCCTGCCGGGCGTACTCGTCGAGCATCAGCCCGTCCGAGTCGCCGCTGCCGCGCAGGTCGACGCGGACGGCCGCGTAGCCGGCCTCGGCGAAGCGGGCGTGGAGGCTGTTGTCGCGGGCCGCGGTCGCGTCGTTCTTGCGGTACGGGATGTACTCCAGGACCGCGGGGGCGGGGCGGCTCCCGGCGGCGGGCAGCCACACGCGGGCGGCGAGCCGTGTGCCGTCCGCCAGCGGGATCCAGAGGTGGCGCAGCAGATTCGACGGTGCGTCGGGCAAGGTGAAGAACTCCTCGCGAACGAAGGTCACATGTGCAGGGTCCGGGCGGGACGGCAGGGCCCGCCCCACCACTACTCAACGGCCGTTCAGTAGTGGATGACTGGGCACCCTACCCGTGGCACCCGGGCGCCGTAACCCCGTGTTTCACCAGTTGGGATCGGGCGGAGGAGAGTGGGGGCATGGACACCACGGACAGTTCCGCACAGGACACCCGGCCGTCGTACAGGCTGATTCCGGGGAGCGCGGCATCGCCCGTCCTTCTCCACGTACCGCACGGCTCGCGCGTCGTGCCGCCGCGCGTCCGGAAGGGCATCGTGCTCGACGACGCCTCCCTGGAAAGGGAGTTGGACCTGATCACGGACGCTCGCACGCGGGAGATCGCCGAACTAGCCGCGCGTGAAGCGAAAGTGACGCCCTGGCGATTCGTCAACGAACTGTCCCGCCTCGTCGTGGACCCCGAACGCTTTCCCGACGAACGAGAGGAGATGAGCGCGGTCGGCATGGGCGCGGTGTACACCCGCACCACACACCGCCGACTCCTCAGGCCCGAACCACCCGCCGACGGGACCGAGCTCCTCGACACCTACTTCCACCCCTACGCCGACGCGATGACGGACGCCGTCGAGGACCGGCTCGTCGCCGCCGGGCGCGCGGTGATCCTCGATGTGCACTCGTACCCCAGCCGGGCCCTGCCCTACGAGTTGCACGGAGCGGCTCCGCGCCCGCCCGTGTGCCTGGGCACCGACCCTTTCCACACCCCCGACGCCTTGCCGGCGCAGGCGCGCGCGGCCTTCGAGGGACTCGGGGACATCGCCCTCGACACGCCGTTCGCCGGGGCGTACGTGCCGTTGCGGCACTACGGCAAGGACCCGCGGGTCAGCGCACTCATGATCGAACTTCGGCGGGACGTCTACCTGGACGAACCGGTGACGCCCGCGCCGGGACTGTCGAAGGCGGCCGCCGCGCTCGCGGAACTGGTGGACATGATCGGCGGCGCGGCCGACTGAGCCGAACGCGCCGCGGGGGACCGCCCCGGCCGAGCGGATTCTTTGCCGAAGCGGCAAGAAGGGTCGGTGCCGTGCGACGGTCCGTTGCATGATCGGCGTCAGGGCCCCCACCGCCGGTTGCCCCCGGTGGGGCCGCACGATGTCTACAGGAGGTCGCATGTCGCAGCAGGCCGAGGGACCCTCGCACCGACTCGTCGACGGTCCCGCGGGCCGGATCCACCTCGTGGAGCAGGGCACCGGGCCACTGGTCCTGCTCGTCCACGGATTCCCCGAGACCTGGTACTCGTGGCGCCGCCAGCTGCCGGCGCTCGCGGCGGCCGGATACCGGGCCGTCGCCCTGGACGTGCGCGGCTACGGCCGCTCCTCGAAGCCCGCGGACCCGGCCGCGTACGCAATGCTCGACCTGGTGGACGACAACGTCGCCCTCGTCCATGCCCTGGGCGAGCGGTCCGCGGTGCTCGTCGGGCACGACTGGGGCGCGACCATCGCCGCCGACTCGGCGCTGCTCAGGCCGGACGTATTCCGCGCGGTCGCGCTGCTGAGCGTCCCCTACACCCCGCCCGGCGGACCGCGGCCCAGCGACGTCTTCGCGGGCATGGGAGGGGACGAGGAGCTCTACGTCTCGTACTTCCAGGAGCCGGGAAGGGCGGAGGCCGAGATCGAGCCCGACGTGCGCGGCTGGCTCGCCGGCATCTTCGCCGCGCTGTCGGCCGACACGATGCCCGTGCCCGGCGCACCCGACCCGCACTTCGTCCCCCGGGGCGCAAGGATGCGCGACCGCTTCCCCGCCGGCCGGCTCCCCGCCTGGCTCGACGAGGCCGAACTCGACGTGTACGCCGAGGAGTTCGAACGTACGGGACTGACCGGAGCGCTCAACCGCTACCGCAACATGGACCGGGACTGGAAGGACCTGGCGGCCCATGCGGGCGCCCCTGTCGCCCAGCCGTCCCTGTTCATCGGCGGCGCCCTGGACGCGTCCACGACGTGGCTGTCCGACGCCATCGCCGCCTACCCGACCACTCTGCCGGGCCTGCGCTCCTCGCACCTCCTCGAAGGCTGCGGCCACTGGATCCAGCAGGAGCGCGGCGAAGACGTCAACCGCATCCTCATCGAGTGGCTGGCCGGGCTCCCCGACGCCTGAGGGGTCCCGTGCAGGGTGCGCGCCGCGGTGACGGGACTTCCGGAAGAAGCTCGGGAGGGGCTGTCGATCCGCCCCCGCTCCGTTCGACGCAAGGGTGAGAGCGGGAAGGGCCCCGCTCCCGTCACCACGAAGGAGACGTCATGCCGAAGCTCCGCGTACACAACGTCACTGTCTCGCTCGACGGGTTCGCCGCCGGTACCGACCAGCGCATGGACGCGCCCTTCGGTGACGGGATCGACGGCAGCCTGCACGACTGGATGTTCGCCGCGATGAAGGACCACGCCGAGGGCAGGCAGGGCACCGACGTCGACTTCGTCGCCCGCAGCGAGGACAACATCGGCGCCACGATCATGGGCCGCAACATGTTCGGGCCCTTTCGCGGACCGTGGGAGAACGAGGCGTGGACCGGCTGGTGGGGTGACAACCCGCCGTTCCACCACCCGGTGTTCGTGCACACGCACCACACGCGGCCGACGGTGTCGATGAAGGGCGGAACGGACTTCCACTTCACCGACGAGCCCGTCGAGACGGTCCTCGCCAGGGCCTACGAGGCGGCGGACGGCAAGGACGTGCGCATCGGCGGTGGCCCGGCCACGATCCAGCAGTACCTGCGCGCCGGCCTCGTCGACGAATTGCACCTGGCCATCGTGCCGCTCCTCGTCGGCAAGGGCGAGCGCCTGCTCGACCACATCGGAGACGGCGTCGACGGCTACGAGGTCGTGGAACTCGTCAGCTCCCCGGCGGCCACGCACGCACGTCTCGTCCGCCGGTCCTGGGCCTCTCCTGGGGTGGGCGTCACTTGCGGGCCACGTAGTACACGTTGAGGATGTCGCCCTCGACCTGCTCCACGTCGATGTCGCCGAACCCGGCGTCGGCGAGCATCTGCAGCGCCCGCTGCCGCCCCCAGACCGTGCCGAGCCCCGCGCCGCCCTCGCCCAGCGACACGGTCATGCAGTAGAAGACCGAGAAGGTGTACAGGGTGGGGCCGAGGGGATGGTCGAGGTTCTCCTCCAGGTTGCTGGAGGCGGAGATGTCGCCCATGAGGAACACGCCGTCGTCGCGCAGCGCGGCGGCCACCGCGTCCAGGGTGCGCGCGGGGCGCGCCAGGTCGTGGATCACGTCGAACGCCGTGATGAGGTCGTACGTACCGCTGATGTCGGTCGTGTCGACGACGTCGAACCGGACGTTCTCGAGGCCGAGGCGCTCCGCCTCGGCGCGTGCGGCCGCGATGCCCGTCTCGGAGATGTCGATGCCGCGGAACCGGCTGGCGGGGAACGCCTGGGCCAGCAGGTTCACCGCATGGCCCTGCCCGGTCCCGATGTCCAGCGCGTCGACCCCGGCGCGCAGCCGCTCCGGCAGGCCCGGCGCCAGCGGAACGATCGCGTCGACCAGGGCCACGTCGTAGACGCGCCCCGTCTCCTCGGCCTGGAGCTCCTGGAACCGCGGATACGAGGAGTAGGGGACGCCGCCGCCCTTGCGGAACGCGTCGAGGACCTCGTCCTCGACGACGCCGAGGAGCGCGAGGTCCTGAAGGAGCGAGGCCATGTTCTCGGGCCCCGCTGCCCGAGTGAGAGAGGCGGCGTGCTCGGGCGGGAGCCAGTACGTGCCGTCGGCCGGCCGGTATTCGACGACACCGGCGACGGTCAGACCGCCGAGCCACTCCCGTACGTACCGCTCGTCGAGCCCCGCGGCCTTGGCGATCTGGACGCTGGTCGACGGCGGAAGGGGCGCCATCGTGTCGAAGAGCCCCGTCCGATGGCCGAGGCTGCACAGATAGCCCAGACACGCGTCATTGACCACCTGGACCATGCGTCCGGCGAATTCTTCTTTCCGCTCGGAATCGACTGCCTGCCCGGTCGTCATCGTGGACTCCTTCCGGCGGGACCGTGGCACCGCCCTCCCCGAGACCACGACGCCGACGCGGCACCACCTTCAGCGTGCCCGTTCGGCACCTTTTATCCTGATTCTACGCTGGGCGTTCCGAGGCGCCTCCGGCTCCACGGCCTCTCGCCCGGCGGCTTCTGGCCAGGCGTGTGTCGCCCCACTGGGCGATGGCCGCACGGGGCCGTTCTTGCTGCAATGGGCGCAGGCCGTGATTCAGGGATGGTGCACGATGACCGACAGACTGGCCACCGAGGCCGGTGACGAGGACGGCCCGCCGAGCGGCGCCGTGCTCGGGGCCCCCTGCTGGGTGAGCCTCGCGGCGCACGACCTGGCCGCCACCAGAGCGTTCTACGAGGCCGTGCTCGGCTGGGAATTCCGCCAGGGCAGCCTCGGTGACGGGTTCGCCGTCGCGATGTCGGACGGCAGACCGGTGGCGAGCATCGGCGCGGTGGCTCCGACCTTCGGCGTGGCCACGGCCTGGCTGCCGTACTTCGGCGTCGGCGACCCGGACGAGACCGCGAGCCGGGTGCGCGAACGCGGCGGCACCGTCGGCGTGGGCCCGATCCGCTTCCCTCTGGGCCGCGCCGCACTGCTCGCCGACAGCAGCGGTGCCGCTTTCGGGATCTGGTCCGGTCACCTCGCACGGAACTGGAGCGGATGGCACCCGGAGGGGCAGGTCGGGCTCCGGCTCGTGACCAGGAACGCCTTCGACGCCGCCATCTTCTACGGCGAGGTCCTGGGCTGGACCCGGCCCGGAGGCTGCGACGTCCGCTACGAGAACGAGGAGGTCATCCTGGTCTGCGGCGGCCTGGCCATGGCCCGGATCACGTCCGGTGCCGTCGAGGCGGCCCCTGATCCCAGCGTCCGGCCGCACTGGGAGGTCCAGTTCGCCGTGGACGATGTCGCCGAGTGCACCCGCGCGGTGCTCAAGCAGGACGGCACCGTGACGGGCGAATGGGAGGACGAGGCCGGACGCCGGGCCACCGTGCGGGACGCACAGGGCGCGCAGTTCACGGTGTTCGAACCCGGTGGGGGCGCCTCGGCGGGGTGAGCGCCTCGGTCACCGCAGCAGCAGCTGGACGACCGCGAACGTCCCCACCGTCACGACGAGGGCGCGCAGGACACCGGGGCGCAGACGGCGGCCCGCCTTCGCGCCGAGCTGCCCACCGACCGCGGATCCGGCCGCGATGAGCAGTACGGCCGTCCAGTCGAAGTCGGCGACGAAGAGGAAGAAGAAGGCGGCGACGGCGTTGACGAGGGCGACCAGGACGTTCTTGACGCCGTTCAGGCGTTGCAGCGGCTCGTCCAGGAGCATGCCCATCAGCGCCACGTAGAGGATCCCCTGCGCGGCGGAGAAGTAGCCGCCGTAGACGCTGGCGAGCGTGAGGGAGGCGAACAGGAGCGGTCCCACGTCGCCGCGCGGACGGGCGCCGGCCCGCTCGCGCCGTCGCCGTGCTCGACGGCTGATCAGCGGCTGGAACGCGACCAGGACGACAGCGAGACCGACGAGGACCGGCACGATCGTCTCGAACGCCGCCGCCGGAAGGGTGAGCAGCAGCGTGGCGCCCGCGAACCCGCCGAGCACGGCACCGGCGCCCAGCTTCAGGAGGCGCCGCCGCTGCCCGCCGAGTTCGGCGCGGTAGCCGATGGCGCCGCTGACGGATCCCGGGATCAGACCGAGTGCGTTCGACACCGTGGCCGTGACGGGCGGCAGACCGGTGGCGAGCAGAACGGGGAACGTGATCAGCGTCCCTGAGCCCACGGCGGTGTTGATGGCCCCGGCGCCCACCCCGGCGGCACACACCGCGACCATCTCCCACATCGTCACCGTGTCTGCCTCCCCATCGATGCGTCTCCCATGCCGCAGACGCTAGGCCGCGGACAGTTCGGCGCCTGTCGAAGTGTCCGCGACGAAGGCCGGGGCGCCCCCGAAAGCCCCTCCCGAAACTAGGATCGCCGGACAGGGAAGGGGAGCCGGATGGACCGGAACATACGCAGTGTCGACGACGTACTCGCGCTCCTGGACGGGCTGTTCGCGCCGGAGGCCGACCGCTGGACCGGCGACGCGGCCACCTGGTGGGACGGCTTCTACGCGGACCGCACCAGGCCCGTGCCGTTCTTCGCGGACAAGCCCGACGAGAACCTCGTGTCCTGTCTCCGGCGCGGGCTGGTCACCCCGGGCCGCGCACTCGACCTCGGCTGCGGCCCCGGACGCAACGCGATCCACCTCGCCTCGCAGGGTTTCGAGGTGGACGCGGTCGACCTGTCACCGGAGGCCATCGCGTGGGCCGAGGAACGGGCGGCACAGGCCGGAGCCGTCGTCAGCTTCCACTGCGGCGACGCCTTCGCCCTGACCGACGCCGAACTCCGCGGCCCGTACGACTTGATCTACGACTCCGGCTGCTTCCACCATCTGCCGCCGCACCGCCGGATCAGCTATCTCGACCTCCTCGACCGGACCCTCGCCCCCGGCGGCCAACTCGCCCTCACCTGCTTCGCGTCCGGCGCGATGGGCTCGGAGGTGGCCGACGCCGACCTCTACCGCGGGTCCGGCCTGCACGGCGGACTCGCGTACACGCCGGAGTCCCTGCGCTGGATCTTCTCCGATCTGACCGAGGTCGAACAGCGCCGCATGCGCGACGAGGCGCCGCAGTCGCCGAGTTTCGGCGAACCCTTCCTCTGGACGGCCCTCTTCCGTCGAGTCCCTTGATCCGCAAGGAAGTCAAAGAGCCAGGGAGTCGAGGAAGCGAACCAGCGCGGTGTTGAAGGCCTCCGGCTGTTCCATGTTCGGCAGGTGCCCCGCGTGGTCGACGACGGTGAGGGTCGCGTGCGGGACCAGGTGCTGGATGCCCTGGGCGTCCTCGGGCGGGGTGTACACGTCGTCCGCGCCCACCACGACGAGGGTGGGAGCGGACGTGGCCGCCAACGTCGCGCGGTAGTCGGCGCGTTCGGCACGCCCGCGCAGCGCCGCCGCGGCACCCGCCGGGTCGGTGGTCCGCATCATCTCCGTGACATGCGCGGCGACCTGGGGCATCGCGGTGACGTTGTAGGCGGCCAGCATCTTGTCGATGACCTCACCCGCGTAACCGTCCATGCCCTGTGCGAGGAGCCGGTCGGCGAGCCGGTTCCGCGAGGTCCTGCCCTCGTCGGTCTCGGCCACCGGGGAAGTGTCGGCGAGCACCAGGGCGCGCACGCGCCGCGGGTGGCTGCGCAGGAACTCCATGGTGATCTGGCCGCCCATGGACACACCGCCGACCACCGCGCGGTCGAGCTCCAGGTGATCGAGGAGGGCGGCGACGTCGTCCGCGAAGGCGGGGAACGGAGTGGTACCCGCGGCCGTGTCGCTGTCCCCGTAACCGCGCAGGTCAGGGGTGATGAGACGGTATCCGGCGGCGCTGAGCGCGGGCGTCTGGGGGCGCCACATGGTGCGGTTGAAGGGGTGGCCGTGGATCAGGACGACGGGCATGCCGTCCGCCGGGCCCAGGTCGTCGAAGTGGATCGTGGCACCGTTCGAAGTGAGGCGGCTCATGCGGGCACTCTAGAGCCGCGATCACCACCGGACGGCGGCGGGCGCGGCATCACTGAGAGGCGCGGGACGGATCGTGACTCCGCGTCGCAGGGTGTGACGGTATGGGCAGCCAGCGTGTCAGTTGTGGCCGAACTTCCGCGGCTGCTTGTGCGAGTGGTGCTCCGAGATCCGGCGCGCGGGCTCCTCGGACGGGTCGGTCGCCTTCGTCGTCGGCTCGGGCGTCGCCCGCTTCTCGGCGGTGGAGCTGCGGTCATGGCCGTGGCCGCCCGATCGGGCGCCGCGGTTCTGGCGGCTCTGTTTCTTGCTCATGATCGTTCCTCCTGGCCGGAATGCGCCGGAGTGCCCGGCGACAGGCCGGTCACTCCCAGACTTGCACGCTGCCGCAGAGCGTGCATGTCGGGCAGGACCGGCCTCGTGACCTGGGGCTCTTGCCTTCCGATCACCCGATCGTTAAGGTTTGCGGCGTCTTTGTTGTCTCCGATTGAGGTGGACGTTGCGCATCTGAGGATCGCGATCACCGCGCCGTACGGCCTTCGCCGCCGTACGCCCGTCACGCTGTAGCGGCCGTTCCGTGCCGCCCGTGACCCCGCGTGGATGCGACCTCGGTGCATGAGCCGTCCCGATGATCTCTCGGACAGCCGCACCCTCCTTTCCGGGTCCTCGGATTCCCGCCCGCCCGGTTCGGTCGTCGCGTGGTGCTCGCCTACGTAGCCCCTTCCCACCGCGCCTGCGAATGCGAGACACACCATGGCGACACCCACCGCGCCCAGCGCCTCCCTGACCTGCTCCGCCCTGTCCTTCCAGTGGCAGGACGGCACCCCCGTCCTCGACGGGCTCTCCCTCGCGATCGGCCGGGGCCGCACCGGACTCGTCGGCACCAACGGCACCGGCAAGTCCACCCTGCTCCGCCTGCTCGCCGGTCAACTCGCCCCCTCCCAGGGGTCGGTGACCGTCGGCGGCAGCCTCGCCTACCTTCCGCAGAACATCACCCTCGACACCACGCTGCGCGTCGACCAGGCCCTCGGTATCGCCGAGCGACGCGCCGCGCTGCGCGCCATCGAGAACGGCGACGTGAGCGAGGAGCACTTCGACACGGTCGGCGACGACTGGGACGTCGAGGAGCGGGCCCTCGCCACACTCGGCTCACTCGGTCTCGCGGACGTCGAACTCGACCGCACCGTGGGTCAGTTGTCCGGCGGGGAGACCACGCTCCTGCGCCTGGCCGCCCTGCTCCTGGAGCGCCCCGACGTCCTCCTGCTGGACGAGCCGACCAACAACCTGGACGTCTTCGCCCGCCGCAGGCTCTACGAGGCCGTCGACTCCTGGCGCTCCGGCGTCCTCCTCGTGGTCAGCCACGACCGCGAACTCCTCGAACGGGTCGACCGCATCGCCGAACTGCGCTCCGGCTCCGTGAGCTGGTACGGCGGCGGCTGGTCGGCCTACGAGGAGGCGCTCGCCACCCAGCAGGAGGCGGCCGGGCGCATGCTGCGGGCCGCCGAGGCCGACGTGCGCCGGCAGAAACGCGAACTGGAGGAGACGCAGATCAAGGTGGCCCGCCGCGCCCGGCACAACAAGAAGCTGGACGCCCAGCGCAAGGCCCCGAGGATCGTCGCGGGGGAGAAGAAGAGATCCGCGCAGGAGTCCGGCGACAAACTGCGCGGGCTGCACGAGGACCGGCTCAGCGAAGCGCACGAGCGGCGCGAGGAGGCCGCGGAGGCGATCCGCAACGACGCCGAGATCCGCGTGAGCCTGCCCCACACCGCCGTGCCCACGGGCCGCACCGTCCTCAGCCTCGACGAACTGAGCCTCGCGCACGGCAAGCTGCGCGACGGCAGCCTCCACATCCACGGCCCCGAACGCATCGCGCTGGTGGGCCGCAACGGAGCCGGAAAGACCACGCTCCTGCGCACCCTCACCGGTGAGCTCGAACCGCTCCGTGGCCAGGCGAAGACGTTCGTACCCCTGCGGTTCCTGCCGCAGCGCCTCGACGTACTCGACGAGGAACTGAGCGTCGCGGCGAACGTGGCCCGCATGGCGCCGGGCGTCACCGACAACCACATCCGCTCCCAGCTCGCGCGGTTCCTGTTCAAGGGCGCCCGCGCGCAGCAGCCGGCCGGCACTCTCTCCGGCGGCGAACGCTTCCGCGCGGCACTCGCGGCCACGATGCTCGCCGCACCGGCCCCGCAGCTCCTGATGCTGGACGAGCCGACCAACAGCCTGGACATGGCCAGCGTGCGGCAGTTGACGAGCGCACTGGAGTCGTACGAGGGCGCCCTCCTGATCGCCAGCCACGACCTGCCCTTCCTCGAGTCGATCGGCATCACCCGGTGGCTGCTGCTCGGCGAGGACCTCCAGGAGACGACCGCGGAGGAGGTGCGCGACCTGCTGGAGGCCCCCGAGGCCGGGTGACATGAGGGCGTGATCGGGGCGGTCCCGGGATCGTGGATCGATCGGCGGGGCCGCACGGCCAGGCTTGACGGCGCGCCTTCGTCGAGGCCGCCGTCTTCGCCCAGGTCGCCGCCTTGATCGCCCTCGTCGTCGTCCAGGCCCGCGCCACCGACCCGGAACGGCTCCAGGGCGGCACCGGCGCCGTGCCCCTCACCCCCGCCGAGGAGAGGCGCGGGCCGCGCGCCGTCCGGTGCCTCGCCGACGAACCGGGCCACCCGTGACGGTCCGCCCCCGGAGGGCCGATCCCTACGCGGTACGCGGCGGGAGCCCGAGGCCGGACGGGTCCAGGAACTGGATCCGTCCGCCCGTGCCAAGCCCCTTCGGTGTACCCGGGAAGAGCCAGAGGCCGCCCTTGCCACGCAGATAGCCGGGGGCGGTCGCCACCACGTCGGAGCGGCCGTCGCCGTTGACGTCGAGGAGCGGGAACGTGGCGCCGAACCCGTCACCGCCCGACGGGTCGTGCCGGCCCGGAACACCGGGAGTGTCGAGATCGAAGGCGGTGGCGTCCGCGCCCGTCGGGGGACCGCCGGGACCGCCCGGCAGCAGCGTGAACCGCCCGTCGCCCTGGTCCTCGCCGGGAGTGTCCACGAGCAGATCGGGATGCCCGTCACCGTTCACATCGCCGGTGCCCGCGCCCCTGCCGAAACCGTCCTTGCCCTGCGAGTCGCCCGGAACACCGGGTGTCTCCTGGTCGAAGACGGCGTTCGGCCGCCCCCCTCCCACTCCCGACTTCGACCCGTACGCCACGGTGAGCCGCCCCGAGGCAGGTCCCTCCGCGACGCCGACCTCGCGGTAGCCGGGCGCAAGTATGTCCTCGATCCCGTCACCGTCGACGTCACCGCTGCGCGGCACCAGGACCCCGTCGTACGTCTCGTTGCCCAGGTTCGCCGGCGGCCGGGCCGGCGTCAGACCGCGAGGGCTGCCGCGGAAGTACGTCACGGACGGGCCGTTGGCCGACGGCGGATCCGCGTCCTCCTCGCCCGGGTCGGGGTCGGTGAACAGGACATCGCCGTAACCGTCGTCGTCGAAGTCTCCGCTGATCGCCTGGCTGGGGCTCGCCGCCTCCTTGAGTTCGGCGGTGCGCGCAGGAGCACCGTCCTTGCCGAACGGGCCGTACGCCACCAGACCCTGCTGGTCCGGCCGTTCGGTGTCGATGGGGTTGGGGTGGTGCCCCGCGTAGACCAGGTCGACGGCCCCGTCGCCGTCGACATCGGTGGCCGCGCTCGCCATCACGAGACCGGCGGCCTTGACCGGGACGGGGTCGGCGAGGCCCTTCCTGCCGCCCGGCAGAATCACGGCGGTCCCGGGGTCGTCCCGGTGCGCCGGATCCTCGGCGTGGCGGTCGGTCCGCGTCGCGACGAGGTCCGTGTAGCCGTCGCCGTCGAGGTCGGCGCGGAGCAGCGGACCGTAGTAGAAGTCGCGGTAGGTCCTGCGGCGCCCGGGGTCCAGGCCCTTCGCGGAGCCGGGGAGGACGAGCAGGTGGTAACCGGTCGGCTGCCGGAACTTGTTCCACGTGGTCATGGGCGTCACGAAGTCGTCGTAGCCGTCCCGGTCGAAGTCCCCGAGCCCGCGCGCCCCCGCACCCCGGCCCGTGGGCACCCTCGGGGCGGGGTCGACGCTGCGGTCCTCGTGGGCGTCGCCCCCGGAACAGCCCACGAGCAGCGTCACCGCGCATCCGCAGGCGATCAGTGCCTGAGACGGTCGACGGCTTTTACGGGGAGCACGGGACAAGGCGTTCCTCCTGGATCTCCTGCAGAGTTACGGGTAGGACCCCTCGGGAACGGACATGGTTGCGGTCCGGAAGATCGCGGTTCCGCAACGTCGCACCGGGGCCGCCGCGGTGCCATGCTGGAAGCGAGACCTGGAGGGCCGCCATGGGGTTCTATGCCGAGCAGGTGCTGCCCCGCATCATCGATGTCGCCTGTGGCGTGAGGATGACCGCACCGCTGCGGCGGCGCGTCTGCGAGGGGCTGCGGGGCCAGGTCGTGGAGATCGGGTTCGGTACGGGACACAACGTCCCCCACTACCCGTCGACCGTCGAGGGCGTCGTCGCGATCGAACCCTCGGACGTCGGATGGCGACTCGCCGCCGCGCGGGTCGGCGCCGCGTCCGTCCCGGTGCGCCGCGCCGGCACGGACGGCCAGTCGCTGCCCTTCGAGGACGACAGTTTCGACACCGCCCTGTCGACGTGGACGCTGTGCACCATCCCCGACGCCGGGGCCGCGCTGCGCGAAGTGCGCCGTGTACTGAGACCCGGAGGGACACTGCACTTCCTGGAGCACGGACTCGCACCGGAAGAGGACGAGAACGTACGCCGCTGGCAGCGACGCCTGGAACCGGTGAACAAGCGGCTCTTCGGCGGCTGTCACCTCACGCGCCCGATCGCCGACCTGCTGACGGAGGCCGGATTCACGGTCATGGCACTCGACGTCTTCTACGAGGAGGGCGCGCCGAAGCCCATCGGCGCCAACTCCCTGGGCGTCGCGCTCGCGCCGTAGGCGGGTGAACGTCCCTAGTCGGCACGGCCCGTCGCCGCGACGGTCACACCCAGGCCGATCATCGTCAGCCCACCGACACCGCCGACCATGCCGAGCCGCCGTGGCGAGTGGGCGAACCAGTTCCGCGTCGTCGACGCGACCAGGCCCCACACGCTGTCGGACACCACCGCGATGACGTTGAAGACCAGGCCGAGCAGAAGCATCTGGAGGGTGACGTGCCCCTGGCCGCGGTCGACGAACTGCGGCAGCACAGCGGCGAAGAACACGATCGTCTTCGGGTTGGCCACACCGACGGCGAACCCCTCCCACACCGTACGCAGACTGCCGTGCGCGACCCCGTCACCGGCGAACGCGGTGTGCAACGACCGTCGTTGACGCACGGCCTTGACGCCGAGATACACCAGATACGCGGCGCCCACGAGCTTCAGCGTCGTGAAGACGAGGACCGAGCGCTCCACGACAGCACCGACACCGAGCGCCACGGCCACGACGAGAACGTAGGCGCCGAGCGTGTTGCCCACGACCGTGGTCAGCGCGGCACGGCGCCCCTGCGACAGCGCCCGTCCGATCACGAACAGCACGCTGGGGCCGGGAATCACGATCAGCAGGAACGACATGGCCGCGAAGGCCAGCAGTCGGTCGGAAGACACCATGGACTCATACAACACCTCGGCGCGTTCCGTCCGCACGGGATTTTCCGCGCGGCCCGCGCGCCCTGTCCCGGGGACCGCTTTCGGGGGAGAGCCTCCTTCGTTCAGAGATCGCTTCAGGCCCTCGGCCACTACACTCGGCGGATGGCGAAGTACTTCGACGTTCACCCCGAGAACCCCCAGCGGCGCACGATCAGCGGTGTGGCCGACAGCATCCGCGCCGACGAACTCGTCGCGTATCCGACCGACTCCTGCTACGCGCTCGGGTGCCGGCTCGGCAGCCGCGACGGCATCAGCCGGATCCGGGCGATCCGCCACCTCGACGACCGTCACCACTTCACGCTCATGTGCCAGAACTTCGCCCAGCTCGGGCAGTTCGTGCAGATCGACAACGACGTGTTCCGCGCGATCAAGGCGGCGACGCCCGGCAGCTACACCTTCATCCTGCCCGCCACGAAGGAGGTGCCGCGCCAGCTGCTGCACCCGAAGAAGAAGACGGTCGGCGTCCGGATCCCCGACCACGCGGTCGTGCAGGCCCTGCTGGCCGAGCTGGGCGAACCGATCCTGTCCAGCACGCTGCTCCTGCCCGACGAGGAAGAGCCGCTGACGCAGGGCTGGGAGATCAAGGAGCGGCTCGACCACGAGGTGGACGTCGTGGTCGACTCCGGCGACTGCGGCACCGAGCCGACCACGGTCATCGACTTCTCCGGTGGCGAGACGGAGATCGTACGGCGCGGGGCGGGCGACCCTTCGCGGTTCGAGTAGCGGTCGGAGCGGCCGCTCAGCGCCGCCCGCGGAAGGTGCGGCGCAGGTCGTCGACCCAGGCGTCGGGGACCTCCCACGGGATGAAGTGCCCGCCCTCGTCATGGGCGTTGACGTTGACATGGTGGTACCAGTCGGCGCGGTCGCTCGCGAGCCAGTCGTCGACGCGCTGCCGCGCCGTCGTGACGCCGGGCGGGTTCTCGTACCCGACGAAGGTGAGTCCGGTGGGCGCCTCGACCACGGGCGTACGGGTGTGGGCGGGCGTCCACGGGTAGCGGTTGGCGTTCGCGTAGTACCGCGTCGACGTACCGATCGTGTTGCCGGCCCAGAAGATCGTGGCGTGGGTGAGGAGTTCGTCCTTCGTGAAGACGGTCTCGATGTCGCCGTGGTGGTCGCTCCAGTTGACCCAGCGCTCCAGGATCCAGGCGAGCAGACCGACGGGGGAGTCGCTCAGGCCGTAGGCGAGCGTGCTGGAGTCGAGGACGTGGACGGCGAGGTGGGAGGCGAAGCGGCGGTCGAGGGCCAGGATCCGGGCACGGACGTCGTCCGGCAGTCCGTCGGGGACGGGCCGGCCGCCGCTGAAGTCCCAAGCGCGGTCGCCGGTGAAGAAGTCGAGTCTCAGGCCCGATCCGATGTGGATGCCCAGGAGTTCGTCCGCGTACTTGTGGCCCAGCTGACCCGTGACCAGGGCGCCGATGTCGCAGCCTCCGGCGGCATACCGGGTGTGGCCGAGGGTGTCCGTCATGAGGGTGTGCCAGAGGTCGGCGACCTTCCAGAAGTTCATGTCCGGGTGGTCGCGCAGTGGTGCCGAGAAGCCGAATCCGGGCAGGGACGGGACGATGACGTCGAACGCGTCGGCCGGGTCACCGCCGAAGGCCGCGGGGTCGGCCAGCGGGTCGACGACCTTGGACCAGTGCCAGAACGTCCAGGGCCAGCCGTGGGTGAGGATCAGCGGGGTGGGGTTCGGGCCGGCCCCGGGCCTGCGCATGAAGTGCACCGGGACGCCGTCCACGCGCGCCCGGTAGTGCTCGTAGGCGTTGATCGCGGCTTCGGCCTTGCGCCAGTCGTAGCTGTGGAGCCAGTACTCGGCCAGCTCCTGGAGGTAGCCGCGGTCGACTCCGTAGAACCAGTCGCCGTTCCCGACGTCGTCGGGCCAGCGCGTCATGTCGAGGCGCCGGCGCAGGTCCTCCAGGACGGCGTCGGGCACGTGGACGGGCGTGGGATCCAGGGGGAAGCGTGGTGTTCCGTCAGCCACGGGAGAATCCTTACCTGTAGGGGACGAGAGGTGCCGGGAGCGGCGGAAGCGGCCTGCGGCGCAGCCACGCCGTCATGAGGTCGTCGACCGGCGCCGTCGCGTGACGGGCGACGTGCGCCGTGAACGCCTCGGTGGTCACCACGCCGTGCCGGTGTCCCGAGACCCAGGCGCGCACCATGCGGAAGAACGGCTCGTCGCCCAGTGCGCAGCGGATCGCGTGCACGGTGAGCCCGCCGCGCTCGTAGACCTGGTCGTCGAACAGCGACTTGCGGCCCGGGTCGGCGAGGACCAGGTCCTGCGGCAGCGCGGACAGCTCCCGGTGTGCGGCGGCGGCCAGTTCCTGCGTGCTGCGGCCGCCCGAGCGCTCCGACCACAGCCATTCCGCGTACTTGGCGAAACCCTCGTTCAGCCAGATGTCCCGCCAGTCGGCGACGGTGAGGCTGTTGCCGAACCACTGGTGGGCGAGCTCGTGCGCGACGAGCCGCTCCCAGCCCCGCGCGCCGTCCACGTGGTTCGCGCCGAACAGGGAGAGCCCCTGTGCCTCGACCGGGACGTCGAAGTCCTCGTCGGCCACCACGACGGCGTACTCGCCGAAGGGATACGGCCCGAAGAGCTCCTCGAAGAGCCGCATCATCTCGGGCTGCCGGGCGAAGTCCCGTGAGAACTCCGACAGCAGACGCGCCGGGACGTGCGCGCTCTGCGGCACACCGCCGAGCCCCGGCTCGCCCAGCAGGACCGTCTGGTACATGCCGATGGAGAGGCCCACGAGATAACTCGGCGTCGGTGCCTGCTGCTCGTACACCCAGGTCGTCGTCGACGACTTCGTCGTGCGCGTGAGCAGGCGTCCGCCGACGACCACCGTGTACGGCGAGGGGACCGTGAGGGAGATCTGGTAGGCGGCCTTGTCGTCGGGCCGGTCGTTGCACGGGAACCAGGACGGCGCTCCGACGGGCTGGCTCGCGACGAGCGCGCCGTCGGACAGCTCGTCCCAGCCGAGCCCGCCCCAGGGGCTGTTGACCGGCTTCGGATTGCCCGACCAGTTCACCTCCACGGTGAACGCGGCGCCGGCCCGCAGCGGCTTCGCGGGCCGGATCCGCAGCTTGCCGCCCCGGTGCGTGTAGCGCGGCTGGCGGCCGTCCACGAGCACCTTGCCGAGCCGGAAGGCCTCGAGGTTGAGATGGAACTCGGTCAGCGGGGCCCGGCCCGCTATGGCGCTGATACGGGCGTTGCCCGCGAGGCGGTTGGGGCCGGGGCGGTAGTCGAGGGACAGCTCGTAGCGGTGCACCCGGTAGCGGGGGTCGCCGTGGCCGGGGAAGTACGGCTCCGAAGCCGGTGTCTGGCCGCTCACTGAAGTGTCCACTCCCTGCGCCGTACTCAACGTGTCTGTGTCGTGCCCCCCACCCCGCGCGGTACGCATCGAAGCCCTGACCGACCCTACGGTGTGACCGCCCTTCTAGGGCCGCCAGGACTCGATCGGATTGCCCAGCCAGCGTGTGTCGTCGGGTACGGACTCCGCGGCCATGACCAGGGACGCGGGGCCCAGAGTGGCGCGAGCGCCGACCGTACTGCCCGGCAGGACGATTCCGCCAGGGCCCACCGTCGAACCTCCGCCGAGTGTCACCTTGTCCATCCGCAGGATCCGGTCGTGGAAGAGGTGCGTCTGCAGGACGCAGCCACGGTTCACGGTGACGGCGCTGCCGAGGGTCACGAGGTCCGTCTCCGGCAGCCAGTAGCTCTCGCACCACACGCCCCGGCCGACGCGCGCACCGAGGCCCCGCAGCCACAGCGTCATGAGCGGGGTGCCCGGCACCGCGCCGATCAGCCACGGAACGGCGACCACCTCGACGAACGTGTCGGCGAGCTCGTCGCGCCAGACGAAGCCGCTCCACAGCGGGTGCTCACCGGCCTTGTGCCGGCCTACGAGAAGCCACTTCGCGGCGACCGCGGACAACGCGCCCACGACGCCCGCGCCGAGGAGGACCGCCCAGGACAGCGCGGCGGCACCCCACCAGCCCACGCCCGCCGGCCCGGCGAGCGCGCACAGCGCCCCGCCCGTCAGCACGGCGAGCGCCGCCGAGCAGAAGACGGGCACGAGCCGGAACAGTTCCACCGCGCCGCGCGCCCACAGCAGTCGCGCCGGCGGGTCGTACGTACGCGAGTGGTCGCCGCCCTCGGGAGCACGCGGCAGCTTCATCGGCGGCAGCCCCAGATACGAGGTGCCCTTCTTGGCCTTCTTCGGGGTGGCCGACAGGACACCGACCAGACCTCCGTCGGGGACGCTCCGTCCCGGCCCGGTCATACCGGAGTTGCCGAGGAACGCCCGCCTGCCGATCGTCGCCCGCCCGATCCGGACCCAGCCGCCGCCCAGTTCGTACGGAGCCGTCAGGGTGTCGTCGGCGAGGAACGCCCCGTCGCCGACCGTGGTGAGGCTCGGGAGGGCGAGGACCGTGGAGACCTCCGCTCGACGGCCGATCTTCATGCCGAGCAGCCGCAGCCACAGCGGCGTGACGAGCCCCGCGTACAACGGGAACAGCGTCTGCCGGGCCGCGTCCATCAGCTGCGTGATCGTCCAGGACTGCCAGCCGGTGCGGCTGTGCGTCGGATGCAGGCCCGGCCGCAGCCCGAGGCTCAGCAGCCGCACGGCGCCCACCAGCAGCAGCGCGTACGCGCATCCGAAGGCCGGCGCGGCGGGCACCACCGCGAGCAGGGCGCCGCGCAGCGCCTCGCCGGGACCCGCGTCCGCGGGCACGAAGCGGAGCGCCACCGCGAGCGCGGGCACGGCCGCGAGCGCCGGCAGCGCGGAGAGGGCGACGCCCGACGCCCCGTACATCAGCCGCCACCCGTACGAGCGCTTGGGGCGCTGCTTCGGCCAGTCCCGCTTGGCCTTGCCCAGCTTCACGGCGGGGGAGCCGGCCCAGCGCTGGCCGGTCGGGATCTGGCCGGTCACCGCGGACCCGGGGGCCACCTCGGCCTTCTTGCCGACGCGCGCGCCGGGGAACAGCAGGCTGCGGGTGCCGACGACCGCTCCGCCGCCGACCTTGACGGCACCGATCACCAGACGGTCGCCGTCGAGCCAGTGCCCGGAGAGGTCCACGTCCGCCTCGACGGCGCAGCCGCGGCCCAGCTTGAGCATGCCGGTCACCGGCGGCAGTGAGTGCAGGTCCACCTCGGAGCCGATCCGCGCGCCGAGGGCACGCGCGTACCGCAGCAGCCACGAACCGGTCAGCGAGGTCGCGCCGCTGCACTCGGCGAGCCGCTCAGCCGTCCACAGCCGCAGATGGACATGGCCCCCGCGCGGATACGTGCCCGGCCCGACGCCCCGCAGCAGCAGCCGCGCGCCCGCCGCGGCGAGGGCGAGCCGCCCCGCGGGGCTGAACAGCACCGCCGCCCCCGCGGCCACCCACCACCAGGACACGGCCGGAGCCCAGGCGTAGGACCCGAACCAGTGCAGGACATTGCCGAGTGCGGCCAGAGCCACGCACCAGCGCAGGCCGACGAGCGTGAACAGCGGGAGCAGCAGCAGGAGTTGAAGGACCTGGGCGCGTACCGGAACCGGCTGGACATCTCGGTGAGTCTCCGTGTCCTGCGCGGACTCCTCCAGGCGGCGGGCGAGCTTGCGCAGCGTCGGGTGCTGGTAGATGTCGAGGACGGCGGCGCCGGGGTATCGGGTGCGCAGCCGAGTGGTCAGCTGGGCGGCCGCCAGGCTGGAGCCGCCGATCGCGAAGAAGTCGTCCTTGGCGCCGGTCACGGACACCCCGAGCGTGTGCGTCCACTGTTCGGCGAGCCATGCCTCCGTGCCGTACAGCTGCTCGGCGGGCCCGGCGGAGGCCTCCAGGTCGGGCAGCGGCCAGGGCAGGGCGGCGCGGTCGACCTTGCCGGACGTGCGGGTGGGCAGGCTCTCGACGGGGGCGAGGAGCGGCACCAGCGCGGCGGGCAGCGCGGCCCGCAGGCGCTCGACGGCCTCGGTGCGGTCCCAGCCGTCCTGCGTGACGACATAACCGACGAGCAGTTGGTTGCCGCTGCGGGCCGTGCGCACGGCGGCGGCCGCCCCGGTGACACCTGGCAGCGCCTGCAGCGCCGCATCGACCTCGCCGAGCTCGATGCGGCGCCCGCCGAGCTTGATCTGCTCGTCCCCGCGCCCCAGGAACACGAGGCCTTCCGGGTCCGCCTTGACGAGGTCGCCGCTGCGGTAGGCGCGCTCCCAGCCGAGGGAGGGCAGTGGCGCGTACTTCTCCGTGTCCTTGGCGGGGTCGAGATAGCGGGCCAGGCCCACGCCGCCGATGACGAGCTCGCCGGTGGCGCCGAGCGGGACGGGCTTGCCCGCCTCGTCGACGACGGCCAACTCCCAGCCGTTTAGCGGCAGTCCGATCCTGACCGGCTCCTCGCCGGTCATCAGGCACGCGCAGGCGACGACCGTGGCCTCCGTGGGGCCGTACGTGTTCCACACCTCGCGGCCCGCGGTGACCAGGCGCTGCGCCAGCTCGGGCGGGCACGCCTCACCGCCGAAGATCAGCAGGCGTACGTCGTCGAGGACCTGGGGCTCCCACAGCGCGGCGAGCGTGGGCACCGTGGACACGACGCTGATGTCCTGCTCGACGAGCCAGGGCCCGAGGTCGGCGCCGCTGCGGACGCGGGAGCGCGGCACCGGCACCAGGCAGGCGCCGTTGCGCCAGGCCAGCCACATCTCCTCGCACGACGCGTCGAAGGCGACGGACAGGCCGGCCATCACGCGGTCGCCGGGGCCGATCGGCTCGTCGGCGAGGAACAGCGCGGCCTCGGCGTCGACGAAGGCGGCGGCGCTGCGGTGCGAGACCGCGACGCCCTTGGGCTTCCCGGTGGAGCCGGACGTGAAGATGATCCAGGCGTCGTCGTCGGTGGCGGGCAGGCAGTCGGCGGATCCCCGGGGAGGCCTGGCGCCGCCTTCCTCCTTGCCGTCGGGTCCCCACGCGGTGAGGTCGTGTCCGGCGCCGATGACGGCGCGGACCCCGGCTTCGCCGAACACCAACTCGGCCCGTTCGTCGGGGTCTTCGGCGTCCACGGGGACGTAGGCGGCGCCGACGGCGAGCACCGACAGGATCGCGATGTAGAGGTCGTTCGTCCCGGAGGGGACGCGGACGCCGACCCGGTCGCCCCTGCGGACCCCGGCCAGCGCGAGCCGCACGCGCAGGTTCTCCACCTCGTCGGCGAGCGCGCGGTACGTGAGCTGCTTCGCCCCGTCGTCCAGGGCCAGTTCGTCGCGGTGATCGCGCACGGACGCGCCGAAGATGTTCATGAGGGTGCGGGCAGGGGCGGCCGGGCCCGCGGTGAACAGGGCCGTGCCGCCGTGTGCCGCGACGGTGCTGCCCTCGAAAGGCTGAGCGTCGGGGGTGGTGACGGTGTGCTCCGGTGGTTCGGCCGGGTCCGGGGGTTCGGCCGGGGAGGCCTCGCGCTCCACGACGACGCCCGCGGCGTCGTCGACTGCCACCGTGCCGGGCGGCGGTCCGTCCGTCGGGGGGACGTCGCTGCCGTTGTCTGAGGTCGTCATGGGTTCCTTGCGTGTCGCCGCCGGAGCTGGATCAACGGTGATCCCGCATGAAAGCCGTGCTGCCGGTCCGGCCGGGCGCCGAACAACCTGACGAAGTGTAGTAACCCGCTCGATTGTTTACATGGAGGGACTTGCCTGGATCTGTGTGACAGTGCTAACTCCGCCCCGGCTGCCGACAGCCTCCCCGGGGTCGTCGGCGCACCCGGGACGTGTGGACGCGAGTTACCTGTTCGGCGCACACGAATTACCTTTTCGTGTGTAGTGACTTGATGCGCGAACGGCAGTAGAACTCGTTTCGATTCCATCGAAAGTGAGGAACGTGCCATGAGTGGTTCCACCACGCGTGCAATGGGTTCCAGGAACGTCTCGCGACGCACTTTTATCGCTGGAACCGGTTCTCTTCTGGGCGCCGCGGCGCTGTCGGCCCACGCCCCCGCGGCCCGTGCGGCCGACGCCCCGGTCGCCGCTTCGATCGACTCGGGCGCACACGTCCGCGCCCTCGTCGTGGGCACGGGTTACGGCGGCTCCGTGACCGCGCTGAGACTCGCTCAGGCGGGTGTCGACGTCCACATGATCGAAATGGGGATGGCCTGGGACACCCCTGGGCCGGACGGCAAGATATTCGCCAACACGACCAGCCCGGACGCCCGTTCCTACTGGCTCCGGACCAAGACCAGACAGCCCCTCAGCAACTTCCTGGGCTTCCCGCTCGACAAAGACGTCCCCCGCTACACCGGAATTCTGGACGCCGAGGAAATGGGCGGGATCGTCGTCTACCAGGGCCGCGGCGTCGGCGGCGGCTCCCTGGTCAACGGAGGCATGGCGGTCACGCCCAAGCGCGAGAACTTCGGCGCCGTTCTTCCGTCGGTCGACGCCGCCGAGATGTACGCGACGTACTACCCGCGCGCCAACGCCGGGCTCGGCGTCGGAACCGTCGATCCGGCCTGGTTCGAGAGCGCCGAGTGCTACCGGTTCGCGCGCGTCGGCCGTAAGCACGCCCAGCGCTCCGGCTTCCCGTTCGTCTTCGTACCCGACGTGTACGACTGGGACTACATGAAGCAGGAGGCGGCCGGCACCGTCCCCAAGTCGGCGCTCGCCGGCGAGATCCTCTACGGGAACAACTACGGCAAGAAGTCACTCCAGAAGACCTACCTGGCCCAGGCCGCCGCCACCGGCAAGGTCTCCATCTCGCCGCTGCACAAAGTGACTTCCGTCTCGCCCGCGCCGGGCGGCGGCTACACGGTCGTCATCGAGCAGATCGACACCACCGGCACGACCACGGCCACCAAGACCGTCACCGCGGACAAGGTGTTCTTCGCGGCCGGCAGCGTCGGCACGAGCAAGCTCCTGGTCGAGCTCAAGGCCACCGGCGCCCTGCCCGCCCTGAACGGCGAGGTGGGCAAGGGCTGGGGTGACAACGGCAACGTCATGTGCGGCCGCGCCAACCACCTGTGGGACCCGACCGGCAAGGTCCAGGCGTCGATCCCCTGCGGCGGCATCGACAACTGGGCCGCCGGAGGAGCGTTCGCCGAGGTCGCGCCGCTGCCGACCGGGATCGAGACCTACGCCTCGTTCTATCTGTCGATCACGAACACGCCGCACCGCGCCGAGTTCTCGTGGAACGCGCAGGCGGGCAGGGCGGAACTGAACTGGCAGACGGCCTGGAAGCAGACCTCCGTCGACATGGCCAAGACGATCTTCGACAAGATCAACGCGAAGGAGGGCACGATCTACCGCACCGATCTCTTCGGCACGTACAAGATCTGGGGCGACCACCTCACGTACCACCCGCTCGGGGGCGCGGTCCTGAACAAGGCCACCGACAACTACGGCCGCCTGCACGGCTATGCGGGCCTCTACGTCATGGACGGCTCGCTCATCCCCGGCAACACGAGCGTCAATCCGTTCGTCACGATCACGGCGCTCGCCGAGCGGAACATCGAGAAGATCATCGCCACCGATCTGTGACCGGCCCACGGCGCGGGGGCCCGGCTCACGGCCCCCGCGCCTCAGGCCGTGGGCAGGACGCACACGGAGTCGAGGCCCAGCACGTGGTTGAGCCGGCCGAACGCCAGCCAGGAACCGATGCTCATGCTCAGTTCCACGATCTCGACCTGGCTGTACAGCGCGGTCATCCGGGACCAGAACTCCTCGTCCAGGCCGTGGTGGTCGAGTGCGTACCGCTCGGCGTACTCGGCCGCGAGCCGGGTCCGGTCGTCGAGGGCGTCGCTGGTACGCCACTCGGTCACCGAGTCCGCGAAGGACTCCTCGACCTTCTCCCCGTCCCGGTCGGTACGCCAGTCCAGGCAGAACCGACACCCGTTGATCTGCGCGATCCGCAGCCGCGCCGCCTCGAACTCCCGCAGGCCCAGCGTCGTATGGGCGTACACGGACAGCGAGAAGTTGGCGGCCGCCATGCCGATACCGGGGACCATGTCCCCCCAGACGTAGCCGATCGGTTCCTGTCCCTCGGGGATGTCGATGATCATCAGTGCTTCCTTCCGCGATGGCCGAGCTTTCCGACTGCGGGGCGCAGCGGGACGTCGAGCGCGTCGTACAGGCCCGGGGCCTGGTCCACGAGCCAGTCGATGGCGTTCACCAGCCGGCCGACCGCGGTGGCGTTGCCGCCGGCCGACCGGTTGTCGCCCTCGTCCGCGGCCTCGACGGTGACCTCGATGCGCGGGCGGCCCTCGACGATCACCCGGTGCGCCCCGGTGCCGTCGGGGGGCGTCGGCCAGTCCGGCGCGCAGGACGGGTGGATGCGGGTGACGTGCTCGATGACGATGAGGGGTTCGCCCCCGACGATGCCCTGCACCTCGAACCGTACGGCGCCCTGGGTGCCGGCCTCGAAGTCGCCCATCGTGCGCGTGCCGACCGTGGCGTCGAGCGGGCGACGTTCCAATGTCTCGCGGATCTCGTCGAGTTCGACCCCGAGCGCCCGCGCCATCAGACGTATCTGCCCTCCCCACACCATCGTCGGAACGGTGTCCCACAGCATGGGCGGGTCGTAGTCCATCGGCTGGCCCATGCCGACCAGGAGCCGTACCGACTCGGGCTGGTCGTACGTCGAGTAGTCGAAGATCTCCTGGCAGCGGATCGCGTCGACGGTGCTCCCGAGCCCGCTGACGAGGAGCGGCAGGACGTCGTTGCCCCAGCCCGGGTCGACGCCCGAGGCGAAGAAGGAGCCGCCGCCTTCCGCGATCGCGGCCACCACAGGATCCCGGAACTCCGGCGGCGCGCCGCGGTGGTCGTACAGGGGATAGAGGGCGGGGGAGACGACGACGGCGCCGGACCGCAGGGCCCGGGCGATGTCGGCGAGGGCGTCGTCGGGGCGGATGTCGCCGGAGGCCGCGTACACGACGGCCCGGGGCCGGGCGGCCAGCACCGCCTCGATGCCGTCGCTCGCCCTGACGCCCAACTCATGGCCGAGAAGCGCGAGTTCACCCGCGTCGCGGCCGACCTTCGCGGGGTCGTGAACCAGTACGGCGACGAGCTCCAGTGCTGGGTGGGCCTCGACGGCACGGATGGCCGCGCGCCCGACATTTCCGGTACCCCAGACAACGGTGGAAATCATGCGCGGAGGGTAGCGCCGGGGCCCGAACCTTCCTAGAGCCATGACAAGTCCAGGCGATGCGGACGGACGGCCTACGCACCGGAGGACCGTCCCGGACGCCCCCGTATGCTCAGCAGTTCGGCCCGGGGCGAGATGTGCCGGGCCGAACTGCTGAGGTGTACGGGGATCACGGAGGAAACGTGCGCAGGACGGTAACCGGCATTGCACTGGTCGCGGCGACAGCCGCTCTGCTGGCCGGGTGCGGCAGCGGCGGGGGAGGCAGCAAGGAGGCCGGGGCGAAGCAGGACACGTCGACGGCCCCCTCGCCCACCGTCTCGAAGCCGGCCGGGGGTCAGGAGGCGACCCGCGAAGTGACCTTCGAGGTGCGGGGACAGGGCAGTACGCAGGTCTTGTGGACAGCCGGCGAAAGCAAGACGGAGCAGGTGAAGCTGCCCTGGACGAAGACGACCCGACTGACCGTCAAAGGCGCCGAACTGAAGGTCGGCAGCCTCGTGTCGGTCGTCCCCGGCTCGGTGACCGGCTCGGACGGACAGCTCGAGCCGGCCTCCTGCGTCATCAAGGTCGACGGCAAGCAGGTCGCGGACAACAAGGACGGCAAGTCGATCGCGGGCTGCAAGTACCTCGTCAAGTGACCGCCGTCAGGTGACTGCTGTCAGGCAACTGCTGTGAAGCGACCGCCGTCAGGTGACCGACGGAGCGCTAAGCCGAGGCCTTCGACGTGCCCTTGAGCTCGATCTCGACGAACGCCAGCCACGTGCCGCCGGTGTTGACGACGTCGTGCTCGCCGCCCGCCGGGCGCGCGTAGGACTCGCCGGCGCGCAGCTGTGACTCGGTCACCGTGCCGTCGGGGGCGAACGCGCTGATCCGGCCGTCCACCACGGGGACGACCACGTAGTCGTGCTCGTGGACGTGGCGGCCGGTACGCGTGTCGGGCTCGAAGTCCCAGCGGGTCACCCGTACCTGCTCGTCCTCGTGCTGCACGCTCGGCTTCGCGGTCGTCGTCATCGGAACTCTCCCTGCTGTCGATCACGGGGCGTCGGCTTCGACGCCCACGTCAGAGGCCTGAACGGCATCCGACGTCAGTGGAACACACGACCCGGAGGCGTACGAAACCCTGTGGAGGTGTGCGGCTCCGACGGTCATGATGACCGCATGATCAATCGCGTAGAGGCCCTGATCGTGGTGGACGTCCAGTCGGCGTTCGTCTCCGGCGAGGGGGCCGTTCCCGATGCGGTACGTCTCGTGGAGCGGACGACGGACCTGATCGCACGGGCCCGCGGCGGCGGGGCCCTCGTCGTCCACCTCCAGAACGACGGGCCGCCCGGGGCGCAGGACGCACCGCACACGCCGGGCTGGGAACTGCACCACCCGGTCGAGCCGGGCCCGGCGGAGGTCGTGATCCGCAAGCCCGAGGACGACGGCTTCGAGAGAACCGCGCTGGGCGGCCTGCTCGCCGGCGCGGGGGTCGAGGCGCTCGCCGTCTGCGGCGTGATGTCCGAGATGTGCGTCCAGGCGACGGCGCGCACCGCTCTCGCGCGGGGCTATCGGGTGGTCCTGCCGTACGACGCCCACGCGACCCAGAACGTCCCGGCGGCCCCCGGCATCAGCGAGGAGATCCCGGCCGCCACCGTCTCCAGGGTCGCGGCCTGGGCGCTCGGCAGCGACGCGGACACGACCACGCGCTCGGCGGACGTGTCGTTCACGGCCCCGCGGCGTCCGTGATGCGTGGCTCGCCCGCCCGGGCGAACGCCGTCACCCCAGCAACTCGGTCCAGTTCGAGGGGACTCGGTCCGCGGGGCCGGGGGTCGACTGTGTCTCGGGATGGCTGACGGGGGGAGCGAGGTCCGGGCCCGTCTCGATGAGCGAGGACGTGTTGTAGTCCCAGAACCAGCTCTCGCCCGGCTCGAAGCTCTGGATCACGGGGTGGCCGGTGGTCTTGGCGTGATCCGTCGCGTGCTTGCCCTGTGAGTCGTCGCAGCAGCCGATGTGGCCGCACTGCGCGCAGCGCCGCAGATGGAACCACCAGCCGCCGGCCGTGTCGCACTCGACGCATCCGGTGCCGCTCGGCGCGACCGAGGGGTCGATTCCTTTCGGGGTGGTCATGAGGGCTCCTGTGGGGGGTCGGGTTCGGAGTCGGAGTTCGTGGACGTGAGGGGGAGACGCACCTGGAAGCGGGTGTCTCCGGGCTCGGAGCGCACTTCGAGCTGGCCGTGGTGCTTGTTGACGACAATGCGCCAGGAGATGTCCAGGCCGAGCCCGGTTCCCTCGCCCACCGGTTTGGTGGTGAAGAAGGGGTCGAAGATGCGGCCTCGGATGTCCGCGGGGATTCCTGGCCCCGTGTCGCGGAACTCCACGAGCAGACGGTCACGGTCGAGCGCGGTGCGCACCGTCAACGTGCCCTCGCCGCCGGCGCTGTTCATCGCCGCGACCGCGTTGTCGACGAGGTTCGTCCACACCTGGTTGAGCTCGCCGGGGTAGGCGGGGACCTCGGGCAGGGTGCGGTCGTAGTCCTTGACGACCCTGATCCCGTGACCGAACTTCCCGGAGAGCATCATCAGCGTGCTGTCGAGCAGCTCGTGCACGTCGGCGAACCGGGAAGGGGCCCGGTCGATCTGGGAGTACTGCTTGGCCGCGTCGACGAGGTGGGAGATCCGGGCGGTGGAGTCCTCGATCTCGTTCATGAGGAGTTCGGTCTCGACCGTGTAGTTCAGCCACCGCACGGCGCCTTCGAGGGTCTCCTCGCCGACGGCCGAGGCGACCTGGTCGAGCCAGTCGACATCGAGCCCGGCCTGGACGAAGTTCGGCGCCAGCTGCCAGCCGTCGGTGATCCCGTGGTCGTCCAGCCAGTCCGTGAGGACGTCCTCGCGGTCGGAGGTCTCCAGAGGGGTCAGGACGGGGGCCTTGGACACCTGCTCGGCCGTCCGCTCCTGAATCTCGATGAGCGTCTCCAGCGTGGCCCGCCGGTAGGGGCCGGCGGCGATCGCACCCAGTTTGTGCCGCATGCCCGCGACCCGCTCGCGCAGCGAGGACGTGGCCCGCGCCGCCGCTGCGGCCGGGTTGTTGAGCTCGTGGGTGAGCCCGGCGGACAGCGAGCCGAGCGCAAGCAGCCGCTCCCGCTGGCCGATCGTCTGCTGGACGTTCCGCGTACCGAAGAACAGCCCTTCGAGCAGGTGGACGGCCATGGGGAACCATTCCCGCACGACGGCCGCGAAGGTGTCTGCCGGCAGGACGAAGAACCGCGAGGGCTCCGTGACCCGCATCGAGCTGTTGTACGTCTGCGGGGCGCGATCGCCGAGATAGGACTGGAAGGCGCCCGAGTACACACCGCGACTGGAACTCCGGTTCACCTCCACGTCGTCGGCGCCGATGCGGCGCGACAGGACGAGCTCGCCCTCAAGGAGTACGTAGAAGCAGGTCGCCGGATCGCCTTCCCCATACACGGGCCCAGGATCGAATGCCTCCACCCGGCCCTCGCGGCACAGCCGGTCGAGCTGGTCCGGGTCGAGCTTCTCGAACAGGAACAGTGAGCCCAGTTCCTCGCGGCTGCACGGAACCGGCCGCCCGTTCACGACTGCTCCAGATACCGGTGTACGAGCATGACGGCCATGGCTCCCTCGCCGACGGCGGACGCGACGCGCTTGGCGGACTCGGAGCGCGCGTCCCCGGCCACGAACACGCCGGGCACATTGGTCTCCAGGTGGTACGGCGGCCGGTCGAGATCCCAGTCCGCGGGCGGTCGTCCGTCCGGGGTGAGGTCGGGACCGGCCATGATGAACCCCCGCCGGTCCCGCAGCACCGTCCCCTCCAGCCAGCCGGTCAGCGGCGCGGCCCCGATGAACACGAACAGCCACTGAGCGTCCACGAGTTCGGTGTGCCCGCTCGCCACGTCGCGCAGGGTCAGCTGCTCCAGATGACCGGATCCGTGCGCGGCGTCGAGGACGGTGCCGGTGCGCACGGAGACGTTGGGCGCGTCCTCGATCTGCTGGACGAGATAGTGCGACATCGAGGCGGAGAGCGACGGGCCGCGCACGAGGAGGGTGACGGACTTGGCGCCCCTGGCCAGGTAGATGGCGGCCTGTCCCGCCGAGTTCGCGCCGCCGACGATGTAGACGTCGTGCCCCTGGCAGGCGCTCGCTTCGGTCAGCGCGGAGCCGTAGAAGACCCCGCACCCCGTGAGGCCCGCAAGGCCGGGTGCGTCGAGCTGCCGGTACGACACCCCCGTCGCGAGGATCACGCTGTGCGCGGAGACGGCGGAGCCGTCGGAGAACAGCACGGTGCGCGCGGCCCCGTTCACCTCCAGGCCCGTCACCTCACGTGCGGTGAGGATCTCGGCGCCGAACCGTGCTGCCTGGCGCCGGGCACGTTCGGTGAGCTGGGACCCGGACACGCCGTCCGGGAAGCCGAGGTAGTTCTCGATCCGGGAGCTCTGGCCCGCCTGTCCGCCGGTCGCCGAGCGTTCCACGAGCACGGTCCGCAGGCCCTCGGACGCCCCGTAGACGGCGGCGCCGAGCCCCGCGGGGCCGCCGCCGACGACGATCAGGTCGTAGAAGTCGGACGTCGGCGTCGTCGCCAGGCCCACCCGTGCTGCCAGCTCGGCGTCCTCGGGTGCGACGAGCGCGGTGCCGTCCGGGGTGATCACGAGCGGGAGGCGTGAGCCGTCCTGCCCGGCGGCGGCCAGCAGACAGCGGGCTTCCGGATCCTCGGACGAGTACCACCGGTACGGCACCTGGTTGCGGGCGAGGAACTCCCGGACGTCCGACGACCGCGCCGACCACCGGTGCCCGACGACCTTCGTGATCGCCACGGGCTTGCGGTCGGTGGCCCGCCAGTTCTCCAGCAGGTCCTCCACGACGGGATAGAGCTTCTCCTCCGGCGGGTCCCAGGGCTTGAGGAGGTAGTGGTCGAGGTCGACGACGTTGATCGCGTCGATGGCGGCGCTCGTGTCGGCGTACGCGGTCAGCAGGATCCGGCGCGCGCCCGGATAGATGTCGATGGCCTGCTCGAGGAACTCGATGCCGTTCATCTCGGGCATCCGGTAGTCGGCCAGGATCACCGCCACCAGGTCGCCGCGCAGTTTGAGCTCGCGCAGCGCGTCCAGGGCGGAGGCCCCGGACTCCGCGCGGACGATGCGGTACGACTCGCCGAAGCGCCGCCGCAGGTCACGGGCGACGGCGCGGGAGACTCCCGGGTCGTCGTCCACGGTCAGGATGACGGTGCGCGCTGGGCCTGCGGCCTGTGCCATGCGTCTTCCACCCCGAACTCATCGGCGTCTCGCCCCGGCGCCGGTCCCCGCGGACGTGCGCGCGGGAACGGCCGGAGAACCCCATCGTAAGTTCGATCGCCGGGGTTCGCGCTGGAACTCCCGCGGGGTGCGTGATCGCGGGGGTGTCAGTGCGGGAGGCGTGGGTCCCGGGTGAGGTCGCCGGGGTCCGTGTTCGCGCCGCACAGGATCACGGCGACCCGCTCGCCGGGCGCGGGCGTGTAGACGCCCGAGGTCACCGCCGCGAGCGCCGTGGCGGCCGCGTGCTCCACCGCGAGCCGCCGGTCGTCCCACAGGGCCTGGCGTGCGGACACGATCGCCTCGTCGCTCACGAGGACGGACCGGACGTGGTCCCTGCCCGCCCAGTCGAGCGCCATCTCGGAGGTGCGGCGTGCGCCGAGGGAGTCCGCCGCGACGGAGTCGACCGGGACGTCGACCACCGCGCCCGCCTCCAGCGCGGAGTGCAGGGCGCAGCAGCGCTGCGGCTCCACGGCCACGACGCGTACGCCGTGCTCACGCGCCGAAGCGGCGACGCCCGTGAACAGTCCGCCGCCGCCCACGGCGACGAGAACGGTGTCGACGCCCGGACGAGCTCCTCCATGACCGTGCCGGCACCCGCCGCGATCAACGGGTGGTCGTACGCGTGGGACTCCAGGGCTCCGCTGTCGGCCGCGTACTTCTGCGAGGCCGCCAGCGCCTCCGCGTACTCCGAGCCGACCTGCCGGACCGTGGCGCCCAGCCGCCGGAGCCTGTCCACCTTCACCGCGGGCGCCGTCTCGGGGACGAAGACGGTGGCCCGGACCGAGTGCCGGGCCGCGGCCCAGGCGCAGGCGAGCCCGGCATTGCCCCCGGAAGCGATGACGACGCCCGCGTCCGGCATCAGGCCCGCCTCGATGTGGCTGCGCACGAAGTTGTAGGCGCCACGCGCCTTGAACGAGCCGGTGTGCTGCATGAACTCCAGCGCGAGCCACCCTTCGGCCTCGCCGAACGCACCGTCGAACGCCTGGTCGCCCAAGGGGGCCACCACGAGCGGGCGGGTGTGCCCCGCGATGCGGTCCGACGCGGCCCGTACGTCGTTGAAGGCAATGGTCACGAGCTTCTCCTCGGATGAGCGGGTGGTGACGACCCTACGAGAAGCGGTCGGCGCCCCAGCCGTCACCCGTTCCCCCGCCCCGACGTGCCGATGGGAACGGACGGGCTCCGATCACGTCAGAAACGAACAGCGCCGCGCCGGCCCCCGCCCGGCGGCCAAGGCCCTCCTGCGCCGCACCGGAGAGTGGTGCGCCCGGCGCATGGCTGCCTACGGGCGACCCGAAGGCCGGCGTGCACGCATGCTCCGGAGATCACCGTCCGTGTCATCACAGGCGCGGCGCCCGTCATGGTCAGCGTCTTCGCCGCGTTCGTCGTCAGCGACAACATCGTGGTGAAAATGCTCGGCCTCGCCGCGAGCGTGCTGATCGGCGCCACCGTCGTGCGGCTGCTGCCGGTGCCCGCGGTGATGACACTCCTCGACCGATCCGCCGGTGGACCCCACGCCGGCTCGACCGCATCGTGCCGCACCCGTCCGCTGAGGGTGTCCCGGAAGCCCCCTCACCGTCGTCACCCGCCCGTAGCGACCCCGCGGGGTCCACGAACTGGACATCCCCACGTTTGAATGCTGTGTGCAGCTAACCTGTGCCGGTCCATTCGACAGGAGGCGTCAGTGAGCAACGGACGGATCGTCGCCGCCCTCGACGGGGCCTGCGTGCGCAGGTTCACGACGGGCCAGGTCATCCTCGACGACATCAACTGGACGGTGTGCTCCGGCGAACACTGGGCCCTGCTCGGCGCCAACGGCGCCGGAAAGACCAGTGTGCTCCGCCTCATCGGCGCACTGATGCACCCCACCACCGGCACCGTCGAGGTGCTCGGCCACCGCCTCGGCACGGTCGACGTACGCGAACTGCGCGCGCACATCGGCCTGGTGTCGAGCGCGCAGCGCGTGCCGCAGGACCTCACCGGACACACCGTCGTCCTGACCGGGCACACCGGCACCGTGCAGCCCCTGTGGCGCAAGTACGACGCCGACGTGCGCGAGCGTGCGCACACGCTCCTGGCCGAACTCGACATCAAGGAGCTCGCCGACCGGCCGTACGGCGTCTGCTCCGGCGGCCAGCGGGCCCGCGTCCTCATCGCCCGCGCGCTGATGGCGGATCCGTCCCTGCTCCTGCTCGACGAGCCCTTCAACGCGCTCGACCTGCCCTCGCGCGAGGACCTCATCGACACGATGCGTCAACTCGCCGAGGGGCGACGAGGGTTGGCGACCATCACCGTCACCCACCACCTGGAGGAGCTGTCGCCGGCGATCGGCCACGCGCTGCTCCTGCGCGACGGCCGCGTGCTGGCCGGGGGCCGGGCCGACGAGGTGCTCACGTCTGACCGGATGACGGCCTGCTTCGGCCGCCCGATCGAGGTGTCACGCCACGAGGGCCGCTGGCTGGCCCGCTCGGGCACCGCGAGCTGAGGGCTTTCGTCCGGATCGTGCCGGGCTCGCCCGAGCCGAACGGAAGACCTGGGTCCCCCCGGCCACGGGAGCCCGAAGTTAGGTCCACCCGGGGACGGGCGGCCGCTCGGTCCAGCCGGTCGCGGCCACCACCTCGCGGGCGATGTCGGTGACCGTCCGCCCGTCGGTCGCCACGCGCACGGTGTCCGCGGGTGCCTGCTCGTCCAGGAGGCGTGCCTTGCGGGCGCTGCCCCGCAGCTCCGCCTCCAGCTCCGAGCCGAGCTCCCGGGCGGTCAGCCGCGCGGTGGCTGTGGCGTCGGAGGCCGTGAGCAGGACCCGTACGATCCGCACGCCCGCTCCCATCGCACGCTCGAACATGCCCGCCGCCTCGGGCAGCACGCTGACCGTGTTCGTGTAGATGAGGCGGCGGTAGCCGCGCCGGGCGAAGTTGCCCCACACGGCCGTCAGATTGTCCTCGGTGATCCCGGCCCGGTGCGGGTCGCCCTCCGGCGCCGGATGCACCTGCCCCATGCAGTCGCCCTCGATCACGGCGTGCGACACCTCCATGGCGCGCAGGAGAGCCGAGACCTCCCAGCCCACGGTCGTCTTGCCGACACCGGCCCGTCCGCCGAGGAGCAGCAGTTCCGCATCACTCATGACAGCAGGGTGCCAGGGCACGGCCGCCTCGCGCGATCCGAAATCGCCGCGGCCTCCTCCGCCGTGACCCCTGGACCTCAAGTGCGGTTCAGCTTCTAGGCTCGGACGCACCGAAGTGTCGTGCCCAGCGGACGGAGCGAACCAGCCATGGAGTACTCGCACAGCGACGCGGACCTGATCGAGCAGCCCATCGGCTACTGGGCCTGGGCCGCCTACAACGCCGTCGTCACCCGCACCCGCGGCGCCCTCGCGGAGAAGGGCACGACCCAGCCGCAGTGGTGGGTCCTCGCACAGGTCGCGCGGGCCGACCGCGTCAGGACCCGGGCCGAGGTGTCCGACACCCTCAGCGGTTACCTCGGCGTGGGCGATGTCGTCCTGGCGGAGGAGATCGACGCGACGATCGCCCACGGCTGGATCGTGCAGGACGCCGAGGGGCGGCTCTCGCTCACGGCGGCGGGCAAGGACTTCTTCGACGAACTGGCTCTGCTTCAGAGAGAGTTGTGGGCCGAGCGGCACGCGGGCGTATCCGACGAGGAGTACCTGACCACCCTCAAGGTGCTGCAGCGCTTCATCCACAACACGGGCGGCCATGCCTGGCACCACTGACGGCGGCCGGGCGGTCCGGCCGCGGGACACGCCGCCGATGACGTAATCGGAGCTCCGGCCCCCGCGGCTGGGACACCCTGTGGTCGTTCGTCGGCCGAGGGGTGCCCGGCACCGTTCGCCGCACCCGCGGCACACGCAAGGAGGCGGGACGTGTCGTGAGGGAATCCGGAATCGACTACGAGCAGGTGTTCCAGGCGCTGCCCGGCTCGGTCGCTCTGCTCAGGCCCGACCTCGTGTACGCGGACGCCAACGAGGCGTTCTGCCAGATGTCGGGGCGCACCCGTGAACAGCTCGTCGGCCGGTACCTGTTCGACGTCTTTCCCGACAACCCCAGCGACGACGGGGCGACCGGCATGCGCAATCTGGAGCTGTCGCTGCGGAGGGTGGTGGCCACCGGGGAACGCGATGCCATGGCGCTCCAGCGGTACGACGTCGAGGACCTCGATCGGCCCGGCCAGTGGGAGGAGCGCTACTGGAGCCCGGTCAACGCACCCGTCTTCGGCTCCGACGGCAGCGTCGTCCTGCTGCTGCACCGGGTGGAGGAGGTCACCGAGCTGATCCGCGCCAAGGGCGGCCGCGACGGTGACCGGGCCAGAGTGCTGGAGGCGGAGCTGTACACGCGCGCCAGGGAACTTCAGGAGGTCAACGAGCGGCTGCGCCAGGCCCACGCCCGCGAACGCGAGGTGGCGCTGACGCTCCAGGCCGCGATGCTTCCGGTGCCGGAACGAGTCGGCCGTGGCCGGGCGGCCGTGCGCTACCGGCCGGCCGTGGGCGCCCTCAACGTGTGCGGCGACTGGTACGACCTGGCCGAACTGCCGCACAACCGGCTCGCGGTGGCCGTGGGTGACGTGGTCGGCCACGGACTGCGCGCGGCCGGAGTCATGGGTCAGCTTCGCAGTGCCCTGAGCGCCGCCGTGCTGGTGGCGGACGGCCCGGCCGCCGCGCTCGACGCGCTCGGCCTCTACGCCCGCTCGGTCGACGGCGCCGAGTCCACCACGGCCGCGCTGGTGGTCGTCGACCACGACCGCCACACCCTCGCCTACAGCAGCGCGGGCCACCTGCCGCCCGCGCTGCTGCACACCGACGGTGCCGTCGAATTCCTGGACCGGGCGACCGACCCGCCGCTCGGCGCCCGTCCCGAACACATCCCCAGGCCGGAGGCCGAGACGGCCTTCGAGGACGGGGCCACGCTCGTCCTCTACACCGACGGCCTGGTCGAGCGGCGCCGCGAGGACATCGACACGGGTCTGACCCGCCTCGCCGACTGCCTGATGCGCCACGCGTCGGCGGACGCCGAACGCCTCGCCGACACCGTGCTCGCCGAACTGATCCCGCGCGGCGGCAACTCCGACGACACGGCCGTCGTGATCATCCGGCTCTGAGCCACCGAGCCACCGAGTCTCCGACTCCGGAAGTGCCTCATCCGCGTGCGGAGTCGCGGTGCTGAAGGGTGCGGGCGAGACGTGGTCCCAGCCACTGCTTGAGTCTGCGCAGTGACTGCAACTGGTCGGCGGCCCGGTCGATCCGGTAGTAGAGCTGGGGCGGGATGTGGGGGAGCAGCGGGGAGTGCCGCTGGCCGAGCAGGGCGAACATGTGGGCCGGCGGGAGCTGGATGTAGCGGGGGAGGTTCTCGTACCACTGCGCGCTGTGCCGGGCCGCACTCTGGACGGACAGCAGCTCGCTCTTGCGGGTGCGCTCGTAGTGGCTGAGCGCCGGCTGGATCGTCTTCGCCCCGGCGAGGGAACTCGCCAGGACCATCGCGTCCTGCATCGCGAGCGTGGTCCCCGCGCCGATGGAGTAGTGCGTGGTGTGCGCGGCGTCGCCGAGCAGCACCAGATTGCCGTGCGACCAGGTCCGGTTGGTGAGGGTGCGGAAGGTCTGCCAGGGGGCCGGGCCGCCGAGGCCGCTGCGGCCGATGAGCGAGTGGCCCTCGAGGAGCGACGCGAAGATCCCCTCCAGGCGGCGCAGGGCCTCCGGCTGGGGCAGGCGGTCGAGTTCGAGGCCCTGCCAGGTCGCCTTGGAACACTCGACGACGCAGGTGCTGTGCTCGCCGCTGTACCCGTACGCGTAGCACCAGATCCAGCCGTGCGCGGTCTGTACGAAAGCGAACGTGAAGGAGCGGAACACCTTGGTCGTGCCGAGCCAGAGGTAGGGGTTGCGGCCCAGGGTGGTGTGGGTGCCGAAGTGGTCGGCATGACGGTCGCGCATCGTGCTGTTGGCGCCGTCGCCGGCCACGACCAGGTCGGCCCCGGGCAACTGCGCGCGGTCGGGGACCTCGTGGCCGTACTCGATGCCGACGCCGAGAGACTCCGCTCGGCGGGCGAGGATGTCGAGGAGCTTGTGCCGGCCGATGGCGAAGCCCTCGTCCCCCTCATGGGTCGTGGTGCGCTCCCCGACATGAGCGACCCCGTCCCGCCAGCGCAGCGACCCGTCGCTGATCGCGGACGCGGACGTCGGGTCGTGGCGCCTGAGCCGCTCCAGCATGTCCGGCCAGTAGGTGACGCCCCAGCCGTAGGTGGAGCCGGCCGGGTTCCGTTCGAGGACGGTGATGTCGTGCGAAGGGGCCTGGAGCTTCAGCAGGATCGAGAAGTACAGGGTGGCGGGTCCTCCACCGACACAGACAACCTTCACGCACACTCCCAGGGTCTTGTCGCGGCCCGGCCTCGGTGCCCGGCGGCATCCGTGCAACGACGGTAGGGGGAAGTGGTTCCGCGAACATGTACAACACCCGCTAAAAGCACCCGAAGTGCTCAGGGAGCGGTGCGGGCGTAGCGGCCCGGGGTGGTCCCGAGGACCCGCTTGAAGTGCCGGGTGAGATGCGACTGGTCGTAGAACCCGGCGGCGGTCGCCACCTCGCCCGGCGGCTGCCCGCCGAGGAGCAGACGGCGGGCCAGATCGACCCGGCGGGACATCACGTACTGGTGCGGCGGGATGCCGAAGGCGCCGCTGAAGGCGCGTACGAGATGAGTCGGATGGGCGTGGACGAGACGCGCCGCCTCGTCGAGGGAGATGCCGTCCAGGAGCCGTGCGTCCAGGAGGTCCCGCAGGTCGTGGGCGACGCCGCGGCCGGGTCGCTCGCTGTCGGGGACACCGGGGCGCAGGTGGGTGCGCAGCCGTTCGCCGATCAGGGCGAGGCGGCTCTGCGCCTCGAACTCGTCGCCGGGGTGGGCGAGGGCGCTGTGGAGCTGGCCCACGCGGGTGCGCAGGACGGGGTCGGTGAGGTCGGGTCCGTCCACCGCCGCTCCGATGAACGTCTCGTCGAGCTGCGTCATGTCGAGGTAGAGGACGCGCTTGCGGAAGCCGTGTGCGGTGGCGGGCGACCCGTTGTGCGGCACGCGCGGCGGAAGCAGGCTGACGGTGTCGTGCGGCGTGCCGCGCTCGTGCCGGTCCAGGTGGTAGCGGACCGCGCCGTCGTCGACGATCAGCAGCGTCCACGCGTCGTGGACGTGCATGGGGTACGCGTGCTCCGTGAAGTGGGCGTGGAACACCTCCACGACACCCGCGACCCGCGGGCGCCACGCGGAGATCTCCGGCCGGGGCACCATGCAAGGAACGTACAAGACCGGACCGGCCCGGACAGCGCAGTCTCGAAGCATGAGAACGATGGACGAGATCCCCACCGAAGTCGCGAGCCCGGCGCCGGCCGCGGCGGATGATCATTCCGGCCTCGCGCCGGTCCGTTTCGACACCAAGATCGCCGTCCTGCTGCGCGACGACCTGGAGCCCTGGCAGCGGCTCAACGTGACCGCGTTCCTGGTCAGCGGGCTCGGTACGACGGCGCCGGAGGTGGTCGGAGCCCCGTACGAGGACGCCGACGCCACCGCGTACCTGCCGATGTTCCGCCAGCCGGTGCTGGTCTTCGAGGGGGCGAAGCAGACGCTGGCGACGGCGCACGGACGTGCCCTGTCGCGCTCGCTGCCGACGGCCGTGTTCACGGCGGAGCTGTTCGGCACGGGCAACGACCGGGACAACCGCGCCGCGGTCCGGGCCGTGCCCGCAGACCGACTGGACCTGGTCGGCATGGCCGTGTACGGCCCGCGCAACGCCGTCGACAAGGTCCTCAAGGGGGCGCGTATGCATCCCTGAGCGACGAGCCCGCGGGCCGTCTCCGGGACGAGCCCGCGGGCCGTCTCCGGGACGAGCCCGCGGGCGGTCTCCGGGACGAGCCCAGGGGCCGTCTTTAATCAGGTGCCCGGCGCGGGGCCGCTTCCCTACACTCGCCACGTGTTCACGCCGCTGCCCTTCGTCGCAGCGCGCGCCGTGACAAGTGAGGGGAGCCGGGCCGTGCGTCACCGCACCGCTGTCGTCGTTCCCCGGTCACGGTTCGAGGTGATCCTGGTGTCTCGGTGCGCCCGGCACCGGCTGCGCGGCCGGTACCGGACACCCGCGACGAACATCTGACACCTCACGTGTCCGCACGCCCCCGAACCGACCCTTCGGCGGGGCTCGTTGCACTGTCCGTCCGGACATCGCGCTGCCTCTGTGTGGAACCACCTGAAAGGCCACAGGCGTGCGTACCGACCTGCACCGTCATGACACCGACCCCCTGACCGCGGTCCGCAACGTGGGCATCCTCGCCCACGTCGACGCAGGCAAGACCACCGTCACCGAACGGATCCTCTACACCACCGGCGCCACCCACAAACGCGGCGAGGTCCACGACGGCACCACCGTCACCGACTTCGACGTCCAGGAACGCGAACGGGGCATCACCATCTCCGCCGCGGCCGTCAGCTGCGCCTGGGACGGGCACCGGATCAACCTGATCGACACCCCGGGCCATGTCGACTTCGCCGACGAGGTCGAACGCTCCCTGCGCGTGCTGGACGGCGCCGTCGCGGTGTTCGACGCCGTCGCGGGCGTCGAGCCGCAGAGCGAGTCGGTCTGGCGGCAGGCCGACCGCCACGGTGTGCCGCGCATCGCCTTCGTGAACAAGCTCGACCGCGCCGGTGCCGACCTGGACACGGCGGTCGAGTCGATGCGCCGGCGCCTCGGCACGGTCCCGATGGTGACCCAGCTGCCGGTCGGCCGCGAGGACGCGTTCACCGGTGTCGTCGACCTGATCCGCATGCGTCTTCTCACCTGGCGCGAGGGCGGAGACACGTACGAGGAGGGGCCTGTTCCGGAAGGGTTGCGCGAGGAGGCGCGGCGGCGCAGGCGGCTCCTCGAGGAGACGGTGGCGCAGCTGCATCCCGGTGCGCTGGAGGAGTTCTGCGACGGATCGGCTCTGTCCGCCGGGACGCTGGCAGGAGCGCTGCGGGATCTGACGCGCAGTGGTGAGGGCGTCGTCGTGCTGTGCGGATCGGCCTACCGCAACCGCGGTGTCGAGCCGCTCCTGGACGCGGTCGTCGCCTATCTGCCGTCACCGCTCGACGTGCCCGCGGTCCGCGGTGCCGTCGGCGACGACGAGCAGGAGCGGGCCTGCAATCCGGCGGCACCGCTGGCCGCGCTGGTGTTCAAGGTGCAGGCGACTCCTCGCGGGCGTCTGACCTTTCTGCGGGTGTATTCGGGAACGGTTCACAGGGGAGAGGCGGTGTGGGATGCGGGCGCACGGCGTACGGAGCGGATCGGCCGGATCCTGCGCGTCCAGGCCGACCGGCACACCGAGGTGGGGCGCGCGGTGGCCGGGGACATCGTCGCGGTGGCCGGAGTGAAGGCCGCCCGCAGCGGCGCGACCCTGTGCGCACCCGACGCGCCTGTCGTCCTCGAACCGCCCATGGTGGCCGAACCGGTCGTCTCCGTGGCGGTCGAGGCACGCAGGAAAGCCGACAGTGCCCGGCTGGTGTCCGCGCTGGCACGACTCGTCGAGGAGGACCCCTCGCTCGTCGTCAGGACCGACCACGAGAGCGGCCAGACGGTCCTTTCGGGCATGGGTGAACTGCATCTGGAGGTGGCGGTGGAGAAGCTCCGCCGGGCCCACGGTCTGGAGGTAGGCGTCGGCAGGCCGCAGGTGGCCTACCGGGAGACGGTCTCGCGCGGCGTGTCCGGCCTGGCGTACCGGCATGTCAAACAGGAGGGAGGAGCCGGCCAGTTCGCGCACGTCGTCATCGACGTACGGCCGCTGCCGGTGGCGCAGGACGGCACGGGCGACGACGCGGCCGACTTCGTGTTCCGGTCGGTCGTCACCGGCGGACGGCTGCCACGGGACTACGTCCAGGCCGTGGAGGCCGGGTGCAGGGACGCCCTGAGCGAGGGTCCCCTCGGCAGCCATCGGGTCACCGGGGTGCAGGTCACGCTCACCGACGGCTCCACGCATCCCAAGGACTCCTCGCCGATGGCGTTCCGCACAGCGGGCCGTTTCGCGCTCAGGGCGGCCTTCCGGGCGAGTGCCATGGCGCTGCTCGAACCGGTCGTCGAGGTCACGGCGACCGTGCCCGAGGACGCCGTGGGCGGGGTGCTCGGGGACCTGGCGGCACGACGCGGCCGGATCTCCGCCTCCGCGATGCGCGCGGGCACCGCGGTCGTCACGGCGACGGTGCCGCTGGCCGAATTCTTCGGCTACGCGTCCCAGTTGCGCGGCCGGACCCAGGGCCGGGGCACGTTCACCGGCCGGGCGACCGGCTACGCGCCGGTGCCGGCCGCGGTGTCCGACCAGGTGGTCTCGCGCTAGCCGCACGAGCGAGGGCCCCGTCCGCCCGAGGGCGGGCGGGGCCGTCCGGCCGTGGTGCGGGCCGGAGTTCGATCGGCCACGGACAGCAGCGTCTTCGCCGGGGCCGTCCGATTCTCCAGTGCCTCGTGCACCTCGCCGGCGTTCTCCAGCGGCTCGACCGCCGGCAGTGGCTCGTCCAGGATGCCCCGAGCCACCAGGGAGGAGCCGTCGGCCCCGCCGCTCGGCTCCCGCCTCTCGGGGCTCCCTCCTCCCGCCTCTCAGGGTGTGGCGCCGACGGCCTCCCCGGCGGCGTACCTTCTCCCTGTGCAGCTCATCGAGATATCCGATCTGGTCGTGGACCACGACCCCGGCACGCGCGAACGCCTGCCGGTGCGAGGGGCCGACGTCGTCGCGCGGCTCGTCGCCGCGGGTGACCGCAGGGGCGCCCGCATCGCCGCCGGGATGGCCTTGGACGACGACGGGAACCTCGATCCGCTCGCCGTGGACCGCCGGCTCGTCGCCGTCCACACCGAACTCCAGCGGCTCAGCGAGGAACTGCGCCTCGGCGACCGCATCGCCGAACTCCTGCGCCCGCTGCTCGCCGTGATCCGCGCCGCCGGGCGGTCCGACGGCCCACTGCGGGTGGTCGACGTCGGCTGTGGCCTCGGCTACCTCGTGCGGTGGCTGGCCGCGTCCGGCGCCCTCGGCCCCGATGTCGACCTGGTCGGCGTGGACTTCAACGCGGCCCTGGTCACCGAGGCCGGGCGGCTGGCCCGCGCGGAGGGACTGCCCTGCCGTTTCGTGAGGGGTGACGCCTTCGCCCTCGACGAGCCCGCCACCGTGTACGTGTCGACGGGCGTCCTGCACCACTTCCGGGGCGATGACCTCGACGCCTTCTTCGCCGCCCAGGCCACGCCGGGCACCGCCGCGTTCTGCCACTTCGACATCGCCGCCACCGGTCTCGCCCCGATCGGCGCGTGGGTCTTCCACCGGGCGCGGATGCGCGATCCGCTGGGCCGCCACGACGGCGTGATGTCGGCCCGCCGCGCCCATGACGACGAGACACTGCTGGCGGCCGCCGCCCACGCCGACGGCCTGACCCCGCTCGTCTACGAACCGCGGGGCCGCAGCAACCCGTTCTGCACCACGTTGCGCCCCGTCATGGGCGTGCGCCCGGACCTGCTGCCGCCGCTGCGGGCCGAGCTGGGCCCCGGGCCCTCGGGCCGTCTGGTCGGGCGTGCGGACACCATGGGCGGGACACGCCGGGGGGCTGCGGCGAGGGAGGGCGCCCGGTGAATGCCTTCCTGCTCGCCGCTCTCGCGCTCGTCGACGCGGCGTTCGCCGGGTTCCGTTCCTACACCGGGCGGGACGGCCGCATCCGCAAGTCGAGACGTGCGCTGCTCGCGGCCCGGCGCGGTCTCTCGGTCGGCGCCCCGGCGCTGCTGCTGAGCGCGGCCCTCGCCGTGACGCTGCTCGGCGCCGCGGCGGACCGGGCAGCGCGCTACGCCGAACTCGACGCCGCCGCCCACCGGATGCTCCTGTGCTACGCGCCGTACGCGGTGATCGTCGCGCTGAGCCTGGCCTGCTACCTGTGGGGCCCGTTCCGGGCCGGCACCCTCGCCGTGGTCGTCGGCCTGGGGCCGCTGACCCTGGTGCGTCCGCTGGTGGTGCTCGCCGGGGCGGCCGCGGCCGCGTGGGGTTCGCTTCCGGCGGCCTCGGTGGCGGCGGTCGCGGCGGCGGGCGTGCTCGTGGTGGAGCCGTTCGTCCACCGCCGTTGGTATGCGGAGCCGGTGTGAGCGGCTCCGCACACCCGTGGACGACTACAGGCTCTCGTCGCGGTGCGTGGGGCGGCCGTCGAGGACGGTGAGCAGCACCGGCAGGTCCGGCAGCGCGGTGTCGGCCGTGGTGAGCGGGTTGTCGGCGAGGACGGTGAGGTCGGCTCGATGGCCGAGGGCGATCCGCCCGGCCTCGTGCTCCTCGCCCGCCGCGTAGGCCGCGTTGACCGTCAGCCCCTGGAGCGCCTCCAGCGGCGTGAGCGCCTGCTCGGGTCCGTGCGGGTCCTGGGCGAGGTCGCGGCTCGGGCGGCGGTGGCGCGCGCCGGCCATCACCCCGAGCGGCGGATACGGGGCGATCGGCCAGTCGGAGCCGAGCACCACGGTGGCGCCCGAATCCTGCAGATCGCGGCAGCGCCAGGCGCGCGATGCGCGCTCCTCACCGAGGCGGCGCGACCAGTTGTCGGTGTGGTCGGCCCGGGTGAAGTCGCAGCAGTGGGTGGGCTGCATGGACGCGATGACGCCGAGCGCGGCGAACCGGCCCACGATGTCGTCGGGCACCGTCTCGATGTGCTCGACCCGATGGCGCGCCCCGCGCCCGCCGGTGGCCTGCGCCTTCTCGACGGCGTCGAGGACATGGCGTACGGCGGCGTCGCCGATCGCGTGGGTGGCGGTGGGCACTCCGGCGCGGTGGAGCTCGCCGATGATCCGCGTGCAGACCTCGGGGTCCGGCCAGAAGGCGTGGGTGGACTCGCCGTGGCAGTCGGGGCGCTCCAGCCAGGCCGTGCCGTTGTCGATGGTGCCGTCCATGAAGATCTTGACGCCGTCCGTGCGCCACAACGAGCCGCCCGCGCCCTGCTGCTCGATGAGCGCCCGTACTCCTTCGGCGTCGGTGCCGGGCTGGCACCACGGCGCGACCCGCAGGCGGAGCGCGAGCTCACCGGCGGCGTCGAGCTCGGAGAACAGGGCGAGGCTGTCGCCGTTCGCGTCCATGACGTGACCGCCGGTGAGACCCGTGGCGGCCATGGCGCGCAGGGTGGCTGCGAGCCGGTCGCGGCGCTCCTCCCGCGTGGGCTGCGGGGCGACTCGTTCCACCAGCTCGCAGGCGGCGTCCTCCTGAAGCAGTCCGGTGGGAATGCCCTGCTCGTCGCAGACGACTTCGGCGGAGGCCTGATCGAAGGTGCGCGGGCCGTCCACACCGGCGAGTTCCAGCGCGCGCCGGCTGGCCAGCATGGAGTGGGCGTCGAACAGCAGAAGAAGGGCGGGTACGCCGTCGAGGACGGAGTCGAAGGGGGCGATACCGACGGGCCGGTCGCCGAAGACGTTCGGGTCGAGCCCCCAGCCGTGCAGCCACGCCCCCGGCGCCAGGTTCCGCACCTCGGCGGCGAGCGCCGCGCGCACGTCCTCCACATCGGTGCAGCCCGACAGGTCGAGCCCGCCCGTCAACTCGGCGCCCGAGACAGGGTGGAGATGCCCGTCGACCAGGCCCGGGGTCACCACGGCGCCCTTGAGGTCGATCACCGTGGTCGAAGCGTCCACGTGCGCACGTATGCCGTGGTCGTCGCCCAGGGCGGAGATCCGGCCGCCGGACACGGCGAGGGCCGTCTGCGGCAGGAACGCGCCGGTGACGGGGTCGAGCAGCCGGGCGGAGAGCAGGACGAGAGGGGTGGGCACAGCGGCTCCTTGAAGGGCGGGCGGGGTGGCCGGGACGCGGGTCCCTGCCGGTGGGTGGTGGCCGGGACGCGGGACCCTAGCCGGTGGGTGAAGCAGTGAGGAGCGCGTCGGATCGGGTGAGCGTCCCGTGCGGAAGGCCGAGTTCGCGTTCCGCCGTCGTCGCCGCCATGCGCGACACCTGGGCGGGACGGTTGCCGGTGTCGGTGTTGGCGTGCGCTCCGAGGCCGTCGAGCACGACCAGAATCTGAATGGCCGTCACATATGGGTCGGCCGTACGGAATTCGTTCCGGTCGACGCCCTGCAGGATCAGGCCGGTGAGCCGCTCGCGCCAGGCCGCCTCCTGCTCGGCGACCCGGTCGCGCAGGGCGAGCCGGTGGCGGCTGAGGTGGCGCGCGTTGATCCAGAGGCGGCTGATGTTGTCGTAGGGGGCGCCCGTCGCGCGTGCGAAGAACCACCCCAGGTGCAGTGTGGGCGTCCCCTGGGCCCGCTCGGCGGGCAGGAGGCTGTCGAGCTCGGCGCTGGAGGCGCTGCCGAAGGCCTCCGCGACGAGGTCGTCCGCCGAGGGGAAGTAGTGGCTGATCAGTCCGGGGCGGACGCCGAGCTCCTCGCCGATCCGCCGCAGCGTGACGCACTCGAGTCCCTCGGCGAGGGCGACCGCGGCGGCCGCGTCGACGATCTCCGCACGTCGCGCGGCCGGCGTCTTCCGAATTCGCTTGCGACGGACGCTGGACGGCATGCCGGGAATGTTATTGAGGGTGTGACCAATAAGCAAGCTCATGGTGGGCAAGGAGGCCACTGGCCCATTACCGGCGCGGCGGTCGTCGGCGCCGACCGGGGCCGCCGATCCACGGCACGTCGTACCGCTCGAGCGCACGGGCGACGGGCTCGCCGGAGCGCTCGGCGTACACAAGGCGTTCGCGCACTTCACGCAGGCCGCGGGGCCGGAACCCCGGGCCCCCGCAGCAGCTCTTGTGGAAGCGCACGCCCGCGTGCAGCAGAACGGAGAGCGCCCGCCACGCGGCGGTGTCGCGGCGACGCGGCGCGGCGAAGGCCGACCCCGCGTGGATCATCGGCTCGGCACAGCGCGGACAGATCCGCTGCCTGTCCCGGTCGTAGGGCTGCTTGTACGAGACCCGGCAGGGCAGGCACACGTATGAGGTCTTCCCATGGGGCATTCCGCCACAGTAGGCAGCACGGTCCGTGACTTCGACGGAATTCTTCAGCCTGCGGGTGCGTCCGACATGGCGTCCGCACCGGCGAGATGGTCCAGGGCGGAGTCCGCCAAGGTGCGGACGGCCGGGTGCCAGGGCCGGGCCCGGGGCCCGGTCAGCACGAGGCGCCGTGAGGTCTGGGGGTGCAGCGGCAGCAGCGCCAGGTCGGGCGGGATCAGGGAGCGGGACACCTCCGACAGGACGGTCACGCCGATACCGGCCTGCACCGTGCTGATCAGGGTCGCCAGATCCCGTACCCGGTGTGCGGGGGTGAACCGCAGCCCGGCAAGACGGTGGATCGTCCGGACGCGGTCCTCGCGGCCGTTGGGCGAGATCAGGAACGGATCGTCCTCCAGGTCGCGGATGTCGACGACCGGCTCGCCGGCGAGGGGGTGGTCCAGAGGCAGCACGGCACGGTGGCTGTCGGCGGCGAGCTGGACGCCCGGGCCCGGGGGAGGGTCGATCAGGATGGCGCCGCTCGTGACGGGCCGGCGCCTGAGTGAGCGCTCGGCGAAGGCCTGTGCGAGACGTACTCGCCCATGAGCGCGGCCCGACGCGGGTCGTCCAGCCGCACCTGGCACCACGGCCTCATGCGGTCCCGCTCACGGCACACGTGGGTGAGACAGATCTACGAAAAGGTGCGGGAGCCGGTGGCACGCAGGCCTGTGCGTGGGGACCTGGTCGGACTCGTGCAGGCGAACCGTGGCAGGAAGAACTGCGTGACGGGCCCGACGGTCAGGGCGTACAGCACGGTGCCGAGCCCTACGCCGCCGCCGAGCAGCCATCCGGCGGCGAGCACGGAGACCTCGATGAAGGTGCGGACCACGCGGATGGAACGTCCCGTCAGGGCGGACGCACCGGTCATCAGCCCGTCCCGGGGCCCCGGCCCGAACCGGGCGCCTACGTAGACGGCGACGGACAGCGCATTGGCGAATGTCCCGGCGAGGAGGAGTCCGGCGCGTTCGGGGAGTGGCAGGCCCGAGGGGACGAGCGCGAGCCCGAGGTCGGACGAGAAGGCGACGACGACGATGTTCGCGGCGGTCCCGAACGTCGGCCGCTGCCGCAGGGGGATCCACAGCAGCAGCACCGACACCCCCACGACCGCGGTGAGTGTGCCGAAGCTCAGCGAAGTGTGCTTCTCCAGACCCTCGTTGAGAACGCTCCAGGGACTCAGGCCCAGCGCGGCGCGGACCATGACGGCCATGCTGAATCCGTACAGGGCGAGACCGGCGAGCAGCTGGGGCAGGCGGCGGAGCGGGCGTTCGCCGAGGCGTACGTAGGTGAGTGGGGGAGTGGGGCGGCTGCGCCCGATCCCTTCGACGCCCGGCGCCGCGTGCTCGGAGCGGGCCGTCGTGTCCGTGTCCTGCCGCATGTGTGTGTGCCTCCACCGTGGGTGTCGTGGGCCCTCATGGCCATTGCGGCAACTCTGTAGAGTGATTGGCCCGGATGACATGGCCAATCTGGGGAGAATGGTTTGACTGACGCGAACGCCTACCTGCGGGTGGACAGGGTGGGCCGCGCGGACCGGACCCTGGGCAGCCGTCAGCTCGCCGCGATGCTGCCCGACACCGCCGGCACGAGGCCCGCCTACCGTCACCTCGCGCAGGCGATCAGCACGCTCATCCTGGACGGACGCATCGCCCTGCACGTCAGACTCCCCGCCGAGCGCGAACTGGCGGCCGCCCTCGACACCAGCAGAACGACCGTCACCGCCGTGTACGACCTGCTGCGCGAGAGCGGCTACGCACACAGCCGCCAGGGATCCGGCACGTGGACCGCCCTGCCCGAAGGCCGGACCCCCAGTGGCATCACCCGCCTCCTCAGCCCGCAGGACACCGCGATCGACCTTGCCAGAGCGTCCCCCGGGTTCCCGCGACAGGCACTCGTCGACGCCCTCGTGCACATCACCCCGCAACTCGCCGGGCAGGCACACACCCCCGGCTACCACCCCTACGGCCTGCCCGACCTGCGCGCCGCCGTCGCCGAGCGCTACACCCGACGGGGCCTCGCCACCCTGCCCGAACAGATCCTGGTGACGTCCGGCGCACAGCACGCGCTGACGCTCGTCCTGGGGCTGCTGAGCAGCCCCGGCGACCGGGTCATGGCCGAGAACCCGTCCTACCCCAACGCCCTTGAGGCGCTACGTCGAGCCCGGCTGCGTACCGTGTCCGTCCCCGTGACCGACGCCGGCTGGGACATCGAGATCACTGAATCGACCCTCCGCGAGGTCGTGCCCCAACTGGCCTACCTGATACCCGACTTCCACAACCCGACCGGCCGCCTCATGCCCGAACACGAGCGGCAGCGTGTCCTGCGGGCGGCGGAGCGGTCCGGTACCTGGCTGATCATCGACGAGACGCTGGCCGACCTCGCGCTCGACGTCGACCCGCCCTCTCCCTTCGCCACTCACGCCGCACGGGGCGGCGCCGGCCGGGTCATCAGCATCGGCTCGATGAGCAAGACCCATTGGGGCGGCCTGCGCATCGGCTGGCTGCGCGCGCCCGCACGTCTGGTCACCGAACTCGCGGGCCAGCGCGTGGCCACCGACATGGGCGGATCCGTCGTCGACCAACTCCTCGCCCTCACCCTCCTGGACCGCGCCGAAGAGCTTCTGCCGCCCCGCATCGAGCAACTGCGGGCGCAACGAGCCGCGTTGGCCAACGCGCTGACCGAGCACATGCCGCACTGGACCTGGCAACTGCCGCCCGGCGGACTCTCGTTGTGGGTCGACCTGGGGGAACCGGTGGCCTCCGCGCTGTCCGAACGGGCCCTCGACAACGGCGTCCGGATCGAGAGCGGCGCCTGCTTCGCCACCGACCCCGGCATCTTCGAGCAGCGGATGCGCATCCCGTACACGGCCCCGGCGGACACGTTGCGCGAAGCCGTCCACCGCATGGCGACCGCACTCGCCGCCGGCCTCCCGTCGGCGTCCGCCACGCGACGGCCGCACTGGATCGCCTGAGCATCGAAGGACGAAGGAGACCGCCGCACGGCGTATGGAGGTGAGGGTCCCGGGACGGGGCCGCTCTTTCGCCTCGCATGGCGCGGTTCCCCCTGTGCGGGCCGGCCGGTCGAGGAGCAGTGGGCCGCCCTCGGCGTCGAGGGGGACGGCGGCTCTTGGTTCGACGGGTACTTCCTCGGGCGCCTGCCACTGGGCCGGGCGCGCAGCGGGCCGCCGAGTTCGCCCGGTGTCTCCTGGCGGCGCCGCCGACGGGCGCGTACGAGCGGGAGTTCACGCTGATCACCGTGAACCGCAGGCCGGATCCGCGCCGATCGCCGCAGGAACGCTGCTGACCGTCGGGTTCCTCCTGGGCCGCGAGGAACCCGACGGTCCCGAGTGTCTCCAGATGCTGCCGTGGGGGAGGGAGAAAGAGACGGCCGCACGCCACGCCGGCTTCGAGGTGGGCGCACCGCTGACGCGCGGCCTCCGGCAGGTGGCGGCCGTCGGACTTCTCGACGCCGCCACCGACGAGGGATCCCGGAGGCGGGATCGGCGCGCTCCTGTCAGACGAGTGCGCGATCGAGGTCCGCACCGAGCTGGTGGAACGCCGCGGTGACCGTCTGAGCCAGGAGGACGGCGATGGTCATGGGGCCCACCCCGCCAGGGACGGGAGTGATCAGGCGGGCCCGCTCGGCCGCGGTGTCGAAGTCGACGTCTCCGACGTTGCCCGCGTTGTAGCCCGCGTCGATGACGACCGCGCCGGGCTTGATGTCCTCGCCGCGGATGAGCCGGGGCCGGCCCACGGCGGCCACCACGATGTCCGCCTCCTTCACGTACGCGCTCAGGTCGGCCGTGCGGGAGTGGCAGTAGGTCACCGTGGCGTCCCGGGCGAGCAGAAGCATCCCGGCCGGCTTGCCGAGGATCGCGCTCCGGCCCACGACGACGGCATGCCGCCCCGCGACGTCGACGTCGTACTCGTCGAGGAGCCGCATGATTCCGCCCGGCGTGCAGGAGACGAACCCGGGCAGCCCGAAGGCCATCGCGCCGAACGAGGTCATGGTGACGCCGTCGACGTCCTTCTCCGGTGCGATCGCCTCGAACGCCGCGCGCTCGTCGATGTGCGGGCCCACGGGGTGCTGAAGCAGGATTCCGTGCACCGACGCGTCCCGCGACAGCTCGCGGAGCGTGGCGACCAGCTCCGCGGTCGTCGTCTCGGCGGGGAGCTGGACGCGCCGCGACTCGATACCGGCCTTGGCGCAGCGGGCCTGCTTCATACGGACGTACGTGACGGAGGCGGGATCCTCGCCCACCAGGACGGTCGCGAGGCAGGGCGCCGAGCCCGTACGCCTCACCAGCTCCGCCGCTCGGGCCGCGCACTCCTCGACGAGGCGCCGGGCCGTGCCGGTGCCGTCCATGAGGTGGGCTGTCTGTGTCGGGGACATGGTCGCCTCCCAGGCGTCATCGACCATTCGCCCAGGCGCACGGCATACATCGACCCTTTGGTCGGGCCGCTCCCCGGTGGTTCTCCACCTCAGCGCCAGTCACGGCCCGTCCGACACTGTAACGGTGTCGCGTCCGCGACCGGGTCCGAGGGCCGTCTCTCAAGCCACCGCTCTCTATTTGAACGCGTTCAAATAAACGCGCTAAGGTGGTGCCCACTCGATGAGGGGGCGCCATGAAGATCGTGATACCCGGGGGCACGGGGCAGGTGGGGACGATCCTGAACCGTGAACTGGCCGAAGCGGGGCACGAAGTCGTGGTCCTCACGCGGCGGCCGGCGCGCGACGGCGAAACGCCCTGGGACGGCGAGACGCTCGGGCCATGGGCCGACGTCGTCGACGGCAGCGACGTCGTGATCAACCTCGCCGGACGCAGCGTCAGCTGCCGCTACACCCCCGCCAACCTCCGGTCCATGATGGACTCGCGCGTGCGGTCCACCGAGGTCGTCGGCGAGGCCATCGCCGCCGCCGCGCGACCTCCGAGGGTGTGGCTGCAGATGAGTACGGCGACCATCTACGCCCACGGCTTCGCCGCACCGAACGACGAGGCGACCGGCGTGCTCGGCGGCGACGAGGCCGGCGTCCCGGGCTACTGGGGTTACAGCGTCGAGATCGCCAAGGCGTGGGAGCGGGCGCAGGACCAGGTGGACACCCCGCACACCCGCAAGGTCGCCCTGCGCTCCGCGATGGTCATGAGTCCCGATCGCGGCGGCGTCTTCGACATCCTCCTGCGCCTGGCCAGGCTCGGCCTCGGCGGTCCCGTCGCGGGCGGGGGCCAGTACGTGTCCTGGATCTACGACCGTGACTTCGTCCGAGCGGTCCGGTTCCTGATCGAACGTGACGACCTGGACGGGCCCGTGAACCTCGCCGCCCCGGGGCCGCTGCCGCAGCGTGACTTCATGCGGGCTCTTCGTGCGGCGTGGGGGGCGCCGGTGGGCCTGCCCGCGACGAAGTGGATGGCCGAACTCGGCGCGTTCGCGCTCCGGTCGGACACCGAACTCCTTCTGAAGAGCCGCCGCGTCGTCCCGGGCCGGCTGCTCGACGCGGGCTTCTCCTTCGACCACGCCACGTGGCCCGATGCCGCCGCCAACCTCGCACGACGTGTACGCGGGGGACGCGACATCGCGCGGGACATGGCGCACGGGCCGGTGTGAGGCGGGGGCGTCACCGTCGGGCGACCTGAGCCGTCACCAGGGGAGCGGGCCCTCCGCGGCGACGTAGGTGCCGGTCGGTCCGTCCGGGCCCACCTGGGCCATGCGCACGATGATCTCGGCGCCCTCCTCGACGGTCTGGACGCCGGTGTGGGCGTTCAGGTCCGTCGCGGTGTAGCCGGGCTCGACCGCGTTGATCCGCATGCCGGGGAACGCCTTCGCGTACTGCACGGTGATCATGTTCACCGCCGTCTTCGACGCCGGGTAGGCGACTCCGGGGTACGCGTGGGTCGGCGTACCCGCGTCGGTGACCCGGGTCAGCGAGGCCAGGCCGCTGCTCAGGTTGACCACGACCGGCGCGTCGGACTTCTGCAGCAGGGGCAGGAACGCGTGGGTGACCCGCACGACGCCGAAGACGTTCGTCTCGAAGGTCGACCGCATCTCGTCGGCGGTCACGTCCGCGGCGCCGATCACGCCGCCGTCCGGGGTCCGGCCCTCGATGCCGGCGTTGTTGATCAGTACGTCGAGGCCGCCGTCGGCCTCGATCGCCTTGGCGGCGGCCGCCACGGACGCGTCGTCGGTGACGTCGAGCTGTACCCAGAGCGCGCCGAGCTGCTCGGCGGCGCGGCGTCCGCGCTCGGGGTCGCGGCTGCCCACGTAGACGGTGTGGCCTGCGGCGACGAGTCGACGGGCGGTCTCGAAACCGAGACCCTTGTTCGCTCCGGTGATGAGTGTTTTCGTCATGACACCAGCGTGCGGCGGTGCGGCGCCGTCAGCCAGGCGTCCCGTCTTCCTGGGACCGGCAGTACCAGGCGGGTGCCCGTCGCGGCCCAGGGTGTGCTCCACGGTCATCGCCCCGCTGCTCGTCCCGTCGAGTGGCACCTCGACCTCAGCTTCAGGGTGAGAGTTCGGTGATCTTGAGGCGTACGCATCGTGCGGGGCGCGGCGCGTGTCACCGGGTGTCGAATGTCCTCCGGTGGCCCTCGGGCGGCCGGCCGGTGACGCGGGTGAAGTGTCGCCGTGGTGCGTCGGAGGCCCCCGTGCCGGTCCGCGCCGCGATCCGCTCGTGGGCTTCGTCGCTCGACTCCAGCAGCTCCAGCGCCTCCCGCACGCGCCGGCTCAGCAGCCGTCTCGGGCAGCGGATCCGGTGCGGGTCCGCGCCAACTCGGCTGCAAAAACGGGCTGTTGACGGTGACTCGAGCGAGTGACTTTCGGCCAAGAGGGGGCCGGTCGAGGGCTGGGCCGCTCAGGAGTGTCGCCCGCGTCCGCCCCGTCGCTCCCGCTATCGAGCCACGGGTGATCCCGGTGCGCCCGCACCGAACCGGCCATCCCTGTCCGGCGGCCGCAATGATCTTGGATACGTTCCTACGGGCTCTCGCCGCGGGGCGGCGCGGCCCGTACGGCCCCAAGATCCCGATCAGGCAGGAGCCACTTCATGGGACCGCAACCCGTCGCACTCGACCCAGCCGGCGCTGACATCCACGCCGAGGCCGCCCGGCTGCGCGCTCTGGGCCCGGCGACGCTCGTCCGACTCCCGGACGGCCCCGAGGCATGGGCCATCACGAGCCACAGCCTGGTCAAGGAGCTGCTGACCGACCCGCGCGTGTCCAAGGACCCCCGCCTGCACTGGCCGACATGGCAGCGTGGCGAGTACCACGAGTCCTGGCTGGCCACCTGGGTCGGCGTGAACAACATGTTCACGGCGTACGGGAGCGACCACCGACGGCTGCGCAAGCTCATCGCGCCCGCGTTCACGGCGCGCCGTACCGACGCCATGCTGCCCTCGGTCGAGCGCATCGCCGCCGCCCTCCTGGACGAACTCGCCGCGGCGCCCGCGGGATCCGTGGTCGACCTCCGTGAGAGCTTCACGCACCGGCTGCCGATGCAGGTCATCTGCGAGCTCTTCGGTATCCCCGAGGGCGACACCCGAGCCGAACTGGCCCGACTCTCCGAGATCATCATGACCTCCGTCGACCCGGAGGAGGCGGGCGGTGCGTTCGTCGACATCCAGGCGCTGCTGAAGGGGCTGGCCGCCCTCAAGCGCGGGGAGCCCGCGTCGGACCTGACCAGTGTGCTGGTCGCCGCCCGGGACGAGGACGGTCAACGGATGACCGAACAGGAGCTGATAGACACGCTCCTGCTCGTCCTCGTCGCGGGCCACGAGACCACGGTCAACCTCATCGGCAACGCCGTACACGCCCTGCTCACGCACCCGGAGCAGCTCGAACTGGTCCGTACGGGCGAGCTCTCCTGGAACGACGTGATCGAGGAGACCCTCCGCTGGGCCCCCAGCGTCGCCAACCTTCCGCTCCGGTTCGCCGTCGAGGACATCGAGATCCCGGGCGGCCCCACCATCCGCAAAGGAGAGGCGATCCTGCCGTCGTTCGCCGCCACCGGGCGCGATCCGCAGCAACACGGGGACACCGCGGAGCAGTACGACGCGCGACGCCCGAGCGCCGAACACCTCAGCTTCGGTCACGGAGTCCACCGCTGTCTGGGCTCACCTCTGGCCCGTATGGAAGCCGCCGTCGCCCTCCCGGCGCTCTTCGACCGCTTCCCCGACATGGAACTCGCCCTGCCCGCACAGTCGTTGGCACCCGCGGGCGGCTTCATCGTGGGAGGCCTGAAGGCGATTCCCATGAGGCTGACGAAGGGCTGACCGAGGGTCGGGGTCCGCGCGGTGGCCGGAGCGCCACAGCCGGGCCCGGTCGCCGCGCGGACCGGGGGCGAAGGCCGGCCGCGCAGCGTGTCGTGCGCGAACGGGGTCTTGGGGCCGGTGGGTTCCCTGTGCGTCGAGCGTGCCGTCGCCGTCCGGACATGTGTCCTGGGAAAGATCCCCCTCCCATGGCGTGGCCAGGAGCGGACGCGGTCGTTGGGCAGCACATGAACGACCCGCGCAAAAGCGTTCCTGCGCCCCGACCGCGACACGCTGCCCCGCTGGGCACGGGCGGGGCCGCCTCGCCGACGCCCATCTACGACGCGCTCGTGCACCAATGGCGCGCCCTGCAGCGGGAGGTGCCACGCCCGCCCACCGCACGGCAGGGCTGGGTGCGTGTCGACCCGCAGGACCTGTTCCACCGTGGCTGAGGCAACCCCACAAGAACCATTGCACAATGATTCTTGTGTAAGTAGTGTCCTCTGTATGGCCCCTCCGATCACCGATTCCCGGGTGCTGGCCGCCATGGCCCACCCGGTGCGCCGCCGCCTGCTCGACCTGCTGAAACTCGACGGCCCTTCCACCGCCAGCGCGCTGTCGCAGGCGACGGGCGAAGCCGTCGGCAATGTGAGTCACCATCTGAAGGCGCTGGCTGCCGCGGGGCTGATCGAGGAGGCCCCCGAACTCGCCCGCGACCGCCGCGAACGGTGGTGGCGCAGGACCACGCCGAAACTCCTGTGGTCCTCCGTGGACTTCGCCGACGACGCGGCGAGCGAGGCCGTCGCGAACGCCGCCGAGTCCCTCAACCTCGAACGGCAGATCGATCACGTGCGCCGCTGGGCCGATCAGCCCCAGTCCGAGCAGCAGCGCTGGCCGCTCGGCCCCTTCGTCGCCGAGGTGTGGCTGCGGATGACCGACGCCGAACTCGCCCGGTTCAAGGACGAGATCGTGGAAGTCATGGACAGGTGGGCCGACCGGGAGATCCCCGACGACGGTCAGCAGCGGGAAACCGTCTTCACCTTCGCCCGTGGGGTGCCGGGGCGCCCGTAATCCGCACCCCCTGCAATGCGCATCCGCCCCCCCGTAATCCGCATCCGCATCCGCGAACGGCGCACCTGGACGTACGACCCCTACGGCACACGCATGCGGCACACGCGGTCAGTCACGCACACGAAAGCAGGAGACATGTCTGTTTGGTTCATCACCGGAGCCTCACGCGGTCTGGGTGCGGCGATCGTGCGGGAGGCGCTGGCGCGAGGGCATGAGGTCGTCGCCACGGCACGCGACGCCGAGGCCGTGCGCCGCGCGTTCCCCGACGCGTCCGACGCCCTGCTGGCCGTCGACCTGGACGTCACCGTGGAGGCGACGGCACGGGCCGCGGTCGATGCCGCACTCGCGCGCTTCGGCCGCATCGACGTGCTGGTCAACAACGCGGGGCGCGGCCTCCTCGGGGCGGTCGAAGAGGTCTCGGACGAGGCCGTACGTGCCGCCTTCGACATCAACGTCTTCGGAGTGCTCAGCACCCTGCGGGCCGCACTGCCCGCGCTCAGGGCCCAGCGGTCGGGCCACGTCATCAACATCAGCTCGGTCGGTGGTTTCGCCACCGCTCCCGGCGTCGGCCTCTACGGCGCGACGAAGTTCGCCGTCGAAGGCATCACCGAGGCGCTGCACGGCGAACTCTCCCCCCTGGGCGTCCGCGTCACGGTCGTCGAACCCGGCGGCTTCCGCACCGACTTCCTCGACGCGTCGAGCCTCTGCACCGAGCCCCACGTGATCGACGACTACGCGCCCACCGCAGGCGCCACCCGCAAAGCCCTCGCGGACGCCAACCACCGCCAGCCCGGAGATCCCGCCAAGGCGGCGGCCGCCGTCGTCGGCCTCGCCGAGATGTCCGAACCCCCGCTCCGTCTCGTACTCGGCGCCGACGCCGTGGCCCGGATCGAGGCCAAGCTCGACCTCGTCGCCCGCGAGCTCGACCGTCACCGCGCCCTGGCCATGTCCACGGACCTGTCGCCGTCGGACCCTCCGGCATGACGCGGGGGTGACCCGCCGGCCACCGGACCTCGCCCTCGCCGACACCGAGCTCTTCGAACCCGGCGCGGGCCGGCCGGGCCGAACTGCCCCCGCCGGATCGTGGCATCTCCACACATCAGGGTCCCGCGCCACTGCGCCGGGCCGCCCGCGGGCCCACGGCCCTTCACGTCTGAGGTGATCTGCTTGAAGATGCTCGAAAGTTTCATTGACCGAGCAATTTCAAGCAGATAGCTTTCCTTCGTCTCAGATCGTCAGTTCCTCGCCTCAGCTCCCCTTGTCACGTCCCGGAGCTGCGCGCGCGGACAGGGCGGTGGGCCGGCGTCACCACCGGCCGCGCCCGCCCACGTGCAAGGAGAGTTCCGTTGCCGGCGCGCTACCACCTGCGATTCCAGCTCCCTCCCCGCAAGGACCCGGCCGAGGCGGTCGCACAGGCCACCGCCCTGGCCCGGGCCTGCCAGGAGGCCGGGGTCGACGAAGTCGTTCTCCTGCTCGCCGCCGAGGAGGTGTTCGACGGCTACCTCGCCGGTGAAGCCGAAGACCGCTGGTACGAGACCACGGCCACCGTCGGCGACATCCTGCGCGACGCCGGACTCGACGTCAGCCTCAACCCCTGGGTGACGACCGGCCACGCGGACCGCGGACGCAAGGACGCGCACGGCTTCCTGCCGATGGTCTCGCCCACCGGCAGGACCGCCGCCGCGCAGGCCTCCTTCGCCTGCCCCAGTTGGCGCGAATGGCTGTACGCCCACTACGGACGCTTCGCCGGACTCGGCTTCCGCGTGCTGTGGCTGGAGGACGACTTCCGATTCCACAACCACGCCCCGCTCGACTGGGGCGGCGGCTTCGAGACTCCGGTCCTGGACCGGCTGGCCGATCTCGTCGGCCGTCCCCTGACCCGCGACGAGGTCGTGCGGGCGATCACCGAACCCGGCCCGCCGCACCCGTGGCGCGCCCTCCTCCAGCAGGTCTGGCGCACCGTCCAGACGGAGATCGCCGAGCGGCTGAGCGAGGTCGTCGAGGAGCGTTCGGCGGGGCGGTCCCGGCTCGGGCTGATGAGCTCGCTGCCCGACGTCCACTCCGTCGAGGGCCGCGACTGGCCGGCACTGTTCCAGGCCCTGGCCGTACAGGGCCGGGCCACGCACCGCCCGCACTTCGCCCCGTACAGCGACAGCGCCCCGCGCTCTCTCAGCGGCCAGATGTGGCTCCTGGAGTCCCAGCGCGCGCTGCGGCCCGCCTGGGTCGAGTCCGAGCCGGAGATCGAGAACTGGCCGCACACCACCTGGTCGAAGTCGGACGTGCAGACCTGGTCCGAGATGACCACGGCCCAACTGTCCGGCGCGGACGCGTTGTTCCTCAACGTGCACCCCATGCAGGCCGGCCGCCCCGACCGCTTCCCCGGCACCGCTCGGCTGCTGCGTCGCTCACGTCCGGCTCTCGACTGGATCGCGGGACGCCACACCAAGCAGGCCCTGACCCTCGGAGTCGGGCTGCCCTACCGGCAGGACGCCGCGGCCCACGTCCGCACCCGGACCGGCACCATGGACGAACTGCGCACCGGCCCGCGCGGGGCAGCCGACTTCCTGCTGCGCTACGGCATTCCGGTGACCGCCTCGAAAGCTCCGGTGCAGGCGGTCTTCGGCGCCCTTGCCTGGGCGTTCGACGACGACGAGATCCGGGAGATGCTGACGGGCGGACTGCTGCTCGACGGCGTCGCGGCCGATGTGCTCACCCGGCGCGGGTTCGGCGATCTCCTCGGGGTCCACGTCGCCGAGGTCGTCGACCGCGAGGACGCCGGGGCGGCGGACCCCTTCAGCTTCGAACAGATCACCCACCACCCCGACCCGGACATCGTCGGCACGCTGCTGAGCGTCAACAATCAGCCGGCGCTGGCCCGACTGCGCCCGCATCAGGAAGCCGTCGTGTGGACACACGTCCTCACACCGGGGGAGGAGGTATGGGGCGCCGGAAGCTGCGGATACGTCAATGAGCTCGGCGGACGCGTCGCCGTACTGGCCGCCACCGACCCCGCCGACCTGCCCCGCGACGACTTCGGGCAGCGCGTCATCCACGCCGTCATCCGGTTCCTGGAGGGACAGACGCCGACACTGCCGCTGGTCAGCGGCGGACCGCATCTGATCCCGCACCTGTCGCACCAGGAAGGCGTGACACGACTCGCCGTGGCCAACGGCAGCTTCGACCCCGCCCTGCCCCATGTGGACATTCCCACACCGCCCGACGCGGTGTCGTCGATCCGTCTCGACCCGCTCAAGACCCCGGAACCGGCGAGCGTGCTCCATGGAGAGGAAGGCATCACCGCCGAGACGGAACTGCCGCATCGTGCTTGGCTGATGCTGGCCTGGTGAGCTGCCGGCCTGGTGAGCTGCGGGCCCGGTGAGCCGTCGGGCCGGAGGTCGAGTGACTCGGGGTCACCCGGCCCGGGGACGCCGAAATCCATTTGAATGGCCCGCACGAGCCGCAGAGGGTGCAGGTATGACGACGGACCTTCGCCTGGAGGCGATCACCCCGGCCAACTTCGAGACCGCGACAGCCCTCGAGGTCCGGCCGGATCAGCAACACTTGGTCGCCCCCGTGGTGAAGTCCCTCGCCGAGGCCTACGTGCATCCCCAAGTGGCCTGGCCCCGGCTGATCATGGACGGGGGCCGGGCCGTCGGCTTCCTCATGGCCTTCTTCGACATCGACTTCGCCGGGGACGGTACGGGTGCCGACGTGCGCTCCGGGCTCTGGCGTCTGAACATCGCTGCCCATGAACAGGGGCGGGGGTACGGCCGCTTCGCGGTCGAGTCCGTGGCGGACGAGATCCGGCGCCGCGGAGGAACCCGACTCACGGTCACGTGGCACCCCGGTGCGGGTGGCCCGGAAGGGTTCTACCTGGGGCTCGGGTTCCGGCTGACCGGCGAGACGAGCGGGGATCAGACGGTCGGGGAGCTGGACCTGGCTCAGCAGCCTGCCGCCGGACGGTCCCGGACGGCGTAACTCAGGGCGCCGGGCGGGTGTCCTGTGCGTACGGTCGGCGAAGGGCGCCCTGACCGGAGGGCGCACCCGGGCGGCCTCGCGGTCCACTTCGCACGTACCGCGAGGCCACCCATCACCGCATCGGGCGGGAGCACGCATGTGTACCGGCGCCACACGCCGGGCACCGTGAACGGCTGTGCGGATATGGGGAGTTGAGCACCATCCCTGCGGAGCCGCACGTTCCGTCCGTTCGCGAGGCGTGCTTCCGATCAAGTCCGGAGTCTGTGAAACTTGAACAGTCGCGCTCGTCGTGGCAGCCCCGCCGTCCCATCCCCGTGACGGCGGGGCGCTACGCCGTGACGTCGCGCGGAGCGAGTTCACAGGCCGAGATCGGTGAGGCCCGGGTGGTCGTCGGGGCGGCGGCCGAGCGGCCAGTGATACTTGCGCTCGGACTCCTCGATCGGCAGGTCGTTGATGCTCGCGTGGCGCGTGCGCATCAGGCCGTCGTCGTCGAACCCCCAGTTCTCGTTGCCGTAGGAACGGAACCAGTGGCCGGAGTCGTCATGCCATTCGTAGGCGAAGCGGACCGCGATGCGGTGGCCCTCGAAGGCCCACAGTTCCTTGACGAGGCGGTAGTCGAGCTCCCGGTTCCACTTGCGCGACAGGAACTCCACGATCGCTTCCCGGCCGGTGATGAACTCGGCGCGGTTGCGCCAGCGTGAGTCCTCGCTGTAGGCCAGGGCGACCTTCTGCGGGGAGCGGCTGTTCCAGCCGTCCTCGGCGAGGCGCACCTTCTCGATCGCGGTCTCGCGGGTGAAGGGCGGAAGGGGTGGGCGTGTGGACATGGCTGCCTGCCTTCGAAGGGTCAACTGGGGCCGTTCTACAGGAGAACGTAGGCTTCCGGCGCGCGCGCCACCAGGACAGGTTCGCGTGGGACACGTTTCGAGCAGGACGAGACCGAGCAGGGCACGCCGGAAGGGGAGGAGTAACGCATGGCGAAGTCGTACCGTGTCGGACCCGGGACGCGCGCGGTCAACAGGGTTTTCCTGACCATGACCCGGCTGGGGATGGGCAAGGGCTACCGCCACATCCTGACCGTGAACGGCAGGAAGTCCGGCCGCACGTACTCCACCCCGGTCGACGTGATGTCCGCGGGCGGAGAGCGCTGGCTCGTCGCCGCGTACGGGGTGAGCGACTGGGTGCGCAACGCGCGTGTCGCCGGCGCGGTCGGCCTGAGCCGTGGCGGCCGCTCCCAGAGCCTCCGCGTGGTCGAGCTCGGACCCGAGGAGAGCGTCCCCGTGCTGCGGCAGTACCTGCGGGAAGTGCCGGTCACCCGGGCTTACTTCGACGTGACGCCCGATTCGGCCGACGAGGATTTCGCCGCCGAGGCGGCGCGGCATCCCGTGTTCCGTCTCGTGCCGTTTGCCTGAGTTCGTGTACGCCCGTCCGCCCCCGATCGTGGTGTTGCCTGGAGCGGCGTGCGTGACGCGGCAGACGATGAAAGTACGATCGCCCAATGTCTGATACGACCGAGACCACGCCCGGCTGGCTCACCTCCGACGATCTCGAGCTGGCGCGCGCACGCATGCCGATCCTGTACGTGGAAGCCGTACCGGTGCGAGTCGACAACAATGGTGAAGTCACCCACATCGGACTGCTGTTGCGCATCGGGCGGGACGGAACGGTCAGCCGCTCCTTCGTCTCCGGCCGGGTGCTGCACCACGAACGCGTCCGCGACGCGCTGCTGCGTCATCTGGAGAAGGACCTCGGCCCGGTCGCGCTGCCCCGCGTACCGGCTTCCCTGCAGCCTTTCACTGTCGCCGAATACTTCCCGACGCTCGGCGTCACGCCGTTCCACGACCCGCGCCAGCATGCCGTGTCCCTCGCGTACATCGTCCCGGTGACGGGAGACTGCCGGCCCCGGCAGGACGCGCTCGACCTGGTCTGGTTCACCCCGGAGGAGGCCTCGTCGCAGGTGGTCCAGAACGAGATGCCGGGCGGGCACGGCGTCCTTCTGAAGCAGGCGCTCGCGTACGTGGGGGCCCTTTCCTGAGCGGCGAACGGATGGATGGCCGGCGAACGCCGCGGTGCCGCCGGCAACTACCTCAGAGGTAATCGACCCCTCGCATGCCCGCGGGCTACGTTCAGGTCCTCGTCTCCGCACCGCGAGGACCTGAACGAGGGAGCCCGACCGTGCCCGCCTATGGCTTCGCGCATCTTCGCAGCCGTCGGCATCACGCCGACATCATCGAGTACCTGGAGCGCATCCAGGCCACGCTCGATCCCTTCGAGGGCCGCTTCGTCATCCATGGGCCGCCCGCCGAAGTGGTCGAGGGGAGCTGGCCCGGCAGCATGGTGCTGATCGAGTTCCCCGGCCTCGCCGAGGCGCGCGCCTGGTACAACTCGCCCGCGTACCAGGACATTCTGCGGCTGCGGACCGACCACATCGAGGGGGACCTGCTGCTGATCGAGGGCGTCGGACCGGGCTATGACCCGACCGAGCGGGCCGCGAAACTACGGGCCGAGGCGGAACGGCCGGGCGCATGGCCGAGGCGGGAACGCGCCTGACCCTCAGGACGCTGTCGAGGCCGCAACGTGCCCGACCCTCACGACGCTGTCGAGGCCGCGGAGGCGTCCGTCCGGGACTTCGAGCGCGCGCCGTCGCACACGAGATTGACGATGACGGCGACCGGAGTCGTGGGGGACGCCGCGGTGGTGGGTGGGAGGGTGGCTGCCGCCGTCCAGTTGCCCTTGCGCAGAGTGAGGGACGTGGTGCCCATGTCGGGACCGCTCTTCCAGCCGTGGTCGGAACGGGCACGGGCGAAGCCGGCCTTCAGGGCCGCGCCGGCCTTGGCCGACTCACCCCGTCCCGTCAGCCGCTCGGTGCACTCGATGACGATCTGATCCTGCGGCGCCCGATCCAGCGTGACGCCCTCCGCCGCCAGCGCGGACGTCAGCTCGCGCACCGCGGTGTCCGCGGACAGGCGTGGTCCCGCGGATCGTGACGGAAGCGGGCCCTTGTCGTCGACGAGGCGGGCACATCCCGTCGCGGCCGCTGTCGCGGTCACCGCCATGACCAGTGCCACGATGTGCGTCGTCACCTGACGGCGTCGCATGATCCCGTCCATCCCCTCGAAGCCCCCCACGGCAGACCAGTGTCCCATCCGTGCGCCGAGGGGCCGCGGGCGCCCGGTCCTGCGATGCGGTGAGCGTGTGTCCAAGGGGAATAGAGGCATCGGATCGGGACTTGGTTCTGTATATGACCGAGACTTCGTTCAACCCGCGCACGCTCCTCGCCCAGAGCCGACTCGGTGTTCTTGCCACGATCAAGTCGGACGGCCTGCCTCAGCTTTCCCCTGTCATGCCCTTCTACGACGAGGAGGCCGGTCTTCTTCACGTCTCGATGACCGAAGGGCGGGCGAAGACGGCGAATCTGCGCCGCGACCCGCGCGCCGCACTGGAGGTCACCAGCGCCGACGGCTGGTCGTGGGCCACGGCCGAGGGCCCGGTGACACTCGTCGGACCGGGAACGGATCCGAACGGCCCCGAGGTCGAGGCCCTTGTCGACTACTACCGCGCCGCGTCCGGCGAGCATCCCGACTGGGACGAGTACCGGTCGGTGATGGTGTCGGACCGCAGGGTGCTCATGACGATGACAGTCACACGCGTGTACGGGTCCCAGGCGGGCTGACGCGTTCGCCGGGTCACATCTCGTGAGCGAACTCGTCACGACGCTGCCCTGTGTGCCTCCCCGGGCGGCGCTTCGCCCCTGATTACGCACAGTGTTACAAAGGGGATATGACGCAGTCCCTCGGGCGGCCTGCTGCCCGACACGGGGGCGCAGTTTCCGGGGAGCCACGGCGCTCCTGGGGACGGAGCCTCCGCTCCCTCGTCAGCGTGCACAGCGTCGCAGGCCAGGTGTTTCTGCTGCAGCTGACACTGACCGTGCTGCTCGTCGTCGCGGCCGGCACGGCGCTCGTGCTCCAGGCGAGGGACTCCGCCATGAAGGCTGCCGGTCAGCGCTCGGTCGCGACCGCCGAGGCGTTCGCCCACTCCCCGGGGACGCTGGCCGCCATGAAGTCCGCCGACCCCGGCGCCGTGCTCCAGCCCGCCTCGGAGGCGACCCGCAAGGCAACCGGTGTCGACTACGTCGTGACGTTCAACCCGGCGGGCATCCGCTGGTCCCACCCCGACCCGCGCCTGATCGGCAAGCACGTGGTCGGCTCGTTCGCGCCGGCGCTCGCCGGCCGTACGGTCACCAGCACGTTCAACACGTCCGTCGGCCCCGCCGTGAACACGACCGTCCCGGTCATCGACACCGACGGCTCCGTCGTCGGCATGGTGAGCGTCGGGATCACCGTGGAGAACGTGAACGCCGGGGTGTCGGACAGACTTCCCCTGCTCGTGGGGTCCGCCGTCGGCGCGCTACTCGTGGTGACGGCCGGTTCGGTCCTCGTGAGCAAGAGGGTGCGCCGCCAGACCCACGGCCTGGACCCCGCCGAGCTCTCGCGCATGTACGAGCACCATGACGCGGTCCTGCACGCCGTGAAGGAAGGCGTGCTCATCATCAGCGGGGACGGTCGGCTGCTGCTCGCCAACGACGAGGCGAAACGGCTCCTCGGCCTGCCCCCGGGTTCGGAAGGGCAAGCCGTCGCGGACCTCGGCCTTCCCCCGCACATGGCCGAACTCCTCGTCACAGAGCGTGTCGTGACCGACGAGGTGCACAGCGCGGGCGACCGCATGCTCGCGGTGAACGTGCGGTCGACCGCCCTGTACGGCGGGCCCGCCGGCAACGCGGTGACACTGCGGGACTCCACCGAGCTGCGGGTCCTCGCGGGCAGGGCGCAGGCGGCCAGGGAACGCCTGCAACTCCTGTATGACGCGGGCGTGCGCATCGGGACGACCCTGGACATCGTACGCACCGCGGAGGAACTGGCCCAGGTCGCCGTCCCCCGCTTCGCCGACGTCGTCACCGTCGAACTCCTGGACGGCGTCATGCGGGGCAGCGAGCCCAGCGGAGACACCGCCGAAATGCGCCGCACGGCGGTCACGGGCATCGAGCGCAAGGACGTGTTCTATCCGGTGGGCGAACTGATCCGGTTCGTCCCCTCGACGCCGATGGCGAAGTCCATGAGCGCCGGCCACGCGGTACTCGAGGCCGATCTGCGCGCGGCGGGTGCCTGGCGCAAGCAGGAGCCCGAGCGGGCCCGGCGGATCCTGGCACACGGCATCCGCTCACAGATTAGCGTGCCCCTCAGCGCCCGCGGCATCGTGCTCGGCCTCGCGAACTTCTGGCGCATGGAGAGCACCGGGGCCTTCGAGTCGGAGGACCTGTCGACCGCCGAGGAACTGGCGGCCCGCGCCGCGGTGGCGATCGACAACGCCCGCCGCTTCACCCGCGAACACGCGATGGCCGTCACCCTGCAGCGCAGCCTGCTGCCCGGCGCGCTCCCCGAGCAGTCCGCGCTCCAGGTCGCCCACCAGTACCTGCCCGCCGAGGCGGGGGTCGGCGGTGACTGGTTCGACCTCATTCCGCTGCCCGGCGCCCGCGTCGCCCTCGTCGTCGGCGACGTCGTAGGGCACGGCGTACGCGCAGCGGCCACGATGGGGCAGCTGCGCACCGCCGTCCACAACTTCTCGTCACTGGACCTGACCCCCGACGAACTCCTGAGCCACCTCGACGATCAGGTCACCCGCATCGACGCCGACGCGGCACGCGAGGGCGAGGGCGACGCGGCGCGCATCGTCGGGGCGACCTGCCTGTACGCGATCTACGACGCCGTCACCGGGCACGTGACGGTGGCCTCGTCCGGCCACCCAGGGCCCGCGGTGGTCCTCCCCGACGGCACCGTCACCTTCCTCGACGTCCCCGTGTCCCCGCCCCTCGGGCTCGGCGACAGCATGCCGATGGAGACCCTCGAACTGTTCCTGCCCGAAGGTTCCCAACTCGTCCTCTACACGGACGGTTTGATCGAGGGCCGCCACCGTGACTTCGACACCGGCATCGAGATGCTGCGCGCCGCCCTCTCCGACGGTGCGGACCGCACCCCGGAGGAGACCTGCGCGGAGGTCCTCGGCGCGGTGATGCCGGAACGGCCCGACGACGACGTCGCCCTGATGGTGGCGCGCACCCGGCTCCTCGACCCCGGGCGAGTCGCCGAATGGGACGTGCCCTCCGACCCGGCGGCCGTCGCGCCCGTACGCTCCGCGTGCCTGCGTCAGCTCGAGACGTGGGGCCTGGACGGGATCGCGTTCACCACCGAGCTCGTCCTCAGCGAACTCATCACCAACGCCATCCGCTACGGCATCCAGCCCATCAGAGTCCGCCTGCTGTACGACCGCGACCTCATCTGCGAGATCTCCGACGGCAGCAGCACCGCACCCCATCTGCGCCGGGCCGCCACCACCGACGAGGGCGGACGAGGGCTGTTCCTCGTCGCTCACTACGCCGAACGCTGGGGAACGCGCTATTCGCCGCGCGGCAAGGTGATCTGGGCCGAGCTGTCCCCGCACGCCGGAGAGCCGGAACCCGCACCGGACCTCGGCGACGACTTCCTGGATCAGTGGGTCGAACCGGAGATCTGACGGGGCGCCGAGCCCGGCCGCACGCCCTGGTGGTGCTCGATCAGTCGGTGTCCGTGGCGGCGAGGACGGCGAGCCGGCGACGGTCGGGCGAGAGCGCGGCGATGCCGTAGTCGGCGCAGACGTCGTTGTGGAACCACTCCGCGTCGGCCTCGAAGTGGAACCACGTGCTCTGGCTCGCGTGGCGCTCGACGTCCTCGGCGCTCGCGCCCTCGGGGGTCCCGCTGAGGCCGGCCAGCGAACGCCATGCCCAGAGCCGTCCGTAGGCACCGTGGACACCCTCGCTGTACATGCCACCCATCGACGCCGTGGCGAAGAGCAGCCGCCAGATCTCGTCCACCGGGCGGGCCGCGATCTCGAAGCGGGCCGTGGGGCCGAGTCCGTCGAGGCAGCGCAGGGGAAGGGTCGGGAGAAGAGCGGGCACCTGCTCCGGCGAGATGGCCTCGTCGAAGCGGAAGACCCACGCCCCGTGGCCACCCCACTCCCCGGCCTCCGGGGCTGCGACGATGCTCGTGTGCACGTCCGTGGTGGCGACGTCCTGAAGAGCGGAACGCCGGGACGTGCGTGGTGTGGGCGGATCCATCCGGCCCTCGGTGGGCAGACCCGTACCGCCCGCTCTGGCGGAGCCGCGCAGTGAGCGGCTGGGGAAGTCGACGGCGGTCTCCATGTCGCGGAGCCGGTCCGGCAGCCACGCGAGGGCGGACCAGCCCGGCCGGACGATCGTCCAGGTGCGCAACGGCCCGAAGTCGTCGATGTCCACGCCGCGAAGGATCAGCTCGTGGAAGAGACAGCCCCGCAGCTCGTCGAGCCGGTCCGAGTGGGGACGGTCGAACACGACGGCCGCCAGGTCGGCGGGCTCCTGGTGTTCGGCCAGGAGCGACGCGAGGAAGCGAGGGTGGTGGCCGGTCGACGCCTGCTTCTCGTCGAGGAGCAGGAGCAACTGCGTGAGGCTGTCACGGCCGCGGGTGAGAGCAAGTACGCGTACGACATGGGCCAGCCGGCGTCCGTACTCCCGCGTCAGCTCGGCGGCGGCCTCACGCCGGTCGGCCAGCCGCGCCCCCAACTCCCGCAGATACGAGGTGTCACCGCGCGCCGCGCGCCCCTCGACCTGGTCCCAGTCGAGCGGGACGAGGTCATCCTTCGCGTCTTCCACGGTCGGTCACCCTACGGGACGGGCTTCGCGTCGGGTCACGACGACCTGGACGTCGTCCTCGTAGACGACGTGGCCCGGGTCGGTGGACCGGACCGCGCGGCATTCGACTCCGTGGGCGGCGAGGATGTCCAGGTAGCCGGCGACGCGCTCTATGAGGTGCGTCGCCGTCGGCTTGAACCAGGCGGTGGCGGTGGGGTTCACCGCCGGGTCGTAGACCGTCGGGTCCACGGTCGAGGGGTCGGGGTACGCGAGGTCGTACCAGGCGTTGTTCTCGCGCCGGAAGCGTTCCTGCTCCTCGCTGAGTCTGCCCGCGCGGCCGAGCCGGTTGACCAGGCCGAAGACGCCCGTGAAGTGTCCCCGCTCGTTCGGCGTGACCGCTTGGAAACGTACGTACTCGGTGGGCCCGGCGCTGCCTTGAGTCGTCATCGGGCGATCTTCGCATGTCTGAGCGGGCGGCTTCCGTGCGGTGGCTGAGTGGTGCGTTCACCAGGGTTTTGGTCCTGGCGCCGCGGCGGCCGGTGTCCTGACGGACCGTCCACCGCCGCGAGGCGCGGTGCCGGCATCCGCGGGCCCGGCACGATCCGAACGCTCTAGGCCGGCCCGGCGAACAGGAACACGGGGGTCACGGACACGGGGAGGCGGACCAGCGCCCCGTCACGCGTCACGGGCACGGCGGCCCCGAACGCGTCCACGGCGTGAGCCTCCGTATGCGGCCAGGGACGTTCGATCTGTGTGGGCGGCTCGTCCTCGCCGGTGAACACGTCCCCTGCCGTCCACACGACCTCCAGGGGGCCGCGCCCGGGCCGCGACACCTCGAAGACGTACAGGTCCGGACGGTCCCCGGCCGCGAGGCGGCGCACGCCGTCGGCGCCGTCCAGATGTCCGGCCAGGCGGGCGAACGCGTCGGCCGAGGCGTGACGGACGGTCAGCTCCGGTCCGTCGTAGTCGAGCAGGGCGAGCTTGCCGAACAGGAATCCCATCATGTTCAGCCGGTCGCGGTACCCGGGGATCTCGGGCGCGAGGTTCCAGCACACGGTGCGGGTCACGCCGGCGGCCAGGGCGAGAACGTTGCGGGTCACGACCTGGCGGCAGTTGATCCGGTCCCGGCGCGCGGCGAGTTCCGGAGGGCAGTCCTCGAGGAACATCCGCAGAGAGTCGGGCAGTTCGGCCTCCCGTGCGTACAGCGCCCGCATGGTGCTGCGGTCCGGCGGCTCCGCCTGCGCACCGGTGGCGGGTGACGTGAACGCGGCCGTCATCTCCTGCTGGAAGACGGCCTGGGCCTCGGGGAACTCGAACAGGGTCGGTCCGTTGTACTCGCCGGCCACCACGGGGCGTTCGTAGCCGTGCCGGCGCATCATCGCGTGCACGGACTCCACGTGTCCCGGGATGTCGTGCGGGTCGCCGTACAGGTGCACGGAGAAGAGGTCGAACGCGTCGCGGCCGTGCTCCACCACGTGGTCGAAGAAGGCGCGCTCCTCGCTTCCGGGCGGGCTCGACAGCACGTCGTAGCCGCAGCCGCCGAGGACGATCCGCGCGCCGGGGTCGGCGTCACGCACCACGCGGGCGAAGGTCGTCAGCTGCTCGACGTACTCGGGCGCGGTGCCGTCCCAGAGGAGGCCCGTGTTGCTCGGCTCGTTGTTGCACTGCCAGTAGTCGACACGGCCCCGGCAGCGGGTCACCAGGTGGCTCACGAAGCGCGCGTACCGCGCCGTGTCACGTGCCGGGGAGGACGGGAGGAACGCCGAAGGGTTCCGCGTGGCCCAGGGCGAGCTCGAACAGACCGTGACCCACGCCTCGTCGGCCGGGTCCAGCTGGTCGAGGATCGCGTCCACGACGGTCCAGTCGTAGCGACCGGGTTCCGGCTCGACCTGCCCCCAGTACACGTAGACACGCGCCAGCGAACCACCCAGGGCCCGGATCTGCGGGACGAAGGGATCCGGCTTGCCGAACATGCCGTAGCTGATCCCCCGGACGATACCGAGCCGGATGCCGGCGGGTGCGGCGATCGGGTCCATGACGCTCTCCTTACGCTTACGTTTATGTCATAAACTCTAGCTGATGGCATAAACTACAACCATGAAGGACGAGCAGGCAGCGGCCGGAGACTTCGGTACGCCCTTGATCTGGACCCGCGCGGAGCCGCCCAGACGACGGCAGAGCCCGCTGGAGCGGGACGACATCGTGCGGGCCGCGACGGCCGTCGCCGACGAGGGCGGAGCGGAGGCACTGACCATGGCCGCGGTCGCCCGACGCCTCGGGCCGTACACGCCGATGGCGCTGTACCGCCATGTGATGAGCAAGGACGGACTCGTCGACCTGATGCTCGACGCCGCCACCGCGGAGATTCCCGTCCCCGCGGAGCCGGGCCCCGACTGGCGCGCCGACCTGCGCGGAATCGCCACGGAGAGCTGGGCCATGGCGAAGAGGCACCTGTGGTTCGCGCAGCTCGTCCCGACCCGCCCCCCACTGGGGCCCCACATGCTGCGCCGCACCGAGTTCCAGCTGCGTGTGCTCGTCGGGCGCGGCGCCGCACTCGGTGAGGCCGTCGCGTACGCCGCCCTGCTCGACCGCCATGTCTTCGGCGGCGCGCAGCAGGAGGCCGAGGAACACGCGATGCGCCGCCGGCTGGGAATCGACACCCCGGAGCGGCTGGCCGCGGCGGTCGGCGCGGTCAGGGGGGTGGCGGAACAGGGCGGGCACGAACTGCTGGCCCGATGGATGGAGGAACCCTCCGGGCCCGACATGGACGAGCAGTTCACCCTCAGCCTGACGTTCCTGCTCGACGGCATCGAGGCACGTCTGCCAAACCCGGAGGGGCATGGGAGGACCTGACGGGGACGCGGGTGAGATCCGGTGGGCGGGTGTGGTGGGAACGGCTGTGCCGACTCGGAACGCCCGCCGTCGAGAGGGGCCTCGAAGGCCGGAGTCCTCGACGCGGCGCGGGCGGCCGCCGAAGAGGGGGCGATCCGCAGGCCCTCCGGCGCTACCGCGAGCCGCGGCAGGCCGCGGACGCGGAGCACGAGCGGGAGACGGGGCGGCCCGCGCAGCGGACGTGACCCTCGGACCCCCTGGCACAACACCCCTGGACCTGCGCTAAAAAGGCGACAACGACTCATCAAGATTCCAGGGGCGAACATGGCGGACCATGGCATACCCGAAGCGTCTCTCGACGGTTACGTCCGCATCCTCGCCGCGGCCGCCGCCACCGGACGGCGTCTGACCCGCGACGAACTCGCATCCCGCCGCGCCGTGGGCGAGCGCGCCGCCGAGGCGGGCCACGGTCTGCGCGCCCTGGTCGGCGCGCACCTGGAGGCGACGCGTACGCACTGGCCGGCCACCGCGGTGTCGCCCGACGCCGTGCTCGCCGCCGTCGCGCAGGCCGTCGACGCGTTCGCCGAGGGGTACGAAAGGGCGCAACGCGCCGCCGTACGCCAGGAAGAGGCCGCGCGCCGGGAATTCATCGACGACCTGCTGTACGGGCGCAGCGACCTCGGTCTGCTCGCCCAGCGTGCCGAACGCTTCGGGTTGCGCCTGTCGTTCGAGCACGCGGTCGCCGTCGCGCAGGGAACCGTCGCGTACGGCGAAGGAGACGCGGTTCTCCGCGAGGTGGAGCGCGCGCTCATCGGACGCTTCGGCGACCGCAGCATTCTGCTGACCACCAAGGACGGCCGTCTCGTCTGTGTCGCCCCGGGCGACCAGGACGAGGTCCTCGCGTTCTTCGCCAAGCATGCCTACGCCGCCACCGACGGGTGCCAGGTGGCGATCGGGCGCCCGCAGCCGGGTGCCGGTGGCGTCGTCCAGTCGTACGAGGAGGCGCTCAACGCCCTGAACCTCGCCGAACGCCTGGAACTCGACGCGCCCGTCCTGCGGGCCGCCGACCTTCTCGTCTACCCGGTCCTGACCCGCGACCGCCAGGCGATGGCCGACCTCGTGCACAGCGTGCTGGGCCCGATGCGCGACGCCCGCGGGGGAGCGCAGCCCCTCCTCGACACACTCACCGCCTACTTCGACGCGGGCTGCGTCGGAGCCGAGGCGGCGCGCCGGCTGTCGTTGAGCGTGCGCGCCCTCACGTACCGGCTGGAACGTATCCACCACCTGACCGGCGCCGACCCGTCCGACCCGGTCCACCGCTACACGCTGCAGACCGCGGTGATCGGAGCGCGCCTCCTCGACTGGCCCGCCGTCGCCCTCTGAACGGTCCTTCGCGGCCCACGCGTCGACGGACGCCCGCAGCCGCGCCCTCGCCCGCGACAGGCGTGAACTGACCGTGCCCGGTGCCACGCCCAGAATCTCGGCGGCGGCCTCGGAGCCGAGCTCGGACCGGCCGCACAGCAGGACGACATCGGGTTCGGCACGGTTCAGCCCGCCCAGCGCCGTGCGGGCGGTGGCGACCCTGCTCGGCGTCCGCGATGCGGTCGGCCACCTCGTGCGCGAAGTCCGGCGGGTGCTCGCCGGCGGGCAGCCTGGCCAGGGCCGCACGGTGACGACGGGCCGAGCGGGACTGATTGCGCAGGACGTTCAGGCCGCCCAGCGCCGTGCGGGTGGCGGCGACCCTGCTCGGCGTCCGCGATGCGGTCGGCCACCTCGTCCGCGAAGTCCGACCGGTGCTCGCCGGCGGGCAGCCTGGCCAGGGCCGCACGGTGACGACGGGCCGAGCGGGACTGATTGCGCAGGACGTTCAGGCCGCCCGGGACGAAGGGCCGCAGCGGGGCGTTCTCGCGGCGCACCGTCTGCCGGAGCCGCCATATCTCCAGGAAGGTGGGCGAGACGACGCCCTCGGCCCGCGCCCAGCCGCCCGTCGCCCGCAGGGCCGTGCGATGCACCTCGGGAGAGGTGTCGCCGAAGAGCTCCGCGAAGGCGTCGGCGTCGCCCGCCCTGATGCGGGCGCGCAGTGAGTCCTCCATGACCGCATGCTCCGCTTCGCGGCAGCTGTTGCGTGAGCCACGCGATGGTGCCCGGCGCCGGCGCAACACCGCGCCACGCGAAGACGCCCTGACGGTGAACAGCTGATTGAACGCTCAAAAAGAGGCTGCGCAACACGAGGGGCCGACCGGACAGTTCCAGACGTGACCAGGACTCCATACGCCGGACATCGGGCAAGAACGTACACCGCAGACACCGCAGACACCGCAACCGGTCCCGCCGCGCAGTCGACGGGGACGGTGGAACGGAGGTCCGCGCCCGGCTCCGGGCGCACCTCGCCCCCGCCCGGCGCGACACACTCCGGACCTGCGCAACGCCCGGACATACAGGGGCTCCGGGCCCTCGCCGTCACGCTGGTCGTCCTGGGCCACGCCGGGGTCACCAGGGTCAGCGGCGGTTATGTCGGAGTCGACGTCTTCTTCGTGATCTCGGGCTTCCTCATCACGTCCTCGCTCCTGCGCGAACTGTCCGCCACGGACCGCATATCGATCCGTGCGTTCTACGCCCGCAGGGCGCTGCGCCTGCTCCCCGCCTCGGCCCTCGTCGTCCTGGTGACCCTCGCCGGGTCGTGGCTGTTCCTGTCGAAGGTCCGCTTCGCCGAGTACATGAGCGACGCGTTCGCGAGCGCTCTTCACGCCGTCAACTTCCGCCTCGCGGCCACGGGCACCGACTACCTCGCGCAAGGCAGCCCGCCGTCCCCGTTCCAGCACTTCTGGTCGCTGGCCGTCGAGGAGCAGTTCTACCTGCTGTGGCCGCTGCTCCTGCTGCTGGGCCACCAGCTGTCCCGGCGGCGCCGCGCGCTCCTGGCGATCCCCCTGGTGGCGCTGTGCGCAGTGTCGTTCGGGCTGAGCGTCCGCGTGACCGGGCGGTCCGCGCCCTGGGCCTACTTCGGGTCCCACACCCGCGCCTGGGAACTGGGCGCCGGGGCGCTGGTCGCGCTCGCCCTGCTCCGGCCTCCGCGCCTGCCGGCAGGCCTGGCCGTGGCGATGACGTGGGCCGGTCTCGCCTGCGTGATCGCCGCGGCGCTGCGATTCGACGCCGACACGCCCTTCCCGGGAACGGCCGCGGTGGTCCCGGTCGTCGGCGCCGCCCTCGTCATCGTCGGCGGCACCTCGACCGCGTGGCCGGGAGCGCGCCGGATGCTCACCGCGCGGCCGGTGACCTGGCTCGGGGGTGTGTCGTACAGCTGGTACCTGTGGCACTGGCCGTTCCTGGTCATCGGGCCGAAGGCGCTGGACCGGCCCGCCGGCACACACCTGTTGCTGGCCCTCGGCGCGGCCGCGCTGCTGCCGGCCTGGCTGACCCTGCGTCTGGTCGAGAACCCGGTGCGCTTCCACCGGGCCCTGCGCGGCCGCCCCGGCCGAGGGCTGCGGCTCGGCCTCGCGCTGAGCGCCGTCACCGCCTCCACCGCGCTGGTCGCGGCCGCTTTCCCGCCGTCGATCAGCTCCGGCGCGCCGGCCCCCGTACTCAAGGACGCCCTCGCCTCCGCCCCCGACCCCGGCGCGCGCCTCACGCGGGCCCTCGGCACGACCGGGAACCGCCTGCCGGACAACCTCACGCCGCCGTTGACGGGGATCACGGAGGTACGGTCTGCCGTGTACCGGGACGGGTGCCACCTGAACTACGCCGGCACGAGCACGCCCCTGTGCGCGTACGGAGAGCGGTCCTCGAAGCACGTCGTCGTCCTCTTCGGCGACTCCCATGCTGCCCAGTGGTTCCCGGCGCTCAACGTCCTTGCCCTACAGCATCATTGGAAACTGATCTCGATGACCAAGGCCTCCTGCAAGGCGGCGACGGTCACCACGCTCAACGCCCACCGTCCCTACGTGGCATGTGACCGCTGGCGCGCCGACGCCCTCGCGCGGATCGACAGGCTCCGTCCCTCCCTGGTGCTCGTGTCCTCCTCCGACGCCGGGACTCCTGCGAAGACGATGCGCGATCCGCTCGCGGGATGGACCGACGGCTACGTCCGGACGTTCCGCCGGCTCGCGCCGTCCGGCGCCCGTGTCGTCGCGCTCCTGGACACACCCTGGCCGCGCGAGGACGTGCTCGACTGCGCCGCCACCCACCCTCTCCAGCTGCGGAACTGCTCGGTCCGCGTACCCGATGCGCTGCGCGACGTGACCCGCCGGAGCGCCACGAGGGCCGCGGCACGTTCGGCCGGCGTCGACGTGATCGACCCGCAGCCGTGGCTGTGCACCACGCACGGCGACTGTCCCGTCGCGGTGTACGACACCTTCGTCTACCGGGACGAAAGCCATGTGGCCGAGGGCTACGCCGAAGCCCTGGCGCCGGTCCTGGGACGGGCGTTGGGGGTCACAGGAGCGAACCGAGCACCTGACCGCCCAGGACAGTGACGTCGAGGCGGGTCAGGGCCGCCATGTCGGTGAACGGGTCGCCGTCGACGACGATCAGGTCGGCGTCGTAGCCGGTCCGGACGCGTCCTTTGCGGCCGCCCAGACCGCATGCCCTCGCCGCCACCGATGTCGCGGTGGCGAGGGCGTCGGCAGCGGCCATGCCGCCCGACACGAGGTCCATGACGGCCCGGGGCAGGATGCCGTGGGGTGCGCCCGGTCCGATGCCTCCGTCCGTCCCGGAGATGATCGTGACACCCGCCAGATGCGCGCGGACGACCCTCCGGCGCAACGCGTCATAGCCCGGGCCTGCCTCACGCATGTGCTCCATGAGCCGCGGCGGAGACACGGCCGCCGGCACGCGGCCGAGCGCCGGGCAGACCACGATGCCCTGGGCGGCCAGGGCCGCGATGGCCTCCTCGGGCACGTGCACGCTGTCGGCGGCGAGGAACGTGCAGTGCTCGATCCCGTCGACGCCGGCGGCGATCGCGTCGCGGATCGACACCAGGGCGTGCGCGTGAGCGGTGACGGGCAGTCCCACGGCGTGCGCCTGCCTGACGACGAGCGCGAGCTCCTCGGCCGTGAACCGGCCCTGGTCGAGCGGGGATCCAGGGGGGAGCACGCCGCCCCCGGCCATGATCTTCACGACGTCGGCGCCGCGCTCCGCCCGCTCATGGACGGCGGCGCGCAGTCCGTCACTCCCGGACGCGCCGCCGCCCAGGTGCCGGCAGCGGCCGCCCCGGCTCGTGAGAGCCGGCCCCGACGCCACCACGGTGGGCAGGCCGGAACGGGGACGACGCGCGCGCCAGTCCACGACCGACCACGCCACGTCCCCGAGGTCGCGCACCGTGGTGACACCGGCGGCCAGCTGGATCCGCAGCGACCGCTCGATCGTGCGGAACAGCTCGTCCTGGGACCGCCCACCGAGCCGTTGCAACGCCCCTGGTCCGCCGTCGCCGACGAGATGGACGTGCGTGTCGACGAGGCCGGGAAGGAGCGTGCCCGACGGCCGGTCGAGGACCTCGACGCCCGTCGGGACCCCGAACCCTGCCGCCTCGACCCCGGCGATCCGCCCACCGTCCACGAAGACGACCCCGGCGCCCTCGACGACCGTGCGGCCGTCGAAGACCCGTGCGATGCGAAGCGCCAGCATGGCGGTCCTCCGGCGCGGGCGTGCAAGCGGCGCGACGGGTGGGCCTACGCGCCGGCCACCCGGTACTCGTGCTGTCGGCGGCCTGTTCCGAGGCCAGCTCACCACGCGCGAACTCCGGCGGCACGCCGCCCGATGCCATACGAGGCATGCCCCGTGGCCCGCGAGGTGAGCTAGTGCGGCGACGTGACCGGGAACTCCGTACCGCAGGGGCCGCCCCCCTCGGCCTCGGCCAGGAAGACCTCCTGGCCCTCCAGCGTGAACGTGCGGTAGTGGCGGGCGATGCGGCGGGCCGAACGCGGGGCGTAGTGGCACACGAAGCTGCGGCGGAACCGGTCCGTGGTCGTGTTCGGCTCGGAGCCGTGGACCAGGCTGCCGTTGAAGAAGAGGACGTCGCCTGGCTCCATGTCGACCGGCACCCGGGCGAGGCCGGCCGGCGGCGGCACGTACTCCCTCGTGAAATACGTGTCCGGGTCGGCCTCCTCGGGACAGAAGAGGTCCATGAGATGGGTGCCCGGGACGACTTCGAGCCCCCCGTTGTCGCGGTCCACGTGGTCGAGCGCCACCCAGGCCGCGACACAGGTGCCCGGCTCGACCCGCAGATAGAAGTTGTCCTGATGCAACGCCTGCCCCCGCGCGCCGGGCGGCTTGAAGTACAGCATGCTCTGTGCTGCTATCGGCTCCTCGTCGATCAGCTCGGCGACGATCGCGGTGATCCTCGGGTCGAGCAGGTAGCGCATGGCGGTGTCGTCGATCAGGTGCGGGTGCATGATGCGCGGGTACTCGCGCAGCGGATCGTGCGGGCCGTCGGGATCCTGCGCCGACGGCTGGAAGTGTCCTGGTACCGCTCCTCGTTGAGGGTATTCCATGAAACCGGCGCTGAGCGCGGCCACCTCCTCGCGCGACAGGAGCCGGCGGGCGATCGCGTAGCCCGAGGCCAGGAAGGCCGGGACGTCGACTGTGTTCATGCGACGACCGTAGAAGCGGCCTGGTGTGCCACGCTATGCGCGTGTCCGCCACAGACCTTCGTGAAACTGCTGCACCGCCCCCGGGCGTCCTCATCGTCGGCCGCCACGACGGGCAGCCCGACTACGCGGTCCGCCGGACGGCAGGCGCCCCGAGCTGGCTCCTGCTGTGGACGGAGTCCGGTGCCGGTCACGTCCGCCAGGGCGGCGCCGAGACGACCGCCGGCCCCGGGACCTCGGTGCTGCTCGCGCCAGGCGTTCACCACACCTACCGGACGGCGCCGGACGCCGAGCACTGGGGACTGTGGTGGGCCCACTTCCTGCTGCGCCCCGGCTGGGAGCGGCGCCTGCGTCCGTACGACCTCGGCAGCGGCTGCCATGTGATGCCCGACCTCCACCCCGGAGCGCGCGCCGGCGTCGCCGCGGCGCTGCGGCAGGCACACGCCGACAGCCGCTGGACCGGCACGGGCGCTCCGCCCCGCCCGGTGGGCGCCACGCGTCGCACCGCCCCGGCCTCGGTGGCGACGGGACCGGATGCGGCCGCGCTGGCCCTTGGCTCCGTCGAACGCGCCCTGCTGCTCGCCACCTCCCCGTCCGGCGCCGTCGGCCCCGGCGACGCGCGGGTGCGCCGCGCCCAGGCCCTGATCGACGCCGACCCCGCGGCCGCGCACACCGTCGACTCCCTCGCCGCGGCGGTGGCCCTGTCACCCTCGCGGTTCGCCCACCTCTTCGCCGAGGAGACCGACTCCACGCCGATGCGAGCCCTGCGGGAGGCGCGGCTGCGCCATGCGGCGTGCCTGCTGACGAGTACCGAACTCACCGTGGCCCAGGTGGCCGCGGCCTCGGGTTTCGCGGGACCCTTCCACTTCAGCCACGCCTTCCGCGGCAGGTACGGAACGCCGCCGAAGGCATACCGGTCCGCCGCCAGGTAAGGGCGGACCCGCGGACCCACGGCACGGGCGGTGTCACGCTTCGGCGGACCGCGTGGCTCGGCGGGCCACACGACTCCCGGCCCGAGCCCTGTGTGACGCCTGACGGCGCACACGTGGGCCTGCGCGTCCCTGCCGACGCGTGTGTCACGCGGTTCGTGCAGGAGACGGGCCGGTCAAGGTCCATGGCCCGTACATGGAGCCCGGCCGCTTCGAGCCGCCCTACGTCCACGGGGCGCGGGAGTGCTGTCCGGCGAGTGTCTGGGTGCCGATGACGCCGAGGAGCGCGAGCCGTTCGGCGTCCTGGGTTCCGGGCTCGGCCGTGTAGATGATGATGCGCAGGCCGGTGCCGGCGACGTTCAGGATGTCGCAGTCCAGCGTCAGGGCGCCCACCTCGGGATGATCGATCGTCTTGCGCGACGCCTCCGCCTGTCCGACGGCCCCGGAATCCCACAGCTCGGCGAAGCGGTCACTGTGCGCACGCAGCTCCGCGATCAGCCGGCGCAGCCGCTGGTCCTGCGGATAGCGGCTCGCCGCCGCACGCAGGTCGGAGACCTGCGCGGTCTCCAGCGCGCGCAGGGACTCCGGCGTGTGACGGACGCGGCCGGCCGGGCCGAGGAAGTTGCGCCACACCGCGTTGCGCTCGTCGCCGTGCCGCTCACCCATCAGCGCCGTGTACAGGGGATTGGCCAGGAGCAGCGTCCACGTGGCGTCGGAGACCGCGACGGGCGTCCCGGTCAGCCGGTCCAGCATCCGCTGGACGCTCGGCGTGATGAAGGCGGGCACCGTGCCCTGCCCCGGCGGTACGAGCCCGGCCAGGTGGAACAGGTGCTCGCGCTCGCTCGCGGACACGCGCAGCGCCCGGCCCAGCGCCTCCACGACCTGTTCCGAGGGGTTGGTCGCGCGCCCCTGTTCGAGGCGGGTGACGTAGTCGACGGAGATGCCCGCCAGCAGGGCGAGCTCCTCGCGGCGCAGTCCGGGCGCGCGCCGGGAACCTCCGACGGGCAGCCCGGCCGCCTCTGGCGAGACCCGGTCGCGCCAGCGCCGCACCGTGTGCCCGAACTCCGTGGTCGCCATGACTCCACTGTGCACCGCCCGGCGCGGATGTACCTGGTACTGGGAGTCCCACCCGGTGAGCCCGAACCCGTGACGATCGGGCGACGACCACAACCTGTCGAGGCCTTCGACGGTCTACTCCGGTCAAGGCGGCCGAGCTCCGCTCCATGAACTCGCCCGCGCCGAACGCCTGTGAAGGGTGCCTGGCTCGTGTTCGTCTTTCTGGCACTGCCCGCTCTGCTCGCGATCCCCGTCTGGGTCGTCGCGGTGGTCGTCAAGTTCATCTCCGTGGCCCTGCCCGGCCGCAGGGCCGACTGGTCACGTGATCTGCTGCGGTGGTGTGCCGCGATGGCGGCGGCAGCGGCAGTCTGTCTGTACGTGCTCGGGCTCGGCGCGGTGCAGCTGTCCGCGCACGAGTCGGAGAGCGGCGCCTCCTCGTCTCCTGCGCCCTCGTGCCGCGACGCCGACGTCGACGACAGCACCCTTCAGCACCTGGTCGGGCACCGGGCCTCCTACGTGCCCTTGCGCTTCGACTGTGTGCTGGACGACGGAACCACGTACCCGAGCAGCAGTGGGTACGCGTGGCTGAACGGGCTCACCGCCGTGTTCGGTGTCACGGCCGGCGTGCTGGTCGTGACGGTCGGAACGTCTTTTGTGACGCGGCGTGTTGCTCTGCGGGCAGCAGCGCCGGTGGCTCCCCTGCGGTAAGAAGCGGCCTCCGTGGCGACTTGGATCAAATCTGCCACCGGCCACCACCTTGATGTGAACTCCGCTTCCTTCGGGGCGAGTTGCTCCATTCCGTACGCGAGGGTCGTGGCCTCGAAGAAGCGGCACGTTCATTCTCGTCGGGTGTCACGTCCGAGTTGCCGGGACGGCACGGGAAATGACCAGCGGCCCCCGGCACGTGTCGGGGGCCCTGTCGTCCGCGCGCGATCTACCAGAGGATCGGCAGGCGCTCGGGGATGCGCTTCATGAAGCCGGTGCGCCACACGAGTTGCTCGATCGGGACCGCGAGATCGAGGTTCGGCATCCGGTCGAGGAGGGTCTCGATCGCGATCTGTGCGTGTCGCTTCCCGAGGGCGGTAGCGGGGCAGTAGTGGCCGCCGCCACCGAAGCTCAGGTGTGCGTTCGGGTTGGGCCGGTCCAGGCGCACGGTGTGGGGGTCGTCGAACTCGGCGGGGTCGTGGTTGGCGGCCTCGACGAGCACCAGGAGGAGTTCGCCCTTCTGCACGGTGACCTCTCCGAGCTGCATCGTCTCCGTGGCGATGCGCGGGAGGCCATCGGCAATGGACAGGTTGATGCGCAGCAGCTCATCCACGGCGGCCGGGATCAGCTCGGGCTCGGAGACGAGCCGGGCCTTGAGGTCGGGGTTCTGGACCAGCGAGACGATCGCCATGGTGAGGAAACCCATGACGCTGATCACGCCGGCCCCGAACATGGTGACGCCGACGGTGGCGAGCATCTCGTCTGTGGGGTGGTCATACGCGGGATCCTCGCGCAGGGCGGCGAGTTCGCCCATGAGGCCGCCCGTGTCGGGGTCGTTGAGGCGCATCACCATGTGGGCCATGTCGCGGTCCCAGTTCATGGCCGCCGCGGGGATCTCGCGGGGACTGTTCATGAATGCGACGTCGAGGGAGCCGTACAGCGCCGCGGAGTCGGCCTGTGGGATACCGAGGATGTAGCAGTGCAGGCCGGTCGAGTACGGGACGGTGAAGTCGTACCGCAGATCGGACGGTGCCCCGGCGGACACGAGCCGGTCGACGAGGTGCGCGGAGTGCTCGCGAAGCCAGTCCTCCAACCCCGGGGCTTTGGGGTTGAGGGCCTTCAACACTGCTTTGCGCAGTCCCGCGCCGGTGATGTTGCCCATGTTGTTGACGACCTCCGGGGGGATCGTCAGCGCGTACTGACGTGGCATCCCGGGCGCGGACGTGTCCTTGAGCGAATACCGGGCGTCGTCGAGGACTTGTCTGCACAGCGGATAGGAGGAGACGAGCCATGCTTCTGCGCCGGCGATGGTGCGGACTCTCTTGACGGGCTCACTGGTGATCAGGTGTGCGATCTCGTCGGGGAGCCGTGTGCCGTTGGCGTCGAACGGGAACCGGGGCAGCGGATCGGCGTCGTGGTTGACGGGGCAGCCGGTGATCGTGGCGGTGGTCATGCGGCGTGCTCCTGGTCGTCGGTGGTGGCGGGGGTGATCACGGCGTGTCCCTGGTTGCGGGAGGCGCGCAGGCCGGATCCACGGGCGTACAGCAGGTCGGCCAGCGGGAGGGCCTGGTGGTAGAGGTTCAGGCTGGAGGGGACGCCCAGGATGGCCGGGGTGTCGAGGAAGAGAGGTGCTTCGGCGCAGACGGAGCGGATGCATGCCTGGCGTTGTCGCTGGGTGGCGCCGAGGCCGCCGACCTTCGTTTCGAGGAACCGGGCGGCCAGTTGGTCACACACGTCGCGGAACTCTTTGTCGTCCTTGAGCATGACGTCCAGCTCATCGCGGATCTTGCGGTAGGCGGGGATCTGTACGAGGTCCGACATGGGGCGTCCGCGCAGTCGCTGCCCCGATGGGTCCAGTGATCCGACGGCGGCTGTCACCTTGGCGCGTACGCCGCGCAGGTTCTTGACGGTCTTGCGCTGCGCTTCGACGGAGCCGTAGCCGAGGGCTTCGAACTGTTCGGCGACATGCATGTCGGTCCAGATCAGATCGACTTGACGGAAGTTGTCCAGGCCCCATGCGGCCAGACCGAGGACCCTTTGATGGGAGAAGTATCCGTTGCCCGAGGAGATGCCGATGACGGCGTGTTCGCCTTCGTCGTGGATGACGCGGCAGTGGGGTGTGTAGGGCTGTACGGCGAAGGTTTCGGTGCGAAGTGCAGTCGTCAACTTCTTTGACGTCCCTCGGAGTTGCTAGTCGCGCAGGGCCTTGTGCCCCGGGTGTGGCAACTCGATCACGACGCTAGCCGAGGGATGCGCTGGTTATCCAGGGTTACCGGCCAGTCACAGGATGAACAGAAGGTTGCGGCATCTTCCGTGCGAGTGCACCAACTCGTCGGCCAACACGGGGAGTTCACAGGTTGGCGGTTCGCTCTTGTGTTCTACTTCCGTGGCGCGACATATCCAACCGTCCAGTCCTGCCCCGGGGGTACACGTGGGCAGGGCCAGAAGGGGCATGTTTTGTCTGGTATATCCAGAAGAAGACGCATGGTTTCACGCATAGCGGTCGGCGTGGCCATGCTGATGCTCGCAAGCACCGGCGCCGCAGCAAGCGCCGCCGACACAGCGGGTGCCGGGCAGCCGGACCCGAACGCCGCACCCTCCACCCGTCCGGCCGCCGGTCCCGAAGTGCGGTCGATCGCCGCGGCCGGTTCCCGCCCGGTATCCGGAAAGAACCCCGTCGCTGCGCCGTCGACGAAGAAGGACGCGGCCGGATTTCAGCGGGTCGTCTCACAGAAGAAGGTCCAGCTCAAGAACACCGTCACCGACGCCGACGGCGACAAGTCGACGCTGACGTTCGAGGTGTGGACGGCGGACGCGGCCGGCAAGCCGGTCACGAAGGTCAAGCTGAACGACACCACGTACGGCGTCATCGTCTCCCCCTACGTCGCCTCCGGGTCGCTCGTCACGGTGGACGTTCCCGCGGGGAAGCTGTCCCTGCACCAGAACTACGTGTTCCACACCTCGGCGTTCGACGGCTCCCTGTACGAGACGTCGTGGTCACCGTGGGCGCCGTTCCGGGTAGAGCCCCCGGTCGATCTCACGCTCCCCGCGCCCGACTACACGGCACCGGATCCCTCGGCACTCGACAACCCGCCGTCCGGACTCCAGACGAAGCCGCTCGGCGCCGGCGCAACGCTGGCCGCGAAGACGAAGCCCGCTGCCGAGCAGTGCAGCGCGAAGGACGACGACGGCCGTCAGGTGTGCTTCGGCAAGCAGCTCACGAAGGACGAGGCGCCCAAGAACGTCGCCGCGAAGATGGCAACCGCCTCCGACGAGATCGCCGGAATCCCGTGGTGCAACACGGACTTCCCATCCATCCTGTCCACCCGGCAGGCGCAGTGTGACGTGCGATCGGTGCCGGTCGTCATCCGCACCGACGGTGTCCCTGACGCCATCGCGTACTTCATGTTCGTGCGGACCCTGCAACTCGACGGGGCGAACAGTTTCACCGAGCACCTCCTGATCGAGCCCGCGCAGCAGATCCCGCTGGACTTCGCCGAGATCGACCTGAACCTCGGGAAGCACTTCTGTCAGGGGTCGTGCAAGCCGATCCAGCCGGACGCCTCGGCGTGGAAGGGCAAGAACTGGTGGGTTCCCGGTGAGATGCACTCGGCGGAGATCACCACGCCGTACACCTGGGACGCCTCGGGCGTGAACACGCAGGAGCTGTTCAAGCCGGACGTGCAGATCGACGGTGCGATCCTGCCCTCGGACGGGAAGATCCGCCCATTCATGACCGGCTACCAGTGGTCATTGGACTACCGCGGGGACACGTCCGAGCTGGACCAGATCCGCTGTGACACCAAGGACGTCGACAAGGACGTCACCCCGGGCTGCGTGTTCGTCAACTCCGCACCCACGTACGAGTTCAACGCGAAGAAGTTCCCGCAGGCGGCGGCGCACGGCTGGCTGATCCAGACGTACAACCCGACACACCCCGGCTCCGAGGTTGAGCGCAAGCCGCTGTACTACATGGGCGACAAGGACCAGAACACTCGCAGCCGTGGCCGCATCTGCCCGACCGGGTGGGCCGCGGAGAACGGTGACGCTTCCGCCCTCACCGATGTCTCGGACGAACTGAACTGCGACGAGTTCGCGTTCGCCTCGTCGTACAACAGCGGCGGCATGTCGTCGACGGAAGGCGGGCTGAACCCGGCTCTGGTGCCGGGCAAGACCACGCCGACCGGTGACGCATGCCTGGGCACCTTCGCCAAGAAGGTCGGCACGGCGATGCACCTGTTCAGCCTGGACGGTACGGATCCCACGTTCAAGGAGGTGTGTGGTCGGTCCGCGATCTCCGGCAAGGAGAACCAGGAGTCCATGGGCGGCCACTTCTCCGCCTTCATGAAGGACATGCGGCTTCGCGACAAGGATGCCTACTGGCTGGATACCCGGATGACGCCCGGGATCACCTGCCACAACGGAAGCGGCACGCCGGTCATCTGCAAGCTGACCGCGCAGTAACCCCGTAGAGCAAAGGACCGGCCCCACCCCCGCTGGCCCGGGGGTGAGGCCGGTCTCGTGTGCCGGAGATCAGACGGCGGGCAGCGCCACGTAGGGCAGAGTGCCGGTGGTGACGGCGGCCTGGTCGATGAGCACTCCGGTATAGGCGCCGACCGCGGCAAACACGGGGCCCGCGATGTTCACCAACCGGTCTTCGTACGCGGGGATGTCTGCGTCGTCCTCGGGCCGTGGCCCCAGGACAGCCCCGGCCGCCTGGAGCGCGGCGTCGAGGGCAGATCCCTGTCCGGTGTCGGTGGTGAACTCGGCCCGGTAGGCGTTCCCGTCGCCGGGCGCGTGCACGACCATCTGCGGCGGGCTGAATTCGTTGAGGGTGATGCAGATGATTTCCTCGTCCGGGTAGGGGCGCATCGACTTCACGCCGCCCGTGTAGCCCGTGTACCAGGTCGCCCGGCCCCAGTTCTCAAGGACGTACAGCCAGTCGCCGTGTGTCCCGTACATCGCCGGGTGATGGTCGGCGGGCAGCGGTCCCCGGTCCTGGTAGGGGGTGCGGGCGGCCAGCTCGTCGAGATCCGCACCGAGGCTGATGAGGAACTCGTCGTCGCTGTCGAAACCGCGGGCCAGGGTCAGGGAGATCCCGCTCAGCATCCCCCTGCCCGGCACAGCCTGATCGCTGTTGGTGTGCCGCCCTATCCAGCCAATCGTGTCGGTCATGCACTGCACGCTACTCGAAGGGACCGACATCACCGGCGGGAACGGCCTACGTCCGGTGCGCAGCACGGTTCATCGGGCACCGACAGCTCAGACAGCCCTGGAAGCCGTTCAGCGTCCCTGTGCGCGGTCAGGAGCGGTGCGCTTCCCACCGTCCCGCCGCTGTCAGTATGTCCACCATCCACGGCTCCGTCTCGCCCTCGGTGATCCCTTCCCACACGTTGACGGCGTGGCAGGCGCAAGGGGCCGTGTTCGACATCGTGTCCCTCGACGTCACCGCCGGTGACGATGTCGCCCACGCCCTGCTGCACTGCGGAACCCCGGACGACCTTGCCGGGCAACCGGAGAACCGCCTGCGCCTGAAGCTCGGGCTGCGCAAGGAAGAGGGACGCTGGACCGTGGCGGACGAGCACCACTCGTTCCCGGACGCCTCGGCCGACGAGGGGTAGGTCATGAGCCGTGGGGCGGGGGGGTTGCTTCACGCGGACTCCTGCCCCCTGATCAAGGCGGCGGGGAGTTTCCCGTGCAGCACCAGCTGCTTGGGGAGGGTGAGTCGGAACAGCTCCTCGACGACGGCGAGGGACTTGGCGTGCGCCGCGTCCTGGCGGTCCTCGTCCGGGACGCCCCCGGCCTGGAGGGCGGCGCTCACCAGATCGGGACGTGAACCCGTGATCTCATGGGACCACGTGTGCATATGCATGTCGAAGCCGCACATGTAGTCCCCGTCGTGGAAGTACGTGAACTCGGGCGGCGGCAGCTTCGGGTTCTGGCTCTCGTGGTACAGCCGGAAGACGTGAGCACCACCCTTGGACCCTGCGAGGAGGGGACCGGTGTTCATCTCGCCGGGCCAGTAGCCGTCAGCCACGGCGAAGGCGAGGTCCCCGACGGCGCCGTATCGCACCGCGATGGAGTCGCTGCGGTGCAACGCCTTCTCACGGTCGACCAGTTGGGTGTTCAGGTCGTAGCCGGTGTATTCGCCCAGATAGGCAGGGGTCGTGTCCCTCGCGAGACGCGTGACCAGTTCCCAGGGCTCCAGGCCGCGGGCCAGCGTGATGCAATAGCCGGCCCAGGTGATCTCTTCGCGGGCGATCCAGCCGATTCCGTCGCTCATCGGGTTCCTCCGTGGATACCCCTGCCTTCAGGCAGGGGAGGAAACGGACTCCTGCGGAGCAGGGCAAGGTGCGGTCTTTCGCGACCCAGGGCGACAGACTGTGCTCTGACCCGCAGGTTTGGACTTGTGCGGCGGTCACACTAGTTTGTGAGCGTGGCCACGATGTGTGTGAAGCGGGCGTTCAAGTACCGCTTCTATCCGACCGATGCGCAGGCGGCCGAGCTGTCGCGCACATTCGGGTGCGTGCGCAAGGTCTACAACCTTGCGCTTGCCGCCCGCACCGAGGCGTGGGCGCGGCAGGAGCGGGTCAACTACAACGCCACGTCGGCCATGCTGACCGTGTGGAAGAAGACCGGGGATCTGGCGTTCCTCAACGACGTGTCGTCGGTGCCGCTCCAGCAGTGTCTGCGGCACTTGCAGACGGCGTTCAGTAACTTCTTCGCGAAGCGGGCCAGGTATCCGCGCTTCAAGTCGAAGAAGAAATCGCGGAAGTCCGCCGAGTACACCACCAGCGGGTTCCGGTTCCGCGCCGGCGAGCTGACTTTGGCGAAGATGGCCCAGCCGCTGGATATCGTGTGGTCGCGCCCGCTCCCTCCTGGAGCGAAGCCGTCCACGGTGACTGTTTCGCAGGACGCCGCGGGGCGCTGGTTCGTCTCCCTGCTGTGCGAGGACCCGGCCGTCAAGCCGCTTGCCGCCACCGATTCGGCCGTGGGAATCGACGTCGGTCTGGACCACCTGTTGACCCTGTCCACCGGGGAGAAGATCGCCAATCCCCGGCACGAAGGCAAGGACCGTGTGGCCCTCGCCCAGGCTCAGCGCCGCATGGCGAAGAAGGCGCGGGGCAGTGCGAACCGGGCCATGGCCCGGTGCAAGGTCGCCAAGATCTACGCGAGGATCTCCGACCGTCGCCGCGACCACCTGCACCAACTGACCACTCGTCTCGTGCGTGAAAACCAAACGCTCGTGATCGAGGACCTGACCGTACGCAACATGGTCAAGAATCGGAAACTGGCCCGCGCCATCTCGGATGCGGCGTGGTCGGACTTCCGGAACATGCTGGAATACAAGGCCGCCTGGTACGGGCGGGAAGTGATCGCGGTCGACCGCTTCTTCCCCTCGTCCAAGCTGTGCTCCCACTGCGGCACCTTGCAGGGCAAGATGCCGCTCACCGTCCGCATCTGGACGTGTGAGTGCGGCGCGACCCACGACCGGGACGTGAATGCAGCACGGAACCTTCTGGCCGCCGGGCTGGCGGTGACAGTCTGTGGAGCTGGTGTAAGACCTCAACGGAGTCTTCCGGGCGGGCAGTCGGCGACGAAGCAGAAAACCCCATGGCGCGAGCCGTAGGAATCCCCCTCCTTCAGGACTCCTCCCAACGGAGTCCTTCAGGAGGGGGAGCATGTCAAGTCTCTCCTCCTGTGCAGGTCGCGGGGGACAGCCCATGGAAGGCTTCCCCCGCGCCGCCCCGCCACTCGATCGACGGGGCGGGCCTTACCGAGGTGCTACTGCTACCTGATGTCGCACTTCACGATCGGCGCCCTCGCGTCCGCGCCCACGCGCTCAACTGGCAGCAGCGCCGAACCACTTGGACATGTGGCCGAGCAGATCCTGCTGATCCTCACCGACCCACGCCACGTGACCGTCCGGCCGCAGCAGCACCGCGGGAACGTCCAGTTCCTCGCTGAAGTCGACGACGTGGTCGACGCGGTCCGCCCAGCCCTTCACCGAGAGGCTGCCCGTCGGGTCGAGGAGCAGCCCGCGTCCGTCGTACATCAGCTCGTAGAGGCGCCCCTGCTTCAGCTCGACGTCCCGCATCCGACGGCCGAGCAGCTCGTGGCCCTCGCCGAAGTCGTAGCGGACCCCGACCGCGGTGATGATCCCGGTCACGTAGCGGTTCACCTCCTCGAAGTCCATCAGCTTCGAGAACAGCTCCCGCAGTGCGGTCGCGCCCGGATCGGTCCCCAACAGGGTGATCTGCGCACGGGTGTTGTCCAGCACACGGGCACCCACCGGGTGCCGTTCGGCGTGGTAGCTGTCCAACAGCCCCTCGGGCGCCCAGCCGTTGACCGCGGCCGCCAGCTTCCATCCGAGGTTGAAGGCATCCTGGACACCGAGGTTGAGCCCCTGCCCGCCGGTCGGCGGGTGGATGTGCGCCGCGTCGCCGGCCAGGAACACCCGGCCGACCCGGTAGCGCTCGGCCTGCCGGGTGGCGTCACCGAACCGGGACAGCCAGCGCGGCGAGTGCACGCCGAAGTCGGTGCCGGCCGTCGCCAGCAACTGCTGCTTGAAATCGTCGAGGGTCGGTGGGGTCGCCCGGTCCTCGGCCACGTCCGCGGCGGGCACGGTGACGCGGTACATCCTGTCCCCCTGAGGGATGAGGCCGAACCGCAGTTGGGTCCTGCGGACTTCCTCGACGACGGCGGCGATCGTCGCCGGATCCTCGGTCGCCGCCATTTCGCCCAGCAACGTCTCGACCGTGGCGGGTTCACCGGGGAAGCCGACGCCGAGCTGCTTGCGCACCACGCTGCGGCCGCCGTCGCACCCCACGAGGTAGCGCGAGCGCAGCTGCGTGCCGTCCGCCAATTCGACGGTCACCCCGTCCGCGTCCTGGCTCACCTTGGTCACCTCGCACCCGCGCCGGATCTCGGTCCCGAGTTCGAGCGCACGCTCATTGAGCAGCCGCTCGGTGACCGGCTGCGAGGCCTGGACGCCGAAGGGGTGCGCGGTGTCCAGGCGGTCCGGCCACGGCTTGACGATGCCGCCGAAGAGGCCGCCGACGCTGAACTTCTCGCTGACCGCGAGGAACCGGTCCAGCAGGCCGCGCTGGTCCATGACCTCCACGCTGCGCGCGTGCAGGCCCTGTCCGCGGGACTCCTTGGTCGGCTCGGTCAACCTCTCCAGCACGACCACGTTCACGCCGTGCAGCCGCAGTTCACCGGCCAGCATCAGGCCGGTCGGTCCGCCGCCCACAACGGTGACGTCGATCATGAAATCCCCCACGTGACGAGTTGATTGACTGCCGGGCGGTCCGCGAAGTCCGACGACGCGCACACGATCACGCACGACCGTACGTCGACGGAGGTGCAGGCACTTCGTGAATCCCTGATTTCCGCAGGTCCTGGCCTAGGCCGGCCATTCTGCGCCAGGACCGGGGCCTTGCCGCAAGGCCCCCTGTGCGCTATACGTTGAAGAGGGCAAGGGAGTGCACACTCTCCTTGCCCTTTGTCGTCTGCTGGGGAGTCGAGGCCGGTCAGCCTCTACGGCGACCATGCCGGCAGTCCTTGCACCCGCAAGGTCATTACCATGCAAGCCGGTTGACTTGGTCAGAGCGCCCCGAGCCGCCCGCGCGTAGCCGAGCAGTACTGAATTGCTTGCATCCGCTGCCCCTCAGGGCGCGCTGAATTTCTAGGAAACGAATAGTGTCGAATCCCGGGAGTGAAGCGCGGTTCCGTGAGATTGCGATCGGCAGCAGTGCTATTGAATTCCCCTGTGAAAGGGAGATGCGCGTGGCCCGTACCGGACGTCTCCGGTACGGGCCATCGCCGGGCGGTGCAGGCTAGTTGACGGCCGCCAGGTCGGTGATCTTGCGGGTCTGGAGGTCCGACTGAACCTTGATCTTGGTGACCTCGGGGCTGGCGCCGTCGCTCCAGGTGAGCGTGACGAGTGCCGTCGCGTGGCCCGCGCCCGAGCCCGTGTAGTCGACCTTCCACTTCACGGGCACGTTCTGCGCGAACAGGATCCCGTCGGCGTGCTCCTTCGCCTCGAACGCGGCAACCTTCTTCTGAGCCGCCGCCGACAGATAGAAGGAGCGCAGCGCCTTGGCGGTGGCGCCGGCGGCCGGGTCCTCGTTGTCCCAGATCGAGTCGATGTACGCGCCGTAGAAATCGGCGACGCGGTTGGTGGTGCTGCGCGGGTCGCCCTGGGACGGCGCGGGGGCGGCGGCGACGGCCGTGGTGTGCGCGGACGTGGCGTGGGTGGACGTGCCGGCCAGGGCCGGGGTGATCGCGGTGAGGCAGAGTGTGGCCGCGACAGCGGCGGAGGCGAAGAGAGCGGTGCGGGTGCGAGCGTGCATGGTCGGTGGAACCTTCCCCGTCATTCGGTGCCGCAGTGAATCCTGCGGGCTTCTGGTCACCGGATAAGACTGCGTTCGCGGACCGCCAGTTGCACCATTCTTCGAATTCTTTTTGTGCGTGGTCGCGCGAATGGCATTCATGAAATGGTTGTGCGGTCGGATGCAAAAATGACGGCAAAATCGCGCCTGCGTGCAGGGGCACTGAGTATCCGTACTCAGGCCGGGATCCGGCCGGCGCGGAAGCATGGCGGCATGTTGAGCGGGGTGGTCGATCTTGTCGTGGCGGTGGTGGTCACCGGCCTCGAAGTGGTGGCTCTGGCGTTGTTCTGGTTCCGGCAGAGCCTGAAGGCCTGGGCGGCGCATGGACGTTCCGTGCCTGGCGGGACACGCCGGCTCGTCGTGGTGCTCGTCGTCGGCTCGGTGCTGCCCGGCCTGGCCGCCGCCGGTTTCTTCGAGGCGGACCTGAAGGCGGCAGCCGTCTCGCAGGCTCTGGTGGCATCGGTCTTGGGCTCGCTGCTCGTGCTGGGCCTCGTTACGGAGGTCGGCGAGTGGTTCTCCCGAGGCCGGCGGAAACGAGGTGCGCAGCGCTAGAGCCTTTCGAATGGATCATGCCGGGGCGATTCAGGTGAAAGGCCGTGGTCGGTCTGCGTGACAGGCATCGCGCAGGCCGGCGGCGAGGTTGTCCGTTCGGCCCGTGTCTCCATAGGTTGACCCGATGGGTCTCTTCGGCAACCTGACCGGCACCCAGCATCCCGACGCCGTTGTCACACCGCTCCCGGCCGGAGAAGTCCGGGCCGCGCTGCTCGTCATCAAGCGGCCCGACGTGCCGTACGTCATGCGCAACGGCACCCCTGCCGAGCGCGCCGACCTCGTCGCCGAATGGCGGGTCCTGGAGCCGGCCTGGCGCACCTTCTTCTCACGCAGTCTGCTGAGCCGGACGGTGAAGACGAGGATGCGCCTGGACGCGGAGAGCCACGAGGTGCGCGCACTCGACGAGCAGTGGGAGGTGACGTGGGTCGGGGTCACACTCAGGCCGGCCCGGTCACGTGAGTACTCCCGAGGGCGGGTGCCCACGGTGAGCCGGCAGTGGGAGGTCGGACGGCCGTCTGCGCAGGACGGAGGTGTTCCGCTTCGACCCCGCGCAGATGAAAGTCCCGTTGCAGGACGCGCTCCTCGGCGCGGGGTGGTCCTGGCGCGCAGTGGTGTTCAAGCTGTGAACCGGCCCGTTATTTGGGTGCCGACGCTCCGATGGGGCGTCAGGTCGGCAGTGTGAGTTGGCCGTTGATCAGTACGGTGAGCTCGTCCAGTTCGTCCTGTGTCAGGTCGGTCAGGGGTGGGCGCACCGGCCCCGCGCTGTGGCCGACCGCCGTCATCCCCGCCTTCACGATGCTCACCGCGTAGCCGGGCCGCCGGTCACGGATCGCGGTGTACGGCAGGACGAAGTCTTCGAGGAGCGTGATGACGGTGTCGTGCTTGCGTGCGCGGACGGCGCCGTAGAACTCGAGGGCGAACTCGGGCAGGAAGTTGAAGATGGCTGACGAGTAGGTGGTGACGCCGAGTTCGAGGTAGGGGAGGGCGAACGTCTCCGCCGTGGGGAGGCCACCGATGTAGGTGAGGCGCTCGCCGAGGCAGGTGTAGATCCGCGTCATGGCGTCGATGTCGCCGACGCCGTCCTTGTAGCCGATGAGGTTGGGGCAGCGGTCGGCGATCCGGGCGAGCGTGGGGGCGGTGTAGACGGCGTTGGCGCGGCTGTAGACGACGACGCCGAGCGACGTGGAGCGGCACACGGCCTCCACGTGGTCGGCCAGGCCCTCCTGTCCGGCCTCGGTGAGGTACGGAGGGAAGAGCAGGATGCCGTCGGCGCCCGCGCGTTCCGCGGCCTGCGCGTACTCGACGGCCGTGCGCGTGCCGTAGCCGGCCGGGGCCAGGACGGGCGTTTCGGCGGGGGCGCTCTGCACGGCTGCGGCGACGACGCGCTCGACCTCGGGGCCCGTCAGGGAGAAGAACTCGCCGGTGCCGCCCGCGGCGAACAGGCCTCCCACCTCGTATGTGGCCAGGCGCGTGATGTTGTCCCGGTAGGCGCTCTCGTCGAAGGAGAGTCCGTCGGCCGTGAAGTGGGTGACGGGGAAGGACAGGAGGCCGGATCCGATGCGCCGGCCGAGTTCTGACGGGGTGTAGGACGACGTCATCTGCGTTCTGCTCCTGGAGTCGGGGTGAGGCGTGATGGGTGCCCGTGGTGACGACGTTACGAGCAAGGACTCATGCTGGTCCAACACTGATTTCGCATCCGGTGATACCGAGTCGGTATGACGGGTGAAAGGTGCGGGCATGGCACGTCCGCGCCCCCAGGAGGAGGCGCGGACGGGAGAAGGTGTTGCGTGATGAGGCGTCAGTGGCGCTTGCCGGCCTCGTGGGTGGCCCGGGTCCAGGCGCGGGCCTGGTCGGTGAGGGTGATGCCGAGGCCGGGGCGGGACGGGACGTGCATGCGGCCGTCGCTGATGGTGAGGCGCTCGTTGAACAGCGGTTCCAGCCAGTCGAAGTGTTCCACCCACGGCTCGATCGGGTAGGCGGCCGCGAGGTGGAGGTGGATCTCCATCGCGAAGTGCGGTGCGAGCTGGAGGTTGTGGTGCTCGGCGAGCGCGGCCAGCTTGAGGAACTGCGTGATGCCGCCGATGCGGGGCGCGTCGGGCTGGATGATGTCCGCCGCGTTGTGGCGGATCAGCTCGTAGTGCTCGGCGACACTGGCGAGCATCTCGCCGGTGGCGACGGGGGTGTCGAGCGACGCGGAGAGCGCCGCGTGCCCCTGCGCGTCGTAGGCGTCGAGCGGCTCCTCGATCCAGACGAGGTCGAACTCCTCCATGGCACGGCCCATCCGCTGGGCGGTCGGCCGGTCCCACTGCTGGTTCGCGTCGACCATCAGCGGAGCGCCGTCGCCGATGTGCTCGCGGACGGCGGTCAGGCGGCGCAGGTCCTCCTTGCGGTCGGGGTTGCCGACCTTGATCTTGATGCCGCCGATGCCGCTCGCCAGTGAGGCGGAGGCGTTGTCGAGCACCTGCTCGGTCGGGGTGTGCAGGAAGCCGCCGGAGGTGTTGTAGCAGCGTACGGAGTCGCGGTGGGCACCCAGGAGCTTGGCCAGGGGCAGGCCCGCGCGCCTGGCCTTGAGGTCCCACAGGGCCACGTCGTACGCGGCGATGGCCTGCGTGGCGAGACCGCTGCGGCCCACCGAGGCGCCGGACCATGCCAGCTTCGTCCAGATCTTGCCGATGTCGCTGGGGTCCTCGCCGAGCAGGCCGTCGGCGATCTCCCTGGCGTGGGCGAACTGGCCGGGGCCGCCGGCCCGCTTGGAGTAGCTGAAGCCGATGCCCTCGTGCCCCTGCTCGGTCTCCAGTTCCACGAAGAGGAACGCCACTTCGGTCATGGGCTTCTGACGCCCGGTGAGGACCTTGGCGTCGCTGATCGGTGTGGCCAGAGGCAGGGTGACCGAGGAGAGCTTGATCCAGGAGATCCTGTCGAGCGTCGCCTCGCCTGCGACGTGCGCTGCGTTGGTGGTCGTGTGGGTCTTCGTCACCACTTCGTGTCCCTGGTGTGTGAGGCGGATGCGGCCGGCCGGCGTGCTGCGCGCGCCCGGCCGAGTCGGCGGGTGGGGGCGGCTGCTGTCGGCGCGGGCGGCTGTCGGCCGTGCGGCCGACGGAGGCGTTGACTCCCCTTGAAGCTAGAGTCGGCGATTGATCCACGTCCAAGACCAATTTTGCATGCGCTGATACCCGGAGGGAATCATTGTTCACGCTGGCACAGCTCGTGAGCTTCGTGGCGGTGGCCGAGGAACTGCACTTCACCCGCGCCGCGGAGCGCCTTCGGATGACGCAGCCCCCGCTGAGCCGGCAGATCCAACTCCTCGAGCACGACCTCGGCGTACAGCTCCTCGACCGCACCAATCGCTCCGTGCGGCTCACCCCGGCGGGCCGCACGTTCCTGAACGAGGCGCGCCACATCCTGCGCCAGTCCGAGCACGCGGCCCTCGCCGTACGGCAGGTGTCGGCCGGCGAGGCCGGAGCCATCGCCATCGGGTTCACGGCGGCCAGCGCGAACTCGGCCCTCGGCACGCTGCTCGAAGTGGCCCGCACGGCCATGCCCCGCGTGGAGGTGGTGCTGCGTGAGCTGGTCACCCGCGACCAGCTGGAGGCCATCACCGAAGGTTCCCTCGACCTGGGCATGATCCGCCCCGCGAACACCGGGCCCGACCTGGAGACCCGGCCCGCGGTCAGGGAGGGGCTGCTCGCCGCCCTGCCCACGGGCCATCCGCTCGCCGCGCGCGAGGGCGACCTGCGCGTGGAGGACTTCGACGGGGAGGAGGTGTTGATGTACTCGCCGGTCGAGGCCCGCTACTTCCACGAACTGCTCGTCAGCATCTTCCGCGCCGCCCAGGTGACACCCGTCTTCACCCAGTACCTCAGTCAGGTGCACAGCATCCTGGCGATGGTGAACGCGGGCTGGGGGATCGCTCTGGTCCCGGAGGCCGCGGCGCAGATGAGGTTCGGCGGGATCATCTACAAGCCGCTGTCCCTGAGGGAGCCCAAGCCGGTCGAGCTGAATCTGGTGTGGCGCAGGAACAACGACAATCCGGCGTTGGAGGCCCTGCTCCGCCACCTGTGATGAGGCCGGGGGCGACCCGTCCGTACGCCCCGCCCCTCCCGCTCACCGCCAGTCGGGCGCCCCTGAGCGGGGTGACAGCAGCGCCTCGATCTTCGTCTGTACGTCCCGCATGACGGCGACGACACGCTCCTGGCGCTCTGCGGTGAGGCGGGCGACCGGAACCGAGCAGCTGATGGCGTCGACCGCCGGAGCGTCGTACCGCAGGGCGAAGCCGAAGCCCGCGATGCCGGTCACCGTCTCCTCGCGGTCGATGGAGTAACCCCGTTCGCGGACGCCCGCCAGGTCGGCGAGCAACGCGTCGCGGTCGGTGTGGGTGTTCTCCGTCAGGGCGGCCAACGGGCCTTCGGTGAGCCCTGGTTCGCTGTCCGTCCGCTCGGCGAGCAATGCCTTTCCGAGGGCGCCGGCGTGTGCGGGGACCCGGCGGCCGACGCGGCTGATGGTGCGCAGGTACTCGTGGGACTCGCGCGTCGCGAGATAGACGACGTGCGGACCGTCGAGCCGCGCCAGGTGGATCGTCTCGCCGAGCGCGTCCGAGGCCTCGTCGAGATACGGGCGCACGGCGCGCACGCGTGGGTCGCTGTCGAGGTAGCTCGTGCCCGTGAGAAGGGTGCGGATCCCGATGCCGTACAGCGAACCGGTGGTGTCCGTACGCACCCAGCCGCAGTCGACGAGGGTGCGCAGCAGTTGGTACATGCTGCTGCGCGGCACGTCCAGTTCCTCGGCGAGTTCGTCCAGGCGCGCGGGCCGGTCGCCCCTCTCCGCGAGCAGTTCCAGCAGCGCGACCGTGCGCAGCGCCGACTTCACCCCACGGACCCCTGATGTCACGCGCGTTCCCCCTGCCTCCTGGTGCCGGTCATCGTAAATCGGCGGGGCTTCACCCATTGACCCGACCCGTTCACCGACTTAGCCTCCATTCCCATACATGGACGCCATCTGCATATGGGGATCAGATCTATGAACGAGGTCGGCACACAACCCGAGGATGTCGCGCAGAAGCTGCGTGACGGGATGGCTAAGGGGGTGCTGTCCTTCCCGCTCACGAGCCTTCGGGACGACGGCAGCCTCGACCTGGAGGCCTATCGGACCTATCTGACCGCCCAGTTGGCCAACGCACCGGGCGTGGTCTTCCCCGCCTGCGGAACGGGGGAGTTCTTCTCGCTGGACGAGGAGGAGTACCGGGCGGTCGTCAGGGTCACGGTCGAGGTCGCCGAGGGGCGGCTGCCGGTGGTCGCCGGCATCGGCTACGGCTGGTCACAGGCGCTGCGGTTCGCCCGGATCGCGCAGGAGGAAGGCGCGGACGCACTGCTCGTGCTGCCGCACTACCTGGTCGGCGCGCCGCAGGAAGGGCTGGTGGAACAGCTGCGGCGGATCGCCGACGGCACCCGGCTGCCGCTGATCGCGTACCAGCGTGACCAGGTCGCCTTCAGCGCCGACGCCCTGCGCGAGATCGCCGAGATGCCCACCGTCGTCGGCCTGAAGGACGGGCACTCCGACCTGGACCGGCTCCAGCGCCTGACACTCGCCGCACCCGACGGCTTCCTCTTCTTCAACGGCGCGGCCACCGCCGAGATGCAGGCCCGCGCCTACGCCACCGTCGGCGTGCCCGCCTACTCCTCCGCGGTCCACGCGTTCGCGCCCGAGATCGCGAAGGCCTTCTTCACCGCGCTGCGGGCGGGCGACGACGAGGCGACGAACAAGCTCCTGAGCGACTTCTACGTTCCCTTGGTGGAGCTGCGCGACCGCGTCCCGGGCTACGCCGTCTCCCTCGTCAAGGCGGCGGCCCGGCTGCGCGGTCTTCCGGTCGGCCCCGTGCGCGCCCCGCTCACCGACCCGTCGCCGGCCGACCTCGCGGATCTCGAGAAGGTGCTGGAGGCCGGCCTGAACCTGGTCGGCGCCGAGCGGCACGTCAACTGACCACCGGGCACGCGTAGTCGAAGCCCCACTGCTTCGCGGTGCTCGGCTCCGTACCCGGCCGACCCGCGATCCGCGGTCCAATCCACAGTTCAAAGGGGAACTGACTTGCCTCTCGTCGTAGTGGGAATCAGCGTTCTGATTCTGCTCTTCCTCATGACCAGGCTGAGAATGAACGGGTTCGCCGCCCTCCTCCTCGTGGCGGTCGGCGTCGCCCTGGTGCAGGGGATCCCGGCGGCGACGATCCCGGACGTCCTCTCGGAGGGCATCGGCGGCCAGATCGGCGACACGATGCTGACCATCGGCCTCGGCGCCATGGTCGGCCGCGTCATGGGGGACTCCGGAGCGGCGCAACGCATAGCCAACCGGCTCCTCGACGCCTTCGGGCCGCGCTGGGTGCAGGTGGCCATGGTGGTCACGTCCATGCTCATCGGCGTCACCATGTTCTACGAGGTCGCCTTCATCATCATCGTGCCCATCGCCTTCACCCTCGTGCGGGTCACCGGCGCGAAGCTGCTGTGGGTCGGGCTGCCGATGTCGATCGCCCTGTCCACCATGCACAGCTTCCTCCCGCCTCACCCCGGCCCCACCGCCGTCGCCGCGACCTTCCACGCCTCCGTCGGGCACACCCTGTTCTACGGCCTCTTCATCGCCGTACCGGCCGGAGCGCTCATCGCCCTCGCCTGGCCGCGCCTGCCGTTCGTGAAGGCGATGAACCCGTCCATCCCCAAGGGCCTGGTCAGCGACCGTGAGTTCACCGACGAAGAGATGCCCGGCATGGGCTGGTCGCTGCTCGTGGCCCTCTTCCCGGTGGTCCTGATCGCGGGCGCCGCGGTGATCGACATGGTCACGTCCGGCGACAGCCCGTTGCTGCACGCGGTCGCGTTCATCGGCTCGGCCCCGATCGCGCTCATGCTGACGCTGCTCCTGGCGATCTGGGCGTTCGGGCCGCGCATCGGCCGCAGCCTTACGGAGGTCAGCGCCTCCTGCGCCTCGGCGGCCCAGGCGATGGCGATGATCCTCCTGGTCATCGGCGCCGGCGGCGCCTTCAAGAACGTCCTCGTCGAAGGCGGGATCTCCGACTACATCAAGGACGTCACGGACAGCTGGGCCATCTCTCCCCTCATCTTGGCCTGGCTCATCGCGGTCATCCTGCGCGTGGCTCTCGGCTCGGCGACGGTCGCCGTCGTCACGGCGTCCGGCGTGGTGCTTCCGCTCCTGGCGGGCAGCGGCATCCACCCCGAGATCATGGTTCTCGCCGTCTCCTGCGGGTCGATCGCGTTCTCCCATGTGAACGACCCCGGATTCTGGCTCTTCAAGGAGTACTTCAACCTCTCGGTCATCGAGGCGATCAAGGTCAGGACCACCTACACGACCGTGCTCGCGGTGCTGGGCCTGGGCGGCGTACTCGCCATGGAATGGGCGTTGGACTTCCTGAACCTGTGACACACATCAACCCGCACACCTTCCGACCACAGGAACCGCAATGACCTTGAGCAAGCAGCCGACCGTCACCGCGTTCGCCGTCTATCCGGTCGCAGGCCGGGACTGCATGGAACTGAATCTCTCCGGCGCCCACGGCCCCTACTTCACCCGCAATGTCGTCGTCCTCCAGGACTCGGAGGGCCGCACCGGCCTGGGCGAGGTGCCGGGCGGCGAGAAGATCACCCGGACCCTGCGCGACGCCGAGTCCCTCGTGGTCGGCGCGAAGGTGGGCGACTACAAGCGTGTGCTGCGCGAGATCGGAGCCAGGTTCGCCGACCGCGACGCGGGCGGCCGAGGCGCCCAGACCTTCGACCTGCGCACCACCGTCCACGCCGTCACCGCCGTCGAGTCCGCGATGCTCGACCTCCTGGGCCAGCACCTCGACGTCCCCGTCGCGGCACTCCTCGGTGACGGTCAACAGCGCGACTCCGTCAGGGTGTTGGGCTACCTCTTCTACGTCGGCGACCCCGACCGCACCGACCTGGAATACGTCCGCGAACCCGACTCGGACGTCGACTGGCACCGCGTCCGGCACGAAGAGGCCCTGACACCCGAGGCGATCGTCCGCCAGGCCGAGGCCGCGTACGAACGCTACGGATTCCGCGACTTCAAGCTCAAGGGCGGAGTCCTGGAGGGCGCCGAGGAGGTCAGGGCCGTCCAGGCGCTGAAGGACCGATTCCCCGAGGCCAGGATCACTCTCGACCCCAACGGCGCGTGGTCGCTGCGCGAGGCGATCGAGCTGTGCATGCCGCTGTCCGGGACCCTCGCCTACGCCGAGGACCCCTGCGGTGCCGAAGGCGGCTACTCCGGCCGGGAGATCCTCGCCGAGTTCCGCCGCGCCACGGGCCTGCCGACCGCGACCAACATGATCGCCACGGACTGGCGCCAGCTCACCCACGCCCTGGCGCTCCAGTCGGTCTCCATCCCCCTGGCCGACCCGCACTTCTGGACCATGCAGGGCTCGGTCCGCGTGGCCCAGCTCTGCAACGCGATGGGCCTGACCTGGGGCTGCCACTCCAACAACCACTTCGACATCTCGCTCGCGATGGTCACCCACTGCGGAGCCGCCGCCCCCGGAGAGTACAACGCCCTGGACACGCACTGGATCTGGCAGGAAGGCCTGGAGCGCCTCACCACCGCGCCGCCCCGGATCGTCGACGGTGAGATCGCCGTGCCCGACGCCCCGGGCCTGGGCGTAGAGCTCGACATGGACCGACTTCTCGCGGCGCACGACCTCTACAGGACCAAGGCGCTGGGGGCGCGCGACGACGCCATCGGGATGCGGTATCTCGTCCCGGACTGGCAGTTCGACAGCAAGCGCCCGTGCCTCGTCCGCTAGCGATCGGCGGACACGTGGTCATGGGGACCGGCTGCGATGGCGTACGGTGGTGTCTACCGACGCGGGGTGGAGCAGCTCGGTAGCTCGCTGGGCTCATAACCCAGAGGTCGCAGGTTCAAATCCTGTCCCCGCTACTGATGGACAAGGCCCGGATCCTTCTGGATCCGGGCCTTGCTGTGTCTGCGGTGTGCGCCGCCCGACGCTGCGGGCTGCGTCATGATCGCGATCGGGGCCGCCCCCTTCGTGGTCCTCGGGTTCGTGATGACCCGGTACGACGACCGGAGGGGGCTGCACCGCCTGAGCTGCGGCCGTCCGAGTGACGCCACGGGTGCGCGACCGGCAGGGGCAGGCCCGGGGCTTACGCGGCCTTCACAACCTCGCCACGTACCGCCGCGGACCACTCGATGACGAGAACTTCGTACTCCCGGCGCTGCTCGGCGCTCAACCGGCCACCGCTGCACAGCATCAGGCAGCGAATCTCTTCGTTCAGATCGTCGGCGGACCGCACGGAACCAGGGATCGGAGTGGTGGACATGTGAAGAAGCCTAGAGGGTCGGTGTGACAATCGGCGGCCCCGTGACACGGGGCGTAGGCGGAGAGTCGTCAGGCGGGCGGCTCTGACCTGGGGAATCAGGCGCGGAGTCGACCACTTCGCGGGAAACTGTGACCTTGGCCTCACGTAGTGTCGTGGCCGCCCTGTGTGGCTCAGGACGGTGTGTTGCTGTCCGCGTCGGTGTTGTCGTTGCCGGGTTCGGGACCGGTTGCCGGGGACATGCGGCGGCCGACGATCACAGCCAGGGTGATGACGCCGGTCAGCGACACCGCGAGTCCTCCCAGCCTTGTGATCGCGTCGGAGATCCACCGCCAGGCCTGCGTGACCCACGCGAAGCGGTCGCCGGGCGGGGCTGCCACCTTGACGTGGGCCGTCGTGGGCGGTTGCTCGAGAAGCACGGTGTCGCTGTCCCGGTAGTAGGCGGTCACCGTCACGGACAGGGTGACCGTCCCCGCCTTCTTCGCGCTCACGTCCCACAGCCACGTGGCCTTGTCCGTCTTGGAGATGACGTTCTGGCGCTCGGACGACAGGGGCGTGCACCGCACTTGAGCGCCCGAGCAGTGCAGCCTCACGCCGATCTGCGCGCCCGCGACGGTCGAGGCGTGTGGCTCACCGGGCCCGTGTGAGCTCCAACTGCCCAGAATCTGGGCCCGGAACGGTTGTGGATCGCCGCCGGCCACCAGATGCAGCGACTTCGTGCTGGTGCGGACCAGTTCACCCTTGAAGAGCTGCTGACGAGCCTCGTCGATCTCGTCGACGTAGGTCTTCTGCCCTATGCCTCCGGGGGGTTGGCCGCTGCCCGGGGGGCGGCCGTTCCCGGCTCCGCCGCCGCCGAGGAACAGGAACAGCCCCGAGACCAGAGCGATCAGCACCGCGAGGGCCGTCCACGGGAAGCATCCGGAGCCAAGGCCGCGGGACGGGGCTGATCCCGGCGCGTGCGGCGGTTCGGGCCCCTCGCGTCCGGCCATGGTCTCCCCGCCCCCGTACGTCGATCGCCGCCGAGCCCGCCTCCGCAGACGCCTCCATGGTCACTCAACTCCCGTGTCCGACACTCGCGTTCGGTCAGATCCTTGGTCGTGTCGTCATGGTCGGCCCACGTCGCCGAAGACGTGGACCCGGGGCGCGAAGGCCCGTACGGCCCGTTCGAGGCGTCCGGTGTCCACCTTGCACAGCGCCATGGAACGCGTGGACCCCTTGGTTCCTCTGAAGGACTCGACGAAGGCGGGATCCACGTGTGTCGACAGAAGCGCGTCCAACTCGCGCAGTGCCGGGGACGTGGCTGGTTGCGGCGGCGGGGCGGGCCCCCTTCGGTGACGCACTTCGAGTTCGGAGTGCCGAAACCGTCCCGGCCCCCGCATGCCGTCCCAGAACGTGACGGACACGATCTCCGGCCAGGGAAGGAACTCCGGCCTGCGGAAGATCGGCAGGCCGCCCAGAGTGATGCCTCGGGGGCCGATGTGTACAGCGGTCCGCCGGAGGGCGGCGGCCGGCAGGACCAGGACCACGTAGGGCGTGAAGATCAGCTCGATGTGGTCGTTCCCCGGAGGTTCGGCGCCGGGGACGAATCCCACACCGATGAGCACGGCGAGCGCCAGAGCCAGCCAGGCCGGGGCGGTCCACGTGTAGCGGATCTCGTAGCAGGCTCCGGGTTCGTCCATGGACCGAATGCTCCCGCGCGCCCTGAGACCGTTCAACAAGCTTTCGGTCAGGGTCTGTTCAGGATGAGGCAGGGCTGCCGAGGCTCCGAGACGGTGTGCCCTGCGCGGGGTGACGCCGGGCGCGCCGGACGGATATGCCGGGTGATGGGCCACCCCACGCCCGCCGCCCCGGCTCGGCAGGTAAAATCGCTCCTGGACTGCGCCCGCCCCACCAGGGCAGGCGCAAGGTCAGAACCACTGTTGATCACAGAGGTGTGCTCCGCGCAGCTACGACCGTTCCTTCTCCCGTCGTCCTGCCGGCCGAGAGCCGCCTGCCCCAGAAAACGTCACCGTGAGCACTGATTCCTTGCTGCGCCCGCAGCCGCAGCCCACTCCTGCCCCCGATCAGCCCCGCCGGCGGCGCCGGGTGGGCCGGGCGCCGGCCCGTCCCACCGCGGCAGCGGCCTTCCACAGCGTCAGCGCGGTCACCGCGGTCCTGCTCGGGCTCGTGGCGATCGGGGCGATGATCCATGAGCCGGTCCTGATACCGCCGCTGGCCGCGAGCGCAGCCCTCGTGCACAGCGCGCCGACCCTGCCCCTGGCCCAGCCCCGGAGTCTTGTCCTGGGGCATCTGCTCGGAGCGGGGTCCGGTTACGCGGTCCTCGCGCTGACCGACAGCAACCCGTGGACGGCGGCACTGGCGGGAGGCGTCACTCTCGCCGCGACGATGCTCGCCCGTACCCCGCATTCGGCGGCCTGCGCCACCGCGGTGATCGTCGTGCTCCAGACGCCGGCGCCCGGCCGCTTCGTGCCGCTGCTGTTCGGCTCCACCGTGCTGCTCGTCCTGACCGGCTTCGCGGCCTCTCGTGTACGGCGCGGGGCGCCGAAGTACCCGGCGTACTGGTGGTGACCTCGAGGACGGCGCGGTGCGCGCCGGACCGATCGCAGCCATGACGCGCAGACGCGGAAGTCCGGGCCGGCCCACTGCGGGCCGGCCCGGACTTCGTGTCATGCGTGATCAGGAGAGGTCGAACCGGTCCAGGTTCATGACCTTGTCCCACGCGGAGACGAAGTCCTTCACGAACTTCTCCTTCGCGTCATCGCTCGCGTAGACCTCCGCGACCGCGCGCAGCTCGGAGTTCGACCCGAAGACGAGGTCGGCACGGGTGCCCGTCCAGATGACCTTGCCCGAGGCGTCGCGGCCCTCGAAGGTGTTCGCGTCGCCGGCCGTCGCGCTCCACGTCGTGTCCAGGTCGAGCAGGTTCACGAAGAAGTCGTTGGTCAGCGACCCGGGGGTCGTGGTGAGGACGCCGTGCGTCGACTGCCCGTAGTTCGCGCCGAGGACGCGCAGGCCGCCGACGAGGACCGTCAGCTCGGGGGCGCTCAGGTCGAGCAGGTTCCCCTTGTCGACGAGCAGGTACTCGGCCGGCAGGCGGTTGCCCTTGCCGAGGTAGTTGCGGAACCCGTCCGCGGACGGCTCGAGCGCGGAGAACGACTCCACGTCCGTCTGCTCCTGCGTGGCGTCGGCACGCCCGGGAGCGAAGGGCACCTGGATGTCGAAGCCGGCGTCCTTCGCGGCCTTCTCGACGCCGGCGGCACCGGCGAGCACGATCAGGTCGGCGAGCGAGATCTGCTTGCCACCGGACTGGGCGCTGTCGAAGGTCTCCTTGACGCCTTCCAGCTTGCGCAGCACGGCCGCCAGCTCGTCGGGCTGGTTGACCTCCCAGCCGCTCTGCGGCTGGAGGCGGATGCGCGCGCCGTTCGCGCCGCCCCGCTTGTCGCTGTTACGGAACGACGAGGCCGACGCCCATGCCGTGGACACCAGCTGAGACACCGTCAGGCCCGAGGCCAGGATCTGCGCCTTGAGCGCGGCGACGTCCGAGGAGTCGACGAGCGGGTGGGTCACCGCGGGGAGCGGGTCCTGCCACAGCAGCTCCTCGCTCGGGACCTCCGGACCGAGGTAGCGCACGATCGGGCCCATGTCGCGGTGGGTCAGCTTGAACCACGCGCGGGCGAAGGCGTCCGCGAACTCGGCCGGGTTCTCGTGGAAGCGGCGCGAGATCGGCTCGTACGTCGGGTCGAACCGGAGCGAGAGGTCCGTCGTGAGCATCGTGGGAGCGTGGCTCTTCGACGCGTCGTGGGCGTCGGGTACGGACCCCGCGCCCGCGCCCTCCTTCGGCCGCCACTGGTTCGCGCCTGCGGGGCTCTGGTAGAGCTCCCACTCGTAGCCGAAGAGGATGTCGAAGAAGGTGTTGTCCCAGGTGGTCGGGGTGTTCGTCCAGATCCCCTCGAGACCACTGGTGATCGCGTCGTCACCCTTGCCGGTACCGAACGCGTTCTTCCAGCCGAGGCCCATCTCCTCGATCGCGGCGGCCTCGGGGGCCTCGCCGACGTCCTCCGCGGGGCCCGCGCCATGCGTCTTGCCGAAGGTGTGGCCGCCGGCGATCAGGGCGACCGTCTCCTCGTCGTTCATCGCCATCCGGCGGAACGTCTCGCGGATGTCGCGGGCCGCGGCGAGCGGGTCCGGGTTGCCGTTGGGGCCCTCCGGGTTGACGTAGATGAGGCCCATCTGGACCGCGGCGAGCGGGTTCTCCAGCTCACGGTCACCCGTGTAGCGCTCGTCGCCGAGCCAGGTGGTCTCGGGACCCCAGTAGACGTCGTCGTCGGGCTCCCAGGCGTCGACACGTCCGCCGCCGAAGCCGAAGGTCTCGAAGCCCATCGTCTCCAGGGCGACATTGCCCGTGAGGATCATGAGGTCGGCCCACGACAGGTTCTTGCCGTACTTCTTCTTGACGGGCCACAGCAGACGACGGGCCTTGTCGAGGTTCCCGTTGTCCGGCCAGCTGTTGAGCGGGGCGAAGCGCTGCTGCCCGGTGTCGGCGCCACCGCGGCCGTCGCTGATCCGGTAGGTGCCGGCGCTGTGCCACGCCATACGGATCATGAAGGGGCCGTAGTGGCCGAAGTCGGCGGGCCACCAGTCCTTCGAGGTGGTCAGCACCTCCGCGATGTCCTGCTTGACCTCCGCGAGGTCGAGGGTCTTGAACGCCGCGGCGTAGTCGAACTCCTCGCCGAGCGGGTTGGCGACGGCGGGGTTCTTGGCAAGGATCTTCAGGTTGAGCCGCTGCGGCCACCACTGGCTGTTCGCGCCGTTGCCCTGCGTCGGGTGCGGGGCGCTGCCGTGCACGACCGGGCAGCCTCCTCCGTCCTGTGTTTTCGCGTCTGTGACGATCGCATCTTGGTTCTCAGACATTGGGAATCCTTCCGGACGGGGCGGATCACACTGCTCAGGAACTACGGCGTTGGAACGGGTGGGGCGCGGGCCCCGTGGAGGGCCTCAGCCTCGTCGATCCGGACGGTCGCGGGGATCTGGGCGACCGGAGGGATCGTCTCGATCGGGCGGACCGTGTCGATCGCGAGGCCGTGGTCTTCCGGGACGGGTCGACACTACGTCTCAGAATGAGGCGAAGCGGCATGAATCCGGCCGCGTCGAGCGCGGAGAGGGCCTCTGGCGGCATGAGGAGTGCAACGACCGACGCACGATCGCGCGCCCCTCGGAGGTAAGCAACTTCTGTCTCCTGCCGCACTGGAGTCTTCCTGTCCCTTGGCTATCGCCATAACCGATCCTACGATGGACAGAATCCAAGTCAAGAAGTGCACCAACCGCAATTCCGACGGGACCGGGAGTGCGCCGGTCAACCTCGGGTGTCCCACTGAACCTGAAAAGGTGAACCGATATGAGTGGCCTGCTTGAGCGACTGCGGGGGCGTGGCTGGCGGATGACCTCTCAGCGGCGCGTCGTGGCGGAGGTTCTCGACGGTGATCACGTGCATCTCACGGCCGACGAGGTGCACGCCCGCGCGGTGCGGCGGCTGCCCGAGATCTCCAGAGCGACCGTGTACAACGCGCTGGGCGAGCTGGTGGCGCTGGGCGAGGTCATCGAGGTCTCCACGGACGGCCGTGCGAAGCGCTACGACCCGAACGCGCACCGGCCGCACCAGCACTTGGTGTGCTCCGGCTGCGGAATCATCCGCGACGTCCACCCGACCGGCGACCCGCTCTCCGGCCTCCCGGCGCAGGAGCGGTTCGGCTTCGAGGTGTCCAAGGTCGAGGTGACCTACCGAGGGCTGTGCCCGTCCTGCGTCTGAACCCGGCTGGGTGACGGCCCCGGCGTCCCTCTGGAGCCGGTCCCCGCGTCCGCACCGGTGCCGACGACCGGGCCGGCGGCCGGAACGGGGCCCACCTCGAAGGGGGCGCTGTAGCCGTGTGCGCCCGTGTCCGGGGTCGTGACCTCGACGGTGTAATGAGTGCCGTCCGGCACCGCGGGCACCGCCGTGACCAGCTCACTCGTCGGCTTGCTGCTCGCCTTCGAGGCCAGTTTGAACAGGCGCTGCGTCCCGCCCGAGCCGTCGTCCTGCGCCAGCCAGACGTCGACCTCCTTCCCGGTGTCGTTGCGCCATCCGACGAAGAGACTGCTGTTCACGGGGTGTACGGAGTCGGCGGCCGGAGACGTGACGGTGATCGTGGCGTCAGACGATCCGGAGATCGCCGGGGTCGTCGAACCGACCCAGACGGACAGGGACACGGCGGTGACGGACAGGAGCCTGGTGCGGAGCATGCGACGACCTCGTTCCGGTGGCGGGAGGTACGGCCATACCCCTCCCACTTGTCCTCGGTGGTGAACGGGAGGGCCCGCAAGCTTCACCCCATGGGGTGCCGCTCCGTGCCGCTCCGTGCCGCTCCGATACGCGAATTGCCCGTCCGCCGATGAGTTTCGGCGGACGATGAGTCCTATGGAGCAGCGGGCGCACCCGGCGTCTGCCGGAGGAGAGGACGACGCCCATGCTCATGCACGTGCTGAACGACAAGGTCGCGGTCATCTACGGCGGAGCCGGATCTCTGGGGGCGGGCGTGGCGCGGGCGTACACGGACGCGGGCGCACGGGTCTTCCTCGCGGGCCGCACGGAGGACACCCTGCGGAAGGTCTCGGCAGAGGTGGGCGCGGAGTACGACGTCGTCGACGCCCTGGACGAAGCGGCCGTGGAGTCGCACGCCGACGAGGTGGTCGAGCGGGCCGGCCGGATCGACATCTCCTTCAACCTCGTGCCGCGAGGCGATCTGCAGGGCATCCCGCTCACGGAGATGACCGTCGACGACTACACACGGCCGGTGGTGCAGGGCATCTCCTGCCAGTTCATCACCGCGCGAGCCGCGGCCCGGCGCATGGCCGCCCAGGGCGGGGGAGTGATCCTCTCCCTCGACAGCGGCTCCCGTCACGGCACCCCGATGCTGGGCGGCACCGGCGCCGCGGACGGCGCGACGGACGCGCTGATCCGCCAGCTCGCGCAGGAGCTGGGCCCGTCCGGGGTGCGTGCTCTGGGCATCTGGACCGCCGGCGTCGCGGACACCCTGACGCCGGAGAAGCTGGCCGGGGCCGGCGCACCGGCCATGGACGAGGCGGCGCTGCAGGGGGTACTCGCTCACCTCGACAGCCTGCGCATGACGAAGCGTTCGCCGCGCATCGCGGACATCGCCGCGCTCGCGACCTTCCTCGCGTCCGACGCGGCCTCCTCGATCACGGGTACCTGGATCAACGCGACGGCGGGGATGTTCCCGAGCTGACGGGTCTGCCGGTGCCGACGTGACGGCGGCGTGGCGGCCCGGGAGGCGCAGTGCGCCGGCCCGGAGGCCGGAACCCGGTGACACCGAGCGCACAGGCGTCCGCCTCGTGGCGAAGGTCGCCGACCACACGTGAGGCACCCTCTCCGTCATCGAGATCACCACCCGCCGACGGCATGCCCGGAGGTCTGACGCCACGCCCCTGATGGGTGCAATGAATCGCGCGCGGCGGGTGTGAGGGGTGTTATTGGTCCGGAAGTACCGTCATCTCACTTGAGGAGAAGAATGCGTATCCGGACCCTTATCGCCACCGCCGCCCTGGGTGCTGCCACCGTCCTCGCAGGTGCAGGCGTGGCCAGCGCCGACAACGGGGCGGACGGCGTCGCCGGCAACTCGCCCGGTGTCATCTCCGGCAACGTCATCCAGCTGCCGATCGAAGTTCCGATCAACGCCTGCGGCGACTCCATCAGCGTCATCGGCCTGCTGAACCCCGCTGCCGGCAACGCCTGCGCCAACGACTGATCCGGCACCGGAGCACCGCGGCTGGGCCCGCCCGGGACACTCTGGGCGGGCCTAGTCCCGTACGGGGCCTTCCATGGCGTGGTGACCTGACCGCTGACGCGTAAAATGGACCGGCAGGTCCACAATGGCGGCGAGGGAATCCATGATCACCAGTGGGACGACAACGGTGCGCCTGACCGCGAAAGGTGCCGCGACCCGGCTGCGCATCGTCGAGGGCGCGGCCGCCGAGATCAGGGAGCGGGGCGCAGCCACCACCACGCTCGACGACATCCGCGCCCGCACGGCGACCAGCAAGAGCCAGATCTTCCACTACTTCCCCGGCGGCAAGGACGAACTGCTCCTCGCCGTCGCCGCCCTGGAGGCGGAACGGATCCTGGAGGACCAGCAGCCCCACCTGGACGACCTCGGCCGCCTCGACACCTGGCAGGCGTGGCACGACTGGCGCGACGCCGTCGTCCGGCGTTACGAACGGCAGGGCGTCAACTGCCCCCTGGGTGTGCTGATGACCGAGCTCGGCCGGAGAACGCCCGCCTCGCAGCAGCTGACCGGGCAACTGCTCGCGCAGTGGCAGTCCGCGCTGAGGGACGGGGTGCGGTGCATGCAGGGAAGTGGGCGGATGGACCCCGCGCTGGACGCCGACCGTACGGCGGCCGCCCTGATCGCCGCTGTGCAGGGCGGGGTGACCGTCCTCATGGCCACCGGCAGCATCGCCCATCTGGAGGCGGCGCTGGACACGGCGTTGGAGCTGCTGGGCCGGTTCGACGCGGAGTGACTCACTGGCCCTGTCGTGCCTATGGGCGCGCCTTGGGGCGCACGGCGTCGACGACGAGGTCGAGCAGTCGGCCGGTCTGCTCCGCAGCGTCGCCGGTGGCGGCTGCCGACAGGAACGCACCGAAGACGATCGCGGTGACGTCGTCCGGGTCGACGTCACCGCGGAGCGAACCCGCTGCGGCTCCCGCCGCCAGGATCGTTCCGATGGCCGCCGTGATGCGTTCGCGCGTGGTCGGGGTCGTGATCCGTCCCGAGGCCCAGCCGGCGCGCAGCGTGTCGATCATCCCGCGCTTCGTCGCGGTGAACTTCGCGTAGTGGTCCAGCCAGGCGCGGAGCGCCACATCGGGCGGAAACTCCTCGAGCAGCGCGGGAGCGCTCGTGGTGACGTCGTCGAGCTCGGCCGCGTAGACGGCTTCGACGAGCGCCTCGCGGGTGGGGAAATGGCGGTAGAGCGTGCCGATCCCGACGCCTGCCTCGCGGGCGATGCCCTCCAGTGCGACGGTGCCGTCCGAGGCGGCGAAGGCGGCCCGCGCGACAGCCACGAGGTTCTCGCGGTTGCGTTGCGCATCCGCGCGCAGAGGACGTTCGGGGCGCCCCGCCCCGTCGGCGGCTGGGGGCGTGCCGGCGGATGCGCCGGTGGGCGTCGGTTCCGGCGGAGTCAAAGCGGAGGTCCCTCCGGTAATGGTACGGTCGAGAGAGCGGAGGGTCCTCCGCTTACGCCCATCGTCCCACAGGAGCCACTTCCTATGACGACCGTCGGCACATCCTCTTCCGACACCACGGCCACGGGCGCGGCACGCCCCGGAGGCTCCGGACAGCTCGCGGGCCGCACGGTCTCGCGCGTCGGCTTCGGCGCGATGCAGCTGGAGCGCCTGTGCGACGACCGCGGAGGAGCTCTTGCCCTCCTGCGCCGCGCGATCGAGCTCGGTGTCGACCACGTCGACACCGCCCATTTCTACGGCGACAGCTTCGTCAACGGGCTTCTGCGCGAGGCGCTGCGCCCCGAGGACGGCGTACTCGTCGTGAGCAAGGTCGGTGCCGATCCCGATCCGGGCGGCCGCCTCCCTCTGCGTCCCGCGCAGCGGCCCGAGGAACTCCGGGCGAGCGTCGAGGACAACCTCAAATCCCTGGGTGTCGACCAGGTCCCCGTCGTCAACCTGCGGCGGCTCGACTCCGGACCCGGGCTGCGGGCCGAGGGCGACCAGGTGGTCGACATCGACGACCAGCTCGCGGTCATGACCGCGATGCGCGACGAGGGCATGATCGGCGCGATCGGCCTGAGCAGTGTGACGGCCGAGGGTCTGCGCCGGGCGATCCCGGCGGGCATCGTGTGCGTACAGAACGCGTACAGTCTCGTGGCGCGCGACGACGAGAGCATGGTGGAGATGTGTGCCGCCGAGGGAATCGCCTGGGTGCCGTACTTCCCGCTCGGCGGTGCGTTCCCCGGCATTCCGAAGGTGACCGAGGAGCCCGCGGTCCTGGCTGCCGCGCAGTCCCTCGACAGTACGCCGTCGCAGGTCGGCCTCGCCTGGCTGCTCCAGCACTCCCCGAACACGCTGCTGATCCCCGGCACCGCGGACCCCGGTCATCTCGAGGCCAACATCGCCGCGGGCGCGATCACGCTCGGCGACGCGACGGTCGCCTCGCTCGACGCCGTCCCGTCGCGCTCGACGGACGTACGAATCGGCTGATCGCCCACGGAGGGGCCTGCGTTGTCAGACCCCTCTGCGATGGTGTTCGTACGGGGGCGGTGCGACGGACCGCTCGTGCAGGTACGGGAGGGGCGGACGATGGCACACGTCGACAGCGGCTGGTCGGACGTGAGGTGGGAGGACTGGCAGGACGCCGACAACATCCGGCGGCGTCTCGATCACGGTGCCGATCCCGAAGTGTGGGGCGGGGGCCGGCCGTTGCACCGGGCGGCGGCCTTCGGCTCGCCGGAGGTCGTGGCGGAACTGGCGCGACGCGTACGGGATGTGGACGCGCTCGACGACGGGACGACCGCATTGTGGGAGGCGGTCATGGGGAACAGGCAGGACAACGCACGGGCGTTGGCAGCCGCCGGGGCCGATCCCTGGCGACCCCAGTTCGGCGGTTGGTCGCCCGGCCGGCTGAGCCTGGCCGGACCGGCACCGGATCTGTTCCCGTTGGCCGAGGGCGAACGCGGACTTTCGGAGGCGGAGCAGAAGGTGGCCCGCGAGGGCAGACGCCTCGTCGACGCTCTGGGCACCTTCCACTACGAGGGCACGGGCCTCGCCTGCGTGGCCGGGATCGACGCCGAGGAGGCGATCCGCCGCCTGGAAGCGAAGCCCATGGACAGCGAGGACCTGCAAGAACTGCTGGACGACCCCTACGCTTACGACATGGACGAGAGCCTCCAGGTCATAGGAGTGACGACCGTGCCCGGCGGCTGCGTCGTCACCCAGCCCTGGGGCTATGCGCCCCAGATGCCAGGTGTGATGACCCTGCTGTCCGCCAGTACCCACTGCTACGGCCTGTACGCCAACCCCAAGAGCGGCAATCAGGGCATCATCGCCCGCGACGGGGTCATCGAAGGCTCGGACCTCCACCCGGGCGGCGGACCCGACCACGGCGACACGTCGGAGGAGGTTCTGTTCTCCTACCTCTTTCAGCACAACGCGGTGGCCTACTCCTGCGCCTGGGCGGGCCTGCGACTGACCGACGCGCGCGCCGTCACCGGGCCACCGGACAGATGGGTCGAACTGCCGCGGCGTGACTACTGGACGTACTCGTGACCGCGTAGGTGTCCGTCACGCTCCACCGCGAGCAGGCGCGGCTCCGTGGGCGGTGATCGCCGCGCACCGAGCCGCGCCGCACCGCCGGTGAGCCCAGGGCTGGCCGGAGCCGTCAGTCGAAGAGGTCCGGCTGCTCCTCGATGATCTGGTCCCACAGCGGCCGGAGCTGGAACCACCCCGACAGCGGGCTGCCGATCTGCTCCCGTACCTGGAGTGCCGTGTCCCGGTCGATGGGGTACGGCGTGCCGGCCGCCATGGCCAGGAGCTGCGCCTGGCAGGACCGCTCCATCGTGATGAACCACCAGGCGGCCTCGGCCACACTCTGACCGACCGTCAGCAAGCCGTGGTTCGCGAGAATGACGGCCTTGTGCGGGCCGAGCGCCTCACCGATCCGCCGGCCCTCCTCGGTGTCGTTGACGACTCCGCGGAAGTCCTCGTAGAGCCCGTGGTCCTCGAAGAAGGCACAGGCGTCCTGGGTGAGCGGATCGAGCCGCCGGCGGAGCGTGGAGAACGCCTTGCCGTGGACGGAGTGGGCGTGGGCCGCGGCGACTGCGTCCTCGCGGGCCTTGTGCACTTCGGAGTGGATGCAGAAGGCGGCTCGGTTGACGGGGTGGCTGCCCTCGACGACGTTGCCGTCGTGGTCGACGAGGACGAGGTCGGAGACCTTGATCTGAGTGAAACTCATACCGAAGGGGTTCACCCAGAACCACCGCGGGTTCTCCGGGTCCCGCGCGGTGATGTGTCCCGCCACGCCCTCCGAGAACCCGAACTTGCCGAACAGCCGGAAGGCCGCGGCCAGTTCCTGCTTGCGGTGCAGCCTCTCCTGCTCCACCGAATCGAAGGTGGGCGGGAGCATCGCCTTGAACCCCGGCGGTACCGGCCCGATGCCGGTGGGGGGCGGTGTTGTCGCGGCGAACGTGTCCATCGATTGCCTCCTCGTGAGCGCCGAACGACACCAGGTGTGCGTGCGGCGCTGAACCGGACAAGGGGTGGGGGCACCCGTATGCGATACAGCACCGTATGGGATACAGACATGTATCCGATACGGTGCTGTATCGTGGTGCGGGTCACATCGGGGTGTCAACGGGCGGGGAGAAACGCGTTGCCGAAGGGGCCTACAAGGCGTCGCCCGCAGACGACGGCGCGACTGTTGGAAGCGGCGCAGGAGACGTTCGCCGAGCGCGGCTTCTACGGAACCTCGATCGAGATGATCAGTGAGCGGGCGGGGCTCACGCGCGGGGCGTTCTACTCCAACTTCCGCAACAAGGAAGAGCTTTTCTTCGCCCTGTTCGACCTGCACGCCCGAAGCGTCGTCGACCGCCTGACACAGGCCGTCGCGGACCTCGAGGACTCGGACGACCCCGTGCGGGCGGTGCTCGCGAGAACGGGCACCGTCGACGCGGCCGAGCGCCGCTGGTACCTGCTGTCCACCGAGTTCACCCTGCACGCCATCAGGCACCCCGAGACGGCGCGCCTCCTCGCGGAGCGCGACCGCGGACTGCGCGAGGAGATCGCCGGCATACTGGCCCGCCTCTTCGCCAGTATCGGCCGCAGCCCCACGATCGACCTGGACTCCCTGGCCCGCCTCACGACAGCCGTCCACGAAGGGTCCCTGGCCCAAAGCCTCGTGGAACCGGACCAGTTGGCACCCGAGGAACTGGCCGTCACCTTCCTGCCCCTCCTGATCGACGCGGTCTCGCAGCCCGCGCCGCCGGGGGCGGCCGCACCACACGAACGGCCGCGCCCGAGCCGGCCGCGCCCGAAATAGCTGGGCCGAGACAGTAAGGCGGGAAAGTCAGGCCGGGACAACAAGGCAGAGAGGGCCGGGACCGAAATGGCCACGCTCCTCACGGAACGCGGCCACGCGGACATCGCCGGTGTCAGTGGATCTGTTCCGGCGTCACCGTCAGCCACCGCTTGTCCGCAGTCACCTTCTGGCCCAGCTCCTTCTGGCGCTGCGCGCCCGCGGCCTTCATGCCGTTGATCTCCTTCATGTATTTGTCCTTGCGGTTGACCCACACGCGCACGCCGCCGTGCTCCACGTCCGTCGACCGCAGCAGCATCGGACCGTCGCTCTTCGGGGTGTCGCCCGCGGCCAGGACGGGCTTCTGCCAGGCGTCGATGTACGTGCTGATCGCGGCGGGCTTGCCCTCGTACCAGGTGGCCGGTGCCCAGAGAGTGGGCGTCAGTTCGTGGTCGGCGAGCTTCGCCCGGTCGTAGTGGCCGGCGGCGATCTCCTTGCGGGAGCTGGTCACCTCACCGGTCCTGCGGTCCTTGAGGAGGGTGGAGACTCCGAGTACGTTCTCGGGCCGGACACCGTAGCCGTACTTGGGGTCGGCGAGCACCATCCGTACGAGGTCCTCGCTCGCGGCGCTCACCACGTACACCTTGATGCCGTGCTTGCTCAACGTGCGGTAGAGCTCCTGCATGCCCGTCGAGAACTGCGGCGGCTTCACCCCGCCGGGCAGCGGCTTGTCGTAGGCCAGCAACTCGTCGATGTATCCCTTGAGTTGCTTCAGCGTGAACCCGGAGAAGATCTGCGCGGCCCACGGGTACGAGACCTGGTCGTCGATGTCGCACAGGCGGGCGTAGTACTCGGTCAGCGTTTCCTTGTGCGTGGCCGTGTCCTTGAAAGGAATGATCTTCAAGGACGGGTCCATGGTGTCGCGGGTCAGGACGCCCTTCATCTCCAGGAAGGGGAGCAGGGACTCTTCCAGGTCGTTGCGGTACGTGGTGTTGTCCGCGTCGAAGACCGCGTACGCGCCCTGGTGGTCATGCGCGGCGATGACCTCGGCCAGCTTCGTCGCGGCGGGCTCCGGCCAGTGCTTGAGCTCCGCTGCCACGGCACGCTGCTGAGCGCCGTCCGCCGCCGCCGTGGCCTCGGTGTCCGGCCAGAGGGCGCCCCCGGCGACCACTGCGCCGGTGAGGGCGCCCGCCACGCCGAGGGGGACGAGCTTCTTGCGCATCGGGTGTCTGTTCACGGCGCGCAATGCTAGGGCGAAGCGCACGGATCACCCATGATCGAAATCATGGCGTGGGGACTCGGGTTGCGGGTAGGTGCGATGTCGACGTCTGGGACTGGGAGTTGGCGCACCAGCCTCCACCGGACCCAGTCGTGGAATCATCGGGCCGCCGGACACATGCGGGAACTCTTCGAGGGGCGGCGGGCGGAAATGGACACGGGCTGGGAGTGGGACGACAGCCTGTTCGAGGGGACCGCTCGTTACTACCGGCGCGGGCGGCTGCCGTACGCCCCCGGGCTGGCGGGCACGCTCGCCGAGGTTCTGAAGCTTGACGGGCGAGGGCGGCTCCTCGATGTCGGATGCGGACCGGGCGTCATCGCGCTGAGCCTGGCGCAGCTGTTCAGCGAGATGGTCGGAGTGGACCCGGACCGCGGGATGGTCGCCGAAGCCGCGCGTGAAGCCGCCGACCAGGGTGTGGCGGGGAAGGCGCGGTGGGTCCGGGCCCGGGCCGAGGATCTGCCGGCGGGGCTCGGCACCTTCGACGTCGTGACCTTCGCCCAGTCCTTCCACTGGATGGATCGCGATCTGGTCGCCGTGACCGTCAAGGACATGCTCAAGACCGGCGGCGCGCTCGTGCACATCTCGGATCTGAAGAAGGACACGGAGGCGGAGACAGGAACGGGTGTGGGTGCGGGTACGGAGGCGCGCATCCTCGGGGGGCCGCCCCCTCCGGCGGCGCCCTGGCCGGCCGTCGACGAGCTGGTGAAGGAGTATCTCGGGCCGGTCCGTCGGGCGGGCCGGAGCGTTCTCCCGCACGGCACGCCGGGTGGAGAGGAGGCGGTGTTCACCCGGGCGGGATTCGTCGGTCCGCAGCGCCATGTCGTGCCCGGCGGACAGCCGCTGGAACGCACCGTGGACGATCTGGTCGCCGGGGTGTTCTCGATGTCGTTCTCGGCGCCGCACCTCTTCGGCACGCGCCGCGACGCATTCGAGACGGATCTGCGGCGACTCCTGAGTGATGCTTCCCCGTCGGGCCGGTTCTCCGAGCGTCAGCCGAGCACGGAGATCTTCATCTGGCGCAACGACCCCCGCTGAGTGCGTTGTGCGTGGACCGACTCCCGTGCATCCCGTATCCGAATCGCCGGACATCTCGATCAGGGGCGGACGTCGTGATCCGGGCGCCAGTCCATCGGGACGGCGAGGACCTGTCTCGGTCCGACCGGAACCCGGGCTCCGTGCACTTGCTCGCGAGGGGCACGCGCCCTCTCCGTGGCCGCAAGCGTGATCGGAACAGGCAGGACGGCGCTGTCAACACGGCCTGTGCGAAGGGCATGTGGATGTCGGCCACCGTCGGGGGACAGTCGGCCTCAAGCCGCGTTCACGCGCCGGCCAGACCTCGCTTGACCTGTCGTGTGACGTCGTCGGCGAGGATTTCGGGGAGGCCGTCCGCCACGGCGTCGAGAGCCTGTGCTGCCACGTCCGCGGGGTCGACCTTCTGGTCGGCGGGGACACGGGCGGCCATGTCGGTGTCCATGTACGCCACGTGCAGGGCGGTGACCGTGATGCCTCGGGGTGCCAGCTCCTCACGCACGGCGTTCGTCTGTGCCCAGGTGGCGGCCTTCGTCGCCGCGTAGGACCCGAGGCCGGCCGGGTGCAGCCAGGACAGTGCGGAGAGCACGTTCAGCACCGCGCCTCCGCCGTTCCCCTCGATGACCGGGGCGAACTCCCGCGTCAGAGCGAGCGGTCCGAAGAAGTTCGTCTCCAGCTCGCGACGTACCGCGTCCAGTTCGCCGGTGACGAGAGTCGTGCCGGTGGAGATCCCGGCGTTGTTCACGAGCAGTGTCGCGTCGGATGCGACGCGGGCCGCGGCCCGGACCGACTCTTCGTCGGTCACGTCCAGGCGGAGCGGGGTGACGCCCGCGAGGTCCACGGTCTCGGGGCGCCGCGCCGCCGCGTACACCTTCGCTCCGCGCTGCACGAGCTGGTCGGCCAAGTGGCGGCCCAGCCCTCGGTTGGCCCCGGTGACGACTGCTACCGCGCCTTTGAGTTCCATGTCCGCTCCCAGTGGTTCGGGGGCCCGGGATTCGGGTCCGCCCAGTAGATTACGTACATAATCTAAACCGGGTCTAGGATAGATGGCAACTGACATCCAAAGGTGAGTACGGGGAGGTGGCCGATGGGCCGCGTATCGCAGGCGCAAGCGCTGGAGAACCGCCGGCGTGTCGTGGAGAACGCCTCCCGGCTGTTCCGGGAGCAGGGGACGCACGTCAGCGTCGCCGAGCTCATGAAGGCGTCCGGTCTGACCCACGGTGGTTTCTACAAGCAGTTCGCCTCGAAGGAGGCGCTCGTCGACGAAGCCACCGCCCACGCGTTCGACGAGCTCACGCGGCGTCGCGCGGCCGGCCTCGAGCAGAGCGACGGGCGGCGCGATGCGGCGCAGCAGGCGCTGATCGACGGCTATCTCTCCGTCGCGCACCGCGACAACTCGGCGGACGGCTGTCCCGCCGCCGCCCTCGCCTCCGACATGGCTCGTGGGTCGGGCGACCGTGAGGCCCGCCGCGTGTACAGCGAGGGGGTCGGTGACTTCGCCGACTGGCTCGCCACCGACGATCAGGACGGTGTGGCCCGGCTGTGCACGATGGTCGGCGCACTCGTCCTGGCCCGCGCCACCAGGGAATTCCCGCTCTCCGAGGAGATCCTCACTGCCGCGCGGGAAGCTCTGACATCGTCCGATTGACGGGACTGCCGGGGCGCCGCCTGGCTACTGCTTCGCCCCCTCGACGACGCGCCGCATGAGGCTGAGGAACTGGTCTCGCTCGACGGGGTTGAAGTGGGCCAGCATCTCGTCGCTGATGCCGACGACGGCGGGGGCGAGTGTCGTGGCCAGCTCGCGGCCGGCTTCGGTGATGGTGACGAGTTTGCGCCGCCGGTCCTTGTCGTCCTTCGTGATCGCCACCAGGCCTCGGTGCTTGAGGCGCTCCAGCATCGGTGCCGCGGTCGACTTGTCGAGGCTGGCGAGGGCGCCTAGCGTGCCCTGATCCATGGGTCCGTGGGTCCGGAGCAGGCCCAGGACGGTGAACTGGGGGCCGGTCAGGTCCTGGTGGACCTGCTCGTGCCACAGGCGGGTGTGGATCTGGCCGAGCTGGCGCGCCAGGGGGCCGAGCCCGTCGAGCGCGGCGTGCAGGGTGGCGGAGGTGCCGTCGGCCGGTGTGCCGGTTCCGTTCATCGCTCTGCGCTGCCCTTTCGGAATTGATCAGGACGTACACGTACTATACCTTCGACGCAGTAGGACGTGTACGTCCTTGTTTGCCGCGGGGGTTGACGTGAGACGGAGGTGGCGACGTGAAGCTCGTCGTCGCGATGACAGGAGCGACCGGCGCGCCCTTCGGCATACGGCTTCTGGAGGTGCTGCGTGAACTGGGTGTGGAGACGCACCTGATCGTGAGCCGATGGGCCCGGGCGACCCTGACCCAGGAGACCGGGCTCAGCGTGCGCGAGGTGCAGGCGATGGCGTCGGTGTGCCACAGCCCCGACGACCAGGGAGCGTCGATCTCCAGCGGGTCCTTCCGCGTGGACGGCATGGTCGTCGTGCCGTGCAGCATGAAGACGCTCGCAGCCGTTCGGACCGGTTACGGCGACGGCCTGATCGGGCGTGCGGCGGACGTGATGCTCAAGGAGAGGCGGCGCCTCGTCCTGGTGGCGCGTGAGACCCCGCTGTCGGCCGTGCATCTGGAGAACATGCTCGAGTTGACCCGCATGGGCGCCACGGTCATGCCGCCGGTGCCCGCGTTCTACAACCACCCCGCCTCCGTCGCGGACCTCGTCGACCACATCGTGGCGCGCGTCCTCGACCAGTTCGGCCTGGACATGCCCGTGGCCGAGCGATGGCAGGGCCTGCGGGTGGCCGCACCCGGCGGACCTGTCCGGGACGTCAAGGGTGCCTGAGGGCGCCCATTCGTCCGGCCGAATTCATTCATCCAGAAAGGGATGTGCCATGACTCAGCACGGCAGCGCGCTCAACTTCCGTGATTTTGTCCAGGAGTTGCTCGACTCGGGAGACGCGGTCGACATCCAGGAGCCGGTCAGCCCCACTCTCGAAGCCGGTGCCATCACCCGTCGCGTCTACGAAACACGCAGCGCCGCCCCGCTGTTCGGCAACCTCACCGAGGGAGACGCGGGATTCAGGATCCTCGGAGCGCCCGCCGGCCTGAGCCCGCTGAAGGATGCAGCCTACGGTCGGATCGCCACGCACTTCGGACTGCCGCGCGACACCGCACCCCGCGCCCTGCTGGAACACCTCGTCTCCGCCATGCACACCGACCCCCTCGTCCCACGCGTCGTGGAAACAGGCCCCTGCAAGGAGAACGTGGTGCGCGGAAGCGAGGTCGACCTCCGCAGTTTCCCGGTTCCGCTGCTCCACGAACAGGACGGCGGCCGCTACCTCGGCACATACGGCTTCCACGTGGTGCGCACGCCGGACGGGGCGTGGACGAGCTGGTCGGTCGCCCGCACCATGCTCAACACCCGTGACACCCTGGTCGGCCCGGCCATGCCGCAGCAGCACATCGGAATGATCCACCAGATGTGGCGGGAGAAGGGCGAGCGCACCCCCTGGGCGATGGTGCTCGGCGCCCCGCCCGCCGCGCTCGCCGCCGCGGGCATGCCGCTGCCCGCCGGGGTCGACGAGGACGGCTACGTCGGCGCGCTGACCGGCAGCCCGGTGGAGGTGGTCCGTACCGAGACCAACGGCCTCTACGTACCGGCCAACGCCGAGATCGTTCTGGAAGGCTGGATCAGCCACGACGAGACCGCGCCCGAAGGACCGATGGGGGAGTACCACGGGTACTCCTTCACCGGCAGCAAGCCGCAGCCCGTCTTCCACGTCGAGGCGGTGACCCACCGGAACAAGGCCATCCTCCCTGTGTGCGTGGCCGGTCTGCCGCCGGAGGAGAACCACACCATCTGGGGCACGATGATCTCGGCCACGTCCCTCGATGTCCTGCGTTCCGCCGGTCTGCCGGTGTCCATGGCCTGGTGCTCGTACGAGGCCGCGACCTGCTGGATCGCCGTCTCGGTCGACACGCGGCGCCTTGCGGAGACAGGGATGGGGGAGAAGGAGCTGGCGGACGCGGTGGCCGGGGTTCTCTTCGGCTCGCACACGGGATGGCTGGTGCCCAAGGTGGTGCTCGTCGCGGACGACATCGACATCACCGACATCGACCAGCTGGTGTGGGCCATGGCCACCCGCTACCACCCGGGCACGGGCGAGTACGTCTACCCGCAGGCGCCGGGTATCCCGATGGTCCCGTACCTCACCGAGGAAGAGGTGCGCACGGGCAGGGGCGGCAAGTCCGTCATGAGCTGTCTGCTGCCCGGGCAGTTCGAGGGCCGGGCCGTGGGCGTCACGGCCTCGTTCGCGCACTCGTTCCCCGACGACGTGCGACAGCGGGTGATCGGGAACTGGGCCACCTACGGCTACCCGGACCTGAGTTGAGTGACGGCGGGCGGCCCCGCACCCTCGGGGTGTTCAGCTCACGTGGACGTGGGGGCGGCGGGCCGGGTCGGGTTCCGCCTCCCGCAGGACCTCGCGGGTGACGGGAGCCACCTCGCCCTGGCCGAAGAGGAAGAAGCGCAGGAAGTTGGCGAGGGGATTGCCCTCGGTCCACTCGAAGTAGATGTGAGGGACTCGGCCGGTGGTGTCGCGGATGTGCAGGAGCAGGGCGGCCAGGGCGTTGGGGATGGAGGTGGCCTCCAGGCTGAGGACCCGGTAGCGGCTGTGCAGCACCTCGCCGCGTACGTTCAGGTCTCCTTCGAACTCCGACGGGTCGAGCACCGTGACCTCGACGAAGACGAAGTCCTCCTGGGCCGGGACGTCGTTGTCGTGGCGGATCTGGTCGATCTTCTCGCGGTACTCGGCGATGTCGCGGTTGTCGGGCTCGTTCGCGATGAACCTGACCTTGCGGCTGGCGATGTCGCGTACGAAGCGCTCGGCCATGTCGTCGAACGTGACGTGGGTGACTCGCAGTTCGAAGGCGCGGGCCAGCCGGGAGAGGAACGAGACAAGCATGATGCCGGCGATGAAGCAGGCACCGATCTTCACGCCGTCCGGGCGCTCGATGACGTTGACGACCGTCGTGTAGAGGAACACCGCCGAGATGATGCCGAAGCCGATGGCCCAGTTGCGCTGCCGGGCCTTGCGCGCGGCGATGGTGACGGCGATCGCGGCCGAACAGATCAGGACGAGAACACCGGTCGCGTAGGCGCCGCCCTGCGCGTCGACGTCGGCGTCGAAGATCCAGGTCACCAGGAACGCGATCAGGGTGAAGACGATCACCATCGGACGTACGGCGCGGGCCCAGTGCGGCGCCATGCCGTAGCGCGGCAGGTAGCGGGGCATCAGGTTGAGGAGTCCGGCCATCGCGGAGGCGCCCGCGAACCACAGGATCGCGATGGTGGAGATGTCGTAGACCGTGCCGAAGGCGCTGCCCAGGTACTCGTGCGCCAGATACGCGAGCGCCCGGCCGTTGGCCTGGCCGCCGGACTCGAACTCCTTCTCCGGGATGAGCAGTGTGGTGACGAAGCTGGTGCAGACGAGGAACACACTCATGATCACGGCGGCCGTGGTCAGCAGCTTCTTGGCGCCCCGGATACGGCCCGTCGGCCGCTCCTCGGTGTCGGTGGGGTCGCCCTTCACGTGAGGCATGACCGCCACGCCGGTCTCGAAGCCGGAGAGGCCGAGCGCGAGCTTGGGGAAGACCAGCAGGGCGACCCCGATCATCGCGAACGCGTTGCCGTGTTCGGCGGTGAGCGCCGTGGACCAGTCGGTGATCACATGCTCCTTCGTGATCACGTGCCAGAGGCCGGTCACCACCACCACGACGTTGAGCGAGAGGTAGATGCCGACGAGGACGACGGCGACGCCGATCGCCTCCAGGAATCCCTTGAGGAACACCGCGCCGAGCAGGGCCACCAGGAACAGGGTGATGACCATCTGCTTGTTGTGCAGGGTGTCCGTCAGATGGGGGTTCTCCACGAGGTGGGTGGAGGCGTCCGCCGCCGACAGGGTGATGGTGATGAGGAAGTCGGTCGCGGCGAAGCCGAGCAGGGTGAGGACGAACAGCTTGCCCTTCCAGAAGGACAGCAGCCTCTCCAGCATCGCGATCGAGCCCTCGCCGTGCGGGCTCTCCTCGGCGACGCGGCGGTACACCGGCAGCGCGCCCACGAGAGTGACGATCACGAGCACGATGGTCGCCACCGGCGACAGCAGACCGGCCGCGAGAGCCGCGATGCCGGGCTGGTAGCCGAGGGTGGAGAAGTAGTCGACGCCGGTCAGACACATCACGCGCCACCAGGGCTGCCCCTTGTGGGACGGCTCCGTCGTGGTGTCCGCCCCTTGCGGGGTGGTCTTGGCCATGTCGGACAGGCCCTCGAGCATCCACGCGCGCAGGCGACCCGTACGGGGCCCGTGGGTGGTGGCCATCGGTGTACTCCTGACGTGCTGCCCAGCCCGGGGTCCCGGCCATCGCACGGACGCCGGGGCCGACGTCCACAGCTCGCGAGAGCCAGGCCCACGCCCGGCTCCGCGCTGAGAGGAACGGCGCCCCTCGTCCGTGCCGCCCATTGTCACCACGGGCCGGAGGATCGGCACGGCGACGGAGTGCAACCGGCGGAGGTCGCGACCGGGCGATGGACGGTGTTCACGCCACGCAGCACACTGGAAAGGAAGGCAGGTCACGCGGCTGCCCCCGCACTTCGCGGGGCGGGCGGAGCACCCCCGTGATACGTAGATCTGGGGGCGGTGCCCGAGAGCTGGAGGCGACGCGTATGACCGGCAACCCGCTGACCGGCTACCCCGTGCGGGACCGGATCGCACTGGCCGCGGGCCTCGTCGGTCCCTTCCTCGTCGCGCTCGTGCTGATTCCCTTCCGCACCGGCCTCTCGGCCACCAACGCCGCCCTGATCCTGGTCGTGGTGGTCGTCGCCGTGGCGGCCGTCGGCAGTCGTGTGGCGGGCGCGGTCGCGGCACTGTCGGCGGCGGCCTGGTTCGACTTCTTCCTCACCCGCCCGTACCAGCGGTTCAGCATCACCGACTCCGGCGACGTCGGGACGGCGGTGCTGCTCCTGGTCGTCGGAGTGATCGTGTCTCAGCTCGCGGCCCGCGCGCGCCGGCTGAAGGTGGTCACGGTGACGGACGCGGAGTACCTCGCGCGCATCCACGGGACCGCCGATCTCGCCCAGTCGACAACCTCCGCGGACGCGGTCGTCGGCCATGTGCGCGACCAGCTGACCGAACTGCTCGGACTGCGCGGCTGCCGATTCGAGTACGGCACTCTCCTGGGGCGGCCCCCGCGCCTGGAACAGGACGGGAACGTGGTCGTCGGCCGCAGGCGCTGGGACGTCGACAGCGGGGGCTGGCCCGACGGCGAGATCGAACTGCGCGCGTACGGCAACGGCCAGTACCTGGGCCGCTACATGCTCACGCCCGGACCGGGCCCCGTCCCGTCGCGCCAGGCCCGCCTCGTCGCCGTGACACTCGCCGATCAGACGGGTGCGGCGCTGGACATCACACGCCCGGCGAAGGGTGCCTGAAGGGCGGGGCGGGACGCTCGCCCGGTGCCGTGGAGCCGGGCGCGCCCAGCGCGTCGTGACCGTTGTGGCGGCGGCCGGTGAGCATCGCCTCGTATCGCGACGTATGCGGCGCGTGAAGAGTGCTCCGGCGCGCGTATGGATCACGGCAAGAGGGCTGGGCCCCTTGCCGCACGGCATCCACGCTGGTCCTCGGATTGCTCGATCGGAGGACCAGCAACATGGTCGTACACACAGGCGGCGCGAAAACGGCGGAACGCGGCGACGGAGTGGAGGAGCCGCCTGATACCCCCGGAGCGACAGCTTCCCGGGCCGGTGACCGGCACAAGCTCACCGCCCTCCAGGGGCTCGCCGCGCTGTCGCTGGACGCGATGGCCTCGGTGGCGTACGGACCGGAGTCGATCGTTCTGGTGCTGGCCGTGGCCGGTGCCTACGGGATGGGGTTCACGCTTCCCGTCACGCTGGCGATCGCCGCGCTGCTCGCGGTGCTGGTGGCCTCGTACCGTCAGGTCATCGCCGCGTTCCCGGACGGCGGCGGCGCGTACGCCGTGGCCAAGCGGCACCTCGGGCGTCGCACCAGCCTGTTCGCCGCCGGTTCCCTGATCCTCGACTACGTGCTGAACGTCGCCGTCTCCGTCACCGCCGGTGTCGCCGCACTCACCTCGGCCTTCCCGCAGCTCTACGGCGGACGGACCTGGATCTGCCTCGGCGTCCTCGTCCTGGTCACGGCCGTCAACCTGCGCGGCGTGGTCGACTCGGCCAGGGCGTTCCTGCTGCCGACCGCCCTGTTCGTCGGCTCGGTCCTCGCGATGATCGTGGTCGGGCTCCTCCGCGACGGCCCGGTCAGCACCGCTTCGGCCGACGGCCACACCTCCGCTCTCGGCGACAGCGCCACCACCGTGGGAGCCCTGCTGCTGCTCAAGGCGTTCGCGGCCGGCTGCTCCGCCCTCACCGGGGTGGAGGCCGTGGCCAACGCGGTGCCGTCCTTCCGCGCCCCGGCCGCCCGGCGCGCCCAGCGCACAGAGGTGGCGCTCGGCGCTCTCCTCGGCGTGATGCTCATCGGCCTGTCCCTCCTCATCGGCCGCTTCCATCTCCGGCCGGTCCAAGGCGTGACGGTCCTCGCACAGCTCGCGGACGCCTCGCTCGGCCACAACGTGGCCTTCTACGTGGTGCAGTTCGCGACGATGGTCCTCCTCGCACTCGCCGCCAACACGTCCTTCGGCGGACTGCCCGTACTGACGAGCCTGCTCGCCCGCGACAACCACCTCCCGCATGTGTTCGCCCTCAAGGCCGACCGGCAGGTGCACCGGCACGGGGTGCTCGCGCTGGCCCTGGTCTCCGCGCTCCTGCTGGTCCTCTCCGGCGGCGACACGAACACTCTCGTACCGCTCTTCGCGATCGGCGTGTTCATCGGCTTCACCATCTGCCAGGTCGGCATGGTCCGGCACTGGTACGGCTGCCGGGTCGAACGCTGGCGACGGAAGGCCGTCCTGAACGGCTTCGGCGCCCTGCTGACCGGCGTCGCGGGAGCGGTCGTCACCGCCACCAAGTTCACCGAGGGCGCCTGGCTCATCGTCCTCGCCCTGCCACTGCTGGTCCTCGGCTTCGAGCGGGTGCATCGCGCGTACGGCCGTATCGGCCAGCGCCTCGAACTCGGCCGCATCCCCGAACCGCCCAGGCGCGCCCGCTCGGTGGTCGTCGTACCCGTCTCGGGTCTGTCCAAGCTGACGTGCAAGGCGCTCACCGCGGCCCGTTCGCTGGGCGACGAAGTGCTGGCGATCACCGTCACGCACCCCGCTCCGGAGGATCGTCGCGAGGCCGAAGCCCTGTACCGGGACTGGGAGTTGTGGAACCCGGGGGTCGACCTCGTCGAGCTCGGCTCACCCACGCGCGGCCTCGGCCGGCCCGTCTCGGCCTATGTACGCGAGCTGACCGCCGCCCGCCCCGACTCCCAGATCACCGTACTGATCCCCGAAACCGAGTCGGCGCGCCTCTGGCAGCGTCTCCTGCAGAACCAGCGCGGCTCCGTCGTCGCGCACGCGGTACGCCGCGACACCGACGCGGTGATCTGCCGACTCCGCTTCCGTGTCGACGACACCGACGGGCGCTGAACGGCCCGCTCGGTCTTCTTTGTCCAGGGACGTCCGACCGTGCGCCGGATCCCGTCACCTCGCCCCGACGGGGCAGTGGGCGGGTGTTCGGGCGGGAGCGTTCCGGGCCGACGGGCCCGGGCCCTCCCGCCGGCGTCGTCAGGCCAATGTCTGCGTGAGTTCGCTTCGGGTCGACGTGTGGACGATGCGGCCGAGCGCGCCGTTGACGATGGGCATGTAGGGCGGCAGGTGGCCGCATTCCAGATCGGCGATGATCGGCACGTCCAGGGAGCCGAGTGCGTCGAGCACGGCCTCGTGCTGGGTGAGGGTACGGCGGTCCGGCGCGTTGGTCCGGCCGACGAGGATCGCGTTCGCGTGGTCGAAGAGACCGGCGAGCTTCATGCCGTGCAGGTTTCGGCAGATCGTGAACGCATTGTCCTCGGCCGCCTCGACATAGATGAGGAGTCCGTCGGGAGCCTCGTCCCGGGCGAAGGCCGAGGCATCGAGGTAGGGGGTTCCCGCGAGATCGCACATCGTCTCGATGCAGCCCCCGATCAACCGCCCCTCGACGTCCACGTCACCGCTGCCGTCGAGCCGGGTCCAGGTGCCCTGGGCGTTCAGCGTGTACTCGCGGACGTCCGGGAAGACGGCGAAGTCGTCGAAGCCGCTGGAACGGTGACGGCCGGGCGGAGTCTGCGTGAAGCGGTGGCCCGGGGGAGCCTCGACGATGTCGAGCCACGTCAGCAGTCCCTCGGGTACGCGATAGGGCGTGTCCATGAGGTTGTTGCCGTGGACGGTCGCGGTGCCGGTGAGCAGCGTCAGCGGCGCGATGAGGGTCGAGATGTCGGAGAACCCGACGAACCACGTGGGCTCGGCCTCGCGCAGCCGGTCCCAGTCGAGCAGAGGGATCAGATCGATCGCCGTCTCCCCGCCCCACGGCGGGACGACCGCCCTGATGGCGGGATCGGTCAGCATCGACATCAACTCGCCGGCACGATCGGCGGCCGAGGCGCTGACGTGCCGGGACCCGTCCATGCAGCGCCCGACCACCACCTCGTACCCGCGGCCTTGCACCTCACGGACAGCGACCCGCAGGCGCTCACTCATCTCCTTCGAGACACCACTCGACGGAGAGGTGACACCGATACGGTCACCGGGACGCAAGGGGCGCGGGTATCGAACCGACATGCGCGGATTCTGACACGAGGCGCTGCGTGCCCGACAGGGGTTTGTGACGCGCTGAAGTCGCCTGCCATGAGCCACTGCATGTCCCGCTGCCAGGGTTCGGGGGCGGGTGGTGCGGCTGCGCGAGCTGACCGATCTCGCGCAGCGTCTGTGCGGCAACTGACAGCCAGGGAGAACGTGTCAGGCGAGGGTGACCTCCACGGGGAGCTTCTTGATCCCGTTGACGAAGTTGGAGCGGACGCGCGGGACCTCGCCCGTGAGGCGGATGCCTGCCAGGCGCGGGATCAGCTCCTCGAACATGATGCGGATCTCGGTGCGGGCAAGCAGGTTGCCCAGGCACAGGTGCGGGCTTCCCTTGCCGAAGGTGACGTGGTCGTTGTCCGCGCGGGTGACGTCGAAGTCGTACGGGTTGCCGAAGACCTTCTCGTCACGGTTGCCGGAGGCGTACCACATGACGACCTTGTCGCCCTCCTTGACCTGCTTTCCGCCGAGTTCGACGTCGCGGGTCGCGGTGCGGCGGAAGTGGTAGACGGGGGACGCCCAGCGCAGGAACTCCTCGACCGCCGTCGGGATCAGGGAAGGGTCCTCCTGGAGGCGGGCCAGCTGCTCGGGGTGCTGGAGCAGCGCCAGCATGGAGTGCGTGATGGTGTGGCGGGTGGTCTCGTTGCCGGCGACCACGAGCAGCAGGAAGTAGTTGTCGAAGTCCTGTCCGGACAGCGGCAGTCCATCGCGAGGGGTCTCGTTGACGAGCTTGGAGACCAGGTCGGTGCCGGTCTTGCCGCGTCGCTGACGGGCCAACTCACGCCCGTACTCGAAGACTTCCAGGGATGCGGGGGAGCGGAACGGCAGGTCGCGGTACTTCTCGCTCTCCTCGCTGCCGAGGAGGACGTCCGCGTAGTCGGGGTCGGTGTTGCCGATGATGCGGTTGCCCCAGTCGATGAGCTGCTGGTTGTCCTCGGACGGCACGTCCAGGAGGCGGGCAAGGACGTTGATGGGGAAGTCGGCGGAGACCTCCTTGACGAAGTCGAAGCTGCCCTTGGCGAGCGCCGCGTCCAGGGTCTGGGCGGTCAGCCCGCGCAGGAAGTCGGTGTAGCTGTTGATGACGCTCGCGCCGAACTGGCGCTGGAGGAGGCTGCGCATCGCGCGGTGACGTACGCCGTCGAGTTCCAGGATCGAGGCGCGCTTCTTGATCTGGTCGTCGTCGACCTCTTCGAGATTGACGAATTTGGTGGAGGTGAACGTCTCGGCGTCGCGGTCGACGCGTGCGATGTCCTCGTGCCGGGTGACGGCCCAGAAGCCCGAGTTGGGGGCCTCTTCCGGCTGCCAGTGGACCGGGTCCTCGTGGCGCAGGGTGTGGAACATGCGCCAGGGGGTGACGCCGTCGGTGAAGTTGTCGAGGTCGGCGAGGTCGACGTCGGCGAGCGCCAGGGGCTCGGTCGGGTCGATGGCGTCGGTCGGGTTCGTCATGAGGGTGCTCCTGAAGGGGGTGCGGCCGGTCAGAGGTGGTAGGAGTACTCGGTGAACTCCCAGTCCGTGACGTGGTGGTTGAAGCGGTCGACCTCGTCGCGCTTGTAGGTGAGGAAGGACTGGGTGAAGTCCTTGCCGAGGACCTCGGTCAGGGCGTCGTCCGCTTCGAGGGCGTCGAGCGCGGCGGGCAGGGTCGTCGGCAGCAGCTGGGACTTCTCGGGGTCGTAGCCGTAGCCCTGCAGGGGCGCCGGCGGCTCCTTGCCGTCCTGGATGCCGAGGAGAGCGGCGGCGCACAGCGCCGCGGTCGCGAGATAGGGGTTGGCGCTGGCGTCGCCGAGCCGGAGTTCCAGGCGGGCGCCGGAGCCGCGCTCGGGCGGGATGCGGACCATGGCGCTGCGGTTGTCGAGGCCCCAGTCGATCAGCCACGGCGCGAGGGTGTCGGGTCCGAAGCGCTTGTACGAGTTCACGGTGGGGTTGAGCAGGGCCGCGAGCGCGGGTGCGTGGGCGAGGATGCCGGCGATGGCGTGGCGGGCGGTGTCCGACAGACCGTAGGCGCCCGAGGGGTCGTCGAAGACGTTGCGGCCCTCCTCGGCGACGGAGTCACCGGCGGCTTCGCCGGAGAAGTGGAGGTGGAATCCGGAGCCTCCCGCGTCGTTGAAGGGCTTGGCCATGAAGGTGGCCAGCTTCCCTTCCTTGCGGGCGAGTTCCTTGACGGCCGACTTGAAGAGGAAGGCGCGGTCGGCGGCGTCCATCGCTCCTGAGTGGGTCAGGTTGATCTCGAACTGGCCCGCGTCGAACTCGTGGTTCGCGCTGATGACGCCGATGTCGAGGTCGCGCAGCTTGCGCAGGGTGGGCAGCAGGTGGTTGTCGGCGTCGGCGCGCAGTCCGGCCGTGTAGACCACTCCGGCGACGCCCTGTCCGTAGCGGCGCCAGCCGGTCGGCGCGGCCGTGTCCTGTTCTAGCAGGAAGTACTCGAGCTCGGGGCCGACGACAGGTCGCAGCCCCGCTTGTTCGCAGCGGGCGAGTACCGAGCGCAGCAGGTCGCGCGGGGACTCGGGGCTGGGGGAGCCGGTCGCGGGGTCGGTGGTCTCGCCCAGGCACCAGGCGACGCCCGGCTCCCAGGGCAGGCCGCGGGCGGTGGAGAGGTCGGGTCGTACCGTCACGTCGGGGAGGCCCGCGTCGAGGCCGCCGCGGACCGGGACCACGCCGCCCTGAGGGGTGGTGTGGTAGACGGCGCGGCAGAAGGCGAGGCCGTGGTCGCAGGCCGAGGGCAGATGATCGAGCAGGACGTCACGGGCGCGGTCGGTGCCGATCAGGTCGGGATACGTCACCCGGACCACGTCGATGCCGTCGGCGGCGAGCCGGTCCATGGCGGTGCGGACTTCTGGGGTGTCTTGAGCGCTCACCGATGTCTCCTCGGCGGATGTGAACGGGGGCGTGGTGGCCGGCAGCCGGGCGGGGTGGCCCGCCCGGCGCGGGTCCGGCGTCGGGGTACGGACGCCAGACCGACGTCCACCCCGTTGTTTGGTGCCAAACGGTATGGGCGGCCGCCCCTCTCCGCAAGGGGTGCGGGAAAAGAATTTATCCATCTGGATAGCTCTTGACCAGGGTCCGTTCGCTTCCTATGTTGTTTGAAGCCAAACGAGTTGGGGAGTGCGGCCATCCGTACCCCTTTGGCAGGGGCCCGGCCATGGAGCCGGGCCCCACTTCCCTCAGTGCGCCCCGACGCCCTCACCTCCAGGAGGACCGGCCATGAAGGTCGTCGTCGACATGAACAAGTGCCAGGACCACGGACAGTGCGTCTTCTCGGCCCCCGACGTCTTCCAGCTGGACGACAATGGGCGCCTCGCCTACGTCAGCGACCCCGACGAAGCCTTGCGCGACGAGGTCGAGGAAGCCGCCGACGTCTGTCCGCTGCAGGCCATCCGGATCGAGGCCTGACATGGCCGAGACGGCTCACGCCCCCCGGACCCCGGGGCGCGTCGTCGTGGCAGGCGCCTCGATGGGCGGCCTGCGCGCCGCCGAACAGCTGCGCGCGGCCGGCTGGACGGGTGCGATCACGGTCATCGGTGACGAGCCCCATATGCCGTACAACCGGCCGCCGTTGAGCAAGGACGTGCTCGCCGGAACCACATCCTTCGAGTCGCTCGCGTTCACGCCCCGGGCGAGCGCGGCGGACGTCGAGTGGCGACTGGGCACGACCGTTGCCTCAGCGCGCCTCGACGAGCGTGTCGTCGGACTCGACGACGGCACGGAACTCGCCTTCGACGGCCTGGTCGTCGCCACCGGCATGCGGCCCCGCAGGCTGCGCTGCGACGGTCCCTCGGGTCCCGGCAGCGGCCGGCACACCGTGCGCACCCTCGCCGACGCCCGGGGCCTGCGTGACGAACTGATCCGGCCGGGCGTTCGCGTGGTCGTGATCGGCGCGGGCTTCATCGGCTGCGAGGTCGCCGCCACAGCCAAGGGCCTCGGCGTCGCCGAGGTGACGGTGGTCGACCCCGAACCGCTGCCGATGCTGCGCCCGCTCGGCGAACTCCTGGCCCGCTCCCTGCGCCGGCGCCACGAGGAACGCGGCGTGCGCTTCGCCCTCGGTGCGGGTGTCGCGGGCTTCGAGGGCGAAGGCCGGGTGACCGGAGTCGTCCTGACCGACGGGACGGTGCTTCCGGCCGATGTGGTCGTGGAGTCCGTCGGCTCGGTCGCCAACACCGAATGGCTGGACGGCAACGGCCTGGATCTGTCCGACGGAGTGCTGACCGACGAGCAGCTGTGCGTCGGCGGCCACCCGAACGTCGTCGCCGTCGGTGACGTCGCCCGCTTCCCCAACGCCCGCTACGACGGCGTACCCCGTCGCGTCGAGCACTGGTCGATCCCCACCGACACCGCCAAGCACGCCGCCAAGAGCCTCGTGGCCCATCTCGTCGGCACCGTGGCGCAACCCGCGCCGTTCGCCCCGCTGCCCACCTTCTGGAGCGACCAGCACGAGTTCCGGCTGCAGTCGTTCGGCGCGCCCGCTCTCGGCATCGCCGACGTGCGCGTCCTGGACGGCGACCCGGAAGGTGACGTCCTCGTCGGCTACCACAGAGACGACCGGCTCGTCGGGGTGGTCGCGCTCGGCGGCCCCGCCACCACCACGGGCGCCGCCCGCTACCGCGCCCAGCTCCTCGCGCAGCCCGCCCTCATCTCGTAAGGAACCCCCAGTCATGGCCAGCGTCCGTGGATACTTCCACCCCAAGACGGCGACCGGCGACGCCTCGCTGATCCCCTCCCCGCCGTGGCACTACTCCGGCGACCTGCTCACCGTCGAGTACCGCACCGACCCCGCCCGGGTGCGCGAACTCCTGCCCGAACCCCTGGAGTTGGCGGACGAGGACCCCGGCGCCGTCGCGCTGATCTGGGCCGACTGGCAGTCCTGTGCCGCGGACGGGAGCCAGCTGCTCGACCCCGTGCTCGCCCAGTACAAGGAGGCCTTCGCGGTCGTGCGCTGCCAGTACAAGGGGCGCACCTACTCGCGCTGCGTGTACATCTGGGTCGACAAGGACTTCGCCGTCGCGCGCGGCCTGCACCAGGGCTACCCGAAGAAGCTCGGCTCCATCCACCAGACGCGCCCGCATCCCTACGGGCCCGCCCCGCGGATCGAAGCCGGCGCCCGCTTCGGCGTGACCCTCGCCGCGGCCGACCGCCGTCTGGCCCAGGCCGTGGTCACCCTGCGCGAACCGTCCGAGACCAACGGCTTCGTCAACAGCCACCCGATGGCCCACCACCGCTGGCTGCCCTCCGTCGAGAAGGGCAAGGGACTGGCTCTCGACGAGCTGATCGAGACCGGCGCCGCGTCCTTCGAGGCCGGTGAGGCGTGGGCCGGTGACGCGGAGTTGGAGCTGTTCGAGGCACCCACCGAGGAACTGGCCCGACTGGAGATCAGGGAGCCGATCGGGGCGTACTACCGGCAGGTCGGCGTGGTGTGGGACGGCGGCACGCTGCTCGAGTCCGGCACCTCCGGAGCCGAGTGACTCCCGCCCACCACAAGCCACTTGGAGACTGGAAATGAGCGAACACACCCTCACCGTGGCCGGTGTCACCGTCGACACCCGGCACTGGATCGGCGGCGAACGCGTCGCCTCCGCCGACACCTTCGTGGACGTCTCGCCGATCGACGGGAGCGTCCTCGGCGAGATCGCCCGCGGTACTGCGACAGAAGCGTCGGCCGCCGTCGCCGCGGCCCGCGCGGCCTTCCCCGGCTGGGCGGCCACCCCGCGCGCCGAACGGGCCCGGATCCTGCACGCCGTCGCCGACGCCGTCGACAAGCGCATCGAGGACTTGTCGATCGTCGAGACCCACGACAACGGCGCCCTCCTGCGCTCGCACCGGCGCGGAGTGATGCCCCGCGTGGCACACAACTTCCGCTTCTTCGCCGACTGGCTCGTGGGCCTCGGCCACGACGACTTCGACACCCGCGGCCACACCAACCACGTCAGCTGGGACCCCGCGGGCCCCTGCGTGCTGATCACCCCGTGGAACGCGCCGCTGATGCTCGCCACCTGGAAGATCGCCCCGGCCCTCGCCGCGGGCAACACCGTGATCCTCAAGCCCGCCGAGTGGTCGCCCCTCACCGCGTCCCTGTTCGCCGACATCGCCGCCGAGGCCGGGCTTCCCGCCGGGGTCCTGAACGTCGTGCAGGGCTACGGCGCCGAGGCGGGCAGCGCCCTCGTCTCCCACCCCGACGTGCGCCGCATCAGCTTCACGGGATCGGTGCCCACCGCGAAGACCATCGCCGCCGCGGCAGCCGCCAACCTGGTGCCCGCCAGCTTCGAACTCGGCGGGAAGTCACCGCTGTTGGTCTTCGCGGACGCCGACCTCGACCTCGCCGTCGACCTGGCCGTGGAGCAGTACGACAACGCCGGACAGGTCTGCCTGGCCGCGACCCGCATCCTCGTCGAGGAGACGATCGCGCAGGAGTTCACGCGGCGCTTCACCGACAAGGCCTCGGCCCTGCGGCAGGGAGACCCGCGCGACGAGAGCACCGACATCGGCCCCAACATCCACACCCGTCAGCTGGACAAGATCGACGGCTTCGTCCAGCGGGCCCTCGCGGCCGGAGCCCGCGCCGTCATCGGCGGCCGACGGGGCGAAGGCCAGTACTACGCGCCGACCCTGCTCACCGACGTCGCCCAGGACTCCGAGATCGTTCAGGAGGAGGTCTTCGGCCCCGTTCTGACCCTGCAGACGTTCACCGACGAGGACGAGGCCGTCCGCCTGGCCAACGACACCCGATTCGGGCTCGCCGCCACCGTCGTCACCGGCGACCGCGGGCGCGCCGCGCGCGTCACCGACCGGCTCGTCGCCGGCACCGTCTGGGTCAACTGCTTCTTCGTGCGTGACCTCCAAGCCCCCTTCGGCGGCTCCCGGCACTCCGGAGTGGGCCGCGAGGGAGGCACCTGGAGCTTCGACTTCTACTGCGACCTCAAGAACACCGTGACGGCGCCGAAGGGCTGGCAGGACCATGGGTGAGATCGTCGGGGCGGGGCTGCTCGCCCACGTGCCCACCGTCGTGCTCCCGCGGGAGACGCGCCTGGAACTGAACGAGGGCAAGGAGATCACCCTCGTCACCGGACTGAACGAGTTGCGGCGCGACGTCTTCGAGCGCGATGCCCCCCATGACTACGACACCGTCGTCGTCCTGGACTCGCACTGGGCCACCACCGTCGAATTCGTCGTCACCGCACAGCAGCGCCGGGCCGGCCTCTTCACCTCCGAAGAGCTCCCCCGCGGCATGTGCCGGATGCCCTACGACTTCCCGGGCGACCCCGAACTCGCCCAGAACATCGCCGGTTCCGCGGACAAGCACGGCACCTGGATCACTGCGATCGACGACCCGTACCTGCCGATCTACTACGCCACGACCAACCTGTGGAAGTTCCTCGGCGAGGGCCTGCCCGACAAGAAGTGGGTCACCATCGGCGTCTGCCAGACCGGTGACATGGAGGATCACCTGCGCCTCGGACGAGCGCTCGCCGACGGCATCGCCGCCACCCCGGGCCGCCGCGTCCTGCTCATCGCCTCGGGCGCCCTGTCGCACACTTTCTGGCCGCTGCGGCAACTGCGTGACCACGAATCGAGCGACCCCGCGCACATCTTCACCGACGAGGCGCGCGAGGCGGACCTCGAACGCATCGCGTGGTTCAAGGAGGGCCGCCACGACAAGGTCATCGACACGATGGACGAGTTCTGGAAGTTCAAGCCCGAGGCCAAGTTCTTCCACTACCTGATGATGGCGGGCGCCCTCGGTGAGCGCGCCTGCGTCGCCACGGCCCGCCAGTACGGCGAGTACGAGAACTCGATCGGCACCGGCCAGGTCCACCTGTGGTTCGACCGCCCCGCCGGCGGCTGGACCGGCAGTGGTCTGCCCGCACAACCCGCCCCGCACAACCCTCACAGCCGCGCCTAGGAGCCCCCTCATGCCCGAGTACCGCCGCATCCTCCTGGACGGCGCGGCCGTCCAGGTCCTCCGCGAGGACGACGAACTGGTCGCCGGCGACGGCCGCCGCGTCAAGATCGAGGACGCCCAGCACCTTCCCCCGGTCGTCCCCTCGAAGGTCGTCGCCGTCCATCTCAACCACCGCAGCCGCGTCGACGAGTTCCAGATCGAACTCACACCCACCCCGACGTACTTCCACAAGCCCACCTCGGCCCTCAACTCCCACAAGGGCGCCATCGTGCGGCCCGAGGGCTGCAGGTGGCTCAACTACGAGGGCGAGGTCGCCATCGTGATCGGCAGGACGGCGCGCAACATCTCGCCGGCCGAGGCGGGGGAGTACATCGCGGGCTACACGGTCGCCAACGACTACGGCCTGCACGACTTCCGGGACACCGACGCCGGCTCCATGCTGCGGGTGAAGGGCTCCGACACCCTGTGCCCGCTCGGCCCGGGCCTGGTCACCGACTGGGACTTCCACGACAAGTACCTGCGCACCTACGTCAACGGAGAGGTGGTGCAGGACGGCTCGACCGCGGAGATGGAGTGGGACATGCACTACCTCGTGGCCGACATCGCCCGCACCATCACGCTGTACCCCGGCGACGTACTGCTGTCCGGCACACCGGCCAACTCCCGTCCCGTGCAGCCCGGTGACGTCGTCGAGGTGGAGGTGGAAGGGCTGGGGCGGCTGACCAACCACATCGTCACCGGCCCCACCGCGATCCGCTCCGACGTGGGGGCCCAGCCCACCGAGTCCGAGGAAGTCCTGTCCACCGCGCTGGGCGGCGACTGGGAGTTCCGCGGCGTCCGCCCGCCCCGCCGGGGCTGACGGATCACGAACCGCGCCGTGCCGGGCCGGCCTCCGAAGCCGCCCGGCACGGCGCCCCGAGCGCGGTGCTGCGCGATGGACCGGCAGCCACCGCGGGCTAGGTAGGGTCCCTGACGTGACCGAATCCGCCGAAGCGCCAGAACAGAAGAAGAGCCGAAGCCCGCGAGGCGGGGCGCGCAAACGGCTGGACTACGGAGCGGGCCGTGACGCGCTCCTGAGCGCGGCCGTGCGGGTGGTGGCCCGCGGTGGCCTGCGCAGACTGACCTACCGCGCCGTCGCGGAGGAGGCCGGTGTCACCCACGGTCTGGTCGTGCACCACTTCGGTTCCCGCGACGCCCTCATCGAGGCGGCGCTGGCCCACACGGTGCACACCAGCCTGCACACCAGCGCCATGGAGTCCGGCACCGGCAGGACCGCGGACTTCTCGGCGGGGCTGTCGGAGATGGTCGCCGCCAACCCGGACCTGCAGGCGTTCCAGTACGAGCTGATGCTGGAGTCCCGGCGCAGGCCGGAGCTGCTGCCGCCGCTGCGCACCCTGTACGACGAGTACTTCGACGCGGCCCAGCGCGAGTTGAACCGCATGCTTCCGAAGGATGCGAGCCCGGCGCTCATGCGGCTCGTCTTCGCCGCGCTGGACGGCCTCGTCCTGCACCAGCTGGTACTGGGCGAGCCGGAGATGACCGAGGCCGCTCTGGAGGAGCTGAGGTCCCTGCTGCGCGGGCTCGGGGCCGACTCCGCAGAAGACGCCTGACCCTTCGCCCCCACGAGTTCGAGGGACGGGCGGAGCCCGACCGGGAACATCCCGCAGGGCCTTGCCAAACGCCGGGTCCCATCCGACTATGGGGCAACTCGTTTGGCCTGAAACGAATCGCCCCTCCCCTCATCCCCGGCAGGTGATCCGCGTGGACAGTCAGACGGTCGCAAGGCAACAGACCGTGCAGGCCCCGCCCACAGCAGGCAAGCTCAAGTCCAACGCCCTCGGCGTCGTGGGCATCCTCTTCTTCGTCCTCTCCGCGCAGGCGCCGCTGACCGGCATCGCAGGCGCCCTCCCCATCTCCGTCGGCCTCGGCAACGGCGCGGGCGCCCCGGCCGGATACGCCGTCGCCGGGGCCGTGATCTTCCTCTTCTCGGTCGGCTTCGTCGCCATGGGCCGCCACGTCGTCGACGCGGGCGCCTTCTACACATACATAGGCAGGGGCCTGGGCCGGACCACGGGCACCGGCAGCGCAGGTGTCGCGCTCTTCGCCTACTGCACGATCCAGGCCGCCATGTACGGGCTCTACGGGTCCATCGTGAGCGGGCTGGTGGCGCAGTACACGGGCCTCGACGCGCCGTGGTGGGTCTGGGCGGTGGTCACGATGGTGATCGTGCAGGTGCTCGGCGCCGCGGGCATCGAGATGGGCGCCAAGGTGCTCGCGGTCTTCGTCCTCGCCGAGTTCAGCATCCTGCTCGTCTTCGCGCTGGTCACCCTCATCAAGGGCGGCGGCCCGGAAGGGCTCGGCTTCGCCCGGAGTTTCTCGCCGAAGGCCGCGCTGCAAGGGGCACCGGGGGTGGCGCTGATGTTCGCGGTGGCGTCGATGTTCGGCTTCGAGGCGACCGCGATCTACGGCGAGGAGGCACGCGAGCCCAAGAAGACCGTTCCGCGCGCCACGTACCTGTCCGTCGCCGTCGTCACCGGCTTCTTCGCGTTCACCTCCTGGATGCTCGTCTCCGCGTACGGCGCCTCGCACGCCACCGCGGCCGCGGGCAAGGCGCTGGCGGGCGGCGACGGCGTGGTGTTCGTCCTCTCACCGGTCGCGGACCTGTTCGGCGGCTGGGCTGGAGACCTCCTGCCTGTCCTGCTCGCCACCTCGCTCTTCGCCGGCATCCTCGCCTTCCACAACTCCGCCAACCGCTACCTCTTCTCGCTCGGCCGCGAAGGGGTGCTCCCGCGCAGGCTCTGTACGCTCAACCGGCGCCACTCGCCCTGGGCCGCCGGTACGGTGCAGACCGCGCTCGCGCTGCTCCTCGTCGTGCCGTTCGCGCTGCTCGGCAAGGACCCAGTGCTGAGCCTCTTCTCCTGGTTCAGCGGCGTGGCCGTCCTCGCGATGATGCTGCTGTACTTCCTGACGTCGGTCTCCGTGATCGTCTTCTTCCGCCGTGAACGCCTCGACACCCGCCCCTGGAACACGCTGATCGCCCCGGCCCTGGGCGCGCTCGGAATCGGGGGCGCGATCTGGGTGATCCTGGCCAACTTCACGACGCTCATCGGCGGTTCGGCCCGGACGGCGACCTGGCTCGTGCTGAGCGTCCCGGCCGTCCTCGTGCTGAGCGCCGTCTCGGCCCGGGCCGTCCGAGCGCGGCCGGGCGCGACGGCCTGACTCCGTCCGTTCCCTCTCGGGGTGCGCCCGGCGCACACGTCACCGGCGCACCCCGACCCGCGGACCCGTTTCCATTTGACCTCAAACGTATTCAGTGAGCCGGAGGCCACACCATGCTGGAACGCACCCACGACGAGTGGCTGAGCCGCGCCAAGGAGCTGGACCTGTCCGGCTTCCACCACATCGACGGCGCCGACGAACCGGGCGGCGGCGCTACCTACGCGGCCGTGTCACCCCGTGATGGACAGGTCCTCGCACAGGTCGCGGACGGTGGCGCGGCCGAGGCCGACGCCGCGGTGGCCGCCGCGCGCCGCGCCTTCGACGCCGGTCCATGGCCCCGCCTCGCCCCCGCCGACCGCGGCCGCGCCCTGCTCAGCCTGGCCGACCTGCTGGAGGAACGGCGCGATCGCCTCGCTCTCACGGTGAGCCTGGAGATGGGCAAACCCATCACGGACGCCTACGACATCGAGCTGCGTGCCGCCGTCAACACCTTCCGCTTCTACGGGCAGCTGGCCGACAAGCTCACCGACGAGTCCCCGCACACCGCGCCCGACGCACTCGCCCTCGTCACCCGCGAGCCGGCCGGAGTCGTCGGCGCGGTCGTCCCGTGGAACTTCCCCCTGACCATCGCCTCCTGGAAGGTCGCCCCGGCGCTCGCGGCCGGCTGCACGGTCGTCCTCAAGCCCTCCGAGAACTCACCCCTGTCGGCGCTGCAACTGGGGCGGCTGGCCACCGAGGCGGGCCTGCCCCCCGGCGTCCTGAACGTCGTCACCGGCGACGGCCCCACCGCCGGGCGCGCCATCGGACTGCACCCGGACGTCGACGTCCTCGCCTTCACGGGGTCGACGGCCGTCGGACGGCACTTCCTGCGCTACGCCGCGGACTCCAACCTCAAGCGGGTCTGGCTCGAACTGGGCGGCAAGTCACCCAACATCATCCTGCCCGACGCCCCCGACCTGGAGAAGGCGGCCGCGACCGCGGCCTGGGGCATCTTCTTCAACCAGGGCGAGATGTGCACCGCACCCTCCCGCCTCCTCGTCCACACCTCGGTCGCCGAACGTGTCACGGAGGCGATCGTGCGACGGGCGGGCGAACTGCGTGTCGGGGACCCCCTCGACCCCGCCACCGAGATGGGCGCCCTGGTCGGCGAGGCCCACCTCGGCCGCGTACTCGACCACATCGACACGGGCACGAGCGAGGGAGCGCGACTGCGCACCGGCGGTGCCCGCACCCTGACCGACACCGGCGGCAGCTTCCTGCAGCCCACCGTCTTCGACGCGGTGAACCCGGGGATGCGGCTCGCCCGGGAAGAGATCTTCGGCCCCGTCCTGTCGGTCCTCACCTTCGACGACCTCGACGAGGCCGTCGCCCTGGCCAACGCCACCGAGTACGGACTCGCCGCCGGGCTGTGGACCTCCGACCTGTCCACCGCTCACCGGGTCTCCCGCGCCCTCAAGGCCGGAACGGTGTGGGTCAACTGCTACGAGGAGGGCGATCTCACCGTGCCCTTCGGCGGCATGAAGCAGTCCGGCAACGGCCGGGACAAGTCCGCCCACGCACTCGAGAAGTACACCGAACTCAAGACCACCTGGATCCAGCTGTGACGCCCCGGCCCCTCATCGCCGTACCGGCCCGCTTCGCCGCCTCCACCTCGGCCCTTCGGTACGCCGCGGAGGTCAACGCCCGCGCCCTGATCGAGGCGGTCTGGAACGCCGGCGGGGAACCGGTCACCCTCCACCCGCACGCACCCGGCGGAACCGCCGACCCCGGCGAGGTGGCCGCCCGGCTGGCCCGCTTCGACGGACTGCTGCTGCCGGGCGGCGGCGACATCGCACCGCACCGTTACGGAGCCGCCGCCGCACACGCCAGCGTCTACGACGTCGACGACACCCAGGACGCCTTCGATCTCGAACTCGCCCGCCAGGCCCTGGACGCCGCGATACCGCTGCTCGCGATCTGCCGGGGACTCCAGGTGGTCAACACCGCGCTCGGCGGCACGCTGCACCAGGACATGGGCGGCCCCGAACGCGAGCACCGGCACGTCGTGCACCCGGTGACGATCGAGCGCCTCTCGTTGCTCGAACAGGCCACCGGGACCGAGAAGGTGGACGCGTCCTGCTACCACCACCAGCGGGTGGACCGGCTCGGCGCCGGACTACAGGTCGCCGCCCGCGCCGTCGACGGAACGGTGGAAGCGCTCGAACTCCCGCGAGCGCGCGCCTGGTTCACCGCCGTGCAGTGGCATCCGGAGGACACGGCACACGAGGACGGCGCACAGCGAGGCATCTTCGACGCCCTGGTCCGGGCGGCGCGCGCCCACGGCTGACACTTCCCGCGGCGCCGGTCAGGCCTTGGGCCGGCGTCCGCTGCGGCGGGGGGCGGGCTCGGCGCCGTCCAGGAGGGCGAGCCGGCGCTCCTCGCCGTGCTCCTCGACCTGGAGCACCACCCTGCGCAGGCCGTCCGCGACGCTGCGGCACTCCTCGTCGCTGAGCTGCCCGGCGACGAAGGCCTCCTCCTCGTTGAACTTCGGGAACACCCGTCGCATCAGCTCCTCGCCCTCGTCGGTGAGGCTGAGCAGCACGAGCCGCCCGTCGCTCGGGTGCCCGGCACGCCGCACCAGGCGCCGCGCCTCCAGCGTGCGGGAGACCCCGGTGAGGGTGCCCTTGGAGATACCGGCCTCCTCGGCCACGTGACGGGTCTCGGACTCACCCCAGACCCAGATCACCCAGAGCACGACGAACGAGGTCCAGGTGAGGTCGGCCTCACGCAGGACGGAGTTCTCCAGGTGCTGACGGACGGCCGAGGCGGCCCGGTAGATGTTGGCCACCACCGCCATCTGTTCATGGCGGACCGGCATTCCGCCGAGCTTCGCCTCCGCCAGCTTCTCGGCTTCGGTGATGGATCGTTGGCCTGGCACGAGCACACTCCTTCGGCGTCACCACAGCGCGTTCCGAGCAGGGTATCGTTCGGGGCCAAATTGTACGAAGTGCTGAGGTTTCCGTCTCGCCGAGACGTGCTGTGAGTGCCGTCATGAGGCCGAGCCGGCGGTGTCGTAGGCGGTCACCCAGCTGCGGTGCACCTCCCATGTGCCGCCGTCGGCTGTGGCTCCGCGCAGGCCGTGCATGGTGTCCGGGCCGGTGAGGGCCGGGAGACGTGAGTCGCTGAGGGAGGCGAACGCGTAGGTGCGGGACGGGTCCCAGTCGGTGGAGTGGCGCAGGCGGCGGGCCAGTTGGGCGAAGCCGAGCGGGGCCGCGGCCACCACCCATGCGTCGGGGAGTGCGGTCGTGAGCCGGGTGGCCGGTCGCAGCCAGGAGGCCGCGCTCTCGGGCCAGTTGACGATCGTGAGCACTCTGCCGCCCCGCGCTGTCCACGCGGTGGCGAACGCGTCGGCGGCCGCACGGGACGCCGCGTCACGGCTGTGCCCCACGGCGACGGTCTCGATCGGCGACTTCGCGGGCGTCAACAGACCTACGAGTGCGCCGAGTTCGGCTGCGGTGTGCGGGGAGGGCCGGGGCAGGTCGCCGTACGCGGCCAGATCCGTGGGACTGATCAGGGGTGAGCGGGACGACTCCCGGTCGGAGACGTTGTGCATGGCGTGGTGGGTGCTTTCTCGGTCGGCTCTCCAGCGGGCGTATTCCTCGGGCAGGCAGACCGCGCACGGCCGGAATCCGGCCGCGACGGCGGTGGCCTCGTACGGGAAGAACACCCGGTGCTTCGCGTACGGGCCCCGGGAGACGGCGCGCAGCGCGGACGGGCAGTCCAGGCGCCCGTAGAGGCGCCCGCGGCGGTGCCCGCCGAGCGTTCCCGGGGTCGTGCTCGAACAGGGTGCGCCGTGCCTGTCGAGCAGTGTGTAGGTGCGTCCGGGCCCGACCGGGGCGGGTGGGCCGTCGGGGTTCATGCCGCGTCGTGGAAGACGAGCCCGAGGGCGTGCCGCTGCCCGGTGCGCACGGTACTCACGCCGTGCCGCATGGGGGCGTTGGACCAGCCGCGCTTCGAGGCGACGGGCCGGTCGCGTGTGGTGAAGACCAGTCCGTGGCCCTGGGGCAGAGTGGTGGACGATCCCCTCGACTGTGCGCGGGCGCGCTGCTCGGTCATCAGGAACTCGCCGCCGGTGAAGTCGGTTCCCGGTACGTCGAGTCCGATGACGACCTGGAGCGGGAAGAGCATGTCGCCGAACACGTCGCGGTGCAGCGCGTTCCAGTCGCCGGGCCCGTACCTCAGCAGAATCTGGGCCGAGCGGTCCTGCCCCGCCGCGTGGCACATCTCGATCCACTCGTCGAGCGAGTCGGGCCAAGGCGCGGGTTTGCCGAGTCTGTCGGCCCAGTCCCGGGCGACGGGCAGCAGCTTCGGGTAGAACGCCTCCCGCAACTCACGGACGAGATCGGGCAGTTCATGGGTGAAATAGCGGTACTGCCCGGAGCCGAAGCGATGGCGAGCCATGTCCACGGTGGTGCGGAACCGTGCGGTGTCGTCGTAGAGGTCCGCGATCCGGCGGCACTCCTCGGGCGTGAGGAGGCGGCCGGTAGGGGCGTTTCCGTAGGTGTCGAGCTCGTCGGCCAGGGCGCCCCACTCCTCGTGGGCGACGCGGTCCGCGACCGGGCCCGACGGGCGCGTGGTGTCCAGCATGGTGTGGATCCTTGGGTCGGTGGTGGTGTCACCCCGGCTCGGACGGTGCGGGTGCCCATCGGAGCCGGGGGAGTCGCGGGAGTCGGGGGCGTTCGGGAGGTCTCACGTTCAGGCGGTCCGGCGAGCGCTCTCCAGGTCCAGGAGCTGCCGCTTGCGCTCCAGGCCACCCGCGTAACCGGTGAGGGCCCCGGCGGCGCCGATCACGCGGTGGCAGGGGCGTACGACGAGCAGCGGGTTCGCGCCGATCGCCGAAGCCACGGCGCGGACGGCGGCCTTCGGGGCGCCGATGTGCGCGGCGACGCCGCCGTAGGTCAGGGTGCAGCCGTAGGGGATGGCTTCCAGTGCCTTCCACACCCGGCGCTGGAACTCCGAGCCGCCGCCGGTGTACTCGAGGTCGAAGTGTGTGAGCCTGCCGTCGAAGTACGAGCGCAGCTGCGCGGTGATCTCGGCGAACGCGTCCGCGTCCGCAGCCCAGTCGTCCTGGACGACGGCGCCGTTCTTCCGGCCCGGTACGGTCAGCGCGGCGAGCGCGGTGCCGCCCTTCGCGGTGGCCGACTCCTCGCCCACGAGCAGCAGTTCACCCAGCGGGCTGTTGAGCGTCGTGTAGACGGTCATGGGTCCGTTCCTTCCAGGTCTCCTCGTGCAGTGGTGTCCTGATGCCAACCCTGCGCCTTATGTGCCGCTATGTCTGGCGGGATTCGGACATCACACTGACGGAGGTCGGTGCCTCGTTGTGAGAGGCGGCGGTGGGAGCGGGCGGTCAGCGGGCGTTGTGGAAGATGAGGCCGAGGGTGTGGCGGTGTCCGGACTCGACGGCGTTCGTACCGTGCCGCACGGGGTGACGGCGGAACCCCTGCTTGCCGCGTACCGGACGGTGCCGTACCGGGAAGATCATTCCCTGGCCGAGCTGCGGCTTGACCACCATGGCGCGGGACTGGGAGCGGGGGCGCTGCTCGACGAACACGTTCTCGCCGCCCGTGAAGTCATCGCCTGGCTGGTTGAGCATGACGGCGATCTGCAGAGGGAAGACGATGTCGCCGTAGATGTCCTGGTGTAGGCAGGCGTAGTCGCCCTCGCCGTACTGCAGGATCAGCGGCGTGGGGCGATTCTGGCCGTTGTCCGCGCACTCGTCGATCAGCTCGTCCAGCGTGCCGGGGAAGGTGCGCTCGCCGAGTTGAGGCGCCCACTGGTTGGCCATCCACGTCATCGGCGGGTAGAGCCGCTCGCGAAGGGTCCGGACGAGCGGTACGGCGGAGGGATCGGCGTAGTACTTGTACGTGCCGCGGCCGAACTGGTACCGCTGCATGACCACGGTGGACCGGAACAGCCCGGGTTCCTCGAACGTGTCGATGATCTCCTGGCACTGTTCACGGGAGAGCAGTGGCGGGGTGACGGCGACGCCTTCCTCGTTCAACCGCCCGTACAGATCTGCCCAGTTGAGTTCGCTGAGTGCCGGGATTGCCGCGCTGTGCGGAATGCGGGGCGGTGCGCCGGCCGTCGCGTGGTCGCTGAAGAGTGTGTCCGGGGCGGGGGCGTGCTGGTTCGGCTGGTTCAAGGCAGGGGGTCTCTCGCGCGGCGTTACGGGGCGGGCCGGTGGTGCTGCCCCGCCGAGTGCGACCGAGGCGTCACGGTACGACGTGTGGCGCAGCGGGGCGGGCACCTTCGGCGTGACCGATACTCGCTGCCCGTGTGAGCGAACGCTGGCGGCATTCGGACGTCGCGTTGGCGCGGGGCCATGTCTGCCCGGAGGGTGTTGCGCGCCGCCGAACCCGGTCGGGCAGGCCCGGCGACCGCTCGCTCAGCCGATGGGGAGCGGGAGCCGCGCGGCGAATTCTCCCAGCGCGGCCTTCTCGGCGTCGGTCGGCGAGCGGCGTCCGGTGCCGACCAGCAGCGCGTCCGTGTCGGAGAACGAGGCGGGGAACGGGGTCCCGGCGATCTGCTCCAGCGTCGCGCGAACCGCCGCGAGGGCCTCGGCGGGCGGCTCGGCGGCCGTCGGCCGGTGCGCGATCAGGTCGAGGTGGTGCAAGGTCCATTCGAGGACGTACGCGGACAGGAAGTCGCCGACGGTCAGGACCTCGTCGCGTGTGCTGACGCGGGCGGCGGGATCGGCGAGTCGGGCGGCGCGCCCCGCCGCGGAACCGACGTCGTCGAAGTGGAACTTGAGCCACCGAGGCACGCCGTAGGCGGCGGCCAGCCGGGGGATCAGCGCGTCGAGCGGGTCCTCCCCGGTCGGGGGTTCGACGATTCCCCAGTACGTGACCGCGTCCACGGTCGGTTCGGTGTCCGCCGGCGTGACCAAGGTGATCAGGACGTCCTGGGCGCCGATGACCAGGTGGCACACGAGATCCCGCACGAGCCAGCCCGCACAGCCGGAGGGCCGCTCGAAGTCCTCGTCCGGGACTTCGGCGACGGCGGTGCGCAATGCTGTCCAGGAGCGTGAGAAGAGATCCACCGCCGCAAGGTAATGCGGTCGGGTGAGGGCGGACAAGCGTATGCGGACGGGTCGGTGCGTGTCGCCTCGTACGGGCGCCGAGTCGGCGGCCTGTTCAACCACCCATGCGCGTCGGTCAGTTCGACCGCTTATGCGAGTACGGGGTGTTCGGTCGCGCGCACGCCACGCTCTGGTCGTCCGCCGCCACGAGCAGGGTGAGGGTGGCCGCGGGCCGCTCGATGAGGACCAGTTCATGGAAGTCGATGTGGATGGGGCCGTAGTCGTGGAGGGCGTCCTCGGGAAGCTCGCCCAGTACGTACCGGCTGGTCGCCGTGCGGATCGGGGCGTAGGGGTGCTCCACGAGCCGCGCTTCGAGTTCCTGCGGCACGTCGCCGTGCCGGGCGGCCCAGGTGCGGATGAGGTCGGTTGCCGTGACGGCGTCGACTGCCTGGTAGGCGCCGGGGGTGACGTGCTCGAGCCACCATCGACCGTGCCGCGGCCAGTCCTGGACCCCCGCGCCGTCGTACGTGTCCCGGAACTGCGGGTGTGCGATCAGGGCGGCCAGGAGGGCTCGGTCGTCCGCGTCCGGTACGTCCGTCGGGAGGCCGAAGCGCTTGGTGTCGATCCAGCGGTACCCGTGGGAGCCCGCGCCGAAGTCGAAGTCCCGGAAGGTGACGAAGGAGCTGTCGAGATGGTGGAGAGCCGCCGCGGGGTGCATGTCGATCATCGTGGGAGGCCCGGCGTCACCACGCCCCTGACCGGCCACGTCACCCTTCGTCGGCCTCCCGCCCGCCGAGCCGATCGCCGCTTTGGCGACAAATGCGGCAATGAACAACATCACACATCGCCAAAACGCCCATAGCTGACATATCGACTCACGTTCTGCCCAGCCGGCTCCTTCGTCCCTGTAGCGTCGCCGTTGTTCGGGATCCGGGCCGCTCATCCGGCGGCCGACCGCCCGGTGGCGCGAGGAAGCGCCGCACGACGAGTGCAACGGGCGGACCCTTCCGACGATGCGCCTGAAGCCCCGGTGCGAGGCATCGGCCGAAGCCCCGACCGCGTCGCGGGACGTCGACCTCGCCGCCGACAGTGAGCACCACCCGCCGATGCGACCGCCGACACAGAGCAGGACGGAACCTCCATGCCGGGAACACGCATGCCGCTGACGCGACGCGCGAAGCAGGGACTGGCCGCGGCCCTCGCCGCCGGCTCGGTGCTCACCGCGTTCGCTGTCACCGCCCCCGCCGAGGCGGGCACGAGCAGTGCCGGTACGAATGTCGAAGGCTCCCCGGTGACGTGCACCTCGCACCGGCCCGGACTGGCGGACCGCCTGGAGCGGGACATAGCCACCGCGCTCCACGGACACGGCAAGGCCTCGGCGCTCGCGCTCTACGACCGGAACACGGCCACCTCGTGCACGTTCCGCGCGAGCACGGCCTTCGACTCGGCGAGCGTCGTCAAGGTCACGATCCTCGGCGCGCTGCTGCGCCAGGTCGAGGAGCAGCACCGTCACCTCACCTCACGCGAGGTCGACCTGACCACGGCGATGATCACCAAGTCGGACAACGCCGCCACGAACGCCCTCTGGCACCAGCTGGGCCACGCCGGCATCCAGCACTTCCTCGACCTGGCCGGGATGCGGGACACGGTGCCCGGCCCGAAGCGCACGTGGGGTCGTACGCAGATCACGGCCGGCGACCAGGTGACGCTCCTCCGCCTGCTGACCTCGGACAACCCCGTGCTCGGCGAGCGCTCCCGGGCCTATGCCCTGCGGCTGATGAACCGGGTCGTCCCGGATCAGCGCTGGGGGACGCCGGCCGGCGCGCCGGGCACGGCGACCGTTCACGTCAAGAACGGCTGGCTGCCGCTGTCGACCAACGGCTGGCGCGTGCACAGTGTCGGCGTGTTCACCGGCGGTGGTCACGACTACGGGATGGCCGTGCTCTCCCACGGCAACCGCACGATGGAGAACGGCGTCACGATCGTCGAGGGCGTGGCCCGTGCCATCAACCGCGACCTGAACCTGCCGAAGGCCGCCTAACGGCTTCTCGCCCGGCCCGCTGCTTCCGAGGCCGGCCGGCCTCACATCCGGCGAAGCGCCGCCTCGACGCTGTCGCCGCCCTTCGTGTTGAACGCGATCGCGGCCTGGGGTGCATGGAGGCGGATCAGGTTCATGATCTCCTCGAGGAGCGGAAGTAGCTGTTCCGTCTTGCGGATCCCACCGCCGACGACCACCACGTCCCACGGGCGCTCCGTCAGCGCCGCAACGAGGACGGACTCGGCGGAATCGTCGAACACGACCAGCGCCATGGCCGCATCGATGCCGTGCTCGCCGAACCGGTCCAACTCCTCGTCGAGACCCTTGCGAAGGGCTCCCGCGTCGACGCCGGGGATTGCCTCGGGGTCGTAACCAACAACAAGTGCAGAGGGCATAGGGCCAAGCTACCGGGATCGCCGCGACGCGGTACCCGGGCCGGACATGCAGACTCCCTGTCGGGGCGCCGAGGGCGGTTTCCCGCGACCGGCGCCCGGGCCTGGAAAAGGGCGCCGTGGATACTTTGCGTCATGGGACTCGTCGTCTTCATGACTCTGCCGGGTCTGGCCATCCTGCTGACGGTCGTGGCCTTCGCCGACCAGCTGGTTCTGCGGGCCGGACGCGCGGGGCTGCTGCCGTGGCGGAACAGCGTGCGGCAGGGCCAGATCTCGGCGACCGGGTTCGAGCAGCTCCACGCGAGTTTTTCTCCGGGCAAGCAGAGTGAGCTGAAGGAGCGGCAGTCGGCCTTGATCCTGCGGGACGACGACGAGGACGGGGCGCCACCGAACCGGACCACGGTGGATCTGGAGCGCGGGACCGTGGTCGTGCGCCTGCCGCGAGCCGACCGGCAGAGAACATGTGGCGCGCGTCACATCTGAACTCGTCACATCGTGCCGATCCGCTCCGTCAGAGGGATGTAACCACCGGCACGAACCAGGAGCTCGCCATGACAGAAGCCCGCCTGAACCTCTTCGCCAACCCCGTCGGGGCCAAGGTCCTGAAGCACATCAACTCGGGCGGCAAGGTGGTGACGGACTCGACGCTTCCGGCTGCCACACAGGAGCTGGTGAAGATCCGCGCCAGCCAGATCAACGGCTGCGGTTTCTGCACCGACATGCACACCAAGGACGCCACGGCGGCGGGGGAGGACCAGACGCGCCTCAACCTTGTCGCGGCGTGGCGCGAGGCGAAGGTGTTCAGCGATGCCGAGCGCGCCGCCTTGGAGCTGACCGAGCAGGGCACCCGTATCGCCGACGCGAGTGGCGGTGTCTCGGACGAGGCCTGGGCGAACGCTGCCAAGCACTACGACGAGGACCAGCTCACCGCGCTGGTGTCCCTCATCGCTCTGATCAACGCCTACAACCGCGTGAACGTCCTCGTTCAGCAGCCCGCCGGCGACTACCAGCCCGGACAGTTCGGGTAACCGGCACCGGCGCGGGGGGCCCGGGCCCCCCGGGGCCCCCCGCCGCCCCGTGCGCGCGGGGGGGGTTGGGGGCGGGGGTGCCGCGGGTGCTGGGGGGGGGGTTGGGACGTGACGCTCGGGGGGGGGATGG
>NZ_JBHJYS010000027.1:0-161503 GCF_042270245.1 Streptomyces sp. NPDC055955
GGGCGGCGGCCACCACTGAGTCCGCCGCCCCCTGCCGCTCACCCCTGCCACTCACTTGCTGTGGGTCACAGTCCGTAGACCCGCGCGGCCGTGCCCGCGAACACCGCCGCCCGCCCATGCTCGGACAGGTCCGCCATCAGCTCGCGGCCGATGGCGACCACCTGTTCGTACTCGGCCGCCAGGGCGCCCACCGGCCAGTCCGAGCCGAACATGAGCCGCTTCGGACCGAAGGCCTCCAGCGCGACCGACACGAACGGCCACAGGTCGGCGGCGCTCCAGGTGTGCCGGTCGGCCGAGGTGACGAGCCCGGAGAGTTTGGCCACGGTGTCGGGGAGGCAGGCCAGAGCGGCCAGGTCCGCGGCCCAGGGGTCCGGCCGGCGAGGGCGCAGTGAGTGGAGCTCTATTTCGATGTCGGTACGGGCATCGGCGCCCCTGGCGGCAGCAGACCCTGGGCGCGCAGGGTGAGCCACATCTCCTCGGGGACGGGGTGGTTGATCATTGCGGTGGCGTCCGTCACCTCGGCGGCGTTGCGTGCCCCGAGCAGTACACCGGTGACCGCCGGGTGCCCCAGCGGGAACTGCAGGGCGGCTGCCCGCAGCGGGACCCCGAAGGTCTCGCAGAGCGTGCGCAGGGCCAGCGCCCGGTCCAGCAGGTGTGCCGAGGCAGGCGCGTAGTCGAAGGTCGCGCCCGGCTGGGGATCTGCGAGGAGGCCCGAGTTGAACACCCCGCCGACCAGCACGGTCACTCCGCGTCGCGCCGCCAGCGGCAGCAGTGCTGCCAGAGCGCTCTGGTCGAGGAGGGAGTAGCGGCCGGCCAGCAGGACCACGTCGATGTCGGATTCGCGGACGAAGCGTGTCGGCATCGCGGTCTGGTTCATGCCGACGCCGATCGTGCCGACCATGCCCTCGGCCCGCATCCGCTCCAACTCGGGGTAGGCGCAGTCGAAGGCCTCACGCTCGTGGCCGTCCGGGTCGTGCAGATAGACGGTGTCCACTCGGTCGAGACCGAGCCGGATGAGGCTCTCCTCGACGCTGAGGCGTACACCGCGGGCGCTGAAGTCCCACACTCGTTCGTGGGTGGCCGGGACGGCGAAGCCGTTCGCCAGGTCGTCGCCGGGCAGTCCGGCGCGTGCGCGCAGCAGGCGGCCGACCTTGGTGGAGAGCGTGAACTGCGTACGTGGCCGGGTGCGCAGGGCGTCTCCAAGACGGCGCTCGGACAGGCCGAGTCCGTAGTGCGGAGCGGTGTCGAACGCGCGGATTCCGCAGGCCCAGGCGGCCTCGACGGTGGTGGCCGCCTCCTCGTCGCTGACCGGGTGGAACAGATTGCCCAGCGCGGCGGCGCCCAGGGCGAGTTGATCGAGCCGTGTGGTGGTGCGCATGAGTTCAGGTGTGCCTCTCGTTCGAGACCCGGTCGCACGGCATGGGACAAGCGGTGGGGGACGACCGGGGTGGGGGATCGCGCACACCCCGCCCCGGTGCCGGCCGGTCACCCCTTCGTCGCTCCACCCGTGAGGCCCTTGACGAACTGCTTCTGGAAGGCCAGGTAGAAGGCGAGGATGGGCAGTGTCGCCAGGAACATGAAGGCGAAGACCGAGCCGTAGTCCGCCTGGTGTTCGCCGATGGCCCGGTAGATGCCGACGGTCACCGTGGTGCCCGCCGCCGGGCCCAGGACGATCAGCGGGTTGAGAAAGTCGTTCCAGATCCAGACGCCGAGGAAGATCACCACGCTGGCCGACGCCGGCCGCATCAGCGGGAAGACCACTTGCCAGAAGGCGCGGAACGCTCCGGCGCCGTCGATCGCCGCTGCCTCTTCGAGCTCCCGGGGGATCGTCTTGGCGAAGCCCGCGAAGACGAACACTCCGAACGGCATGTAATAGCCGACGTACGCCAGGACCAGTCCGGGCACGCTGCTCATCAGCCCCAGCGTGCGCAGGACTTCGGTGATCGGGGTGAGGATCACGGCGGGCGGCACCATGAGGCCGCAGAGCAGGACGACCATGATGACCTTAGGCAGGATGCCGGTCGACCGGGCCAGGTAGTGGCCGAGCATGGCAGAGATCGCGGTGATGACGAGGATGGAGATCACGGTGACCTCCGTGCTGTTGACAAGCCCGTACCAGAAGAGGTGGTCCGGGCGCGACAGCACGGTCTGGATGTTCCCGAGGGTGGGCGGGCTCGGCAGGCCGAGCGGGTTCGACACGATCGCCGAACCGTCCTTGAACACGTTGACCAGCACGAGGTAGATGGGCAGGAAGAACAGCAGGCCGGCGAGGATCGCGACGACCGGACGTACCCACGCCTTTGTTCCGTCCCTGTTCATGCTCGCGCTCAGGTCGGGATCCGCCTCCATCTTCATGTCCGTGATCTTCATGTTCGTACTCATGAGGACACCTCGCGTTTCTGCAGCCATCCGAGCGCGATCACGGAGACGGTCGCGACCAGGATCAGCATCGCCACGGCCATCGCGGAGGCGTAGCCGACGTGGTTGCCGTTGAACGCGGTCTGGACCACCTGGAAGGCGAGGGTGGAGGTGGTGTTGGGGCCGGGGCCGCCGTTGGTGAGCACCTGGATCTGGTCGTAGGCCTTGAATCCGCCGATCAGTGACATGACCGTGTTGATGGTGACGGCGGGGGCCAGCATCGGCCAGGTGACATGACGGAACCGCATCATCGGCCCGCAGCCGTCGATGGCCGCCGCCTCGTACAAGTCCTGAGGAATTCCCTGCAGTCCGGCCAGGTAGATCACCACGCAGAAGCCGAGCCCCTGCCAGGCGATGACCCACGAGACCGTGTAGAGGGCGAGGCTCGGGTCGGAGAGCCAGCCCGGCGGATGGCCCACGCCCAGTTGTCGCAGCACGGTGTTGAGCAGGCCGTCGTCGACGAGAATCGACTGCCATATGACGCTGACCACCACGGCGCTCAGCACGACCGGAACGAAGAACACGCTGCGCAGCGCGTTGTACAGCCAGCCGCGCCGGTCGAGCAGCAGGGCGATCGCGAGCCCGCCCGCGTTGGTCACCAGCGTCACGATCACGGTGATGACGACGGTGTTCTGCAGTGCTTTGAGGAAGTCGTCGTCGGAGAACAGGCTCGTGAGGTTGGACAGGCCCACCCACTGGGTCGGTGGGTTGAAGGGGTTCTTGTTGGTGAGGCTGTAGCCGGTCGTCATGCCGATCGGCACCAGGACGAGGGCCAGGTAGGCAAGGAGTCCGGGCGCCGCAAAGACGGCGAATCGGCCCGGTCCGCCGTTCGGGCGGAAGCGCCGGGACGGCCGCGACGACCGCCGCTCGGGGGAGTCCTGTGGCCGGGCTGCTGCCGGGTCCTTCGCCGCGGGCGCGGCAGCGGAACCCTCCGGTCGGGTCTCGGTACGTGTGCGCATCATCGGGTGGCCTTGTCCCACTGCTCGTCCATGTAGGCACCGAACTCTTTGGCCGTCATGCGTCCGCCGATGAGCTTCTGGACGCCGATGGCGGCCTTGTCGGCCAGGCCGGGCGGCAGGGAACCGTCACCGGTCTCCTGGGAGAACGAGTTGACGATCCCGTCGTCCTTCTGGGCCTGCTGGTACGCCGCCAGGGTCTCCTTGTAGACGGGGCCCATGGTGCCGGGCGGGCTGTATCCCTTGATGTCGATGATGAGACCGTCGGCCTTGACGGCGGCGTCCAGGTTCTTGTGGTCCTCCATGAAGGCCTTGGCCCACTTCTTGGCCAGGGGCACATCGGACGACTTGGAGCTGACCGTCATCCCGCCGCCGAGGACACCTGGGAGGGCCGGGGCCCTCTGGTCCGTGGGCCACGCGAAGACGCCCGTGTCGAAGTCCGGCTTCTTCGTGTCGGCCGAGGCGGAGAACCAGCTGCCCATCGGATACATCGCGCCCTTGCCGTCACGGAAGGCCTGTTCGGTGTCCGCGTAGGAGCGGGAAAGGCCGGCGCGGTCGATGTATCCCTTGTCCGCGAGGCCGGCGACCTTCTGGGCGGCGGTGACGAACGCCGGATCGGTGAACTTGACCTTGCCCTTGGCGCGTTGGGACAGCCAGTCCGGCGTCTTCTTGTAGACATCGGTCGCCACCGTGCAGATCAGCGGGAACATGTCGGCCCAGGAATCCTTGCCGCCACCGCCGACCACGAAGGGGTTGATGCCCTTCTTCTTCAACTTCGCGCTGTCATCGAGGAGTTCGGCGTACGTGCGCGGGGGCGTGTCGATCCCGGCTGCCGCGAAGTCCTTCTTGTTGTAGTAGACCAGCGTCGTCTGGGCGGCGTAGGGCAGCTGGTAGACCTTGCCACCGTAGGTGTTGGCACGGGGATTCTCGTACGTCGCGAGTTCCTTGTCCGTCCACGGCGCCAGCTTGCCGGCCTCGGCGAATCCGCCGGGGTTCAGGCCGATCATGACGTCCGGGAACTGGCCCGTGCTGTCGAGCTGCTTCGCGTACCCGGTGCGGTCGGCGCTGGGCGACACGAGCTTCTTGATCGTCACCCCGGGCACCTTCGCTGAGGCGCGGGCGATCGCGGCGTCCCAGTACTTCGCGTCCAAGTTGGGCGTTTCGAAGGTGAGGAAGGTCAAGGTGACCTTGTCGCCGTTGCCCTTGGATGCACTCGTACCGGAATTGCCGGCCGTGCACCCGGCCAGGAGGAGAGCACCTGCGAGGGCGACGGTTCTCGTGAGTATCGGATTGCGCGTCATGTTCAACTTCCCCTACCCGTCGTTGTCCGGGGGCGGTACCGCGTCGCTGTCTTGCTCGTACCGAGACGAGAGAGGGAATCTCGCTGCCGACCGTCCACCGAATCCGTCACATGGTTCAGACTCTTCCCAGAGTCCTGCTGCTCTCGGGGCGACCGCTTCCCCTCAGCGTTCGCCCTCAGGGCACCTTGGAGGTATGGAAGTCTGCACGCGACGGCATGTCAAGAGATGAGACGGAGTTATTGTCTCCAGTGAGGCGCTAATAAATCCGATACATGTCGGTAGGGTTTTGCCGGACCTCTACGGATTCGCTTCGCGAGAACGAGGCACATCGGTGGCGCGGTTCACGACCGCGGGACGCTACGAAACCCCGTCGCCCGGCCGTTTCCGGCGTGGGCGGCGGGGCGAGGGTCGGCGGGGCACTACTGATCGAGGCTGTCGCCCACGGTCACGCCCGGTCCGGGCCGGCGGGAGAGGCGAAGATGCGGTTACGGATCTCTCGTTGGACCTGGAGTTCCGTCGTGTCTATGTGGCGGGCCATGAGGGCGGCGGCCTGCTCCCGCTCGCCGGCCCCGATCGCTTCCAGGATCGCCAGGTGCTGCTCGGCGGCCCCGGCCAGCGATCCCGGTGCGGAGTCGGCCAAGGCCACGATGGTGACCTGGCGCTGCAGCCGCTGGATCGCGTCGACCAGGCTGGAGAGGAACGCGTTCCCCGCCGCCGCACCGATCGCCTGATGGAACTCCGCATCGGCCCGGCCGAACGACTCGTGGTCGTCGCGTTCGGCGGCCTCCGCCGAACGCTGCGCCGCCTCGCGGATCGCCCTGAGCTGAACCGGTGTGGCCCGCGTGGCCGCGAGCCCGCTGGTCTCGGTCTCGGTGAAGCGCCGGAACTCGAACAGTTCACCGACGCGGCTGGGGTCGGTCGGCAGGAACCGTGAGAACGTGTCGGACCACAGGTCGTTCTTGGGATGCGCCACGAAGATGCCGCGTCCCTTCTCCACGGAGAGCCTCCCGAGGGCCGAGAGGATTTTGACGCCCTCCCGCACCACCGTCCTGGTCATGTCCACTTCGGCCGCCAGATCCTTCTCCGTCGGCAGCCGGTCACCCGGCCCCATCCCCTGCCGGGCGACGTACTCCAGGATGCGCTCTGCCGCGACCTCGTAGCCGGGGCGGTAGGGAGCCGCCTCCGTCTCCGAATCCGATGCTGGGGACGCGGGCGCGGGCCGGGAAGATCCAGTCATGTTGCTCCATGTATCCGATGCATGCAGGTCACGAAATACCAAGTGCTGGGCCCAAGATACCTCCCTGGCCCTCCGTTCAGGGGTGCTCCTGCCGCACCACGGAGCGCCCGCACCATCTGAAATAGATCCGAACTAAGCCTTGACGCTCTCTTCCGTGCCATGCACGCTAGATCGCACTTGTGCTGCGGTAGTGACACAGGAGAAGCAAGCGCACTTCCTTGCACGGGCAGACCCATGGGCTTACAGCTCACGGCTGCCCACCGATCTCGCGCCCCGGGAACCGCGCGAACCATCTCCGCTGAAGAATACGAACTATCCAGATGGCCTCGTTCGTCGCTCGACGTTTGCCGGCCCTGCGCCCCTCTGTGCTGTTCACGGGCGGTTGATCAGCGATCCCGCGTCTCATCGAGAGTCACTTCACCTAGGAGGAAATGTGGACAGACGTCGTTTTCTGGTTGCCGGCGGCCTGAGTTCGGCTACGGCCGTGGCCTTGGCCGCCGGCCCCGCGCAGGCCGCGCGAACGGCCAGGACCAAGACGTCCCCCTCGCTGCGGATCGGAGCGGGCTTCCTGTCGGTGGGCATCAGCAGCTCGGGGTACGTGGACAGCCTGGTGGACCTGCGCAACGGCACCGACCACCTGGCGAAGGACACCCCCGTGCCGCTGGTCAGCGTGGTGGCCGACGGCAAGCACGTGGTTCCCGCGAAGGTGCGGGTCGTGACGCGCGACAGGTCCCACCACCGGCAGGTCCTGGAGTTCGGCGGCGACAGTGTGACGATCCAGGTGGAGGCCGTCGGGTTCCCCACGCATTCCACCCTTGAAGTCATCGGGCTGACGGCCGCCTCAGGTGTGGATGTGCAGACGCTGCTGTGGGGTCCGCTGCCGACGACGCTCGACGCGACCATTGGCGAGACGGCCGGTGTGGTCGCCGACTCCGAGTTCGTCATGGGCGTCCGGCCGCTGAACGACAAGACGGTGGGCGGGTGGCCGAACGAACACCTGGCGTACGGGTTCGGCCCCGATCTCGTCTGGAATCCGTACGGGCTGCAGACCGGCGAGAAGGACGAGTGGCTGGCGAGCAACGTCGCCGCGAAGACCACGTGGGGCAGCGTCCTGCGTGCCACCACTTACGACTACAGCAAGGTGCGGGTCCGGCAGCGCACGAACGGATACAAGATCCCGCTCGGCCCGCTGCCCACGCCGGAGGGCCGGATCGTCGGGTCGAAGATCGCCCTGTTCGGCAGTGCGCCGGATCTGGCCCTGACGGTGCTCAGCCAGATCGCCAAGGAGCACGACCAGGCGTACCCCACCCTGGACGGCCAGTGGCAGAAGGTGGCCCAGCGCACCTCGCAGACTCACTTCTGGGTCCACGACCTCAACACCAGCACCGTCACTGCGGCCGCCAAGCTCGCCGCGCAGGCCGGGGTGCGGAACATCTACGCGATCAGCGGCAACGGGCCGTGGGCGTCGCACGGGCACTACCAGTTCAACGGCAACTTCGGCGGATCGGACGCGGCGGCCGCCCAGTTGGTGGCCGCGGCGGCGAAGGAGGGCGTCGAGGTCGGGGTGCACACCCTGTCCACCTTCATCGACGCCAACGACCCGTACGTGAAGGCGCCGGCCGATCCACGGCTCGCGGTGGGCGGCTCCGCCCGGCTGTCCCGCCCGCTGGCCGGCTCGGACACCACGCTGTACGTGGATGCCGACGGCCTGCTGGCCTCCGGCGTCGACGGTCAACGGCTGCGGATCGGCGACGAGTTCATCACGTACGGCTCCGTCACCAAGGTCAGCAACACCGAGTGGCAGGTCGGTGGCCTGGGCCGGGCACAGTGGTCGTCGGCCGCCAAGGATTACCCGGCCGGCACCACCGTCGCCCGGCTGATCCAGAACGGCTACGGCGGAGCGCTGGCCAGCCTGCCCATCACCGACGAGATCGCGACCCGCCTGGCCACCGCCTACAACACCAGCGGCGTCCACGCCACGTCCTACGACGGCCTTGAAGGCACCGGCTACAACGGCTGGGGCGGCTACGGCTTCGCGCGCCTCGTCAACGGCGTCCACCGGCAGGTCACCACCAAGAACTTCATCACCGAGTGCAGCAACCTCGCGTCGAACACCTGGGACGCCCAGTCCAGGGCGAGCTGGGGTGAGATCGGCCCCACGAGCTACGCCCAGATCATCCGCAGCAACACCTTCTACCGGGCGAACTACCTGCCCGGGATGATGGGTCAGCAGGGACTCTCGGGCGGCGACAGCCTGCAGAAGATCGAGGACACCCTGGCGCACGCGGCCTCCCTCGACGCCGGCATCAACTTCGAGACCAGCGTGAGCAGCCTCCAGTCCGGAAAGAACTCCACCGCGCTGCTCGCCGCCGTCCGGATGTGGGAGTCCGCGCGTGCGGCCGGTGCGTTCACTGCCGAGCAGAAGAAGCAGCTGGGCGTGGCGAGCAGGCACTGGCACCTGACCGAGGTCACGCCGGACGCCGAGTGGACACTGCAGGAGATGGACACGTCCGGTCAGCCGATCGGCGACCCGCAGCCGATCAAGGCCCCGACGCCGGGCTTCGCCACGGCTGAACCGACGGATGCCCGGATCGGAAAGCTGTACGGCTTCAAGGTGACCTCGACGACGCCACGGACCGTCCGCTACGAGGTGACCGACGGCTGCCTCCCGCGCGGCCTGACCCTCAACCAGGACACCGGCGGTATCACCGGAATCCCTACCCACCCCGGCAGCAGCAGGTTCACCATCACCGCCAGGAACGGCGGGACCGTCGCCGACGCGAAGACCGCCTACAAGGTGACAACCAGGCCGTGAAGGCAGCTGTGCCGCGCCCCGGCCGAGGCCGGGGCGCGGCACAGCCGGCACCCGCTCCCCTCCGCGTCACCCGCAGCAACCTCCCGGAACGAATCCATCGAGAACGCTTGGGGTTTCACATGAGAGTGCGTCCCAGACAGCTGCTGTGCCTTCTCGCGTTAACGGTCTCCCTGCTCGCCCTCGCACCCGCCGCTCCCGCCACGCCGGCGAGCGCCGCTCCCGACCCGGTCAACGCAAAACCCGCAGTGGTACCAGCCCTCCAGAAGTGGCAGGGCAGCACCGGATTCTTCGAGCTGAGCCGACACAGCCGCATCGTGTTCGCCGGCGCACAGCGCGACACCCTCCGCGAACAACTCGCCACGCTCCCGGACGAGATCGAGCAGGTCACGGGGCGCAAGCCGGCCATCTCGCCGCGCCACCCGCACAGCGGCGACATCGTGCTGTCGATCGATCCCACCGTGCCCCAAGGGGTGGACACCGCCCGGTACAAGGAAGAGGGCAACACCTTCACGGTCACCGGCGCCACCGTACGGATCACCGCACCGACCGCGAAGGGCGTCTACTACGGCACCCGTACGCTCCTGCAGATCCTGCTGCTCGACGACGGCCGTGACTCGGTCCCCGCGGGCACCGCCGTGGACTGGCCGAACTACAAGGTGCGCGGATTCACCCTCGACGTGGGGCGGCGCTTCTTCACCGCGGACTTCATCCGCGACTACATCCGTCTCATGGGCTGGTTCAAACTCAACGAGTTCCAGATCCACCTCAACGACAACGGGTTCAAGGGCGACCGTCCCTGGAGCGAGGCTCAGGCCGGCTTCCGCCTCAAGACCGACAACCCCGCGCTGTCCGGCCTGGCCTCGAAGGACGGAGCGTACGACCGGCGCGACTGGGACTCCTTCGAGGACACCGCCGCCGCCAACGGCGTCACCCTCGTCCCCGAGTTCGACGCCCCCGCCCACTCCCTCGCGTTCATCCGCTTCAAGCCGTCCATCGGCCTCGACAACGGCGACTCCGACCACCTGGACCTGTCCAAGCCGGAGACCACCGCGTTCATGAAGTCGGTGTTCGACGAGTTCACGCCGTGGTTCCGCGGTCCGGACGTGCACTTCGGCGCCGACGAGTACCGGTCGGACAAGCCCCGCTACAAGACCTACTTCAACGACATCGCCGCCCACATCCGCGCGCTGGGCAAGCACCCGCGCGCCTGGGGCAGCCTGTCCCTGATGACGTCCGACACCACGGGCTTCGACCATGACGTCACCCTCAATAGCTGGAACAACTCGTGGTACGGCCCGCAGGCCCTCAAGAAGGACGGCTACTCGTTCATCAACACCAACGACGCCCTGCTCTACATCGTCCCGTTCGCGAGCTACTACCACGGCCACGGCCTGGACGGTAAGTACCTCTACGACAACTGGGAACCCAACGTCTTCCCCGACGGCCAGAGCGTCGCACCGAAGGACCCCCAGCTCCTCGGCGCGATGTCCTCGGTGTGGAACGACCTCACCAAGTCCAGCTACACCGAACTCGACGTCCACAAGCTGGTCGAGCCGACCTTCGGAGTCCTGGCGCAGAAGATGTGGAGCGGAGCCAACTCGGGTGTCCCGTACAGCGATTTCATGTCGACCGTGCGCAAGCTCGGCGTGGGTACGGGCCTGACCGAGGTCGCCACGACGCTGGCCACCCCGGCCAACAGCGAGCTGAGCGCGGACAAGCCGGCGACCGCGTCCACGGGCACGGCCGACGCGGCGTTCGACGGGGTGAGCACCACCAAGTGGCAGAGCGACCCGGGAGATCACGCCTGGCTCCGCGTGGACCTCGGCCGCCGTCAGATCGTCACCAAGGCCGACCTGGACTGGGCGCCCGCACACGGCCGCGACTACGAGATCCAGGTGTCCGGCGACGGCACGACCTGGACCACCGTCGCCCGCCGCACGGAGCGCACGTCCGCGGGATCCGACACGCTCACCTTCGTACCGGTCACCGCCCGGTACGTACGCCTCGTCGGCACCGAAGCGGCCCGCAAACAGGACGGCTACGCGCTGTGGAGCATGCGGGTCTTCGACGCACCGGATCTGGCGCTGAACCGGCCGACCACCGCGTCGTCGTCCGAAGTGGCCAGCCTGGGACCGGAGAACGCCACCGACGGCGACCCGGCGAGCCGCTGGGCCAGTGCCTACCGCGACGGCGAATGGATCCAGGTCGACCTGGGCCGGGCACAGACGGTCCGCCGCGTCCTGCTCGACTGGGAGACCGCTTCCGGACAGGACTACGACATCCAGGTCTCCGACGACGGGACGAACTGGAAGACGGCCACGGCCGTCCGGGACAAGCCCGCGGGCGCCCGTGTGGACGACCTCACCTTCGCGCCCGCCTCGGGCCGGTACGTGCGGATGCAAGGCATCAAGCGCGCGTCGTCCTTCGGCTATTCACTCCGGCGCTTCGAGGTCCGGGCCGCGAGCCCGGAGCCGAACCCGCTGCGCGGCTGAGACGTGGTGCCGACTGGTGACGACGCCGGTCGGCACCACCGCAGAACCGATTGCGCCCTCCACATAAAAGATGAAGAGATCGCCTGCTGCGGCATGCGGCATGCGGCATGCGGCATGCGGCCTGCGGGCCGTGGTCATGGCGAGCGTGCGCCGCATCACCACTGCGCGCCTGCCGCCGGTGACACGCGTCGTTCTGCACCGTCGCCATCGAGGTCCCCCCTCATCCTTACCGCCTCACCCGGGACACTGGTGCGGGTGACACTGCGCCCGCTGCCGGTCTTCGCCCAGCCCACCAGCCCAGGTCAATTCCGGTGTCAGTGCGGTGTCGTACGCGGCATGCGGCCACGGCGACGGCAGCGTGCTGCCGTATGTGGCAGGGGGTGAACTGCGGGTGTTCGGTGAACTGGACGATCAGGCACGCCGGGCGGGTGGCGTGCAGACCGCCATCTGAGGGTGGGGCTCGTGCACACTGAGGTGGGTGGGTTCCATGTATGTGTGTGGGTGAGTGGCTTACCACTCACCGCTCCACTAATCGTGTTCCTCGGCCAGTGGCGTCTCGTCGGCCTTCTGGTGTCGTACGGACTCGACCCAGGCCGCGACGAGTGCGCCGAACGTCTCGATGTTGTTGATGCCGAGCGTCTCGTCGACGGCGAACAGCGCGAGCAGTTCGTCCGCGGCCGGATCTCCCCGGTCACACTCCGGGCACAGCACCGCCTCGCGTGGCCCGGACACGACCTCGCCGTGCATGTTCGTCCATGTGTGGACGAAGCTGACTTTGAGCGTGCTCTGTTCACCGCAGGCCGGGCATGCTTCCACACCTTCGAGTTGGACGATGACGTCGTGTTCGTCGGCTGGTTCGGTCATGCGATGCCCTGCCAGATGTCCAGGCCGAAGCTGCCCTTGATGTCGGACGCGATCGTGCCGGCGTTCACTGTGTCCTGCAGGACATACACGGTGGTCTTGCGGGGTCCTTGAACGGCCAGGCGGACCGGGTTGGGGCCGGGATGGGCGAGGAGGATGCGCTTGAGCTCGCGTACGGAGGGGTCGTTGACCCGGTGGTAGGGCAGGTGGAGTTGGACGGGCGCGGCGCCGCTGCGTTCTGCGGAGGTCACATCGAGGACCTGGAGCTCCTGCCCGGCCAGGTTGATGGTGCCGTCACGGTCGTTGAGGCGGCCCAGGACGGAGACCACACTGTCCGGGACGAGCGCACCCATGACGAGCTGGTAGGTGGCGGGGAAGAACAGTACTTCCAGCTGGCCGTCCCGGTCTGCGAGGTTGACGATGGCCCATGAGTTGCCCTGTTTGGTCATCTTCGGCTGCACGCTGGTGATGAGTCCGGCCAGCCGCACGACGCCTTCGGTACGGCCGGAGGCGATCAAGTCGGGGATCGTGGTGTCGCGATGGGCCGCCAGGATGCTCTCAGTGCCGTCCAGCGGGTGCGCGGAGACGTACATGCCGAGCATCTCCCGCTCGGTCGACAGGAGCTGCTTGCGTGGCCATTCGCTTTCGTCGATCTCGATGTCGACACCGAACGCCTCAGTGCCGTCGGCGCCTCCGTCTGCGCCCAGGCCGGCGAACAAGTCGTCCTGCCCGTACGCGGCGGCCTTCTTCACGGGTACGACCGCGTCGATGGCGTATTCGTGGGCCGCGGTGAGGCCCTTGCGGGTATGGCCGAGCGAGTCGAAGGCGCCCGCCTTGATGAGCGATTCGATGGCGCGTTTGTTGAGGGCCGGCAGGTCGACCTTGTCGAGGAAGTCGGCGAAGTTGCCGAACTTTCCGCCCGCCTTGCGGCCTGCGACGATCGACTCGATGACGTTGTCGCCGACGTTGCGCACGGAGCGCAGGCCGAAGCGGACGTCGTCGCCGATGGCCGCGAACTCGGCCACCGATTCGTTGACATCCGGCTGCAGGACCGTCACGCCCATCTTGCGGGCGTCGGCCAGGTAGATGCCGGCCTTGTCCTTGTCGTCACCGACGGAGGTGAGCAGGGCGGCCATGTACTCGGCCGGATAGTTCGCCTTGAGGTAGGCGGTCCAGTACGAGACGAGCCCGTATCCGGCGGTGTGGGACTTGTTGAACGCGTACCCGGAGAACGGAAGCATGACGTCCCACAGAGCCTTGATGGACTCCTCCGAGTAGCTGTTGCCCCGCATGCCGCCGTGGAACTTCTCCCACTCCGCGGCCAGGACCTCGGGCTTCTTCTTGCCCATGGCGCGACGCAGCAGGTCGGCGCCGCCGAGGGTGTAGCCGGCGAGCTGACGGGCGATCGCCATGATCTGCTCTTGGTAGATGAGCAGATGGAAGGTGTTCCCGAGGATCGGCTCCAGGGCCTTCTCCAGCTCGGGATGGATCGGCTGGATCTCCTGGCGCCCGGTCTTGCGGTGCGCGTAGTTCATGTGCGCGTTCGCGGCCATCGGGCCGGGCCGGTACAGCGCGAGGGCGGCCGCGATGTCTTCGAACCGGGTCGGCTCCATGGCCTTGAGGAGGGTGCGCATGCCGCCGCCGTCGAGCTGGAAGACGCCGAAGGTGTCGCCCGAGGCGAGCAGTTCGTACGTGTTCTTGTCGTCGAGGGGGATGACGATCTGGTCCGTGACGTCGCCGTTGCCCGGGTCGACCGTGGCCAGATGGACGCCCCGGTTCTCGCGGATGTTCTGGATGGCGTGGTCGATGACGCCCAGGTTCCGCAGGCCCAGGAAGTCCATCTTGACGAGCCCCATGTTTTCGCAGCTGGGGTAGTCGAAGCCGGTGATCTTGACGCCGTCCTTGGCCCGCATGTGCAGCGGGATCCGGTCGGTCAGCTTGGTCTTGGACAGGATGACGGCGGCCGCGTGCACGCCCGTGCCGCGGGTCAGGCCCTCGACGCCCTTGGCTGTGTCGATGACCTTCTTGACGTCCGGCTCGTTCTCGTACATCGCCCGGATCTCGCCGCACTCGCCGTGGCGGGGGTGCGTGGAGTCGAAGATGCCGTCGAGGGGGATGGACTTGCCCATGATGTCGTCGGGCAGGGCCTTGGTGATGCGCTCACCGTGCTGGAACGGATAGCCGAGGATGCGTGAGCTGTCCTTGATCGCGTTCTTGGCCTTGATCTTGCCGAACGTGTTGACCATGGCGGTGTACTCGTCGCCGTACTTGTCGACGACGTAGCGGACCATGAAGTCGCGCTGGCGGTCGTCGAAGTCGAGGTCGACGTCCGGAGGGTTGATGCGCTCCGGATTCAGGAACCGCTCGAACAGCAGGCCGTGCTCCAGCGGGCACAGCTCGGTGATGCGGGTCGCGTACGCCACGATCGAACCGGTGGCCGATCCACGGCCCGGACCGACCGGCACGCTGTTGTCGCGCGCGTACTTGCAGATGTCGGCGACCACGAGGAAGTAGGAGGAGAAGCCCATCGGGCCGATGACCGTCATCTCGGTCTCGAACCGCTCCAGGACCTCCGCCGGGACGGGGTCCCCGTAGCGCATGACGAGGCCCTTCATGACCTCCTTGCGCAGCCACGACTCCTGCGTCTCCCCGTCGGGAACATCAGGGAACTGCGGCATCTCGTCGATGTTGTCGAAGACCTCGTCGTACGACTCGACGCGCTCCGCGATCAGCAGGGTGTTGCCGCATGCCTCGGGCATCTCGGCGAACAGAGCGCGCATCTCGTCCGCGGTCTTGAGGTAGTAGTCGTTCCCCGAGAACCGGAACCGCTTCTCGTCGGCCTTGTTCTTGCCGACGCCGATGCATAGCAGGTTGTCGTGCGCATCCGCCTGGTCCGCGTGGACGTAGTGCGCATCGTTGGTGGCCAGGAGCGGAATGTTCAGATCTTTCGCCAGGCGCAGCAGCCCGTCCCGGACGTCCCGCTCGATGGACAGCCCGTGATCCATCAGCTCGAGGAAGTAGTTCTCACGGCCGAAGATGTCCTGGTACGAGGCCGCGACCTGCCGGGCCTCGTCGTACTGCTTCAGCCGCAGGCGGGTCTGGACCGCACCGGAGGGGCAGCCGGTCGTCGCGATGATCCCGTCGGCGTGCTCGCTGATCAGCTCCATGTCCATGCGGGGCTTGCCGGCCGGGAACTGCCCCGTGTAGCTGGCCTCCGTCGACAGGTGGAAGAGGTTGCGCAGGCCCCTCACGTTCTGCGCCCACATGGTCATGTGCGTGAAGCGGCCGCCGCCCGAGACGTCCTTGGACCCTTCACCGTCATCCGACATGGCCCTCTGCCCACCCGGCCCCCAGAACTCCTGCTTCCGGTTGCGACGGGAGGACGGGGCGACGTACGCCTCGATCCCGATGATCGGCTTGACGCCGTCAAAGCCCCTGGACACCTGATGGAACTCGTACGCACCGAACATGTTGCCGTGGTCGCTCATCGCGACCGCGGGCATGCCCTGCCGCTCGACTTCGGCGAACATCGGCTTGAGCTTCTGAGCCCCGTCAAGCATCGAGTATTCGGTGTGATTGTGCAGGTGAACAAAGCTGTCAGCCACCGGGCAGGCACCTCCGAAGGGGTCGCGAGAAGCACTCACCCTAGCCTTGACATCAAGATCAAATTCGGCTTCGCCGCCTCGTCCGGAGCCTCATCGAATGACGCGGCCGCGATGGCCTCGCGGTATGACCGAGAGAGAGATTTACTCTCGGGCGTGGCGCCGAACTGGACGAACTTGCATCCGGCCGACTCGCGCCGCCACGGGGCGAGAGCCGCTTTGAATTCACGGACGTAGGCCTCGGCTCGGCTGGGCGCGGGCGAGGATGTCCACGCTGCGGTTGCCGAGTTCGAGGCCGAGCTCGAGGCCGAGCTCGAGGTCGCAGGCCTGGAAACGGGCGGTCCCGACGATGACGAGACCCATGCCGACAGAGCGGGTGAACACTCCGGTCGGCACCGCCGTGGCCTGCCTGTTCCAGCTGAGGGTGGCCTTTGGTCGCTTCAGGTCACGGAAGACCTCGGTGGCCTGCGCAGAGAGACGGGCATGGGCTCGGGAGATCGCGTGGACGACGGTCTGTGGAGGGAGAGACGCCGGGCTCCTGGCCGAGTCCAGGGATGTCGCGCCGCACTGTGGACTGCGGTGCTGGCGTTGCTCGTTGCCCGGTGGGCTAGGCTGTGCGGCCATGAATACCGGGACGGCATCGCGCCACACACGGATTGGTGACCCGGTGCTGTTCTGAGCGCCGTACGGGCCGGTGCGGGCCCGCTGTCTGACCGAGGATCTTGCGCTGCTGGGCGGGATCCGCCTCCGTCGTGTTGATCACAGGCTCGATACATCGACCACGACAGGAGAATTCATGCCCACCATGACGTTGCAGATTCCCACCGCGGACGGCCGGGCCGACGCTTTCGCCGCCTTCCCCGACGGTGATGAGCGGCACCCAGGGGTGCTGATGTACGCGGACGGTTTCGGCATCCGGCCCGTGCTGCGGGAGATGGCCCGCGAACTGGCTGAGCACGGGTACTACGTGCTCGTCCCCAACCTCTTCCATCGGCACGGCCCGGCACCGGTGATCGAACTTCCCGAGCACATCGGAGAAGAGGCCCGGCCCGCGCTCATGGCCCAGTTGATGCCCTTGATCGAGGCGCACACCGCCGAACGCGTCCTGAGCGACGCCGACGCCTACCTGAGGTTCCTCACTGCCCAGCCCGAGGTCGGCGCCGGACCGGTCGCGGTGACCGGTTACTGCATAGGCGGCCTCCTGGCGATGCGCACCGCCGCGGCCCACCCCGGCCAAGTGGCCGCCCTCGCCGCATTCCACGGCCCCGTGGGCGCGGACGGGCTCGACGTCCTCGCCGAGATCACCGCCGAGGTCCACTTCGGCCACGCCGAAAGCGACCTGACGCCCGAGGCCCTCGGCGAGCTCAACCGGGCCCTGGAGGCCGCGAAGGTCGCCCACACCTCCGAGATCTACCCCGGCACCGTCCACGGGTTCACCATGTCCGACACCGACGCCTTCGACCCCGCAGGACTACAGCGCCACTGGGACCGCCTGCTACCCCTCCTCGACCGCACACTGGTCAGCAGCTACTGACCGAGTGGAGGCCTGACCAGGGTGGAAGGCTGCTCGTCAGGCCGCCGTCGCAGAGACGGACAGGTGGGGCAGTCCTTCCCCGCACGGATCGTCTTGCACCGACTGCTGCGGGCAGCTGCCAGGTCCTTCTCCGACTGGTCGATACGCTCCTCCAACGGCTGACGCTGGGCGATCTCCTGTTCAAGTCACCTGTCCGCATTGGTGAGTTCGGAGATGCGCGCGGTCAGCTGCTGGTTGGCGACGCGGTCGAGCTGCCGACCGAGTTGCTGACGGACGGCTTCACGAAGGCGGCCACGGTCCTGGCGGAGGGTGGTGGTCTCGTCGCGAGCCATGAGCAGGTCGGACTTCAGGCTTGCTGGGTCGGCCTGGCGACGGTCTGATCGCGCGACGACCGGTTCGTGTTGCTGCTGGACGGCGGCCGCTTCAACGTGCTCGCGTTCGCCTAAGCGTGGACGAGCCAGGTTGAGGCCTTCGCGGTGCGGGCGATGCTGGTGAAGGTGACGGGCTCGCCGTCGGCCGGCATTCTCCGGCGCCGTGCTGCGGCAGTACTGGGGCAGTGCTTCGACAAGGTCATCGAAGCGCGGACACCTACCCCTTGTGCGTTCCACGTGTGACGGCCCCGACGATCAGGCTGCACCAACAGTGAATAGGGGGCAACGTCAGCCACGGACTCAAGGTTCAGGGCCGCGTGGCGCGGGGGCTGGGGGACCCCATCCTTCCGGCTGTCTTTCGACCGCTGGGGCCACTCTCGTCCGGTTCTTCGCCGCTGTTGGTGTCAGTTGCTGGTGTCAGGCCACGACGGACTTGATCCAGGTCAGGCCTTGTCCACAACCCTTTCAGCTGACATCAACCGTGGTGCGGCGAACTGCCTGATGCTGTGCGGCATCCGGTACTCGTGCCGTCGGTTTGCCGCTTGTCGTGTCGCCCCGCATCGGTCCAGCGGCCGTCCGTTAGGCTCGAGTCGCCCACAAACGTCCCGATCTTCATGGAAGGCAGGACGACGGAGATCAACCGAGAGAGCCTCGTCAGAAAGCTGACGTTTTGGCTGCGGCCTGCGTTCGCGTTGAGGGTGATCAACAGGTTTCAAAAAATCTCGGGCTTCGACCGCTCGATGGCCCTGGCGTCCAGCGCCTTGACGGCATTGGTTCCACTGTCCATCCTCCTCGGCACCGTCTTCGTGCACTACGACGCCGCAGAGCGGATCATCAAACGCTACGACCTCACCGGAGCAGGCGCCACAGCAGTCAGCTCGCTGTTCTCCACTACCGAAGAGCTCAGCGCGAGCTTCGGCGTTTTCGGCGTCGTGTTTCTGATGATCTCGGTGCTGAGTTTCACGCGCGCCGCGCAGCGGGTCTTCGAACAGGCATGGGAGCTCAAACCTCTCAGCGTGCGCAACACGCGCAACGGCTCATGGTGGATCCTCACACTCGGTGGCTACACCGTGGTCATTACGTTGCTCTCTGCGTTCCTGGGCGGGTACGCGCTGGGTCTGGTCGCCTTGGTGTGTGAAGTGCCGGTGACTGCAGCGTTCCTCGTATGGAGCGGCTGGATCCTGTCGGCGAAGCGGATCAGATGGCCGGACCTGCTTCCCTTCGGCGTCACCGGAGCCGTTCTGATGGCGGCCTACGCAGTGGGCGCAACAATCTACATGCCGCGTCTGTTCAACTCCTCCGCGACGCATTACGGGGTCGTCGGCGCAGTCTTCGCAATGATTTCCGCCCTCTTCGGAGTCATGCTCGTCCTGGTCGCATCGGCGGCACTGGGGCGAGAGGTGCGAGACGAACTCAGCCGGATCCGTCAAGGCCGCCGCCCTTCCGACCGTGAGGTCCGCCGGCAGTGGGACAACGTGGTCGAGCAGGCTCGGTCACGGTGGCGCACTGCACGGGGAGAGATTTCCCATCATCAGATCAAGGGGTCGAACCACTGATGGGCATGACCGCTGCCCGACCGACCCCGAACTCGGTTCTGTGATCCGTAGGCGCGTGCACCACCATCACGGACCGCTGACCTACTGGGTTTTGGTTGGCTTGTCCATCGATGGTGAGTGTGCCGCCGTACGCGGCCCTGGGCCTGCGTTGATGGCAGCTGCAGATGTCGGGCACCTCCGAAGCTGCGGCTTGCTCCGTGAAGCCGTGGACAACCGGACAGCTTTACGCTTCCCCTGGAAGACATCCTGGTTGGTGCTGTCACCTCGAGATCGGTATCGCACGTACCGTCCGCCATGCGGTGGACCTGGGCTACGCCCGGTCGTCCTCACCAATGCCTGGGTAAGAGCAACGGGGATGCCGCCGAGCGATCAGAGACCGAGCTTCGCTTCGCGGGAGATGCCCTGCTGACTACTGCGAAGGTTTCCGCCTCCGTCATCGCCCCTGGCCAAGAGGTGGGCCTGCGATCACGCCGTCATTTACGCGCTACCCCGCCGTCAGATGACGTCCGCCCGGCTGCGGGAAAATGGTCGACGTCCACGACGGCCTGCGCGAAGTCGCGGGGCGCTTCCTGAGGCAGATTGTGACCGATGCCCTTCAGGGTTCGGTGCGCGTAATGACCGGTGAATCGATCGCGATAGGAAGAGCCGCTGCCCGCGGGCGTGAAGGGATCGACCTCGCCGTCGAGAGTGATCGTGGGCACGGTGATGACGGGGCTTGCGGCAAGCTGCTTTTCGAGGTCGTCGTAACGGGGATCGCCCTTGGCCAGGCTCAGCCGCCAGCGATAATTGTGGATCACGATGCTGACGTAATCCGGATTGCGGAACGCTGCCGCGGTGCGATCGAATGTGGCGTCGTCAAAATCCCATGTCGGGGAGTTGAACTTCCAGATCTGTTTCGCGAGGTCATGCCGGTTCTGTTCGAGGCCGAGCCGTCCTCTGTCCGTGGCGAAGTAGAACTGATACCACCACGCCCACTCGAGCTTCGGCGGCAACGGCTTCTTGTTGGCTTCCAGGTTCGTGATCAGATAGCCGCTCACGGAGACCAAGCCCTTGACCCGCTGCGGCCAGAGCGCCGCAATGATGTCCGCCGTCCGCGATCCCCAGTCGTAGCCCGCGAGGATGGCCTTGTCGATCCGCAGCGCATCCATCAAGGCGATGATGTCGAGAGCAAATACCGACTGCTGTGCGTTCCGGAACGTCCCGATCGAAAGGAAGCGCGTCGTGCCATGGCCCCGCAGATACGGAACGATGACCCGGTACCCCCTTTCCGCCAGCAACGGCGCGACAGCGACGTAACTGTGAATGTCGTAAGGCCAGCCATGCAAGAGGACGACGGCCGGGGCACGAGCTGGTCCCAATTCGGCGTACCCTACCTTCAGGACGCCGGCCTTGATCTGCTTCAATGAGCCGAAACCCGAGCTTCCCTTTACCTGCTCGTCCGTCTGCGGAAAATAATCGATTTCTCCGGACACGGCAGGCGAGCATGCCACGGAAAGGCAGGCCGTCGAGGCCGCAACCGCTCCCGTACCGACGACCTTTCCGAAGGTTCTTCTGCTGATCATGTTCGTACTTCCCGTGAAACCGCGGCCGCCCGGTAGTCGGGATGCATCGACAGTAAACGCACGAATTCCCCTACCCGGTCCGGCAGTCCTCACCTCGCCGGTCACGGGAACGTCAGGCCATCGGCCGAGGGCAGCGCGACTGTGCGAGGGGGCGGCGGCGGTGGACCCGGGTGCCGCGCCCTGATCGGGCGGCTGCTTGCTCGGAGCGTGGCACGGACCGTGGCCGGGCTGGAACGGGGTGGGGGAGCCTGAACGGTGGTCCGGCGTAATGGCTGACCTCGATGCGTGAGGATCCGTCAGTTCGCCGACAGCCCTTTTTGTTCGGCCGAAACAGTGAGCTCTTTCCAACCGGACTGCGCTGGCCGCGTGTTGGGCGGATCTGCGGGACGACGACACTCCTGGTAGACGGGTTCGCGACCGAGGCCGCCCGCAGTGGGCGGGGCGCTCAGCCTGCGATGGTCGGACGTCCCGCTGGACCGGGGCGAGATCTTGGTCGCCGCCGCCGCCCGGGATCTGCCGAGCCTCGCTACCGCTGCGTCAGAAGAGGCGCGAGGCCGTCGGTGAACTGTGGAACCGACTCGAACCTCGAGACCATCACCTGGTGCGGGACACCGGTCGAGCCGCGCAACCTCAACCGCCGCTCGGAGTTCCGTTGCAAGGGAGTGGGCGTGCGGCAGATCCGTCGTCATTGATGAGGGGGGCCAAACGCATCCGCGTCCCGCCCACCGGACTGGTCGACCCCGTTGCAGACCCGACCAGACCATCGCCGACGAGGCCTCCAGCTCCCCCGGGTTTCGCCCGCTACCTGCGTGAACGAGGAATTGCCTGCACCGTCCCGGAAAAGAACGATCAGAAGCGTCACCGTCATTTCCGAGGCCGTCGAGGAGGCCAGCCACCCGCATTCCACCGCAGATCTACCGTCGGCGCGCAACGTCGTTGAGCGCGCAGGACACGGTCTGACGCGACCGACTTCCGCATTGATCATCTTCCAAGAGGGTGGTGCTGCTTCGGGTCGCGGACCTCTGTGGTGGAGCCGGCGGCGTGTCGAGCAGGGCTCCGGCAGCCGGGGCTACCCTGCCCCGAAGTGTGCGGTGGCGAGCACCGTGCCGTCGGCGGAGGTCAGGCGGGCGCCGGAGAGCGTGGACGGGTTCACGGAGGCCGGGGCTCCCCAGTAGCCATAGCCGTGGCGCAGGGTGAAGGTACCGACGCGTACGGTGCTGCCGTCCTTGTGCACCAGCACGCAGGAGATCTTCCCGTTGTACATGTTGCCGGCGTCCGCGAGGTCAACGGACATGTAGACCCAGGTCGGCGGCCCGCGATGGAGGTAGATCTCGCCGACAGGCCCCTGGTCGTGCCCTACCGCGGTCAGCTGCGCATGCTGCATTCCGGCGCCGACCTCGGCGGGACGGGAAGGAGCGGCCGCCTCGTTCGAAAGGACCGTGCCGACGGCCCAGCCACCGAACCCGAAGGCCAGCGCGAGCGCGGTCGCGGCGGCCGCGAGCCGTATCCGGGCACGGCTGCGGAACCCCTTGCGGGGGAGGAGCCCCCGGCCGTGCGGGCGGCTGCGGTCGTCGTGTGCCGCCGCCTGGTGCAGCCGCCGCGCGACCCGGGTTTCGAACCCGGCCGGCGGCTCGCTGCCCGGCAACAGTCCCAGCAGACCGTCGCCGACGAGGGTCAGCTGCTCGACGTACTCCCGGCAGTCCGCGCAGCGGTCCAGGTGCTCCACTGCCCCGGCCCGCCGACGGCCAGGGAGGACGCCCAGAGCGAGCTCGGCGCCGATCTCCCGCAGCTGTTCGCAGGTCACGTCATTACCCATGGTCGCCTCGCTTCGGAGACACGAGCGTGGACCGCAGCTTTCCCATGGCGGCCCTGATCCGTGTCTTGGCCGTGCCCAGCGGGATCTGTTCCGCATCGGCGATCTGCTGGGCCGTCATCCCGTAGATGCCCGCCATCACCAGAGCCCGGCCCTGCTCGCGCGGCAGCCGTGCCACGGCGGAACGCAGAGCCGCCGATGCCTCGCCGGCCAGGGCCAGCCGCTCGGGCGTAGCGGCGTCGGTCACGACGTCGAGGAGCGTATCGAGGTCTTGGGGTGCCACAGGTACCGGTCGCCGCGCTCGGGCGACGTCGATGGCGAGGTTGTGTGCGATGGCCGTCAGCCATGTCGTCACCGATCCGCGGCGGGAGTCGTAGATCTGTGCGTGCCGCCACGCCCGCTCGAACGTCTGCTGGGAGACGTCCTCGGCGAGCTGTGGATCGCCCAGGACTGCGATGGCGACGCCGAAGACGGTGTGCTGGAAGCGCCGCACGAAGGTGGCGGCGAGCTCGGGGTCGCCCGTTGCCAGCCCGGACAGCAGCGCCTCGTCCGGGAGGCGCCCGACCGGGAGCCGGAAACTCTGCATACCTAGATATACGGTCCGCCCCGGCCGGCGGATTGCCAGGCGGTCACGGAAGATCACCCTCACATTCTCTCCCGATCCCGCCTTCCGCATCCATGGGCCGAGGCGGTGTCCCTGACGGCGCCGGCGGACGTCACCTTCGGTTCCTGCGGCGAGGACATCCATCCGGTCATCTGCCCGCAGGCACCTTGCTGCGGAACGCGGCGGAGGGGGCGTGCGCCGGCCGAGTGCCGTACCAGACGCAGAAGGCGACCAAGTACATGCCTTGAGCGATGATCGACAAAACTCCGTACGGAGGGTCCCAGCCCTGTTCGTGGTAACCGGGCAGCCCGATGGTGCGCGAGAGGGCGAAGCCGAGAATCATGCCGCCGCTGAGCAGGGCGCCGGCCCACCATGCCGTTACGGAGTTCCATAGCGCCAGGGCGCCGGCAGTGACGAGCAGTGCCACGCCGCCGACGATGAACAAGATTCCTATGTACAGCGTCTCCGCAAGGTGCTCGGGGGCGATGACGAGGTGGACCACGGCGCTGAGCAGCGCGCAGCAGACGGCAACCCCTGCCGACGCCGTGGCGGCGGAACGGGAAGACATCACAGACCTCCTGGCAAGGAACCGCCGACGGCAGGCCGAACGCCACGCAGGCACCTGCGGGTGGGCTCCCGACGGGGACGTGGACGCCGACGGGGACTGTTGGGCTGGAGCCGCTGGGCGTCCGCCCGAGCCGACGAGTCGGATTCATGTGAGGTATACGGGACAGGCCGGCAAACGGTTCATGATCGGCCACGAAGCCGGGCCGACTTCATTTTTTTGGTGCGGATGAATCATGAACTTATTTCGTGGCAGCGGCGTATATCCATAGACACACCCAATACGGGCCACGGCCCAAGTCCCCTGCGCGGTGGGATGAGTGGCCGGAAGGTCCGAACCAAGCCCCCCGCGGTGGGACGAAATTCCCCTCGGTGACGAGACGGCTGAGGCGCGCCCGGCTATTACGTCTCATAATCCTCTACAGCTATTCCTCTACAGCGATTCCTCTACCCGTATGTTCAACTAAGGAGGGCCGCAATCATGAGCGCCCCCATCCTTCGTCGCGGTGCCGCCGTCGTGGTGGCGAGCGCCATCGCGGGTACCGCCGGTGTCGCCCTGGCCGGTCCGGCCGCCGCCACCCCGGCCCCCTATGGGCACCGGGTGATCGTGGTCGTCGAGCGAGGACACGAATTCTGCCGCTTCGGCCACCGGACGGTCGTCATCATCGTGAAGAAGGACCACGGTCGAGTCATCGTCGTCCGCAAGATCGTGCGGTGTGACGTCCGCCGGCACGACGACTTCTCCTTCCGGCACCACTTCGTCAAGCACGTCGAATTCCGCCGAGCCCACCGATTCAACGTCGACCACAACCGTATCCACGGCATCCTGCCGAAGACACCGCCGCGCGTCACCATCACGGCGCCACGCACCACACCGACCACGCCGCGGCAGATGTCGGCACGGACCGGGCCACCACAGGTCTCCGTGCACACGGTCCCCGCACGCATCTCCGTACAGCCCAACCCGGTCGGTCCCAGTCGTGTGAGCATGTCCGGCGGCTTCGCCGGCGTCGGGGCAGACAGAACCATGGGTGTCGGCACCGGTGGTATCAACGTCGGATCCGGGGCGAGCGATCTCAGCTTCGGTTCCGGTGGCATCACCGCCCGCGGATAGCCGGGGATGGTGGCCTTCTGAGGGCATTGCTGGAAGAACCCGACAGCACGCAGCCGCTCGGGTGCTGTGAGCGACTCCGGCTCCTGCGCGGGCTTGACCCCGAAGGCGCAACACATTGCGGGGCGCTGGTCGTTGCTGGACAGCGCCCCGAATCCGGCCTCGCGCAGCGCGTAGCGACCATGTCCACCATGTCCCCCTTCAGTTGCGCCACCAGTCACAGACCGATGGCCGGCGTGTCATGTGGAGCCCTCGTCGTCGGTGTCCCGGAGGCGGGCCCCTGGGCGACACTGAATTGTCCCGCTGGCCTCGGTACGCATGCCTTGATCCCGCCCGCTCGGCTGATGCTGGACTATCCGCCTTTCCGGCAGGGCGGAGCATGCGACCGTGCGCAGGCCGTGTGGAGCGCCCGGTCAGGCCGGGTGGCAGGCGCCGGCGCGGTGGGCGATTGCTCGCTGGTAGCGGGTCAGTGTCCGGTCCGTGATCGCGGCACTGTTTGCGCCGTCCGGTACGCCGATGTGTGGTCTTGCTCGATGTGAGGTCTTCCTCAAGGACCAGCACCTCGCCCACTGCTCGACGAGACCCTCTCCGTGCTGCTCGGCAAGCGGGGGTTCGGCGTGCTTCTCACCGTCAGACGCAGTTGCTGCCACCCCCACCTGGCGACCGTGCTCTACAGGTGGGACTCCGGGGGCCGCATGGTGTGGTTCTCGGCGGCGGCCGATCGCATCAAGGTGGGGCACCTGTGCCGCGGCCCGCGAGTGATGGTGCATGTGTGTGTGGGGGGGGGCGACGGCGTGCGAGGGGCTACATCGACGACTACATCTTTGACGTGTAGATATGACTATTTAAGCCAAATGAGAAATAGATCTGCATTTCCTGAGAGGCAGTGTTCTGCGGCGATTTGGCCGGGTCGGAGGGTGAGTATCAGTGCGTGCCCGGCCGAACGGTCCGGGCGGTGCCGGGGCGTCAGCCCCGGTTCGTACGGAAAGGTCTGAACATGATCATCGGGATGAAGAGGGCCGCGGCCCTGGGGGCGGCGACGGTGGCGCTGGCCGCGGGCGCGGTCGTCGGCACGGTCGGCACCGCGTCGGCCGCTCCGCAGGACCACCGCCCGCCGGCGGCGTCGCACCACTGCGTGAAGGTGGCCGGCCACTGGGCACGGCAGTGGCAGCCGGCGTTCCGGGACCGGCACCACCGCTGGCACCCCGGCCAGTGGACCCGCGTCTGGCGCCCCGCCCACCTGGAGTGCCACCGCGGACACCGTGGCTGACGCCGGCACCCGCCCATAGGGGGGCGATCCGAACCGGAGCCGGCCCCGACGCGTCCCTTCGAGGGCGCGTCGGGGCCGGTGTTTCGTCGTGCCGCACCCACTCTCCAGGCTGCGCGTGCCGGAAGCCGCACCTGGCTTGCGATGCGGCGTGTCGGTCCTGAGGCACATGTTCGTGCCCCCGGTGAGGGTTGCCTTGACTCTTCTGCTTCATTCAGCCTGCTTGGGGCTGTCTGCTGCCAGAGGAAGCAAGATGGCCTCGGCGCACCATCTGAGATTCGGGCAAGGTTCGAGTTGCGGCGGCTGCATGCCGCGCCTGCCCCGGCGGTCCTGGCCTTCTAGCTGGCGAACCGCGCCTACTTCGCTGCCTCGGTCCCCGACCGAGGCGACGACTTCTTCGACCAGTTCACCGACCGGTACAACGCTTTGCGGCTGAACAGGCGGCTGGCGTCTGCGCCTTCCATGTGCTCGTCGTCGAGGACGGCCCGCGTACTCGGCAGATTCCATCCGGTTGACAATGAAGACCACACCGCGGAACCCGACTACCGGGTCGCGCAGCACGTCGCCGGCCGAGGCGTGGCGACCACACAACCGTCCGGGAGCTGTGCCAACTGGCGGCGGCCCAGTACCGGTTGCGCACACTGCGAGCTGCCACCGTACGCCGGAACGCCGCGTCCCAAAGGTCACGACCAAAGCCGGGTTCGTAGCCGCCGGCCCCGCCGACCCGGCCCACCTCGGCGGTGAGCCAGGCACCTGGTATCAGCGCGACCTGGTGCACGCGATCTTGCCGGGTGACCGTCTGTGGGAAGGCCGCGACCGCCGCTGATCCTCGGTGTGTGAAGACTGACGGCCATGCGGTGGCGGCTGGGCACAGCACGGACCCTGCACGCTTCGCGATGTCTTCGCTCGTTCGGGGCGGGGGTGATCGGTCGCTCAGGCTGGATAGGGGTTGTAGCAGTCCAAGGCCGGGTGGTAGAGCACTTGCCAGGTTCGGCCCTCGATGATGCCGCTCGCCCGGAGACCGTGGCAGCCCTGGATCCACTTGATCTTCTTCAGCATGACCGAGTCATAGACCCCGTTTGCGGTGAGCTTGGGCGGCTCGCCTCCCCACGCGTTGCTCAAGCACTGCGCCTGTTTTACCCCCACACCGCTGTCCCCGTACATCACCGTGGGCCGAGACGCCGAGGGGAGGTAGGAACACTGATGCGGGTCGGCTGCGGCGACAGGTGGCATCGCCATGCCCACTGCTGCGGCCGTACACAGTGCCGCGCCCAGAGTGGCCAGTCTGTGCTGTCTCATGCCGCTCCTTCCGGTCCGGCCGCTCGCTGGAGCGGCTCGGCGTCTGGGGCGATGGATGGTCATCATTATCCCCACAGTCAACGACGCCTGCGAGTTGCGACCGTTCCGGCCGTGGCAACGACGTCATGGGGCGCCACGACTGTCCGCTGTCTCGCGTGCGTGGTGCGGCAGTGTGTTTGACGAGCGTGGCGTCAGGGGTGCATATCAGGAAGGCGCCAAGGCGAGCCGACCGAGCAGCCGCCAGCCACCGCTGGTGCCCCGGGGAGCCTGCCGCAGCGGCAGCTCGGTCCTACAGGAAGGGTTCGGATCAGCTCGGCTTCACCCCCGACACGCTGGACCGTTTGCGCCTGAGTCCGGGACCCGGCGATCTGATCCGTCGGTACGCGGCCCGGCGCCCTGTCACGAGCAGCCCATTGGGCAGCTGGAAGGCGCACCGCGCAGGTCCGGGAAGTCGACGCGTGCGTCGCCTGGGCATGGTGGCCCCCTCGGAACCTCCCGAATCCGATCGTCCGCTACACCTGCGCGGCCATCGAGGAAAGCCAAGCCGGCCAGCTCTACACCGACATGGGATGGTGAGCGAGGTGACCAAGATCCTCTTGCCGGTCCACCCGACCACGCCCTGCTCGGTTGTGAGCCTGGAGCGAACGGAAGCGTCCAGAGGAGTGAGAAGTCTTCACAACTCGCCCAATCCGTGCGGGCCTTCCCCTGTTGAGGACCTTCGCCCGAAACGGCTGAGAAGCCTGCCATGATCGCCATCATGGACATTCACATCGCACCAGCCGGGATGGCAGACTTCCACCAGGTCCTGACCGATCACCCCCGCTACTGGGGCGAACGCGATCTTCGGTCGCTGCACCTCGCAGCACTGGTGCAGGAGTTCGGTTCCACCTCTTTGATGGCCCGTGCCGAGGACGGAATCCGTGGGTACATCTTCGGGTTCGTCACCCCGGACGGCACCGGGTACGTGCATCTGATCGCCACACGGGACGACGCCCGTGGCACCGGTCTGGGGCGTCGTCTGTACACGGCGTTCGCTGAAGCAGCAGAACGTCTCGGTGCCCAGCGGTTGAAGGCGATCACATCGACCGAGAACACGGGCTCGATCGCCTTCCACCGCAGTCTCGGCTTCGATGCGAAGATCGTCGACGACTACAACGGCCCAGGTCAGGCCATGGTCGTCTTCCACCGAGATCTGCCGCTCAACGTCTCGTGGCCCTGACCGACCTGGCGTCACTGTCCATCGCTCCGTAGGCCGTCAGGGCTCGCAGAAGAACAACACGCCAACGGACAACGCCTTGAACGTAGTTCACTTCCTGCAAGCCGCACGCTATTGATCTGCACGCCCCGAGCCCCTCGATGTCACTCGCTGTGTTTCGGAATTCGGAATTCAGAACCCGAAATCCGGAGAGGAGTGATCAGCGGTCAAGACCTGCGGACGGGAGCGGCGCCAACCCAGCGTTGATAGGCGTCTACGTCGACGTTGCTGCCGCACACGATGGTGACTACGTGTCGGCCGGCGAAGCGGTCGGGGTCTTCGAGGATCGCTGCGATACCGAGTGCGGCCGACGGTTCGACGATGAGGCCGGCGTGCGTGAGGAGCATCCGCATACCGGCGATGATGGATGCCTCCTGGACCAGGACGGCGTCGTCAGCGACCAGGAGAAGGTCGTTCAGGACGGCCGGGATGGGGTACCGGCCGGCGACGCCGTCGGCGATGGTGTTGGTCGAGTCGGTGGTGACGACGCGGCGTTGGCGCCAGGAGTATGTCATCGCCGGTGCGCCGAGGGGCTGGACGCAGATCACCTCGACTCCGGGTGCCAAGGCCTTCACCACATGCCCCACACCGGTAGCCAGCGCCCCGCCGCCGAGAGCGATCAGAACGGTGTCGAACGCCGGGGCGGTGTCCATGAGTTCCAGGCCGATGGTCGCCGCGCCCTCGCAGGTCTCGATGTCCAGGCTGTCTTCGACCAGCCGGATGCCGTCGTACTGTGCGATGGCCGCCGCCCGCTCGCGAGCCGTCTCATGGTCGCCGTCCACCAATTCCAGCCGTGCGCCCAGCGCGCGGATGCGATCGAGCTTGGCCACGGTCGCGAAGCGGGACGCCACGACCGTGACGTCGATCCCGCGGCTGCGACTGGACCAGGCGAGGGCTTGGCCAAGGTTGCCCGCGCTGGCACACACGGCGGCTCGCGAGCCACTGTCGGCGAGCAGGTTCGCGACCACTTCGGTGCCGCGGGCCTTGAAGCTGCGGATCGGGTTCGCCGTCTCGAGTTTGATGCTCACTGTGCACCCGAGGCCGGTCTCCAGCGCTTCGCAGCGGTACAGCGGGGTGTCGAGAAAGATCGGGTCGAATACCCGGCGAGCCGCCCGGATCCGAGCAGTGTCGAGGCGTGTCTCCTGCACGACATAGCAGGTTAGCGCCGCAGGCCGGCCCTTCACGAGTCATTGCCAATTTATGGGATCAGCTGAGGCGGCTCACCCGGCACTGGGCTCAGGGCGTTCGACAGCTCCGCCTCTGCTGGGGGGTCGGTCGGATGGTGACTCCCGCAATGCCGCCATGTCGAGCTCGTCCATAGGTGCAACGGGAGCAGTCTTGTCATGGAGACGTCGGACGCTGCATGTCGTCGAGGGCGCGGCTCATCGGTGCACTCCACCGACAATCTCTGGATGCGGGGATGGCCCGTTACGGCCGCGTCAGCCCCTCATCAAGTAGCTGGTCACCACTCCCCGGGCTGTGCCGTCGTTCCGCGAGAGCGTTCCCAACTGCGCAGATAGCGGTGGGTGACCGTTGGAGATGCAGGGGGTGACGAGCCCTGTTTTTCTGATGGGGCCCGCTCTTCCCCATCACCCAAGGAGTGATCATGAGCGTTGCAGGCGAGTCCGGTCGTACCCAGCAGATGCGTGCTCAGGCCCGGGACCTCGAACAGGCCGCGGAACGCGCCACTGACCCGCAGGAGCGTCAGCGTCTGAAGGACAAGGCCCGTCAGCTCAAGGAGCAGAGCGAGCACGCAGGCGGTACGGGCAAGCAGGGCATCGACCCGACGGTATCGTCCCGGTAGTTCCTAGCGCAGACACCGGCCGGTGGCCGCCCTCCGTGGCTTTCTGTCACGCGAGAGGCCCCCGGCCGGTCACTGCTGTCTGCGCTCAGTCACCCGCGGCCCGGCACGTCGGCTCGGTGCCCGTACTGCCGTCGGCTGAAGGTGCCCCGCTGCAAGTACGCCCATTGGCGCGTGGACAGGTGCCCGGCGCACCGAACGGGGCGTTCACTGGCTTCGGAGGGGCTGGAACGACGGCCTGAACGCGATCTGGGATGGCCAACGTCCCGCCGGCTCCTTCGGACCGTCACAAGGACAGGACAGGACAGCCGCCTCCGTCTGAGGCCACTCGATCCGGGGGGACCAATGACTCGGGCGGGATGCAGAGGGATGCAGGCATGGGTCAGTTCGATCAGGCAGTGGTGAACGCCGTGTCATTGCGACGAGGAGGACGGACGAGGTCCGTCAGCCGCTCAGCCGCTCAGCCGCTCAGCCGTGAGGCGAGTGAACCTTGTCGGCGCTGATGGTCAGCATGACGCGCTGCTGGTCGCGCCCGCCGAACCAGGGATAGGGCCCGCCGAGGTACTTGTGCGCCACCTTGTCGATGTGCGACTCGGCGCCCTCGGTCGTGGACGAAAGGACACGGCCGCGGATCGCCCAGTAGCGGGAGGGCTCCGCCGGATCTGCGACGGCAACGGCGACGCGCGGATCACGGTTGATGTTCTTCATCTTCTGATGAGTGGTCACCGTATTGATGACCACATGGTCGCCATCGGTGTCGACCCAGGTCTGGGTGATCTGCGGCGAACCGTCCGGCATGAGCGTCGTCAGGAAACAGATGGCCGGGCCGCCCAGAACCTCGGTCAGCTCACTAGGCAATGTCATGTCGGACAACTTTCTCGTGTGGCGCCGGAGCATCTACCCAATCAGAACCTCCCGCTCCTCTGCCACCACGGCCCTCATGTCCCCCGGCCCCGAACGTGCCCCACCCTTGTGCGAGAGCGAGAGCAACAGCGACAGCGGCCTGGCCTCGGCGAGCCCTCCGACCGCCTCCATCTCCCAGGCGGGCCACCAATCTGGGTCTCAACAGGCAGTCGAATGGTCAAGGTCTCCTCGTTGTACGCGAGTTACCACCGGGAGTCTGTGGAACAGCTTGGGGGATGTGCATCAGGAAGCCGCGACTGGGTCGCCCAGAGCGACGGCACCGGGGTGATCGATGTGGACGAGCAGAATGGGAACCGTGAGCCGTGCGCAGTGAGACCGGCAGCATGACGTGCTGTCGCCCCATCCGATCCGAATCGGCTCAGATCTCTGTGTCGTACCCGAGGTGAGGATTCCCTTCGGGGCGAGGCGGTCCGACGACCTCCACGTGGGCCGGGCGCAGCAGGTGCTCACCGACTCGGTACCCGAGGCAGAGTATCTGGGAACAGACCAACTGCTCAGCGTCCGAGGAGACATGATGGGCCACGGCGTCGTGGAAGGCGGGGTCGAACGTGTCGCCCTTCTCGCCGAAGGACTGAAGGCCCAGCGAGCCGAGCTGGGTTCGCAGCGTGTCGGCGATGTCGTTGAGACCTGGCGTGATCGGCTCGTGCCGGCACGTGCGGTCCACGGCATCCAGTACGGGAAGCAACGCGCGAAGAACGTTGGCGACGGCGATCTCCCGCACGGCCATGCGATCCCGCCGTACCTGCTTGCGGTAGTTGTCGTACTCAGCCTTCACTCGCTGCAGGTCGGCCGTGCGTTCCTCGAGCAGGCGCCGCAGTGAGAGGTCTGTGACCGGCAGTCGTTCCTTCTCCATGGTCAGCCCGCCTCGGGCTTGTCGTCGTCGACGATCTCGGCGTCGACGACGTCGTCGTCAGCGGTCTTCTGTCCGTCGCCCGGGGCTCCGGCCTCGGGACCGCCCGTGGCCTGCGCGCCCTGCGCCTGGGCATAGATGGCCTGGCCCAGCTTCTGCGAGACGGCGGCGACCTTCTCGGTGGCGGTGCGGATCTCGGCCGTGTTGTCGCCCTCGGCGGACTCGCTCTTGAGCTTCTCCTTCAGTTCGGCGAGCGACTCCTCGACCTCGGTCTTGATCTCGCCGGGGACCTTGTCCGCGTTGTCCTTGAGGAACCTCTCCGTCTGGTAGACGAGCTGCTCGCCCTGGTTACGGGTCTCAGCGGCCTCGCGGCGGCGGTGGTCCTCCTCGGCGTGCTTCTCAGCTTCGTGGACCATACGGTTGATGTCGTCCTTCGGCAGGGCGGATCCGCCGGTGACGGTCATCTTCTGTTCCTTGCCCGTGCCCAGGTCCTTCGCGGTCACGTGCATGATGCCGTTGGCGTCGATGTCGAAGGCGACCTCGATCTGCGGGACACCGCGCGGGGCCGGCGGCAGACCGGTGAGCTCGAACATTCCGAGCTTCTTGTTGTACGCCGCGATCTCGCGCTCGCCCTGGAAGACCTGGATCTGCACGGACGGCTGGTTGTCGTCGGCCGTCGTGAAGATCTCGGAACGCTTGGTCGGGATCGTGGTATTGCGCTCGATGAGCTTCGTCATGATCCCTCCCTTGGTCTCGATGCCGAGGGACAGCGGGGTCACGTCGAGGAGCAGAATGTCCTTGACCTCGCCCTTGAGGACACCGGCCTGCAGGGCGGCGCCGATGGCGACGACCTCGTCCGGGTTCACGCCCTTGTTCGGGTCTTTGCCCGTGAGCTCGCGGACCAGCTCGGTCACGGCCGGCATACGCGTGGAGCCGCCCACGAGGATCACGTGGTTGATGTCCGACAGCTTGACGCCGGCATCCTTGATCGCGTTGTGGAACGGCGTCTTGCAGCGCTCCAGGAGGTCGGACGTGAGCTGCTGGAACTGGGCGCGCGTGAGCTTCTCGTCCAGGTGCAGCGGGCCCTCGGCGGACGCCGTGATGTAGGGCAGGTTGATCGTGGTCTCGGTCGAGGACGAGAGCTCGATCTTCGCCTTCTCGGCGGTCTCCCGCAGGCGCTGCACCGCCATCTTGTCCTTGGACAGGTCCACGCCGTGGCCGTTCTTGAACTGCTTGACCAGGTAGTCGACGACGCGCTGGTCCCAGTCGTCACCACCGAGGTTGGTGTCGCCGTTGGTGGCCTTCACCTCGATGACGCCCTCGCCCATCTCCAGCAGCGACACGTCGAAGGTGCCGCCACCCAGGTCGAAGACCAGTACGGTCTGGTCGTTCTCCTTGTCCAACCCGTAGGCCAATGCCGCGGCCGTCGGCTCGTTGACGATGCGCAGGACGTTCAGACCGGCGATCTCGCCGGCCTCCTTCGTCGCCTGCCTCTGGGTGTCGTCGAAGTACGCCGGAACGGTGACCACCGCATCGGTGACATCCTCACCGAGGTAGGCCTCCGCGTCCCGCTTCAGCTTCTGCAGCACACGCGCGGAGATCTCCTGGGAGCTGTACCGCTTTCCGTCGATGTCCGCGTTCTCCGGAAACCGCCAGCTGTGGTCTCCCATGTGTCGTTTCACGGAGCGCGCGGTGCGCTCCACGTTCGTCACGGCCTGTCGTTTGGCCACTTCTCCGACGAGTACTTCGCCGCTCTTGGCGAAGGCCACGACCGAGGGGGTCGTCCTGGCCCCTTCCGTATTGGTGATGACGGTGGGCTCACCGCCCTCGAGGACCGAGACCACCGAGTTCGTCGTGCCGAGATCGATGCCGACCGAGCGCGTCATCTGTCTCACTCTCCTCTGTCATGTTTGACGGCGTCCCGTCACTTCACCCTCCGTTCTCACGAGGCCGACCTGTTTGCGGCAGGAACTCGGACGCGCGCATACCGCCTGTTTTGTCTGTTTAGTACCCATGCCTCGGAGGGTCACACGGTCGGGCGGGGTGTGAGGGCCGCAGCCGCGGCGCTCGCCCGGCGAACGCGCGGGCCACCGCAGGCCGGCAGCATGGCGACGGCCTTGCTGATGGTGGTTGTGGTGGAACTGTCGACGTAGTGCTGCGCAAGTAGCGAGTCCGCCGCGAGTCCATGTGTCATGACCTTGGCCGTGCTGAAGAGTGGCGGTCCTTCCCTGTAGGTGACGGGGTGGGTATGCCTCCGTGTGCCCGCGAACGGGCTCGGCATTCGGCCGGCCGCGGCGGGCGGCCGTGAACTCGACGACGGCGACGCCCCGTTGTGCGCGTGGGGGGTGTTCGGTGACCTGGCCTGAGCCGCGCCTGCGCGGCCATGGCGCCTGTCACTATCCTGTGTGGAGGTCATGCGGCAGCCCCACTCTGTCGAAGCGCTTCGACGGACTTATGGACAGGTGGCTGTTGATCCCCATAGGGTCGACAGGTCGAACGGTCACGGGCAACCAGCGCCCGTCGAAGCGCTTCGCTTCGGCGTCCCCTCGTCACGGCTCAGGAGAACGACATGGTCACGCTCGCAGAGGTCGCCCGGCACGCCGGAGTCTCCGCCAGTACCGTGAGCTACGTTCTCAGCGGCAAGCGGTCCATCTCCGCGGCCACCCGCGAGCGCGTCGAGAGCAGCGTGCGCACGCTGGGATACCACCCGAACGCGGGCGCGCGGGCACTGGCCAGCAGCAGGTCGAACATCATCGCCCTGATGGTGCCGCTGCGCACCGACATGTACGTGCCGGTGATGATGGAGATCGCGATGGCCGTCGCCACCGCCGCCCGTACCCATGGCTACGACATCCTGTTGCTCACCGGCGAGGAGGGTGCCGAGGCGGTGCGCCGGATAGAAGGCAGCGCGCTCGCCGACGCCATGATCGTGATGGACGTCGAGCTGGACGACGAGCGGCTGCCGCTGCTGCGGGCCGCGAACCGGCCCGCCGTCCTCATCGGCCTGCCCTCCGACACCGCCGGACTGAATTGTGTGGACCTCGACTTCGCCGCCGCCGGGGCGGTGTGCGCCGAGCACCTGGCAGACCTCGGGCACCGTGAGATCGCCGTCATCGGCGAGGCCGCCGCCGTGTACGAGCGGCACACCGGATTCGCCGAGCGGACTCTGACGGGTCTGCGGGAGCGGAGCGCCGAGCTGGGCCTGCGGCTGCTCCACCGGCCCTGCGAAGGCAGCTACGCCTCGGTCTCGGCGACGTTGTCGCGGGTTTTCGACGAGCGCCCCGGCACGACCGCGTTCGTCGTGCAGAACGAGGCCGCCACCGACCCGCTGCTCGCCCTGCTGCGCCAGTCGGGCCGCGCCGTCCCCGAGGACGTCTCCGTCGTCGCGGTCTGCCCCGAGCAGGTCGCCGCGCATGCGTCGGTGCCCCTCACCTCGGTCGCGGTGCCCGCGCAGGAGATGGGGCGGCGTGCCGTCGAGCAGGTCATCGCGCAGATCGAGGGGCGCGGTTCGGGTGAGGAAGTCGCCCTGATCGCACCGGAGTTGACGGTGCGCGAGAGCGCGGCCCAGGCGCCCGCCGGAGCCTGAGCCGCGCGTCCTTCGGCGTGCGGGATCAGCCGCTGGAGACGTTGAAGCTGTTGGTGGTGAAGTCCAGACCGCCGGCCGACGACGTAATCTCGTAGCCGAACTGCACGTCACCGATGGTCTCGTCGCCCCACCAGCCCTTGGTGTCCTTGATCCACTTGAGGATCGGCAGGATGTTCACGGTGCCGGACGTCGAGTCCGAGGTGCGCAGGAACGAGTAGACCTCGTTGGCCCCGTTGTTGCCCTTGTAGACGGTCCAGGTGTGTCCGCCCAGGGTGACGTCGCCCTGCGAGGTGCCGAGCGGTCCGACGGCACCGTTGTAGTTGACCCAGAGCATGACCTCGTAGTCGTAGTCGCTGTCCCAGATGTCGTACGAGGTGTTGTAGGCGCCCGACGACGGCACCGTCACGTTGTAGCTGCTGGTGAGGGAGGACAGTGAACTGATCGACTTGTTCACGACCTTCTTCGCGTTCGGGTAGGACTTGATGCCGCCCGTGTTCGGGTGGTCGGCCCAGACGCCCCAGTTCGACGAGGAGTTGGCCCAGATCGTCTGTGCGCCCGCGCCCGAGCCCCAGATGTTGTTGTAGAGGGTGTAGCCGTCGGAGGTGGTGTAGTTGCCCCACTGGTCGGAGGAGGACCAGATGGCCGCCTGTGCGGGGGAGGAGGCGAGGGCGAGCAGTGCGCCGCCGGCGAGGGCGGAGCCGAGGAGTGTGCGGCGGCGCGGGGAACGACGTGCGGTGGGTGCCATGGTGTCCCTTCCATGGTCGAAGGAGCCCGGTGGGCCCCGGTGGGGGGAACTACCGCGGACTCAAGGTGAGTTCGCGGTCCTCGCCCGCGGTCAGACGGAGGGGCCCGTCGCTGCCGGCGGGGGTCTGGAGATCGATGTATGCGTCACGCTCCGGGTGGACGACGGCCGTGCAGCCGTCGCCCGCCCACGTCAGGTCGACGCGGGCGCCGAACCGGGTGCGCAGGCCGCGCACCGCGCCGCGCCGCCAGGCCGGGGGCAGCGCGGGCAGCAGCACGAGCCGGTCCGGTGTGGACTGCACGAGCGCCTCGGCGAGCAGCGCGGGCAGGGCGTGTGCGGCGTCCGCGTTGTAGACGTCGCGGTCCGGGTAGTGCGCGCTCATCAGGGAGTGGTGAAAGTAGTCGCCGGTCAGCACCTGGTGCAGGGCCGCGGCCACCCGGTGCGGGTCCCGCAGTCGGGCCGCGATCAGGGCGTGGTGCAGATGGCCGTGCGCCGAGTGGTTCTCGGCGCCGCGCAGTTCGAGCGCGCGGTGCGCCGCCTTCGCCAGTGCCGGGGTGTCGTAGGGGGTGATGTCGTGGTGCGGCCACACCGGGTAGAGGTGGCTGAGGTGCCGGTGGTCGTAGGTGTCTTCCAGGCCGGGCCAGGCCCATTCGGCAAGCGCGCCGTCGGAGGTGACACGGTAGTCGGGCAGCCGGTCCGCGAGCGCGTTCCAGCGGTCGCCGTCCGGCCCGGGGTGCCAGGCGGCGGCGGTACGCAGGGCGTGCCGGGCGGCGGCGATGTCCATCGTGGCGTTGAGCGTGCCCCAGCTCGCGTTCGCGGGCCGGTTCTCCGGTGAGTAGGACGGTACGACGACCAGGCGCCCGTCGGGACCTGTCCTGGTGAGGAAGTCCTCGTAGAACAGGGCGACGTCGCAGAGCGCTTCGGCCAGCCATGCGGCCCGCTCGCCGGTCGTCTCGGCGTGCTCGACGAGCGGGGTGAGCAGCCAGTCGGCGCCTGCCGTCCACAGGTGCATCGGCCACTCCCGCTGGAAGTGGTACGTGTGTCCCGACTCGCCGTCGGTGTGTGCGGGCGCGACGATGCCCCGTGCCCCGAAGATCTCCCGCGCGTTGTCCCGCCAGTCGGCCAACTGCCTCTGGATCAGGGCACCTTGCGCCTGTGTCACCTCGGTCAGGTCGCAGGCCGTCGCGGACGCCGTCTGGAGATTGAGGTTGGCGTCCGTGGTGAACGCCCCCGACCAGGCCGTGTCCCATTCGCCGGTCCACAGCCCGGTGAGCCGCGGCGGCAGCGCGCCGGACGCGCTCAGCAGGTGGTAGCGCCCCGCCGCGAACAGCCGCTCCAGGAGAGCCGGGCTCTCCGGGCGTGCGACCAGCTCCGAGCCGGGCAGGCCGCGTTCGGAGCGCGGCGCGGCGAGTTCGAAGGTGACCCGCTCGTACGCGGCGCGGTGTCGCTCCTCGTGCCGGGCGAGGAGCCTCTCGTACGTTTTCCCCAGGTCCGTGGCGGCAGCCGGGGCGGCCAGTGACACAAGGGCCGCCGCCTCCGCCGCCGCGTCCAGTTCCCCCGGATGGCGCCGCACCCGTGTGAGCAGCAACAGCCCGTCCGCGCCGTCGACCCTGAGGCCCGCGGCGCCCACCGAGCTCCGGCCGCCGTGCATCAGCGCGACCGTCACCCCGGTGTACGCCAGGTCGCTGTCCGGGTAGCGGCAGCGCAGTGCCAGCTGGGCGCCTTGGGGCGTCAGGACGACGCTGCGGCCGACCCCGAGCCCGCTCGGGACACCGGCGAGGCCGTGGTCCAGGGACACCTCTCCGGCGAGCCCGGGACCGGTGACGTACTGCACGACGACGTCGTCGGCCCGTGACACGAACACCCGCCCGCGCCAGCCGCTGCACTGTGCCTCGGCCACCCCCGTCGCGAAGTCGACCGTGCGCCGGTAGCCGCGCCACACCACGCTGTCCCGCACGAACCGCACCTGGAAGGCCGGATGGAACGCCTGCACCCAGCGCAGCGTCCGACCGTCCGTGAACTGCTCGGCCGCTGTGACGTCACCGGCCAGCAGCCGGTCCTGGAGGTGGGGGAGGTGGGCGGCGAGCGCGGGCGGCCGTGGGCGCGGGTCGCCGTCCGGGCGGACCAGCGCGTGATGGGTGACGATCACCCGATCGTCGTGCGGGTCACCGAACACAAGAGCGCCGTGGCTGCCGTTCCCGCTGAGAAAGGCGTCCTCCCAGCGCGTGGCCGGCGCCGCTTCCCAGGTTCCGTGCGGATGGTCAGGCAGCACTGCGCCCCCGAGTCCCCGTCCCTGGAGCGAGTACTGCGACCCCGAACCGCCCGAGCGTCACCGAGCCGGAGTGACCGGCCCCCGTCAGAAGGTCCTGGTATGTCGTGTCGTGCGGCAGCGCGACGGTCACCTCGTCCCGTCCGTGATGCAGCAGGAACAGCAACTCGCCGCGGCGTACGGCCTCCACAGCGGCGGGGAGGCCGGGCAGCGGAGGCCGCACGCCGGCCTCGGCCGCCACGTCCTCGAGCAGTGAGCGCAGCGCCGGGGGTTCGGGAAGCGTCGAAAGGTACCGGGCCCGGTCGCGCCGCAGCACGGCCGGCAGTCCGTCGAGGTCACCACCGCGGTACACGGCGGTGACCTCGGTGCCGGGTTCGGCCGTCAGCTCCTCCGACCACAGGGTGCCGGTGAACTCCCCGCAGTCCACGGTCTCGTCGGGGTCCAGCGGCCACCACTCGTGCACCGTACGGATCCCGAACAGTGCGCGCAGCCGCGCGTCCATGCCGCCGGGCCGCACCCGGTCGTCCCCGTCGGCGACACCGGTGAAGAACCCGGACACGAGCGTTCCACCGTCGCGCTCGTACGCCAGGAGATTCTCGATCGCCGCGTCCGTGAGCAGGTACAGGTGTGGCACCACCACCAACTTGTATGCGGGCAGGTCGTGTTCGGGGTGCGCGAAGTCAGTGGTGAGGTGCGCCTCCCACAGAGCCCGGTGCCAGGCGCGTACCACGTCCTCGTACGCGACGTGTGACGACGGCCTGCCGTCCTGGGAACCGGCCCACCAGGAGTGCCAGTCGTGCAGCACGGCGACATCGGCGGCGATATGAGTACCCGCGACCTGCGACCCGAGCTCCGCAAGTTCCGCACCGATCTGTTTCACCTCGGCGAACGCACGGCCCTCCTCGCCCGCGTGGCCGACCATCCCCGAGTGGAACTTCTCGGCGCCCTGCCGGGACTGCCGCCACTGGAAGTAGCAGACGGCGTCGGCGCCGCGTGCCACCGTCTGCAGCGACCAGAGCCGGTTCAGGCCGCGCGGCTTGGGGTGGTTCACGCCGCGCCAGTTGACGGGGCCCGCCGCCTGCTCCATCACCATCCAGGGGCCGCGTGCCTGGCTGCGCGTCATGTCGGCGATCATCGCGTTGTACTGACCGCCCAGCGGGTCCCGCGGATCGGGGTACACGTCGACCGACACCACGTCCTCCCGCTCCGCCCACACCCATGCGTCCTGTCCGGTCCAGAACGGCATGAAGTTGGTGGTGACCGGGACGTCGGCCGGGGAGTGCCGTCGGACGATGTCTCGCTCGGCCGTGTAGCACTCCAGCAGCGCGTCCGAGGTGAAGCGGCGGAAGTCGAGGACCTGCGCCGGATTGTGCAGGTACTGGGCGCGGCGCGGTGGGATCACATCGGCCCACGTCTCCACGTGCTGGCTCCAGAAAGCCGTGCCCCAGGCGTCGTTGAGGGCGTCGAGAGTGCCGTACCTCGTGCGCAGCCAGTCGCGGAAGGCGCGGGCCGCCTCGTCGCCGTGGTCGAACGTGCAGTACTCGTTGTTGATGTGCCACATCCGCAGAGCGGGATGGTGGCCGTAGCGGACGGCGAGGTCCTCGGTGATCGCGGCGGCGTAGCGGCGGTACGCGTCGGAGGAGTGCGCGAACTGCTGGCGTGAGCCCCACCAGACGGTCTGCCCGTTCTCGTCGCGCGGCAGTGTCTCCGGGTGCAGGCGGCCCAGCCACGGTGGCGGTGACGCGGTCGGCGTCGCCAGGACGACCCCGATGCCGTGCGCGTGCATCAGGTCCATCAGCCGGTCCAGCCAGCCGAACTCCCGGGCACCCGGACTCGGTTCCAGCTTCGCCCAGGAGAAGACGCCGAGTGTCACCGAGGTGACGCCGGCCTCCTTCATCAACCGGACGTCGTCGGCCCACACCTCCTCGGGCCACTGCTCCGGGTTGTAGTCGCCGCCGAACAGCAGGCGGCCGCCGCGCGCGATCGTCACCCCTTCACCGCCCCCGTGAGCATGCCCTTCTTGAAGTGGCGCTGGACGAACGGAGAGGCAATGGCGACCGGGACCAGGGCGAGCACCATGACGGCCATCTCCAGCCCGAGCGTCGAGAGCTCACCCGTGCGGACCGCCTGCTGCAGCCCGGTCGGCGCCTCGGTGTGTCTCTGCACCAGCTGGATGAGGACGTTCTGCAGCGGCATCATCTGCTGGTCGGTGAGGTAGATGGAGGCGTTGAACCAGGCGCTCCAGTACCCCACCGCGTAGAACAGGGAGATCACGGCGAGCACGGCCCGCGACAGCGGCATGATGATGGTGAGCAGGATGCGCAGGTCGCTCGCTCCGTCGATGCGGGCGGACTCGGAGAGTTCGGGGGAGATCCCCATGAAGAACCCGCGCAGCACCAGAATGTTGAAGACGCTGACGGCACTCGGCAGGATCAGCGACAGATAGGTGTCCGTCAGGCCGAGCGACTGCACCAGCAGATACGTCGGGATGAGTCCCGCCCCGAAGAACATGGTCGCCATCAGGATCATCAGGATGACGCGGTGCCCGAGACTTCCCGGCCGCGACAGACCGTAGGCCGCGAGGACCGAGACCGTCATCGAGAACAGGGTGCCGACAAGGGTGACGCCGAACGACACCATGAGGGCCCGGCTCACCTGCCCGCCGCCGAGCAGCTCCGTGTAGTTGACGAAGGTGATGCCCTGGGGGACGACGACGAGACCGCCGGCGCGGTCGATCACGGGCTTCGGGGAGAGACTGGTGACGATCACGATCCACAGAGGGGCGAGCACCCCGAGGCAGCACAGGGCGAGGAAGCCGCCCTTCATCGTGAGTCCGGTCCGGCTCGGGGCCTCTTCCCACGCGGGGCGAGGCGGCGCCTGCAAACTGCGGATCAGCTGCGTGTTGAGGCTCATTTCCGGTACACCCCCTGCTCACCGAGCAGATGAGCGAACTTGTTCGCACCGAGCACCAGACAGATGCCGATGACACCCTTGATCAGCCCGACCGCGGCCGCGTAACTGAAGTCGCCGAACTGGATGCCGACGTTCCACACATAGGTGTCGAGGACCTCGCTCGCCCCGCGGCCGACGGCGTCGCGCTGGAGCAGGAACTGCTCGAAGCCGACGGAGAGCGCGTCGCCCACCCGCAGGACCAGGAGAAGGGCGATCACCGGCCGCAGCGCGGGCAGCGTCACGTGCCACATGCGGCGCCAGCGCCCCGCGCCGTCCATGGCGGCGGCCTCGTACAGGTCCGTGGAGACGGCGGCGAGCGCGGCGAGGAACACGATGATCCCCCAGCCCGCGTCCTTCCACACGGACTGCGCGGTCACCAGGAACTTGAACAGGGACGCGTTCGTCATCAGGTCGAAGCCGCCCCAGCCGTGCCGCTCCATGGTCTGCGCGATGATGCCCGCGCCGCCGAAGATCTGCTGGAAGACGGTGACGACGAGGACCCACGAGAAGAAGTGCGGAAGGTACATGATCGCTTGCGCCACTGCCCGCACCCGGGGCCGGATCACGCTGTTGATGAGCAGCGCGAGGGCGATGGGGATCGGGAAGAACAGCACCAGTTGGAGCAGGAACAGCACGATGGTGTTCTTCACCGCGGTCCAGAACTGCGGGTCGTCGAGCATGCGCGAAAACTGCTCGATGCCGACCCAGGGACTGTGGAAGATCGCGGTGATGCCGTTGCCGGAGGCGTAGGGGTCGTAGTCCTGGAAGGCGACCACGTTGCCGAGCAGCGGTACGTAGTTGAAGAGCAGGAGCAGTCCGATGGCAGGCAGCGTCATCAGGATGAGCGCGCGGTCGCGGCGCAGCCGGACCCGCCAGTGGACCTTGCCGGCCGCGCGCTTCTTGGGAACCGCCTTCGGGGCGAGAGCGGCCGCCGGTTCCTCGACGGCCGTCGCGGGACGTGTCCCGTCGGGCCTGCTCCCGGCCGTGAGAGACATCAGTTGCCGCTGCCGTTCTTTTCGATGAGCTTCTTGTACCAGTCACGCAGCTTCTCGCCGCCGCCGGACTTCCAGGTGGAGATGGCCTGCTGCAGGTCGGACAGCTTCTTGTTGCCGCGTACGTAGTCGATCTCCAGCTGCTCGAACGGCGAGGCCAGGTTCGCGTAGCGGGACGGTTCGACGATGTTCATGCCGTATGTGGAGGTCTTCTTCGTGAACGCGCCCATCCGCTGCTCCCACTCGACCTGCTTGCGGGTGACGTCGGGGAGGTCGGGGTGGGCCAGGTAGGGGGCGGGGGCGGCGAGCATCACCCAGGCGTTGATGACCTCCTGGTTGCCCTGGTCGGTCTTGACCGGCAGGCCGTCCTTGACCGTGTAGTGGGTGCCCTCGACGCCGTAGTCGACGAGCATCCGCTCCTTCGTGCCGTAGGAGGCGGCGGCGAAGTTGGCCGCGGCCAGCGCGTTCTCGACCGTGGTCTTCGAGGCGCCCTTGCGGATGAACGACCAGATCGTGGCGGGCTGGCTCGCGTACAGTGTCGGGTCGCCGCCGTCGGGGCCGAAGATGTCGATGGCCTCGCAGACGAAGTCCGGGTTGGACTTGGCCTGTTCGGCACTCTTCACGTACCAGTTGGAGATGTCGTTGTTGTAGACGAGGATCTGGCCCGCGGTGAAGCGCTGGCCGGCGTCGCCCGTGCGGGACTTGTCATCGGGGTGCACGACCCCGGCGTCGAACAGCTTGCGGGTCCACTCCAGCGCTTCCAGGTATTCGGGCTGCTCGATGCGGTACGTCAGCTTGCCGTCGTCCCCGATGTGCCAGCCGAGCGAACCCGAGGCGCGGACACCGAAGATGTTGAAGGCGGTCCAGGACATGTCGCCGCAGGCGTACACCTTGGCCTTGGCGCTCGTGGCGTCCTTGGCCCAACTGAGGAACTCGTCGGGCGACTTGGGGACGTCGTAGCCCTTCTTGTCGAAGAGGTCCTTGCGGTAGTAGGGCACGATGAAGGTGGCCCTGGCGGACGGCATCGGGATGCCGCGCAGGTCGCCGCCGAAGATGCTCATCCGCCAGGAGTCCGAGGGGATCGCGGCGAGGTTCGGGTACTTCTTGACCTTGTCGCCCGCCAAGTAGGGGCCGAGGTCCATGAACTTCGCCGCGACCGCGTTCGGGATCTTGCCGGTCAGCTCCCAGCTCGGCACCACCACCATGTCGGGTATCTCGCTGCTCGCCAGGACCGCGCCGAGCTTCTCGCCGTAGGTGTTGCCGTCCTGGTTCTGCCAGGTGACCTTGGTGCCCGCCGCCTTGTCGACCGCCTTGTAGTAGGCGCAGTCGCCCTTGGGAGACGTGCCCCAGAGCGGGGACATGATCTTGATGGGCGCGCCGGTGCCGAGCTTGTGCGGCGCCGACGCGGCGAGTGCCGACAGGGACACCTTCCCGGTGTAGCCGGATGCCGAGCCGTTCTTCGACGGCACGTCGGGGTTGGCGAACTTGCTGGCGACGAAGGTCGGCAGCAACTTGTCGGCGGCCTTCCCGGAGGTCGTGCCTTCCCGGTCCTTGTTCTCCGACCCGCCGCACGCGGCGAGCAGCGGCATCCCACCGGCCACCGCTGCGGCGGCCACGGCGGTGGAGGCGAGGAAACTTCTCCGGCTGGGAGCGGAGGCGGAGGGCGAGTTCGGCGTCATTGCGGTAACCCTTCGGGGAACGCGTCGCGCATTTGTCGAAGCGCTTCGATGTTGCAGCGAGGTTAAGGGAGCGCTTCCCCGGTCACAAGAGCGGTGCACAGAATTCCTGAACGTCCATTCCCTTTCAGGCACTTGACACATGACAACCTGACTGCGGAGCATCGAAGCGCTTCGAAGATTCGCTGACCACCTTCGCCAAGGGACCCGCACGTGACCGAGAGACTCCCGCTCCACCCGGACGCGGCACCGCCCGCGGACAAGCGCGTCGACGACCTGCTGTCCCGGCTCACGCTCGACGAACGCATCGCGCTGCTGCACCAGTTCACTCCGGGGGCGGAGCGAGTCGGCCTCGCCGCGTTCCGCACCGGACAGGAGGCACTGCACGGCGTCGCGTGGATGGGCCCGGCCACCGTGTTCCCGCAGTCCGTCGGGCTCGGCGCGACGTGGAACGAGGACCTGGTGCGGCGGATCGGCGACGCCGTCTCCGCCGAAGCGCGCGCGATGCGCGAGTGCGACGACCGGATCGGCCTCAACGTCTGGGCGCCCACGGTCAATCTGCTCCGCCACCCGCTGTGGGGCCGCAACGAGGAGGGCTACTCCGAGGACCCGCACCTCACTGCCGCCATCGCCACCGCCTACACACGCGGCCTGCGCGGCACCCACCCCACGTTCTGGCGCACCGCCCCCGTCCTCAAGCACTGGCTCGCCCACAACAACGAGACGCGCAGGGACACGTCGAACTCCTCCGTGCGCCCCCGCGTCCTGCACGAATACGACCTCAAGGCATTCCGCGGCCCCGTCGAGGCCGGCGCCGTCGCCGGCGTCATGCCCGCCTACAACCTGGTCAACGGCCGGCCCAACCATGTATCGCCCTATCTGCGCGAGCAGCTGCGGACCTGGACCGGACAGGAACTCATCGTGTGCTCGGACGCGGGCGCGCCCAGCAACCTCGTCGACTCCGAGCACTACTTCGACACCCACGAGGAGGCCACCGCCGCCGCCCTCGTCGCGGGCGTCGACAGCTTCACCGACCACGGCACCGACTCCTCGACGATCACCGGGCGGATCCGCCGCGCCCTCGGCCAGGGGCTGATCTCCGAGTCGGACATCGACACCGCCGCGCGCCGGCAGCTCGATGTGCGGCTGCGCCTCGGCGAGTTCGAGGACGGCGACCCCTTCGAAGGCGCCGGGGCCTTCGACACCGAGGAACACCGCGCCCTCGCGCAAGAGGCCGCCGAGCAGGCGGTCGTGCTGCTCAAGAACGACGACCTGCTGCCGATTCCCGACACCGCCCACATCGCCTTGGTCGGCCTGCTCGCCGACGAGTGCAAGACGGACTGGTACAGCGGCACCCTCATCCACCGCTCCACCCCGCTCGACGGCCTCCGCGAGCGGTTCGGCACCGAGCACGTCACCTTCGCGGAGGGCGTGGACCGGGTGCGGCTGCGGTGCGACGCCGGATGGCTGCACGTGCCCGAGAGCGACGCCGACGACCATGTGCGCGGCGCCGAGGGCGCCCTTGACCCCGCCCTCCTCGCCGCCCGCACCGACCTCCCGCCGCTCACCACCGCCGCCGAGTCGGGCACCGAACTCGCCCTCGTCGACTGGGGGAACGACGTCCTCACCCTGCGCGCACCCGACGGCCGCTACCTGTCCGTCGCCGAGGACGGCTTCGTGCGGGCGTCCGCCGAGCAGCCCGGCGGCTGGGTCGTCCAGGAGACGTACACCCTGGAACGGCACGGAAACGCTCACCTCCTGAGACACACGGGCACGGGCCGGTACGTCGCCGTCGCCGCCGACGGCGTGAAGGTTGCCGAGCAGGGCACGGCTTTCGAGGTGGAGTACGTGGAGCGCGGCGCGGACGCCGTGGCGCGGGCAGCCGCCGACGCCGACGTGGTGATCGTCGTCGCGGGCAACGACCCGCACATCAACGGCCGCGAGACCGAGGACCGCACGACGCTCGCCCTCCCCGACCACCAGGACCGGCTGTGGCGAGCGGCCCGCGCCGTCAACCCGAACACCGCCCTGGCCTTGATCGGCTCGTACCCCTACGCCGTGCCCGACGCGGACACCGAGCTCCCCGCCCTGCTGTGGACCGCCCACGGAGGTCAAGCCGCGGGTCGTGCCCTCGCCCGGGTCCTCGCGGGCGACGTCAGCCCCGCCGGACGCCTTCCGCAGACCTGGTACGCCGCCGACGGCGACCTGCCGGACCTGCTCGACTACGACGTCATCGGCTCCCGCCAGACCTACCTCTACTTCGAGGGCACACCGCTGTACCCCTTCGGACACGGCCTGTCCTACGCCTCGTTCGACTACGACGGACTCGTCGCGCACCGCGACGCGGACACACTTGAGTGCGCCTTCACCGTCACCAACACCGGCGCCACGCCGGCCGACGAGGTCCCGCAGCTGTACGTCCGACCGCTCGGCATGCCCGTCCCGCGCCCGCGCCGCCAGCTCCTCGCGCACCACCGCATCGCCCTCGCGCCCGGGGCGTCGGAGCGCGTCACGTTCACCGTGTCCGTCGCCGACCTCGGCCATTGGGACGTTGCCCAAGGCCGCTGGAGCGTCACCTCGGGCACGTACGAACTCCTCGTCGGTGCCTCCAGCGAGGACATCCGCCTCACCACGCGCCTGCTGCTCGACGGTGACGAGCCCGCGCCCCGGCCCGTCCTCGTCGAGGGCCTGGACGCGGCGGCGTACGACGAACAGAGCGGCACGGCGATCGTCGACCGCACGAAGACGTCCGGCGACGCCGTCACCGTCACCGGGCCCCACGCCGAGCTTCTCTACCGCAACTGCGACCTGGGCACCGACGGAGTCAGCGCCGTGCGCTTGACCGTCGCGGGCGCGGGCACCGTCGCGATCGGGGACGGCGGCACGGTCACCGTCCCGCCGACCGGCAGCCCGTACCACTACGTCACCCTGGACGCCGACCTCACCGCCCGCGGAGTACATGACCTGCGCGTGCGGCTCGGCGGCGAGGTCCGTCTGGCCCGGCTCACCTTCATCCCACGGGGGACCACCGCATGAAGTTCACCGACGGTTTCTGGCTGATGCGCGACGGCGTCCACGCCGCGTACGCCACCGAGGTCCGCCAGATCCTTGCGGCCGACGACCGGTTCACCGCGTACGCCGCCGTCCGGCAGGTCCGCGACCGCGGCGACACCCTCAACCAGCCTCTGATCACCATCGACTGCTTCACCCCCGCCGAGGGCGTCATCGGCGTCCGCTTCACCCACCACGCGGGCAAGCGGCACCGAGGACCCGACTTCGAGCTGCTGCGTGAGGAAGGCGCCGGTGGCGCACAGGTGACCCGCGAGGGCACGGTCACCGAGCTGACGACGGGCCCGCTCACCGTCCGCCTGGACACGGCAGGGGAGTGGGGCCTGGAATTCCTCGACTCCTCGACCGGACGCCGACTGACGGCCGTCGAACGCAAGGGCACCGCCTTCGCCACCACCCCCGACGGCGCCCACCACATGGTCGCCCAGCTCGCGCTCGGCGTCGGCGAGCACATCTACGGCCTCGGTGAACGCTTCACCCCGTTCGTCAAGAACGGCCAGACGGTGGACATCTGGCAGGCCGACGGCGGTACCAGCAGCGAACAGGCCTACAAGAACGTCCCCTTCCACCTCTCCTCCCGCGGCTACGGCGTCCTCGTCAACCACCCCGGGAAGGTCGGCTACGAGATCGGCACGGAGTCCGTCGGCCAGCTCCAGTTCAGCGTCGAGGACCAGTCGGTCGAGTTCTACGTCGTCGCGGGCCCGACCCCGAAAGACGTGCTGCGCCGCTACACCGCGCTCACCGGACGCCCCGCTCTCCCGCCGGCCTGGTCGTTCGGCCTGTGGCTCACCACCTCCTTCTGCACCGAGTACGACGAGGGGACGGTCACGTCGTTCGTCGACGGCATGGCCGAGCGCGACATCCCGCTCACCGTCTTCCACTTCGACTGCTTCTGGATGCGCGAGTACCAGTGGTCCGACTTCACCTGGGACCCGGACGTCTTCCCCGACCCGGTCGGCATGCTGCGCCGCCTCAAGGCGCGCGGCCTGCGCATCAGCATGTGGATCAACCCGTACATCGCCCAGAAGTCCCCCCTCTTCGACGAGGCCCGTGAGTTGGGCCATCTGGTCCGCAAGCCGAACGGCGACGTCTGGCAGTGGGACCTGTGGCAGCCCGGCATGGCGCTCGTCGACTTCACCGACCCGGGCGCGCGCGACTGGTACGCGGGCAAGCTGCGCGGCCTGCTTGACATGGGCGTCGACAGCTTCAAGACGGACTTCGGCGAGCGCGTCCCGACCGACGTCGTCTGGCACGACGGCTCCGACCCCGAGCGCATGCACAACTACTACGCACACCTCTACAACCGCACCGTCTTCGAGCTGCTGGAGAAGGAGCGCGGCAGTGGACAGGCGGTGGTCTTCGCCCGCTCGGCGACGGCCGGCGGCCAGCAGTTCCCGGTGCACTGGGGCGGCGACTGCTTCGCGTCGTTCACGGCGATGGCGGAATCCCTGCGCGGCGGCCTCTCCCTGTCCCTGTCGGGCTTCGGGTTCTGGTCGCACGACATCGGCGGCTTCGAGGGCACCCCCGACCCGGCCGTCTTCAAGCGCTGGCTCGCCTTCGGCCTGCTCTCCTCGCACAGCCGCCTGCACGGCAATGTCTCGTACCGCGTGCCGTGGGCATTCGGCGAGGAAGCGGTGGACGTGGCACGGAAGTTCACACTCCTCAAGCACCGTCTCATGCCGTATCTGTACGGCGCGGCGGTCGAGGCACACCTCACCGGCGTCCCCGTGATGCGCCCGATGCTCCTCGACTTCCCGGAGGACCCGACGTGCCGGGTCCTGGACCGCCAGTACATGCTCGGTCCCGACCTGCTCGTGGCGCCGGTCTTCTCGGGGGACGGCGACGTCGAGTTCTATCTGCCCGCGGGCACGTGGACGCGGCTGCTGACGGGGGAGCGGGTCGAGGGCGGGCGCTGGCTGCGCGAGACCCACGGCTTCGACAGCCTGCCGCTGTTCGTCCGCCCCGGCGCGGTCGTCCCGCTCGGCGCGGACGACCGGCGCCCCGACGGCGACTGGACCGACGGTGTCACCCTGCTCGTGGCGCCGGGCGCGCAGGACGTGACCGTGACGGTGCCGCAGCACGACGGGAGCCCCGCCGCCACATACCGGGTGCGCCGGGACGCGGACAGCGGGTCGGTCACGGTGGAGGTGGAGGGAACGGAACTCCCGTACGGGGTACGGGAGTTGTGACCCGTTCGGTGCCCTTGGTCAGGAGACGGCGGTTCCCTTCACCTCGTCTCCCGACCGCGTCACCTCGTACGTGACGATGGTGCCGCTCCAGAAGTGGAAGGTGAGCGTCACCGGCACCCCGTCCTTGAGGGAGTGCAGGAAGTCGGCGGTGAGGTCGAGCGTGCCGCCGTCGTAATCCGGGGCGAACGAGGTGCCGAACTGCTGGTACGAAGTCCAGCCGGCCGGTCCCGCGCCGGTGCCGTCGGCGTACTTCGCCTCCATGGTCGCCAGGGAGTCGCCCCGGAACTGCACAGGGGCCGCGAAAGCGCCGGTCGTGCCCGTGGCGTCCGCGAGGACCGGTGGCTCGTACGTCGTCACATCGATCCGCCACGGCACTCCGGACGAGAACCGGGCCTGCAGCGTCGCGTTCACGCCGTACGCGCGGCCCCGCGACAGCCGCGTCAGAGCGGCCGCCGACAGTGGGCAGCACGAGGAGGCGCTGCGCGTTCGCGCCGCCCGACGCGCGCACGATGCTGAGGAACGAGGTGTTGAGCTCGTCGACCAACTCCGCTTTCCGTGCGTCGTCGGCGTTGTCGAAGGCCGGTTCGTTGATGCTCTCGAAGAGCAGCGTGCGGGGTTCGTCCTTGAACGCGGTGGCGATCTGCTGCCAGGTCGCGTTGTAGCGGGCGAGCACCTGGTCGTGGTCGGTGGCCATCTTGTTGATCCACTGCCAGGAGTCGTGGTGCACGTTCAGCACGACGCGCAGACCGTCCGCCTGCGCCCAGTCGGCCACCTGCCGAACCCGGCTAAGGAACGTGGCGTCGATCGTGTAAGGCGCCTGTGACGCCTGGTGGTTCCCCCAGGTGACGGGGATGCGGACGCTGCGGAAGCCCTGGCTCTTGACCGTGTCGAAGAGCGCCTTGGTGACCGGCGGGTTGCCCCAGGACGTCTCATCGGGGATGGCGTCGAGGGTGTTGCCCAGGTTCCAGCCGGGCTGCATGGCGGCGACGGTGTCCATGGCGGAGGCGGTCGCGGCAGGAGCGGGGCGGGCTGCCGCCACAGCGCCGGTCTGCGCGGTGCCGGCGGTGGCGAGCAAGGCCAGGAAGAGGCCCGCCACCCATCCGGCGCGGCGTCTGCGGCTCCGTGCTTGTCTCATACGGGGTCCCTCTCAGTGGCTGAGTTCAGTGGTCCCGGACAGCGGTCGGGTCAGATGGCGAGCGGCTCGTAGCGAAACCAGTCGAAGTGGGCGGTGCCGGTCGCGGCGTACAGGCCGATGACACGGCCGGTGAACCCGCCGGCCACCTCGGTCGACAGGTAGCGGCCGTCGAGAGTCGCCAGTGCGGTGAACGTTCCCTGCGCATCCTCGACTCCGAACGCGAGCGTGTCGGGGCCGGTCCGCGGGTCGCGCGGGGTGTCCGTGTGGCTCACGTCGACACCGAGCACCAGCGGTCCGTCGGCCGTCACCCTGGGCGTCGAACCCACCACGGTGCGTAGCGGCCCGACGCGGGCGATCACCCGTACCTCGGCGGCGTCGGCCTCGATCTCGTAGTGGTGCAGCTCGTCGAGCCGGACCGCGAGGCCGCCGGTGCCGTCCGCCGGGTCGAGGTGGGCGCGGACGCGGCAGGAGAGGTGCTGCTGCCGATGGCCTACGAAGGTGACATCGGCGGCGTCGAGCCCGTTCCCGACGGCGTGAAGGGTCAGCCGGCCCGGGCGTTCCTTCGTGGTGCAGTGCCGCGGGGAGCGGTGCCGGAGTGAGATCCAGGAGGGCTGCAGATCGGGGTCGTCGAAGTCGTCGGTGAAGGGTTCGGCGGAGACGGACACGGGCCCAGTCGTCGCCGGCGGGCCGACGACCGGCCAGCCGTTCTCCCAGGTGACCGGCGCGAGGAAGGTCTCACGGCCGAGCACGTGCCAGCCGGGGGTGCCGCCACGCGGCCGTACCCCGAGGAAGACCATCCACCACGTGCCGTCGGGCGCTTGCACCAGATCGGCGTGGCCGGTGTTCTGGACGGGTTCGTCGGTGCTGCGGTGGGTCAGGACCGGATTGGCCGGGCACGGTTCGAAGGGGCCGGTGGGCGCGGGGCCGCGGGCCACGGAGACGGCATGCCCGCGCTCGGTGCCACCCTCGGCGATCAGCAGGTACCAGTGGTCGCCCACGTGATACAGGTGCGGCGCCTCAGGGGCCTTGGCGCCCGGCGTACCGGACCACAGCGAGCGCGGCTCGCCGAAGGTCTCGCCGGTGTGAGGGTCGATGCGGACCTGGGAGATCCCGGCCACCGTGACCCAGCACGCGCCGTCCTCGTCCCAGGCGAGATCAGGGTCGATGCCGGGGACGCCGGGCAGGGGGACCGGGTCCGACCAGGGGCCCGCCGGGTCGGTCGCGGAGACGAGCAGATTGCCGCCTCCCTTGCTCACATTGGTGACGATCAGCCAGAAGCGGCCGTCGTGGTGGCGCAGCGTCGGCGCGTAGATCCCGGCGGAGGAAGGTGTGTCCAGGGGCAGCCGCAACTGGCCGGGCCGGTCGAGGACGTTGCCGATCAGCCGCCAGTGCACCAGGTCGCGACTGTGGAAGAGCGGCACTCCGGGGACGTACTCGAAGCTCGAGCACGCGAGGTAGTAGTCGTCGCCGACGCGGCAGACGCTGGGATCCGGGTGGAACCCGGGGATGACTGGCTGCAGGTCTGCCATGCTGTCTCTCTCCGTGGTGTCGAAGCGCTTCGATCCGCGGGGAGGATATGCACGGGGGTGATGGCGCGCAAGAGGGAGGACAGGACGAAAAAGGCCCTGAAGTCCCTTCCTATTGAGGGGACTTCAGGGCCATGGCGACATCGATGCGCTTCAACAGGCAGTCGCTGGGCTTCCGTTGAGGGGAGCGGACCGCGGCGTCCACTGCGCCGAGCCGGGGCGGAGCCCTAGGAGCGCAGCTGAGCAGCCGCCGGATCCCTCATGGTGAGACCTGCTGTCAGTACGCGCCGTTCACGTTGTCGATCGAGCCGTACTTGTCGGCCGCGTAGTTGCAGGCGGCGGTGATGTTGGCGACCGGGTCGTAGCTGTTCATCGACGTGCCGGGCACGTGGTACGCCTTGAACGTGGGGTCGATGACCTGCAGGAGCCCCTTGGACGGGGTTCCTGCGACAGCGTTGGAGTCCCAGTTGTTGATGGCCAGCGGGTTGCCGGAGGACTCGCGCATGATGTTGCGGTGGATGCCCTCGTAGGAGCCGGGAATGTTGTGCTGGGCCATGATGTCCAGCGACTCCTTGATCCAGCCGTCGAGGTCGTTGGTGTAGGACTTCTTCGCCGGGGCAGCGGCGAGCGGGGTCCGGACCTCGGAGCGGTCGGCCCGCGCGGCGTACTCTTCGGTGGCCACGGGCGTCGCGGAGCTCTTCTTGCCGAGCGTGAGCTTGAGGCCGGGGTGGATCAGCCCCGGGTTACCGCCAACGGCGGCTCGGTTGTCCTGGTACAGCTTCTGCCAGCCGCCGCTCAGAGAGTGCTCTCGCGCGATCTTGCTGAGGGTGTCGCCCGCGGCGACGACGTACGTCGCGGGGGCCGCGGCGCTCTTCGCTGCCGGGGCGGCCTGCGCCGCGCTGGCGCTGGTCGCGCCGAGCACCGGGAGAGCGAGCACGGCCGCGCCCGTGCCTGCGGCGGCGAGTCCCCGGGTGAGCGAGATGGACTTGGTGCGGCGGTGCATTCCCTTTGCGGGCATGAAAAATTCCTCTCCGTCGCCTGCGAGGTGAGCTGTCGGGTTCGGACGGGAGATGTCCGGTCGCACTATGTGTGCGACTGCACCCCGAGCCGTTCCGGAAACCGGATCGGCGGCTTACCTGGGTCCCCCGCTCCTGCCGTGCGTGACCGAGTGAGTGGGAGGGATTCCGGACAGCGGCAGGATTCGGCGTTCCATCCGGATTGACGGTGACATTAGGCGAGAGAGCGCGGACGGAACAAGACCAGAATTCCGGGAGCGAAATTCGAGAGCCCTGTTTCCGGCGACCTGAACCCGCCGCTCCCTTTGATCGAAAAGCCCAACCTTCTTTGCGCAGAAGGGGAGTAGGCGCAGCGGAGCCCGGGGCCCGCGCGTCCGACCGTGTGACGCGACTCACTGAATGGGGCGCGGACTGGTATCCCGCTTGATTACACAGCAGAGCGCCATATTTCGCGTAAATGCCTCACGAGATAGTCGCAGTCTCGCTTAAGTCATGAATAACCCTAAAAGCTAGCATTTAGTTCAAAGGCGGACATAGCAGCATGTCGCTTTTGGTACGTTTTGGGGCGCATTGCCATCAATGGTGGCCGGGTCGTGCGCTCGAAGGACGTCCCCGCTGCGCGGTTCCTGGCGGGTATCGATCCGGATGGTTCCTGAACGTGGCCCTGTGCGGTGAGGCCGAGGGGTCGATGGAACTGAGGGGATCGACTGAGGTGACGCCTGGGGGCTCCAGCTTGGGGGTACTCCTCGCCGACCTGATGGGCTCGCGGGAGATCCAGATTCGGGGTGGGCGAGGGCTTCGACCTTGGACCCGCAGAAAAGAGCCGGCTCAGGATCTGCGTGAGTTCAGAAAATGGCCCGCAAGTGATGGCAAGTCAGTTGTCGATCGTCACCGGTGTCGGTGAAGGTCTCGACTTGGACCGACGGGATTCTGGTGAAATCCCCTGCCGACCAAGGCCTTCCGGGCAGGTGTCTCACCGTGTGTGAGAACTGGTAAATCCCGGCCCACAGTGTCGACTCGGCAAGGAACGCGGACTTGCCTTTGATTCGCCGCTCACGCGGGGTATTTCAGCCCTTCATCCGGGCGAAGGCGTGCTGCGCGCGAGCGTGAACGCGCTTATGGGGGCGGCGCGTTCCTCTTTCCGGGCATGAAGCGCCGGGTGGTGACGAGCCGTGAAGCGGGCCGCCGCTTCCTCGGGGCCGGTTGCGCGGTGGGCTGACGGGACGAGGGTGGCTGGTGGTCGTGAGTGCGGACGTGCGCGGCATGCACGGCGTTCGACCGGCGCCGGGGGCGAGACGTCCCGTTGCCCTACGGGTGCCGCTAGCGGTGTTCCGGGTTTTCGTAGTCGTGGCGGCAGCCGGCGTCCCAGGCGGCGCGCTGGTTGCCGTAGGCGGGGATGCCACCCAGGTCCTTCAACGCCCGGGCCAGGTGCAGCAGGTTCCAGGTCATGAACGTGGTGTTGCGGTTGGTGAAGTCGTTCTCGGGTCCGCCGGAGCCCGGGTCCAGGTAGGAGGGGCCGGGGCCGGCCTCACCGATCCATCCGGCGTCGGCCTGGGGCGGGATGGTGTAGCCCAGGTGTTGGAGGCTGTAGAGGACATTCATCGCGCAGTGTTTGACGCCGTCCTCATTGCCGGTGATCAGGCAGCCGCCGACGCGGCCGTAGTAGGCGTACTGGCCGGCGTCGTTGAGGAGACTGGAGCAGGCGTAGAGGCGTTCGATCACCTGCTTCATCACGGAACTGTTGTCGCCCAGCCAGATCGGTCCGGCCAGCACGAGGATGTCGGCGGCCATGACCTGACGGTAGAGGTCCGGCCAGGCGTCCGTCTCCCAGCCGTGCTCCGTCATGTCGGGCCACACGCCCGTGGCGATGTCGTGGTCGACGGCCCGGACGATGTCGACGTGGACACCTTGGCCTTCCATGATTGCGGTGCTGCGGCCGATCAGGCCCTGAGTGTTGCTCGTTTCCGGTGAGCGTTTCAGGGTGCAGTTGATCACCAGCGCCCGCAGGTCGTCGTACCGGGCCGGAGGCGCGTCGGTGGCGGGTGACGAAGCGGTCATACGGTCCTCCCAGAGCCCTGTCGCCACCTGGTGCGCGGCGACGTGTCCACTGTGCCCAACATGGGGCCTGGCCGACGGCAGCCGCCACAGCAGAGCCTCCGAATGGCCCTCATGGTGTGCGCATGCGGTCGGCTGATCCCGAGCAGGAGTTGTGGGGCGGGCCCGGCCGGTACAGATCCCGGACGACCCATGAATTCCCCGCGTCCCGGTCAGGTGTCGAGGGAGGCGGCGGTGCGAACTGGCCGGAGTACCCGGAGTACCCACATGGACCTGGCGAATCGAAGCGCATGGAGAAGCGCATGTAACGGGCAGCGTGGCCTGAACATCGATCAGACGCTTCCCTACTCCAACGCGTGAACCGCCGCGGAGAACACCGGCGGCATCCGGGACGCAGCCGGGACGATGAGGCGGGCGGTGCCAGGACGGCGGCCCGCGGCCAGGAGGGCGCCGGTCAGCAGCCGGTGGCGACGGGTCAGCCGTGTCCAGGAGCGCTCGTACTCCTGCGGTCGTCCGGCGGCCAGGCAGCGGACGGCTGCCCGCGCCGTCGTAAGCCCGAGGGCGATGCCCTCGCCGGTGAGGGCGTCCAGGTAGCCCGCGGCGTCGCCGACGAGCAGGACACGGCCGGCGACTCTGCGTCGTGCGCGCTGCCGCAGGGGTCCCGCGCCACGCACGTCCGTCGCGGCCGCACCACGGAGGAACGCCGTGAGGGCGGGGAAGCCGGCGAGGTGCTGGTCGTAGCTGCGGCGGCAGCGGCTGAGGATCGCGACGCCCACCAGATCCTCGCCCACCGGTGTCACATAGGCCTCGCCCTCACCGGACCAGTGGACCTCCACGAAGTCGGTCCACGGCTCGACGCGGAAGTGCCGGCGAAGTCCGTAGCGGCCGTCTTTGACTCCAGGCATCTCCAGTCCCACCGCCCGCCGCACGGGGGAGTGCAGGCCGTCGGCGGCGATCAGCCAGCGGGCTGTCGTACCCGCCGCGGTGACGGAGTCGGCGCTCTGGCGCACTTCGCCGACCTTGCCCTTCACGATCCGCACGCCGAGATCGAGAACGCGCCGGTGAAGCGCGGCGTGCAGCGTCGTACGGCGGATTCCCAGCCCGCTGCGGTCGCGGAAGCAGGCTTCGGCGCGTGCGGTGCCGTCCACGTAGCGGATGCCGCGCAGCTCGTGGCCGGTGACCTGAATGCCCAGTCCTCGCAGTGCGGCGACACCGCTCGGCATGACGCCCTCTCCGCACGCCTTGTCCACGGGTGACGTGCGGGGTTCGACGACGACTGTCTCCAGGCCGGCGAGCGCGGCGTGGATGGCGGCGGCCAGACCGGCCGGCCCGCCGCCCGCCACCAGTACGTCGATCACGCCGCGGCGGGCGTGGTCGACGCGGCCAGGGCGCGGTTCTCGCAGCGAATGCGGACGGTGAGCAGCGCGGCGTTGAGCAGAGTGAACGAGGTCGCCGTGACCCATGCGGTGTGGATCAGCGGAAGGGCGACGCCCTCGGCGACGACGGCCACATAGTTGGGGTGCCGCAGCCAGCGGTACGGGCCTCCCGTCACCAGAGGCAGTCCGGGTACGACGATCACCCGGGTGTTCCAGCGGGGCCCGAGCGTGCTGACACACCACCACCGCAGGGCCTGGGCGGCCGCGAACAGGGCGAGCATCGGCCACGCCAGTGCGGGCAGGAAAGGACGGTCCACCAGCCCTACTTCGAAGAGGCAGCCACCCAGAAGCCCGGTGTGGAGGGCGACCATCGCCGGGTAGTGACCCTGCCCCGAGACGGTGGCCCCGCGGGCTGCGCTCCACCGTTCGTTGCGACGGGCGACGACGAGCTCGGCGACGCGCTCGCCTGCGACCGCGGCCACCAGCAGTCCGTACCAGATCATGCTTTCCCTGTCCTCCGAGATCCGAACTACCAGCGCAGCAATACGAGTTCGCAAGCGAAGCCGGGCCCCATGGCAAGCAGCACACCCGGCGTGCCCGGCGGCGGCCGGTGGTCGGCCAGGGTGTCGCGCAGCACGTGGAGTACCGACGACGAGGACAGGTTGCCCACCTCGGCCAAGTGACGCCAGGTCACGTCGAGTGCGTCACCGGGCAGGTCGAGGGCCTCGGCAACAGCCTCCAGGACCTTGGGGCCGCCGGGGTGGCACACCCACGCGGTCACGTCCTTCCTCTTCAGCCCGTGGTCTGAGAGAAACCCCTCGACGTCATCGGCGAGATGACGGCGTATGACGTCGGGCACCCGCGGATCGAGGACGACCCGGAAGCCGGAATCCCTCACGTCCCAGCCCAGGAGGCGCCCGGTGTCCGGATAGAGGTGGCTGCGGGTGTCCACGATCGTCGGGCCGGCGGTCTCGGCCGGCCGGTGTGCCCCGAACCCGACGACTGCGGCGGCCCCGTCTCCGAACAACCCGGTCGCGACCAGGTTGGCCGTGGTGGCGTCATTGCGCTGGAACGTGAGTGAGCACAGCTCGACCGACAGGAGCACCGCCACGTGGTCGGGCCGGCCGACGAGATAGTCGTGCATGCGTGCCAGACCGGCGGCGCCGCCGGCACAGCCCAGTCCGAACATGGGGAGCCTCTTGACGTCGCGCCGCAGTCCGAGGCGTACAGCGAGCCGGGCATCGATCGACGGGGTGGAGATGCCGCTGACGGAAGTGAAGATCAACAGGTCCACGTCCGCCGCCGACAGCCCGGCCATGCGCAGGACGTCCCGGACAGCCCGGCCGCCCAGGTCGGTGGCGGTAGCGATGAAGACGTCGTTGGCGGCGCCGAACCCGTCCAGTTCCCCGTACCGGTCGAGGGGCAGCGTCATATGGCGCGAGCCGACCCTGGCGCTGCGGTGCAGGCGGTCCAGGACCCTGCGGTCGGTGCCCTTGGGCAGACACGTGCGGGCCACCATGTCGGTGATCTCGGACTGCGCGCGACGGTGCGGTGCGAGGGCGCCGTGAACGGCAGCGATCCGCGTCATGGGGTTCCCGTCCGATGACCGACTGGGCTGGCTTGCTCTCCACGTGTTCCCCATGCCGAGGGCTCGCCACCAGGGATCGCCCGTCCGGCCGTTCGGCCCCGGGCGAGTGCTCGGGCCGGGCGGGTCCGGGGCGTCTAGGATCGGCCGGGTGGGCACACCCGAGCATGCGGCGGCCGACGGCGCGACCCTGCGCCGGACGGGCCGGGCGGTCGCCCTGGCCGGTTCGTGCCACCCCGCTCCCGTCGTGGTGGTCACCGCATTGACTGCCGTGATGGTCGTGACCTCCGGCCAGGGCGCCGCACGAGGCGTCCTCACCACGATCGCCGTTCTGGCAGGTCAACTGTCCATCGGATGGTGCAACGACGCCTTCGACGCGCGCCGGGACATCGCCGCGGGCCGACATGACAAACCCGTCGTCGACGGCGCCATCGAGGTGAGACACGTGTGGGTGGCCGCATACATCGCGCTGGCCCTGTGCGTACCGCTGTCGCTGGCCTGTGGTGCGCGGGCGGGCACGGTGCACCTCGTGGGCGTGGGGGCGGCGTGGGCGTACGACCTACGACTCAAGGCGACAGCCTGGTCCTGGGTGCCGTACGCGGTGGGTTTCGCCTCCCTCCCGTCGTTCGTGGCGCTGGGGCTGCCGGGGCAACCGTGGCCGCCCTGGTGGGTCGTCACCGCCGGCGCGCTCCTGGGAGTCGGAGCCCATCTGGGCGATGTGCTGCCGGACATCCGCTCGGATCTGGCGCTGGGTGTACGGGGATGGCCGCACAGATTCGGCCCAGATGGTGCACGCCTGCTCCTCCCGATCCCCCTGGTGACCGCGACGGCGGTTCTGGCACTGGCCCCCGCCGGCCCACCCGACAGATGGGGAGCGACGGCCCTCGCGGCGGCTGTCCTGGCCGCGGCGACGGGGACGGTGATGGGGCGCCGCCGGGAGCGGACCGCGTTCGGTGCGGCCGTGGTCGTCGCGGCGGTGGACGTGGCCTTGCTGGTACTGCGGGGGACTGGGGTCAGGTGATCGTCGGGCGGCATTCCCCGGCACGGTTCCGAGGGGAAGGGCATAATGCGCCCATGGATCATGGACCAGCGCGGGCATTCGTCGATTCCTGGGTGACGGCATGGAACGCGCACGACCTGGACGCTCTGCTGTCTCACTTCGCCGACGACGTGACGTTCCGGTCGCCGGTCGCCGCTCAACTGCTCGGCGACGACGGGGTCATTCGTGGCAAAGACGCATTGCGCGCCTACTGGACGGAGGGCCTGCGGCGCATCCCGGACCTGCGGTTCGAGGTGGTCGGGTCGTACGTAGGCGTGGACTGCCTGGTCATCAACTACCGCAACCAGAAGGGCGGACTGGTCAACGAGGTGCTGATCTTCGAGGGCCCGCTCGTCGCCGAGGGATACGGAACCTATCTGGGCGAGGACGCCAACCCCGCTGGGGCACGTTGAGTTTGCCGTCGGAAGCCCCTCCCCTTGTGCTCTCCGTGCTCCCGCACGGAGAGCACAAGGGGAGGGGCTTCTTCGTTCCCCGAGTCGTCTGCGTCGGTCGACTTCAACTCCCGGCCGATCGGCCTGCCGTGCCCGGCTGCCCTGCGGTGGATGCCTACCGACCCGGGTCTCCATGATTGATTCTGCTTGGAGTCGCACGTTTGCAAGCACGTATTGACACTCCCTGGGTGGAGGGCCATAGTCTTCCGCAGGCGATCGGGCTGCGGAGTTTTGGCGAACGAAGAACGTGACCACTGGTGCGGAAGCTTGTCGCGGCAGTGCCCCTTCGGGGGCAAGTGGCAGTACGTCGCGCAGAAGTTGAAGTTGTCAGGTGCATGTCGATTCCCCGTCGCCGTCACCGTCTGCAGCACTCATGCGAGAAGGCGGTGTCCGGACGTTCACGGCCCTGCTCACCTCCAACACCCCTTGAGGAGCATCGGATGAAGCGAGCGTTGACACGCATGGCGGTTGGAGCACTGGCCGCACTCGTTCCGTTCATCGCGGCACCTGGCGCACAGGCGCAGACCTTCGGCGGGAACGAACTGCTGTCGTGGACGGTGAGCGGGGCTCCCAGTGGGGGACTGACATCCCTCAACTTCCCCATCACCGTGAACACCGGCACCGCCCACCTGGCCGGGACCTACTTCGCGATGCAGTACGGGTTCACCGGGCAGAGCGACATCGGGTACGCGGGACTCCAGCCGCGGCCGGACGCGAACGGGCACCAGCGCCTGCGTGGAGTGTTCTCCTCCTTCATCAGCGGCACGACAAGCACCCACGCCAACTGTTCGGACGGGGCCGACGGCGGCGCCGGCGTCAGCTGCGGAGTGGACTTCGACGCCGTGTACGGCCACACCTTCCGCGTCGAGATCACCCAGGCCGGTACGGACACCTGGTCGGGCACCGTCGTCGACACCAACAACGGACAGCGGATCCCCGTCGGCACCTACACGTTGCCCGCCGGGTCAGGCAACCTGAAGGCCTCCCAGTCGGGTTTCATCGAGTACTACGACGTGCCCAGCTGCGACCAGCAGCAGCGGTACGACGTCACGTTCGGCGCGCCGTCCTCCGGCTCCCTGGCCGGCACGACCAAGTGGGTCAAGGAGTACGGAGAGTGCGCCGGCTACGGCAACACCCAAGTGACCACGGTCGGCGCAGGCGTGCACGTGACCCGCGGTAGCGCGGGCTAGCACGCCAGGGCAGGGCTTCGGCGTCGGCCCTCGGGGCGACGCCGCGGCTGCTGGATCGCCCTCGGGCTGATGGCTTGCCGGGGCGGCCTCTCGGAGGCCGCCCCGGATCGAGCGCCTTGCGCCGACGCAGCCGGTAACGTCGGCATACATGACATCAGAGTCACCGGCGCAGACAGTGCAACGCTTGTTCCCGCTGCTCGCCGAGGGGAAGTGTGCGGAGGCGGCGGCACTGTTCGCCGACTCGGTGTCGTTTCTCCATCCCGCACCCGCCGGGCATTCCCTGGGTGCCGGAGGTCGACTCCGCGGAGGGCATGCGGAGGTTCTTCGAGCTGCTGCAGATGCACGTGGAGGCCAAGGAGTTCGACCTCCGCCAGGTCATCGCCGAGGGCGACGATGCCGTGCTCATCGGCCGCATGGTCTCCGAGGTCAAGAAGACGGGCCGGGACATCGACACCGCGTTCGCCCTGCACACCACCGTCCGGGACGGACGGATCACCCGCTACCACCTTTATGAGGACAGCTACGCCGTTGCCCAGGCCTACTTCGACGGCTGATCGACAGGCGGGCCCGCTCAGCTTCTGACGTGTGCCCAGCGAGCACCGCACGAGCTCAGCCGGCGCCTCTCACGGAACTGCACCACCCTGGGCACCGCGCCCAGGACCTCGCTTCCAGCACCGCACCGAGTCGAACGCCCGCCACAGCCGCTGCCCGGCGGGGATGCCCGGCGCCTTGCGCGCGCCGCAGCCAGGCTTCGACCATCGGTCCATCGGGCTCAGGGTGCCTTGAACAGAGCGGGGAAGCGCGGAGCGAGCCAGGGCTTGCGTCCCCTGACCAGGATGCGGCCCTGAGCGAGGGCGCCCCACTGACGACGGCGCCCGAGCGCCATCAGGAGAAAGGTGACCGGCTCGATGTGGATGGTGCAGTCCGCGCGCCCCGGCAGTCGCTCGCCGACCGACACCTCGCCCTCGGCCACCTGGACGTCGAACCGGCCGCCACCCCACAGACTGATCGCGTAGCGGACGTTCAGCCCGGCGGTGCCGGACGCGTCGGTCACCCGTGGCATCGCCGTCAGCATGAAGGGCAGCGTCAGCCGCACCCGCTCCCGGTCGATCATGTGCGCACGTCCCAGCGCGCGGGCGAGATCGTATCCGTGCCCCAGCATGTGCGTGAGCAGGTAGGAGCCCAGAACCTCGGGTCCCATCGGACCCAGCGGACTGACCACGGTCCCTTCCGTGCTCCGCTCCTCCAGCGCGCTCAGACACGCGGCGGCCTGCTCCACGATCATCCCGGCCAGCGGCTCGGCCCCCCGCTCACCGAACATGGCGAGCGACTGTTCGTTGGCCGCGGCAAGGCTCTGCGGTGTTCCGTCTCCGTAACGGCGCGCGTGTCCCGCCGCGAGGTCAGCCATCAGCTCGTTGGCCAGTGCGAGATGCGCGGCCGCCTCCCCGACGCTCCATTCCGACCCCGGCACCCGGAGCGCCATGTCGGCGCCGGCGCGCAAGAGCGCGGCTATCTCCTCGGCCGTACCTCGTATCGCCGCACCGAGCCCCTCGGGCAGCGCGCTCCTCGTGTCCGGCCCCACCACTGGTTCCATGCCGTCCCGTCCTCATGTGCGCCCCCGCACCTGGTGTTCCGCCCGCAGACTCTCACGGATGCCCCGGCGTGCAGCAGCCCCTGCGCCCAATTCGGTCGCGGGCTCTCGGCCCGGGTGGCACGGTGTGGCCCAGGCCGTGCCGTGGGTCCATCAGTAGTCCCGCCGCCACGCCGGTTGTCCGCATTCACTTTTTCGCCGCATTGCGCAGCCAGTCAGGTGTGAGGGTCACGGGGTGGCGCACTCTGCCCAGATGGTCTTGCCGGCGAGGGTGTACCGCGCGCCCCACCGTTCGGCCATCTGGGCGATCATGAACAGTCCGCGGCCGCTCTCGTCGGTGTCGGCTGCCTGGCGCATGTGGGGCGAGGTGCTGCTGGCGTCCGAGACCTCGCAGATGAGCGAGGTCGACCGGATGAGGCGCAGTTGGATGGGGGCGCGGGCGTAGCGGATGGCGTTGGTGACCAGTTCGCTGACGACGAGTTCGGCGGTGAAGGCGAGCTCGTCCAGCTCCCAGGCGGTGAGCTGGCTGGTGGTCAGGTTGCGTGCCTGGCCGACGATGGCGGGGTCGAGGGACAGGTCCCAGGTGGCGACGCGGTCGGGCCCGAGGGCGTGGGTGCGGGCGAGGAGGAGCACGGCGTCGTCCGCGCCGCCGTGCACGGGCAGCATGGTGTCGAGAACCGTGTCGCACGTGTGCGACAGGTCGCTGTGAGGGCGGGCGAGGGCCCGGCGGAGTCTGTCCAGCCCGGCGTCGATGTCGCCGCGGCCGGTCGTGCCGCGCAGCAGCCCGTCGGTGTACAGGGCCAGGATGCTTCCCTCGGCCAACTCGACATCCGTGGTCTCGAAGGGCATACCGCCGAGGCCGAGGGGCGGGCCGGACGACAGGTCGAGCAGTCGCACCGTGCCGGACGGCTCGACGATCAGCGGGGGACTGTGGGCGGCGCAGGCGACGGTGCAGCGCTGGGAGACCGGATCGTAGACGGCGTACAGACAGCTGCCGCCGATGTCCGCGGTAGGTGCTCCGGGGGTGTCCTCGCCGTCGGCGGCCTGGCTGACGATGCCGTCGAGCTGGATGAGCAGTTCATCGGGTGAGAGGTCCTGCTGGGCGAGGGCGCGGACCGCGGTGCGCAGTCGCCCCGCCTCGGCCACGGCGTGGATGCCGCGGCCGGGCACGTCGCCCACGATGAGGCCTACGCGGGCCCCGGAGAGCGGGATGATGTCGAACCAGTCGCCCGCGACGCCCGTGCGGCTGCCTGCGGGCCGGTAGCAGTGGGCGGTGGTCGCGGCGCTGAGCTGGGGCGTGGTGACCTGGAGCAGACGGCGCTGGAGGGTGAGTGCGGCGTCGCGTTCGCGGGTGTAGCGGCGGGCGTTGTCCACGCACACCGCCGCGCGGGCCACGACCTCCTCGGCCACGGTCAGATCGTCGGTGTCGAAGGGGTCGGGGCGCTGCCACCGGTAGAAGTGGACGACGCCGAGGGTGACATCCCGGGCGCGCAGCGGGACGACCATCACCGAGTGGACTCCGGCGGTGGCCATCTTCCCGGCACGGTGCCGGTCGTGGGCCACCCAGTCCTCCGACCCTTCCAGGGTCGGCAGGAGCACGGCCTCGCCGGTGGCCATGGCATGGGCCTGGGGTGTGGCCGGATGGAAGGTGATCAGCGCGCCGGGCAGATAGCTCGCCTCCGGGGCATGCTCGTGGACCGAGCGGATGGCAGCGCGGTGAAGTACGGCCCCGCCGCCGACGGGACCGGGGACGTACTCCTCGCCGAGTGCGATGCCCTGCAGCAGGTCGACGGCGATGAAGTCGGCGAGCCGGGGGACGGCCACTGCGGCGAGTTCGACAGCGGTACGGGTGACGTCGAGGGTGGTGCCGATTTCCGTACTGGCGTCGTTGAGCACCACCAGCCGGTCGCGGGCCCGGTTGCGCTCGGTGACCTCCACGATGGCGGAGGCCACGCCCAGAACCGTGTCGCCTGGGTTCACCAGGCGGAAGGAGGTGCTGTTCCACTCCCTCTTCCACCCCTGTAGCGCGGGCATGGGAGCGCGGTGCTCCTGGGTGGCCGGCTCCCCGGTCTCCAGCACCCTGCGAAGTCTCGCCTCCATGCGGTCGGCCTCGGGCCCTGGGAAGAGTTCACTCAGGCGCCGCCCGAGTGTGTCCTCCCGCGGGATGCCATGGATCTCCTGGAGCGCGTCGTTGATCCGGAGGAAGCGCAACTGGGAGTCGTAGACAGCGAGGCCGACCGGTGCCTGCTCGAACAGTCCGTCCACCATGGCCCGGTCGGTGTCCCAGCGGCGAATCTCTCCCGCCTCGACGAAGATGGCGAACCAGTCTCTGCCGCTGTCGGTGACGACCGGCCAGGCCCGTACCAAGAGGTCCACACCGTGCCCGTCGCGGTGCCGGGCGGTCAGCTCACCGCGCACGCTCTCGCCGGCCTTGCAGCTGCGTACAGCAGCGGCCGCCTTCGGGCGGTCCGCGTCGGCCGCCAGCAGATCGACCGCAGGTAGCCCGATCACCGCGTCCGCGTCGTACCCGAGCAGTTCCGCTGCCGAGCCGCCCCAGGCCGTGATCACACCGCAGCGGTTCATGGCCGCCGCGCCGGCGAACCGGTCCGGGAAGTGCGCCGCATGGTGCTCCATTCTGAAAGCCTCCATTCACGGTCACCGTTCCCGCAACCGCGCGCCCGTGCGCTGAGGCCATGCCGCTCACCTGGCCGCGGACGGAACGCCCGCGACAGAGGTCAGCCGGACTGTCCAGGGCTCGACGACCGCGGGGCACGGTCGTGGGGGCAGGCGAGGAGCGGACCGTTCGCCGCCTTCGACGACTGTTCGTTGACCCGGCCTGCACCTCCCGCTTGTGCGCGGAGTGCGGATACACAGACAAGGAGTGCGGATACACGGACAAGGAGTGCGGATACACAGACAAGCTGAACCGAGTCTCTCAGGGGCGGGCGTGTGCCGGTCGTGCTGATTCGTTGATCGCGCAGACCGCAATGCCTCCCGCAATATCCTTGCTCGTGCGTGGAAGTTGTGGCGAAGCGGTGCGGAGTCACACGTCTCTGCACCCGCTCAGGGCGCTGGACTGAGGAGACCACTCGGCGACCCGTTGGACTCTGCCTCCGAGCCCGGCTTTTCCGGGCCGGGTAGTTGACGGCTGACTCAGTGTGTGCCTTCGGTGTTGAGCAAAACGACGGTGCGGCCGGGGGTGAGCAGGTGCTCGGTGCCCTCGGCGTCCTTCAGGTACTGCAAGGCAGCCAGCGAGGCCGCACCGCACGGGCCGGAGTCGATGCCGGCTGCGGCCAGGCGCACGCCGGCCCTGGCCGCCTCGGCGTCGGTCACCCAGATGCCGCCGTCCAGGGTTGCGAGCAATTCGGGGAACGCCAGCGACGAGGGGGTGCCGCAGTTGAGGCCGGCCATCGTCGTTGTGCTGGTCCGCGTGGTGACCGAGTGGCCGGCGGCGAGGCCGGCCGCGATGCAGGGCGCCGCCTCCGGCTCTACGGTGATCACCCGCCAACCGGGGTTGCGCTGACAGTGCAGGGCCGCCGCGTGGGCGAGCGAGCCCACCCCGGCCGGAACCACCAGCAGCGCCGGGGCGCCGCCGAGCTGTGCCAGGGCCTCCTCGAAGAGGGTTGCGTAGCCGTCGACGATCCACTGGGGCACTGTCTCGTAGCCGGGCCAGGAAGTGTCTTGCACCAGGAGGAGGTCTCCGGTGGAGTCCTCGCAGAGGCCGGCGGCCGCCTGCACCGTGGCGTCGTAGCCGTCGGCGAGCACGCGCACGTCGGCGTTCTCGTCGCGGATGGCCTGGATCGCGGCCTCCGAGACGACGTCAGGGATCAGCACCATCGCGTCGAGCCCCAGGTACGACGCCATGCGTGCCACCGCGCGACCGTGGTTGCCGTCGGTGGCGGTGACCAGCGTTGCCGGCGCCTTGCCCTCGATCCGCGCGCGGAGCGCCTGGAGCGTCGGTTCCTCGGGCTCGCCGTAGCGTGCCGCCAGCGCGCGGTACGCCGCCCAGGACGCGCCGAGCATCTTGAAGGCGGGCAGGCCCAGCCGCGACGACTCGTCCTTGACCGCGACCCGGGCGACACCGAGGTCGGTGGCCACCGAGGGCAGGTCATGGAGCGGCGTGACGGCGTAGAACGGCAGGCGCTGGTGGAACGACATCCGGGCAGGCCCGGATGGGTCAGGGACCGGCCGGTGGAAAGCGGCGCCGCTGCGATGCCGGTTGGGTGTCCACCGGGCCGGGGTCGGGGGCACGGTGCGGGAGGCCGTTCCGGGACTGGATGACAGGGATGCAGATGAATCGGTCACAGGAACGAAGTTAGGCAGTCCGGAGCCAAACGATAAGCATCGGATTGTGGAGTCGACCCGGCATGATCGGTGCCGATTGGAATTAGGGTGGGCGGATGCTGGAGATGCGGCGGGTCCGCCTGCTGGTGGAGCTGGAGCGGCGGGGCAGCCTCGCCGCGGTGGGCGAGGCACTGCACCTCAGTGCGTCGGGGGTCTCCGCGCATGTCAGCCGGCTCGAGCGCGAGGTCGGCACGCCCCTGGTCGTCCAGGTGGGGCGTGGTCTGCGGCTGACCGAGGCGGGGGCTCGGCTGGCCGAGCACGGCCGACGACTCCTCGCGGACATGGAACAGGCGGAAGCCGACCTGCGCGAGCTCTCCGGCCAGGTCGCCGGCACGCTGCGGCTGGCCTCCTTCCAGAGCGCCGCCCTGCTCCTGCTGCCGCAGGTGCTGGCGAATCAGGACTCCCATCCGGGGCTGCGGATCGAGCTCGTCCAGGCTGAGCCGGAGCGTGCCGTTCCCGCGCTGCTCGCGGGCGACTTCGACCTCGTCGTGGCCGAGGTGTATCCCGGCGTGCACCCGTGGATCCCGGCCGACACCCACCGGTACGAGCTCGGTCACGACCCCCTGTCCGCCGTCGTGGCCGAATCGCTCCTCGAAGGTCGCGCGCTCAGCGTCCAGGGGGGACGGATCCCGTGGGTGATGGAGGCACGGGGGAGCGCGTCGCGGGAGTGGGCGGAGCTCACCTGCCGCCGGATGGGCTTCGAGCCGGACGTGCGCTACGAGAGCGACGACCTTCTGGTCCACCTTGAGCTCATCCAACGCGGGCTCGCCGCCGGCATGCTGCCGGCCATCGTCGCCGCCCGTGCCCGGGACGACCTGCGGTGGCTGCCCACGGGTGCGGCGCGGACCCTGTTGACCCTGACCCGCCCCGGAACCGAGCGGCTCCCTTCGCTACGGCTTGTCCGGGGGGAGCTGCGGTCGGCCTTCCGGGCGCTGCATTCGGCAGTTCCAGTGCCGGATTGAGTGCACTCCCTGATGCTGTTCCCGGACGCTTCCATCGGTTCATACTCGGCCTCGTAAGGCAGTGCAGTTGGCCGTAGCACAGGACCGAAATGGGAGATCGCCAATGCCTCAGGTAGCGCTCACGACCGACATCGGCGAAGGCTACGGCCGGTGGGAGCTGGCCGAAGACGACGCGCTGCTCGACGTCGTCACGGCCGCCAACATCGCGTGCGGTTTCCACGGCGGCGACCCCGGCACCATGCGCCGCACCTGCAAGCTGTCGGTGGCCAACGGCGTCGCCATCGGGGCCCAGGTCAGCTATCGCGACCTCCACGGTTTCGGGCGCCGGTTCATCGCCTACGGCCGGCAGGAGCTGACCGACGACCTGCTGTACCAGATAGGCGCCCTCGAGGTCTTCGCCCGCACCGCCGGCGACAAGATCAACTACATCCGCGCCCACGGCGCCCTCTACAACGCAGCCGCGACCGTGACCGAACACGCGCAGGCCATCGTCGACGCCACCCGTGAGTACAACGCGGACCTGCCACTGCTCGCACAGGTCGGCACCGAGACCTGGCGCCTGGGCCAGGAGTCCGGGCTCAACATGGTCGCGGAGGCGTTCGTCGACCGCGCCTACACCCCGCAGGGCCTGCTGGTTCCGCGCACCGAGCCCGATGCCATGCTGTCCGATCCGGCCCAGGCGTCGGCCCGCGCGGTCGAGATGGTCACGCAGGGCGAGATCACCGCGATCGACGGCAGCCGAATCCCGATCCGTGCCGAGGCGATCCTGGTGCACTGCGACACTGCCGGCTCCGTCGAGATCGCCCGAGCGACCCGCAAGGCCCTCGAGGCGGCAGGCGTTGACCTGGTTCGCCTCGGCTGATGCGGGGGCGCGCAGTGCCGACGACGCCGAGCCTGCGTCCCTGCGGCGACACAGGGCTTCTGCTCGAGCTGCCGGACAACCGCCGGGTGCATGCCTACGCCGCCGCCCTGCGGTCGGCACAGGTCACGGGCGTGGTCGACATCGTCCCGGCCCTCGACACCCTGCTCGTGCTGATCGACCCCCGATCGGGCTCGATGGCGCACGTCGAGGCCCGGCTGCGTGAGATCGACGTGCCCGACGCCGCCGAGGAGTCGCCGCGCGTGGTCGAACTGCCGGTCCGGTACGACGGCGAGGACCTCGCCTGGGTCGCCGAGCATTGCGGCATGGAAGAGCGGGAGGTGGTCGCGGCCCACACCTCGACCCCGTGGCGGGTCGGGTTCTGCGGCTTCGCGCCGGGGTTCGCCTACCTCGTCGACGGGGACCCGCGCCTTCAGGTGCCGCGACGGGCCGAGTCGCGGGTCACCGTCCCCGCCGGCGCGGTCGCCTTGGCCGGCCAGTTCTCGGCCGTCTACCCCCGGCGCTCTCCCGGCGGATGGCAGCTGCTGGGGCACACCGACGCCCAGATGTGGGACACCAGCGCCGAGCAGCCGTCACTGCTGCTGCCGGGCGACCAAGTCGTCTTCCGGGAGGTCGCACCGTGAGCGGGCTCGTGGAGCTCCGCCCGCAGAGTCGGCTGACGGTGGTCGAGCCCGGCATGCTGTCGCTTGTCCAGGACCGCGGCCGCTCCGGCTACGCCCACCTCGGCGTCGGGCGCGCCGGCGCCGCGGACCTCGCGGCGATGATCCTGGCGAACCGGATCCTCGGCAATGACGAGTCGGCTCCCGTCGTCGAGGTGACCAATGGCGGGCTGACCTTCACCTGCGATGCGCCGTCCTTCGTGGCGGTCACCGGTGCCCCGTTGCCGGTCAGGGTCGGCGCCCGACGGCGGTGGACCCACGAGGTCCACTCTGTGGCCGCCGGCGAGGTCGTCGCGCTGGGCATGCCGCATCACGGCCTGCGCAGCTATGTCGCCGTGCGTGGGGGCATCTGCGTGCCACCGGTCCTCGGGTCGTGCTCGACCGACCGCCTCTCGGGCCTGGGGCCCGAGCTGTTGCGGGCCGGCGCCACACTCGGCATCGGGCCCGCCCGAGGCCGACTGCCGGTCGCCGACCTCGTGGTCGCGCCACCGCCTCCCGACCCGGCCGAGGACGTCCGGCTGCCGGTCCGGCTGGGGCCGCGGGCGGACTGGTTCGAGCCGGAGGCAGTGCGGAACCTGCTCAAGACCCGCTTCGAGGTCACGCCGGATTCCGACCGGGTCGGAGTCCGGCTCGCCGGGCCGACCCTGCCGCGGCGGATCCTCTCCGAGCTGACCAGCGAGGGCGTGGTCGAGGGGGCATTGCAGGCGCCGCCCGGTGGGCGGCTCACGCTTTTCGGACCCGACCACCCTGTGACCGGCGGCTATCCCGTGATCGCCGTCGTCCGGGAGCGGGCGATGCCCGTGGTCGCCCAGTTGCGCCCCGGCCAGGGCGTGCGGTTCGTACGGGGATGAGGACACGCTGACGTGACCCTTCCGGTGGGGCCGGCGACCCACTCCGACCGGTGGGCGAGGACGACTTCGCCACCGCCGCGGCCATCGTCGTCCGTTGTGGCCGGAGCAGGAGCGGTGGCAGGCATCGGCGATGCGCTCCACGAGGCCTCGGCACTGGGGGCGGTCCGGCGCCAGGCCGCTGCGCGTCACGGCCAGGACCGGCGGTTCGCCAAGGTCGCCGCCGCCTGCTCGCTGCTGACAGGCCGTCGGCCGGCGTGATCCCGACGGCATCCTGCTCCAACACCGCGCGACCGTCGAGGTCCTTGCCCCGGTGGCGGGCGGCTGAGGACGGCTGGCGAAGGCTGCGAGGAGTGGGTGGGGCTTCCGAAAGCACGTTCCGCCAGACACCCGGCGTTCGTACCCGGTGACAAGGACCGCGGCGATCCGGTGTCACTCGATGCCATGTCCTTGGTGATCTCTGCCACATAGCGTGTCGCCCGAGCGGGCCTCCCAGCCGCACCGTGCCCAGCTCATGACCGGCTCAAGACAAGGGAGCACATCATGTCCGTCAGGTTCGGACTGGCGATCGAGAACTTCACCTCGGCGGAGAAGGCCCCCGACCTCCAGCACCTCGTTGAGTACAGCAAACGCGCTGAGGAGCTCGGCTACACCTCGTTGTGGGCCTGGGACCATCTCTTCCTGGGCAGTAAGCAGCCCTTCCCGCAGCTCGAGGCGCTGACCACCCTTGCAGTTCTCGCCGCGAACACCTCCACCGTGACGCTCGGCACGGGCATCCTGGTGCTGCCGATCCGCGACCCCGCGCTGCTGGCCAAGACCGCCGCAACCATCCAGGACTTCTCGCACGGGCGGCTGTGCCTGGGCGTCGCCGCCGGCTGGTACGAGCGGGAGTTCGACGCGACGGGCACGCAGTTCAAGGGGCGCGGCCAGATCTTCGAGCGGACGCTGGAGATCTGCAAGCAGCTGTGGACCGAGGACGAGGTCACCGGCGACTGGGACGACCTGTCCTTCCGTCGGGTGCGCATGCTGCCGAAGCCGCAGCCTCGCCCCGGCCTGCTCATCGGCGGTTACGTCGACCGTGTGCTGCGCCGGGTGGCGACTCTGGGCGACGGGTGGCTGACGTACTTCTACACGCCGGAGGCGTTCACGGCGTCCTGGGCCAAGATCCGTCAGTACGCCGAGGAGGCCGGCCGCAACCCCGACGAGTTGCGCAATGTCTCCCAACTGCCGCTGTGCATCGGCGAGTCCAAGGAGGCCGCGCTGGCGCGGTCAGGCCCGTGGCTGGCGTCCTACTTCGACACCCCGGCCTGGAGCGACGCGACGCCCGACAGCGCGATCGTCGGCACTCCGGAGCAGTGCGCCGAGCAGCTCCAGCAGCACGTCGAAGCCGGGGTGCAGGAGATCTGCCTGATCCCGCACGGCTACGAGCAGGAGCAGGTCGAGCGGTTCGCCGCCGAGGTCATGCCGTTGCTCGGCGCGGGAGAATCGGTGCTTGCGGCCGCGGCACGAGGAGCGCAGTCGTGACCCTGCTGTCAGCCGCGGGCCCGGACACGGTGAGGGCCAGGGAGGAGCTCGAGCGACGAGCCCGGCCCCGGGTCGACAAGGTTGTTTCGGCGAGCGATGCCGTCGGCGATCACGTCGCCGACGGCGACGTGATCGCCGTCGGGGGAACCAACCACGCCCGTACGCCGATGGCGCTGCTGATCGAGGTGCTCCGCCAAGGGCGCAGCGGGCTCTCGCTCGCCCGGCCGCTGACGTGCTTCGAGGCGGAGCTCTTCATCGCCACGGGGATGGCCGACCGGTTGATCACCAGCTGGGTGGGCATCGGTCACGGCTGGGGCCTGGCCAAGGTGCTCAGGGAGTACGCCGAGTCCGGGCGGATCGTGTACGAGGAGTGGAGCCACCTCGGCCTCGGCCTTCGCTACAAGGCCGGCGGCATGGGCATCCCGTTCCTGCCGTCGTACTCGATGATGGGATCCGATATCGGACACCGTCGCAAGGTCGAAGAGGTCACCTGTCCGTACACCGGGCAGTCCCTCAACGCGGTACCGAGCCTCAACCCCGATGTCGCGCTGATCCACGTCCAGCGCTGCGACGTCTACGGCAACGCGCAGATCGACGGCTACGAGCTCATGGACGCCGACATCGCGCGCGCCGCCCGACGTGTCGTCATCTCCACCGAGGAGATCGTCAGCACGGAGGTCATCCAGCGGGACCCGTCGCGCACTGTCATCCCCGCGTTCGCCGTCGACGCCGTGGTGCACCAGCCCATGGGCGCCTACCCGCACGAATGCTACGGGCGCTATCTCGCCGACGAGGACGCGTTCCGGGACTACGCCGAACGGATCCGCTCGCACGGTGCAGCCGGCGCGCGAGAGTACGTCACGAGCCTCGTCGAGCACCCACACCACGACGGCTTCCTCGGCTCGGTGCCGTCGGAGCGACTCGACAAACTCGTGTCGGGCGCGAAGGGAATGATGCCGCGATGAACGCCACGAACGACCTGGTCGCGAACGTCGCGCAGCCGCTGCGGCCGTCACCGTCCGAAGTGATGACGGTCGCCGCGAGCAGGCTGCTGGAGGACCACAAGGTGATCTTCGCGGGGATCGGACAGCCGCTGGTCGCCGCGGCGCTGGCCCGTCGGCGCCAGGCGCCCGATCTGACCGTCGTCCTCGAGGGCGGCATGATCGGTATTCACCTCATGCCGGGCGAACTGCCCGACTCGACCAACGAGATGCGGGCCGCGGTCGGCGCCGAGATGGTCACCTCCGCGACCGACATCTTCCTCCTGGCTCAGCGCGGATTCTTCGACTACGGCTTCGTGGGTGTCGCCCAGGTCGACATGTACGGCAACGTCAACACCTCCGTGATCGGCGACCACGACCGACCGTCCACCCGTCTGCCCGGCCCGGGCGGTGGCAACGACATCGCGTCCCTGTGCAACCAGACAGTCATCGTGACCAACCATGAGCTACGGCGCTTCGTGGAGAAGGTCGACTTCGTCACCAGCCCCGGGTACCTGACCGGCGGTGACAGCAGGCGATCTTCGGGCCTGAGACACGGGGGACCGAGCTGGGTCGTCACGGACCTCGCCTGCATGGACTTCGACGAGGAAACCCGCCGGATGCGGGTGCGCCACCTCCAGCCGGGGGTGACGCTGGCTCAGGTCCGCGCGGCCACCGGCTTCGAGCTGCTCGTCGCCGATGAGGTCACCACGCTCGAGCCGGTCACCGAGGGCGAACTCTCCGTACTGCGCCGGCTCACCGGCGACCTGGTCACCGACCCCCGGCTGGACGTGCCCACCAAGAACGGAGCTCTCCGGTGACCACACAATCCAGTCTCCGGCAGGCTCACGGTGACCGCGTGCAGCCCACGTCCTTCGAGTACCAGCGCGCCGACTCCTGGGACGAGGCGGTCGAGCTGATGCAGATCTGGGAGGGCGAAGCGAAGATCATCGCCGGCGGCCAGAGCCTGGTCCCGATGATGAACCTTCGGCTGACGCTGCCGGCCGCCTTGATCGACATCAACGGCATCGGCGACCAAGGCGGGCCGCGGATCGAGGACTTGGCCGAGGCACCGGTGCTGGTCATCCCCGCGCTGACCCGTCACGCCACGGTCCTGACCTCTCCGGTCGTTGCGCAGCACGCACCCCTGCTGCAGCACGCGGTACGCCTGGTCGGCAACGTGCGGGTCCGCAACCGCGGCACGATCGGTGGCAGCGTGGCCCACGCGGACCCGACCGGCGAGATCCCGTGCAGTGTGCTGGCGCTCGGGGGTGTCGTGCGGATGCAGAGCCCGCGCGGCGTGCGCGACGTGCCGATCACGGAGTTCTTCCGCACCTACCTGACGACGGCTGCCGAGGACGACGAGGTGGTCACCGAGATCCGCATCCCGAGCTCCGCGGGAGAGCCGTGGGCGTTCGACGAGGTGACGCGGCGGTTCTCCGACTTCGCGACCGTCGCGGTCGCCGTGCAGGCCAGGTCCGGCCGGCCGACCGTCGTACTGGGCGGTGTCGCCGACCGGCCCCTCAAGGTCGCCGATGACCTCATCGGCGGCGTCGACGTCCGCGACGAGGCAGGGCTCGACGGCGCGGCCGGCGCCGTTGCCGACAGCGTGAACCCTGAGGGCGATGTCCACGCCAGCGCGGACTACCGTCGCCGGCTCGTGCGCGTCCTCGTCCGACGAGCCCTCATCACGGCGCTCGCGCCCCAGGACAAGGGAGTAGGCGCATGATGCGCACACAGGTCCGGCTTCTCGTCAACGGCGAGGAGCACGATCTCTGGATCCGCAGCGACCGCACGTTGCTCAATGCCCTGCACGACGACATCGGCCTGCCCGACGTGCGCTACGGCTGCAACGAAGGGGTCTGCGGCACCTGCACGGTGCTGATCGACGGCCGGCCCACGAGCGCTTGCCTGATGTTCGCAGTTCAGGCCGAGGGGCACGCGGTCACGACGCTGCACGGTCTGGCGGATCCCGCCGGTGAGCTGCATCCCCTGCAGAAGTGCTTCCTGGAGCGGGGCGGCGCTCAGTGCGGCTTCTGCACGCCGGGGGTGATGCTGACCGCCGCGGCGATGAAGGAGCGGACACCCGACGCCTCACGCGACGACATTCGCTACGAACTGGTGGGCAACCTGTGTCGCTGCACCGGTTACACGGCGATCGTCGACTCGGTCGAGGCATGGATGCACGGCGAACACTGCGGCGACGCGGGGGAGCAGGAATGACCGGGACGACCAGGCGCAATACCACCACCCACGAGAAGAAGGCGGCCGAGACGCCGTCCTTCAACGTGGTCGGCACCTCGCCGGGTCACCACGACTTCGTGGACAAGGTGCGCGGGACGCTGCACTACGCGGCTGACTGGAAGCTCCCGGGGATGCTCCACGGGAAGGTCGTACGGTCCGAGATGGCCTCGGCCCGGATCACGGCGATCGACGTCGGAGCGGCACGCAAGCTCGACGGCGTGGTCGCGGTGCTCACCGCTGAGGACGTGCCGCACAACGAGATCGTCGAGCACGCCAGCGGCGGCCTCGGCGAGCTGATCGTCGTCCAGCCGGTGCTGGCGAGTGACCGGGTGCGCTACGTCGGCGAGCCGATCGTGGTCATCGCGGCAGTCGACCAGGAGACGGCCGACGAGGCGGCCGACCTCGTCCACATCGAGTACGAGCCGCTCCCCGGGGTGTTCTCGCCCCACGACGCCATGCGTGACGAGGCGCCGCTGGTGCACGACGCCGGCAACGTCCTGGTCAACTGGCGTCTGGAGCGCGGCGACGTCGACGCCGCCTTCGCCGCGGCCGACGTCGTCGTCGAGAACACCTATCAGACCCAGCGCGTCGAGCATGCGTACCTCGAGACCGAGGCGGGCGTCGGGTGGATCGAGAACGACGTCGTCACGCTCCGGGTATCCACTCAGGTCATCGAGCACGCCACCGAGATCGCCGGGATCATCGGTCTGCCGCACAACAAAGTGCGGGTCATCGCGTCGTACATGGGCGGTGGGTTCGGCGGTAAGGAGGACATGACCGTCGAGCCCTACCTCGGCCTCCTGGTCTGGAAGACGCGTAAGCCGGTGCGCATGGTGTGGTCCCGTCAGGAGTCGCTGATGGCCAGCACGAAGCGGCACCCGTTCACCATGCACTACCGCACGGCGGCGACGCGGGAGGGCCGCATCCTGGCGATGGAGGCCGACATCGTCGGCGACGCCGGCGCCTACCCCTGCCTGAGTGCGCGCATCCTCTTCGCCGGTGCGGCACTGTCGACCGGCCCCTACAAGGTTCCGGCGCTGCGAACGCGCTCCCGAGCTGTGTTCACCAACAACGTGCCGACGAGTGCGTTCCGCGGCTTCGGCGCGATGCAGGTCGTGCTCGGCTACGAGTCCCAGCTCGACCAGCTTGCCGATGCCGTCGGCGTGAGTCGCACGGCGATACGGGACCTGAACTATGTCGAGAAGGGTGACGTGATCACCTCCGGCGAGCCGATCACCACGGCGGTGGCGGTGACCGAGACCCGCGAGAAGGCGCTGGCCCGACTCGGCCCGCCGAGCCCACCGTCCGGGCCCGGCAAGGTCGTTGGCCAGGGCTTCGGCAACAGCATGCAGCCTTACGGCCGCACCATCTGGTTCCGCGACCACGCCTCGGCGTGGGTGACGCTCCAGGCGGACGGAACGCTGTTGATCCGCAGCGGTGTCACCGACCTCGGGGCCGGCCAGGCCGCGAGCCTGTGCCAGATTGCGGCCGAGGTGCTGGGCGTGCCGCTGGAGGCCATCAGTGTCTACATCGGCGACACCGCGCTCAACCCGCCGGCCGGCGGCACCTTCGCGACCCGGCAGCTCTACATGTCGGGCAACGCCATCCTGAGGGCCAGTGGCGCGCTGCGCGACCAGCTGGCGCCGGTGGCGGCGACCCTGCTCAGCGCGGAGCCGGACATGTTGATCTGGAAGGACGGCAAGGTCACCACCGCTTCGGGCGCGAGCGAAGTCACTCTTGCCGACGTGGCCCGCGCAGCTCAGGACGCCGCGGTCGACACCTCCGTGCTCTCCACCTGGCGGGCGCCCGCCGGACGGTTCGATCCCGAGGTCGGTCAGGGCGGTACTTTCCCCGACTACACCTTCGGCACCCACGCGGCCGAGGTGGAGGTCGACCTGGAGACCGGCGCGGTGCAACTCACGAAGTACGCCGCCTGCCACGACGTCGGCCGGGCCATCAATCCGGTGCGTGCGACGGGGCAGATACAAGGAGGCGCGATGCAGGGGATCGGGTACGCACTCACCGAGGAGTGCGTGCTCGTCGACGGCAACCCGTTCTCGACCCTGTTCGCCAACTACCTGATCCCGTGCTCGATGGACGTGCCGGACGTGCAGGTCGATCTGGTCGAGAGCGGTGAGGGCCGTGGGCCGTTCAACGCCCGGGGCATCGGCGAGCCGCCCATCGGGCCACCTGCCGCGGCCATCGCGAGCGCGATCGAGAACGCAATCGGTCGCCGGCCGACCACGCTTCCGATCACTCCCGAGCGCGTCCTCGCGCTGCTTGACGACAAGCACGCCGAGGGATCGACTTCGAACGCTGAGGAGGCGTTGGGACGATGAAACTTCACCACACCACGACGGTGCAGGCCAGCCCCACCGAGGTCTGGCAGTTCCTCCAGGACACCCGGGCGGTCGTCGCCTGCCTGCCGGGCGCGGAGCTCACCGACGAACTCGAGAACGACCGGTACGGCGGCGTCCTCCGCATCGCCATCGGACCGCTGAAGATGAACTACAACGGCGAGGTCGACGTGCTCCGGCGCGATGCCCAGACCCGCGAGCTGGAGTTCGCGGCGTCGGGACGCGACCGTCGCGGCGGAGGATCGGTCCGGGCCGACGTGCGTGTAGGGGTCGCGAACGCCGGGAACGGGACGAGCCAGTTGGAGTCGGTGACCGACCTGCAGCTGACCGGACGGATAGCCGCGCTCGGGCGCGGGGTCCAGGACGTCTCCAACACGATGTTCATCGACTTCTCCCGTCGTCTCGCGGACAGCATCGCCACCGGAACGGCCGAGGGCGGTCAGGTCCGGGCAGCCACCGCGACGGCTGCCTCTCCGGGGGCGGGACCCGCGCCGGGGGGAGCCGCGCCGGTCGCGCGGCAGGCAGACCACCAGGCCTCGGTATCCAGCGAGATCAAGCTCACGCAACTGGTCGTGAGTGTTGCTCGTCAGCGACTGGCCGACATGTTCGCACGCTGGAGCGAGAAGCTGCGCCCGTGAAGGAGGCGACTCCGATCGTCGAGTGGGAGCCACAGCGGGCTGCCGCAGCGGCTCCCACCCGGCTCCGGCCTGCCCTCCGAAAGGCAGATGTCGATCCTTGGGGCCAACTACCTCTGACTCGTGGATGCACTCGTCGGCATCTGGCGAATCTGTAGGGCGACGAACACCTTCACCGCGGTCGCGGTACTGCTGCTGAAGGGGCCGAGAAGGCGCTCGAGTTTGGCGAGCCGATAACGAAGAGTGTTGTAGTGGTAGTGCAGATGCCGCGCGGTCTCGGCCATGTTCATGTTGAACTCGACCAGCGTCTCCAGAGTTTTCAGGAGTTCGTTTCGCTCCTGCTCAGGAAGCTTGGTCAGAGGGCCCAGAACCTCGTCGACGAAGGTCTGCAACTCGGCCTCCTCGACCTGGGCGAGCAGTTTGAAGAGCCCCAGATCGTCGTACGCGGCGACAGCGCCCGGCCCGCCGATTTTCCGACCGACGCGCAGGGCGGAACGTGCCTCCTGGTAGGCAGCGGGAATACCCAGCGGTCCGCGGTGCACACGGCTCACGCCCACGGCGTACTCGCCGCGCACGAACTGGGCGACCTCGGCCTGGATGGAGCGAACCGCTGGGGGAGTTCCGTGCTCGGCGCCGATGACAGCCACGAGTTCGGCACCGAGGCCGGCGGCGGCCGCCTTACGGTCCTTGTTGCGCACGGCCGAGATCCAGAACTCGAGGGCACGCTCGTTCGCGGGGCGCTTCTGGGCGGTGGTGTCGTCGTCGGCGCCGTCCTTGCGGCTGACCAGGACGACGACCTCGCGATCGAGGTCCCAGCCGAAACCGAAGCCGCGCGCGGCCGAGTCCGCGATCTCGGACTCGGCGCCCGTCATCAACTCGTAGAGCGCATTGGAGGAGAACTGCCGCTCTATCGCGCTCACGGCCAGGTCGCGGGTGAACTCGAGCGCGGCGATGACGGCAGCCTGGTCGACGGCCACCTGGTCGAACTCGCCGAAGGCGCGGCTGGTTTGGACGGCGACGACGAAGCCGTGCTGGAGGGAGCCGGCGCGGATCGGCCGGATCAACCAGCCCTGTTCGCGCTCGTTCCTGCCGGCCGGGCCGCCGAGGAGCCGCTGGACGATCAGGCGGCCGTCGTGGACCAGGTCCAGCTCGCCGGCTCGGGAGACGTCGCCGATCTGGGCCCGAACGATGCCGTGTTGGTCGCTGATGAACACCCCCGCGTCACCGAGCAGGTGGGAGAGCTTGTGCGCGAGCTGGTTCAGACCGCCACCGGAGAGCGTCACCGAGAGGAACGACTGGTGGAGTTCGTGCGCGCGCTCCAGCGCCGCGGCCTGCCGGTTCACGATCGTTGAGAAGGCGTGGCTGAGGATGTCGTCGAACCTGATGTGCTGCGGGATCAGGACCAGCGGGAGCCCGAGTTCCTCGGCGGTGGCGACGGCCGTCGTACTGAGGTCGGGCAGGTAACGGTCGATTTTGACCCCGATGCCGGCGAGCCCGAGCCGACGCAGTCCGCGCAGCAGCTCTGCCTGGCCGGCGTCGTCACGGGGCAGCGGATACCCGGTGGCCAGCAAGAACTCATCGGACTTCACCCACGGCCCGATGTCCGGCACGGTCATGACGTTCAGTGCGCAGATGCTGTGGTCGAGGCCCTGACGGCCGGCGACCAGCTCGGCCCCTGCCATCACCTCGTGGCCCAACAACTCGCCTACGGTGAGGGCCTGTCCGAAGTCGCCCGATGGCGCGCTCCCGATCATGCGCCGGAGTTTAGGGGTAAGAGCCAAAAGGCGCACCGGATATTCGTAATGATGGCCATTCTCTGCGAGTGACGGAACTCGTACGCTCCGTGGACCGGCGATGACGGGACACCTGTCGCCGGGGCCCTGTCGTCGGGACTACGGAGGTAGCACGATGAGCACGATCGCGGTCGTCGGAGGCACCGGTCCACAGGGGAAGGGGCTCTCCTGTCGCTTCGCCCGTGGTGGGCACGACGTCATCATCGGGTCACGCGACGGAGCGCGGGCCGCCCAGGCTGCCGACGAGCTCGCCGCGCGTCTGGGGGGACGCGGCGGCACGGTCACCGGGGCCGACAACGCGGCGGCCGCGACGAAGGCCGAAACCGTCCTCCTCGCCGTCCCGTACGCCGGTCACGACGCCCTGGTCGCGTCGCTGGCTGCGGAGCTCGCCGGCAAGGTCGTCATCAGCTGCGTCAACCCGCTCGGCTTCGACCGGCGAGGCCCCCACGGTCTCGACCTGGGCGGCACGTCGGCCGCCGAGACAGCGCAGGGCCTGCTGCCCGACAGCGTGGTGGTCGGCGCCTTCCACCACCTCTCGGCGGTCTCCCTGAACGGGGACGCCGACCTGCTCGACCACGAGGATGTGCTGGTCTGCGGGGACGACCCGAAGGCGAAGCAGACCGTCATGGAGCTCGCGGCGACCATCACCGGCAGGCCGGGCATCGACGCCGGAGCGCTGCGCCTGGCACGGCAGCTGGAGCCGCTGACCGCCGTGCTCATCTCGATCAACAAGCGGTACAAGGTCCGCTCCGGTCTGGCCATCCACGGCGTGAGCGGGTCATGACCGAGCAACTGCGGTGGTGGGTCGTGGTGCCGATGAAGGACCTCCGCCGTGCCAAGTCGCGGCTCGGCGGCGACCCGGGCCGGCGGAGGGCGCTCGCGGTCGCCATGGCCCGCGACACGCTGTGCGCCGCTGCCGGGGCGGTCTGCGTCGACGGCGTCGTCCTCGTCAGCGAACAGCCGGGCGACGTACCTGACCTGACGGTGCCGGGCGTGCGGATCGAGGTGCGGCCCGGTCTCGACCTCAACGCCGCCCTCAGGGCCGGCGCCGCCGTGGTGCGGTCCGAAAACGCCCGCGGGCACCTCGCCGCGCTGCCCGCGGACCTGCCGTATCTGCGTAGCGACGAGTTGACGGTGGCACTCGGCCGGGTCGCCCGTCACCCGCGCGCCGTGGTGGCGGACCGCGAGGGCGTCGGCACCACGCTGCTCACCGCACGCGCCGGAACACAGCTGTTCCCGGCTTTCGGTCCGGACTCACTCAACCGTCACCGCGCCTCGGGCGCCCGGGAGGTACTCCTCCCGGCGCGGTCCGGCCTACGCCGTGACGTCGACCGTCACGAGGACCTGATGTCCGGGCGCGGACTCGGTCCGCGTACCCACGCGACGTTGCGCGACGGTCGCGTCCTGGCGGCGGCGGAGGAAGGAGTACGGTGCTGATCCGCATCCCGCACGAGTCGAATCCGGGCGGATCCCTGGCTGCAGCGACCACCACAGCCATATTCCGACCGGTCAGCCTCGGCCATGACTTGATCGTCGAGTCTGGCGCCGACGACCAGCCCTGCAGCGCGTTCACCGAGGCGGCCAGGGGCGTCACCGTCGTCCGCGACGGCGAGTCGACCTGGCCGCCGACCGTGCGGGTGGCGGCAGGGCCGGCTGGTCAACCGACCGCCCCCATCGCGCAGGGCGCGGTCGAGAAAGAAGCGCAGCTGATGAGCCCTGATGGGGGGCACCCCGTCCTGGATCACCCGCCCGGCCACGGGAACGTGCTGATGGCCGAGGCCAAGATGCCCGACCCGTTCGTGCTGAAGCTGGACGAAATCCACGACGGCTTCCCCCAGACCGACGCCGTGCCGGTCACCGGCACCAACCGCACAGTCAACCCGGCCGCCTCGCAGGCCCCGTCCGCGCCCATCGCCGGCACGCCGGGCTTCGACGTCTGGAACGCCAAGGACGTCATCCATGCGTGAGGTACTTGGCGAGCTGCTCGCCTGGTGGCGCGCCGGCGAGTCGGTCGCCGTAGGGACCGTCGTCGCGACGTTCAGGTCGGCCCCGCGTCCGCCGGGGGCGTCGATGCTGGTCGGCTCCGATGGGAGTGTCGTGGGTTCGGTCTCGGGCGGCTGTGTCGAGGGCGCGGTTGTCGAGCTGGGCCGGCAGGTCCTTCAGGACGGCGTACCGGTGCTGGAGCGCTATGGCGTGTCGGACGAGGACGCCTTCGCCGTCGGTCTGACCTGCGGCGGGATCCTCGACGTGTACGTCGAGAAGGTCGACCGCGCGAGCTTCCCGGAGCTTGAGGACGTGGCGGGCGACGTCGAAGCCGGGCGACCTGTGGCCGTGGCGACTGTGGTCGACCACCCCGATCCCGCCGTCCTCGGTCGGCGGATCCTGGTGCGGCCGGGCGAAGCGGTCTCCGGTGGCCTCGGCAACGACCGGATGGACAACGCGGTCGCCGAAGACGCGCTGGGCCTGCTCGCGGTCGGCGCCAGCGAGACGCTCGGCTACGGACCTGACGGTGAGCGCCGGGGCGAGGGGATGCGGGTGTTCGTGCGCAGCTTCGCCCCGCGCCCGCGGATGGTGGTTTTCGGCGCCATCGACTTCGCCGCTGCCGTCGCCCGGATGGGGACCTTCCTCGGCTACCGGGTGACGGTCTGCGACGCCCGGCCCGTGTTCGCGACGCATGCCCGCTTCCCTGACGCCGACGAGGTCGTCGTCGACTGGCCGCACCGTTATCTCCAGGCGCAGGCGGACGCCGGGGCGATCGACGGCCGTACCGTGATGTGCGTGCTGACGCACGACCCCAAGTTCGACGTCCCACTGCTCGAGGTCGCGCTGCGGCTCCCGGAGGTCGCCTACGTCGGAGCGATGGGTTCGCGGCGGACTCATGAGGATCGCCTGCGCCGACTGCAGGACGCCGGCCTGACTCCCGCGGAGATCGAGCGGTTGTCGAGTCCTCTCGGTCTCGACCTCGGCGCGCGGACGCCGGAGGAGACCGCGGTCAGCATCGCTGCCGAGATCGTCGCTCGCCGCTGGGGCGGCAGCGGCCGGCGGCTCGCCACGGTCAGTGGGCGGATCCATCGCGAGGACTGATCAGTTGCCGACGACGCTCATCGGGCGGTCGGGCTGCGCGAAAGCAGGGTCGTCGACCCGGTGACGGCCGGCGGTGTCGCTGCGGAACTCCGACCGCAGGGCCGGAGAGGGGCCGGCGCGCCGGCCCCACTGGACGGACCTCCGGCGGTCGGCGATCTCGGCGCCGCACGCCCCGCACCGGAGCAGGCTGCGAAGGTCCGACTCGTCCCGTGCGAACTCGTCCCGTGCGAACAGGCAGTTGAGGACCTCGCCGTGCGCGGTCAGCCGCACTGGGTCGCAGTCGCCGCAGAACGGTGGGTGTCATGGGGGGCGATGACGCCCACCGTCCCGGCGCCGCCTTTCACCACGAATCGCTCCGCCGGGGCGCTTCCTTGGTGTTCACCGGCCGACGTCAAACTCCACGACCGACCGCTGCAGGATCTCGTCCGCGGTCTCCATGCCATCCCGGATGCAGCTGGCCGACGCCCGCGAAGACGAGGAACCGTGCTGCGGGGTCCTTGGCGGGAGAACCGAAGTGGCCCGAAACTTCCGGGGACGCCGGCTGAGCGGGGGCGGTCACGAGTCCCCCTCGCGAGTGTCCTGCCCGGCCGGAGCGGGGCAGGACACTCGGCTCTCGTTGAGCCTTCGGGGTGGCGCGGTCAGGCGCGGTCGCCCTCCACGCGGCGTACGTCGATTCCGGCCGGCGAGGCAGCTCGGGGATGCCACACGCCGAAGATCACCGCGGCGACGACGGCCGAGACGAAGTAGCTGAAGTCCGCCCCGTGCAGCGCCTCGGCAATCGGGCCCGTGTAGAACTCGGTTCCCATGAACGGGACCGCGACGGCGGTACCGACCACCAGCGCGGTGAGTCCAGGGATTCCGTAGCGCCCGAACACGCCGTCACGCTCGTAGAAGTTGCGGATCGCGGGATAGTCACGCCCCGAGCGGTGCACGATGAAGTAGTCGACCAGCAAGATCGCCAGCCACGGCGTGATGTAGTACGACACGACGTGCAGGAACAGCCGGAAGTTCGCCTGGAACTCGGCACCTCCGAAAACCAGGGCGAGGAAAAGGCCGAAGACACCGGCGATCGTCACCGTCACCCACTGCGGGAGCCGCAGGTCGCAGGTCAGAGTCGCCATCGCACCGCTGTAGAGGTTCACTGCGTTGTGCGGGATCGCGGAGATGCCGAGCGTCAGCAGCACCAGGTAGCGCAGCCAGTCGGGCAGGGCGATCTGCAGAGCGCTGAGCACGTCCCCGTCCGGTGCGAGTGTGATGAGCCCGGCCCCCAGCACCATCATCCAGGTCGTCGACGCGAACAACCCGGCGGTCGCCGCCTTGACGACCGACGACGGCTTGCTGTCCTCGGGCAGGTAGCGCGAGTAGTCCGACGCGTACGGTGCCCAGCTCGCGGTATAGCCGAACACGACCGTGAACATCACGAGCCACGCCAACCAGTAGTCGCTGCCCGAGGCGCTGGGCTCAACGCCCGGGCCGCCGCCGTGCGCGATCAGCACGATCGAGACGACGGACAGCAGAACGAAGCTGAGCTTCGTGATCCAGTCGCCGAGGATGTGCAGGATGCGGTAGCCGTAGATGGCGATCACGATGTTCAGCGCTGCGACAACGACGACCGTCGGCTCGTACGGCGTTTTGAACAGGTCGGCCAGAGATTGCGCGCCGAGTACGGTCCCGACGGTGTAGTACCCGACGAACACCAGGAGGGAGAGCAGCGCCGGGAGGAAGTTGCCGAAATGGCCGAACGCCGCACGTCCCATGGGCAGTTGCGGCATGCCCAGGCGAGGGCCCATCGCAGCGCACAGACCGGTACCGACCGAGCCCAGGAAGTTTGCGGTCACGATGGCAGTCACACTGCCCCAGAAGCCGAGCCCGAGCACCGCGCCGCTGGAGCCGACGAAGATGCCTGCCAGGTAGATGACGGGGGCGAACCGCACTGTGAACTGGTTGCGGGGCCGGCCGTATCGGCGGCTCGGGTCGACATAGGCGATGCCATGGCGCTCGAGTGCCAGAGTCGCTCTGTCCGCTGGTTCGGCATGAGCCGACGTGGGGTTGTCCTTCATCACGGGTCCTCGGTTCCTCTGTCGGGCCAGCACGACAACCAAGGCGGACACAGCCTTGGGTCCGAGTGTCCCGGGGTGGCTGTTTTCGAAGCTCGGGAGGCATTACTGGCTGCCTCGGCGGCGTGAGCCGTCTTCTCGCTCTCTCAAGCCCATCGGGTGTGACATCGGCAACAGTAGGGAGCCGTGTCGCCCGATGCCCATGTCACCAAGCGCCAATGCGGAGCGCCCAGCCTTGGCTGCGACCGCCATCCGCGCCACGCGGGAGGCCTGTGGTGCGACCCCCTGTCATGGGCCTCGTCGATCCTCGGTCGCGGTCCGCACCGCCTTTCGTGAAGGACTGTCAGATAGCCAGCAGAGCCGGAACCCAGGACGTGGGGCAGACCAACTCCCCTTTGATGGTGGCGAAGAACGACTCGGCGAGCGCGTTGTCCCCACACTGACCGGTGCGGCTGACGGACAGGCGGACGCCGAACTCCACAACCAGGGAGACGAATTGCGGACCGGTGTGTCGTCCTGCGGTGGTGTCGTCCGTCGCCTCACACGGTCGGATCGCAGCGGGCCGAGGACCTCGATCTTCATGTCCACGGTCGCCGCTTTGACGCGTCCCTGTGCGCCTTCCTGCTTTTGAGTGCTCGTACCGTCTCCTGCGACCGATGCCCAGAAATCCAAGAGGCCGACGTGCGCAGCTCTGGGCGCGCGAGCGGCTCGGTTTGGCCGCCCCGCAGCGCGAGGACATATGGCGTCGGTGGGGCACGGTCTACATGGGGGGAGGAGAAGCGGAAGCCGTGCGGAACTCTTCCATCAGGAGTTCCGTCTGTACCCACGCGGCGAAGTGCCCCGCACTCGGGCAGCCTTGTTGCAGTGGCCACCCTGTGCCACCTACATCTCCACGTGAGACCGATGAGGTGCCCGGTGCGCGCTGAGGATGCGGCGACAGCTGGTCGACCGGCTCACCATCGACGCGAGCGAGCCTGGGTCGATCACGCGGCGGGCTCATTCGCAAGATCCATGTGGCCGGTGAGGGCGGACGACGTCCGCTCGCGTTCGTCATCACGCCAGGGCAGTGGGGTGATGCCCCGCAGTCGATCCCAGTGCTGGAGCGGGCACGCGTGCCCAGGCCGAGTGGAGGGCATCCGCGACCGGGCCGGACCACCTCGACCTCAGTCTGAAGCCCCACACAAGGTGCGGCTCGCTCAGCACTGCGACAATACGAACAAGGGACTGCGAAGAGCCAGCTGAATCCCCGGGTGCACATGGTTCGACGTGCGCGTGGCCTCGTGCGGATCCGTGACGTCCCGCTCGGCGGACGACGACGTGGCCCGCTGAGGCGTGGGCGACCGTCGGTCGGCCCTGCCTTGTCCCGGGAACGAAGGGGCGGAGTCCGCCTGGACAGCGGAAAGGCCTGGTGTGAAGCCCGTGAAGCCGAGCATTGACTACCAGGCGTTGTTCGCGGCCACGCCGAGTCCATATTTGGTGCTGCGCCCCGACCTGGTGATCGTCGACGTCAACGACGCGTACCTGCGGGCTACCGGTCGGACCAGGGAGGATCTGGTCGGCCAGTACCTGTTCGATGCCTTCCCGGACAACCCGGCGGACGCCACCGCGGACGGGGTGCGGAATCTGGGCGCCTCACTGCACCGGGCGCTGCAGTCCAAGGAGTCGGACACGATGGCGGTGCAGAAGTACGACATCCCCGTCCCGTCCCGGCCCGGGGCGTTCGAGGAGCGATGGTGGTCGCCGATCAACACTCCCGTGCTGGGCCCGGACGGGCAGGTGGCGTGGATCATCCACCGTGTGGAGGACGTGACCGAATTCGTCCGCTCCCGCACCGCCCACCCGACGGGCGGACCGCGGGGTAAGCGGGTCGCGATGGAGGCCGAGCTGTACGCGCGGGCGCGGGAGCTGCAGCGGCTGAACGAGGAATTGCGCCAGGCACACGCCCGGGAGCGCCGGGTCGCCGTCGCCCTGCAGGAGGCCATGCTGCACTCGCCGGACCTGGACCGGCACCGGAATATCGCGGTGCGCTACCTGCCCGCGGTCGGGTCGCTGAACGTGTGCGGCGACTGGTACGACATCGTGGATCTGCCCGACGACACATTCGGCGTCGCGGTCGGCGACGTCGTCGGCCACGGCCTGGAGGCCGCCGCCGTCATGGGCATGCTCCGCAGCGCGCTGAGCGCCGCCGTCCGGGCCCTCCATGAGCCGGCCAAGTCGCTGGAGGTGTTGGGCCTGTACGCCCGATCGGTCGAGGGCGCGCTGGTCACCACCGCCGCCCAGGCCGTGATCGCCCCCCGCCATCGGCAGATCGCCTACAGCAGTGCCGGTCACCCTCCGCCCGTCCTGGCGCACCCCGACGGCACCAGCGACCTGCTGGACCAAGCCACCGACCCCCCGCTGGGCGCCCGCCCCGAACACGTCCCCCGCCCCCAGGCCACCGTGCGATACACCCCCGGTGACATCCTCGTCCTGTACACGGACGGGCTCATCGAACGCCGCGACGAGGACATCGACGCAGGCCTCAGCCGGCTCACCGACGGTCTCGCCCGATACGCCCGCCTGGGCCCAGACCGCCTCGCCGACGCCCTGCTGGGCCACCTCGGTGTGCCTGGGGGCGCCCAGGACGACATCGCCCTGATCGTTGTGCGCCTGTGACGGTGTGCCCAGGCCGCGAGGTGGATGTCGCTCGCTGAGCCTCTTTGCTGCACTCACTCTCCGTTCAGGAGATCTCCCTCGACCTTCTCGGGATGGCTTCAGTGAGGGGGTGGACCGAACGGTTCACCCAGGCCGAAGCAACTGCGCCATGCCGGCTGCCTGTCCCGGCGTGGTCGAGACGGGAGAGATTCGGGCCTGCGACCTCGTCGAGATCGTGCACCGGCCCGACCACAACAACGTGGCTGCCGCGCTCGCCTTCCGCACGATGAGCCTCGTCGGACCCTTGTGGAGCAGAGCAGAGCAGAGCAGAGAGGGACGACGAGTAGCCGCCGGGGGATGCGGGGTCGCCGATTTGCGAGAAGAAGCGCCAGGACGACCGGACGCTCAGTCGTCGCCACACCCCGGACACACTTTCAACGAAATTGTTGACAATTCTGTTGCCCTAGATTTAGCTTTGACAAGCACTCACCCAGGGAGGGCAAGCGATGCCGGACCAACCCCGTTCGGGCACCGGAGAGCAGGCCAAGCAGCAGGCGTTGACGCAGCTCAGGCAGGCGATTCTGCGAGGCGACATGGCACCGGCCCAACGGCTGGTGGAGAACGAGCTCGCCGAGGAGTTCGGTGTGACGCGGGCCAGCGTCAGAGCGGCACTGATCGATCTGGCGGCGGAAGGGCTGGTCGAGCGGATCCGTAACCGCGGCTCGCGGGTGCGGGTGGTGACGGTCGAGGAAGCGGTGGCCATCACCGAGTGCCGCATGGTCTTGGAAGGCCTGTGCGCGGCCAAGGCGGCGGTCGAGGCCACCGACGAGCAGCTGGCCCAGCTGGCCGAGGTGGGCGCCGCGATGACGAAGGCGGTCGCCGACGGCGAGCCGGTGACGTACTCCGAACTCAACCAGCAACTCCACTTCCTGATCCGGGAGTTCTCCGGCCAGCCGGTGGCATTGGAACTCCTGGACCGGCTCAACGGACAGCTGGTGCGCCACCGGTTCCAGCTCGCGCTGAGACCGGGACGTCCCCAGCAGTCCCTGGGTGAACACCTGGCCATGATCGAGGCGATCACGGCCAGGGATCCGAAGGCCGCAGAGGCGGCTGTCCGTGCCCATCTGACGGGCGTGATCGACGCGTTGCGCGAGTAGCGGGCGCCGCGCGACCGACGCCACGGGGGTGGGCCGACCTTCCTGTCCGACAAGGAGATTCAGCCCATGACACACGGCAAGGCGCCCACCACCCGTCGATCCACCCTGGTCGTCACCGCACACGCCGGAGACTTCGTCTGGCGGGCCGGCGGAGCCATCGCGCTGGCCGCCTCCCGGGACGAGAAGGTCACCATCGCGTGCCTGACCTTCGGTGAGCGCGGCGAGTCCGCCAAGGCCTGGCGCGAGGGCAGGAAGCTCGCGGAGATCAAGGCGATACGCCAGGACGAGGCAGAGCGGGCCGCCGCTGCGCTCGGCGCCGAGGTGTGCTTCTTCGACGCGGGTGACTACCCCCTCCTGGCCACCCCGGAACTGACCGACCGCCTTGTCGAGGTCTACCGTGCGACCCAGCCGGACGTCGTCCTCACTCATCCGGCCGAGGACCCGTACAACGGTGACCACCCGGCCGCCCACCGCATGGCCCTCGACGCCCGGGTCCTCGCCCAAGCCATCGGCTACCCGGGCCCCGGCGAGATCATCGGAGCCCCGCCCGTCTTCCTCTTCGAGCCCCATCAGCCCGAGATGAGCGGCTTCAAGCCGGAGGTCCTCCTCGACATCACCGAGGTCTGGGACACCAAGCGGGAGGCGATGGAGTGCCTGGGCGCCCAGCAGCACCTGTGGGACTACTACACGGACCTCGCCGTACGCCGGGGGGTCCAGCTCAAGCGGAACGCAGGGCCGAACCTGGGGCTGGCTCACCGGACCATGGCCGAGGCATACATGCGCCCCTATCCCCAGATCGCGAAGGAGCTCGTCTGATGGGCGGCGTGGTCGTCACCGATCCTCCGAAGGCGGATCCGAAGGATGTCGAGGCGCTTGCCGGGTACGGCACGGCCACCATCTCCGAGGCGATGGGGCGCACCGGGTTCCTCGGTTCGCACCTGAGCCCCGTCCAGCAGGACACCCGGATCGCGGGCACCGCGGTGACCGTCCTGTCCTGGCCCGGCGACAACCTCATGATCCACGCGGCGGTCGAGCAGTGCGGTGAGGGCGACATCCTGGTCGTGACGACCACGTCGCCGTCCACCGACGGGATGTTCGGCGAGCTGTTCGCGACCGCGCTGCAGCGGCGTGGGGTGCGTGGCGTCGTCACCGACGCGGGCATCCGCGACACCGTCGAGCTGCGTGAGATGGGGTTCGCGGCCTGGGCGGCCGCGCTCAGCCCGCAGGGCACCGTCAAGGCCACCGGCGGATCCGTGAACGTACCCGTCGTGATCGGCGGCCAGGTGATCCGCGCCGGTGACGTGATCGTCGCGGATGACGACGGTGTCGTGGTCGTGCCGCGCGCGAAGGCACGGCAGACGGCAGAGGCGTCGATGGCCCGCGAAGCCAAGGAGGCCAGGTCCCGGGCCGCCTTCCAGGAAGGGGAGTTGGGGCTGGACCGGTACGGGCTGCGGGAGACGCTCGAGCGGCTCGGAGTCACGTACCGCTCGTACGAGGAGTACATCACCGGGGATGCGTCGTGAGCGGGCCCGAGGAGGTGCGTTGCATGCTGATGCGCGGCGGCACCTCGAAGGGCGCCTACTTCCTGGCCCGCGACCTGCCTGCGGAGCCGGGGGAGCGCGACGCGCTGCTCCGGCGGATCATGGGCAGTCCCGACCCGCGCCAGATCGACGGGCTCGGCGGCGCGCACCCGCTCACCAGCAAGGTGGGCGTGGTGTCCGTCTCGGACTCCCCGGACGCCGACGTCGACTATCTCTTCCTTCAAGTCGCCGTTGAAAAAGCCGAAGTGAGCGACCGTCAGAACTGCGGGAACATTCTCGCCGGCGTCGGACCGTTCGCCGTCGAACGCGGACTCGTGACGGGCTCGCACGGCGAGACCTCCGTCCGGATCCGCATGCTCAACAGCGGCGACCTCGCCCTCGCGACCTTCCCCACCCCGGGCGGCCTCGTCGACTACACCGGTGACGCTGCGATCTCCGGAGTGCCGGGGAGCGCGGCGCCTGTCGTCATCGAATTTCCTCAGGGCGCGCAGGCGTTGCTGCCCACCGGCCAGGTCCTGGACGTCGTCGCCAAGACGCCGGTGACCTGCGTGGACAACGGGATGCCGACCGTGCTGATCGCCGCCCGCGCCGTCGGGGTCACCGGTTACGAGAGTCCCGAGGAGCTGGAGGCCGACCAGGCTCTCGGCGCTCTGCTGCGGGAAATCCGGCGGGAAGCAGGCCCTTTGATGGGGCTCGGCGATGCTGCGGACACCACCGTCCCGAAGCTCACCCTCCTCGCCCCGCCCGTGGGCGGAGGCACGGTGATGACCCGCACCTTCATCCCCGAACGCGCCCACCCCTCCATCGGGGTTCTGGGCGCGGCGAGCGTCGCCGCCGGGCTGCGCATTCCCGGTTCCGTCGCCGAGCCGATCGCCCGGCTCCCCTCGCACGGCTACCGGTTGCGCATCGAGCACCCCACCGGATTCCTCGACATCGAGGCCGGTGTCGAACTCCGCGCCGGCTCAGCCGTGGCGCGCCGCACCGCTGTGGTGCGGACCGCGCGAAAGATCTTCGACGGCACGGTCTTCCCGCGATCCGCAGATCCCACCTCCCGCCCCGACTCCCAAGGAGGCAACGGATGACGAATCCGCCTCTCGGCGACATCGCCCACCTCGGCCACGTCGAACTGCTCACTCCGGACCTGGAAGCCAGCGTCGGGTTCTTCACCGACTACCTGGGCCTGACCGTGAACGGCCGCTCGGGCGACTCCGTCTATCTGCGCACCTTCGACGACTACGAGCATCACAGCCTCGTCCTCACCGCGAACGACAAGCCCGGCATCGGTCGCACCGCCCTGCGCACCTCCGGCGAGGAGGCCCTGCGGCGGCGGGTCGAGGAGCTGGAGGCGGCAGGCTGCCCGGGCCGGTGGGCCGAGGACGAGCCAGGCATCGGGAAGATCTACGTCGCCCAGGACCCCGACGGCCACGAGATCGCCCTCTACTGGGAGAGCAGTCACTACGAGGCGCCCGACGAGCTGAGGCCTGCGCTGAAGAACCAGCCACAGGCCAAGCCCAACAGGGGAGTCGGGGTGCGCCGCCTCGACCACGTCAACTACCTGGCGGCCGACGTCGCCGCCGACGCCGACTTCCACCAGCATGTCCTGGGCGCCCGCCCCACCGAGCAGATCCGGCTCGACAACGGCGCGATCGGCGCCAAGTGGCTGACCTTCACCGACAAGTCGTACGACGTCGTCTACACCTCCGACTGGACCGGCTCGACCGGCCGCCTCCACCACATCGCCTTCGCCACCGACACCCGCGAGGACATCCTGAGAGCCGCCGATCTCGCCATCGACACCGGCGTGTTCATCGAGACCGGTCCGCACAAGCACGCCATCCAGCAGACGTTCTTCCTCTACGTCTACGAGCCGGGCGGCAACCGCATCGAGCTGTGCAACCCGCTCACCCGCCTCGTCCTGGCCCCGGACTGGCCGCTCGTCACCTGGACCGAGGAGGAGCGGAAGAAGGGGCAGGCCTGGGGCCTGAAGACCATCGACTCCTTCCACACCCACGGCACCCCGCCGTTGGACTGACCGACCCGCAGGACGCGCTCAGGGGTGGCTGCACACAGCTGTGTGCAGCCACCCCTGCTCGTTCCCCGATTGCTCGAAATATTGTTAACAAAACCGTTGACGTCGATTGACCGGGTCTCTAACGTCATCCGCACGCCGGGTCCGTCGCCATCGAGCCGATCGGCTCGCCCTTCTCCGAAGCCGCCTCCAGGGACACCGCTGTCCCGAACGAGAGGAACCCCCGATGTCGCCCTCCACCTCAACCGCCCCCGGCAGCGCCGCGCGCGCCAACCGGCTGGCCCTGCTGGTCGTCGGCTTGTGCTGGCTGGTCGTCTTCTTCGACGGCCTGGACATGTTCGTCTACGGCTCCGTACTGCCCCACATGCTCGAGACCAAGGCACTGGGCATCAGCCCGGGCAAGGCCGGCGACGTCGGCTCGTACGCCACGTTCGGCATGCTGATAGGCGCCCTGTGCTCGGGCACCCTCAGCGACCGGGTCGGCCGCAAGCAGACCATCATCGCCTCCACCGCGGTCTTCTCCCTGGCCTCCGCCCTCTGCGCCACGGCGGGCAGCCTCGGCGTATTCAGCATCGGCCGCTTCGTGGCAGGACTCGGCCTCGGCGGGCTGCTGCCCAGCGCGATCACCTTGGTCGCGGAGTACGCCCCGCGCGGCCGCCGTGCCTTGATCGTCGGCTCCCTGATGACCGCCCACCAGGCCGGGGGCATCCTGGCCGGCTTCGTGGCGCTGTGGACCGACAGTGACTGGCGGCTCTGCTTCTGGATCTGTGTGGTCCCGCTCTTCATCGGAGTCCCGCTGGCCGCCCGGTACCTGCCCGAATCGCTGGCGTTCCTGCAGATCAAGGGGCGTACGGCAGAGGCCGCGGCGCTCGCCGACCGCTATGGCGTCGAACTCGACGCCCCGGGCGTCAAGCATCCGGCACGCGAGGGCTGGGGAGCGCTCGCCGCCCTGTTCCGCGGCAAGCTGTGGATCCAGACCCTGTGCTTCTGGCTGGCCTCCTTCGGCGGGCTCCTCCTGGTGTACGGCTTCTCGCAATGGCTGCCGTCCATGATGCGCGGTGCCGGCTACGACCTCGGGTCCGCGATCGGTTTCGTCATCGCCATCAACGCCGGTGGCATCGTCGGCATGCTGGTCGGCGGGCGGCTCACCGACAGGTTCGGAGGCTCGCGCATCTCCGCCGTCTGGTTCGCCTGCACCGCCGTCGGCATCGGGGTGCTCAGTGTTCACATGCCGCTCGCGCTGACGTACACCGTGGTCTTCCTGACCGGTCTGTTCCTCTTCAGTGGCCAGGCGATGGTCTACGCGACGGTGGCGCACCGTTCGACCGACGAGAACCGTGGCACCGCCGTCGGCTGGGTCTCCGGCATGGGCCGCTTCGGCGCCGTCTTCGGACCGTGGCTCGGCGGCCGGCTGGTCGACAACGGCTCGCACACGGCGGGCTTCACCGCGTTCGCACTGGCAGGCGTCTTCGCGCTGGTCTTCGTCAGCCTGACCGGACTGCGCCGTGCGCAGCCGGCCCTTGCCGACACGGGCGGCGCGGGCGCGCCGGTGTCCGTGGCGAGCTGACCTGAGCACCGCATGAAGAACGGGCCGGACCTCGCAGAGGTCCGGCCCCGTCGAGACGGCCAGGCGTCGCACCGCGCCGGTCGGGACGGGCTCGACATGCCGCCGAGTTCTCCGGACCGGACTTCGGGCATGGTCCGCACGTCTGTGACGGCGGCGATGATGGTGGGTACGGGTGGCGATGCCGCATCTGGTTCGCGCTGGTGGACGTGGCGTTTCGCGGCGTCGACAAGGCGCAGTCGCCGAACCCGCGGCGCCGCTCACACCGCGCTCTGCCGCTCCGTGCCCCGGGTTCGCTCCCGAAGGAGCACCCGGGGCGAACGCCGGCAGACCCTGCGGGCCGGGGATCTCACCCCTCCACAAGTGGGTCCGGCCCGCTGGTCATCCGTCGGTGATCGGCGACTCGACGTCGTCGGCGGGTGCGGCGACGGTGGCGACCTTGCTGCCGGGTGCTCGCGCCAGCGCTGTGTCAGTGTGTCGGTGATCAGGACTGACAGGCTGCGAAGCCTGAGCTTGAAGTTGGACCTGAGCCTGAAGCCGGACGAGCCTCAACCTGAACCTGCACCTGAGCCCGAAGCCGGCGGTGTGGGTCTATGGCGCGAGCGAGGGTGGAACCCCGGAGCTCCCGCAGGGCAGCCGCATCCGGCGTCCGGCGTCAGTGAGTGAACTTCTCGATGGCGGCCGGGGTGACCGGGGTGAAGAAGTTGACGAGGTTGCCGTCGGGGTCGCGGAAGAGCAGTGCGCGGTTGCCCCACGGCATCGTGGTGGGCTCGTTGACGAAGTCGGAGACGACACCGGTCAGGTTCTCGTGCACGCGGTCCACGTCGTCGACGAGGAACTCGATGATCACGCTGTGGTTGTCCGCCGGGCGGGCGGAACCCGGAGCGAACAGGGGGACGGTGCGCGTGCCGGCGATCGCCAGATTGGCGCTGGGGGTCCTGAGTTCGGCGAAGTCCTCGGTGGCCCAGGCCGCCGCCACCCCTGTGGCCTTCTCGTAGAACTCGACGAGACGCGCGACGTTGCTGGTGATGATGCGGATCGAGACGAAGTCCATGGTGTTCTCCCAGGTTGGCGGGGCCGCTGTCCTGCGCAGGCTAGGACTGATAGAGGACAGAATCGGCCCGGTATTCGGGTTAAGTTCTGCACCATGTCTCGACCTACCGTGCGCGTGCTGACTCTCCTGGAACTGCTGCAGTCGGGCGGCGTCCGGACGGTGGCTGAACTCGCCGACCGGCTCGGCGTCGACGGGCGGACCGTGCGGCGGTATGTGGACCAGCTGAACGACCTCGACGTGCCGGTGGAGGCGGTGCGAGGCCGCTACGGCGGGTACCGGCTCGCTCCCGGGTACCGCTTGCCTCCGCTCATGCTCAGCGACGACGAGGCACTCGCCGTCCTGCTCGGCCTGGTCGCCGGCCGCCGAGGCGGGCTGACGCCGGCGGACACGGCGAGCGAGACGGCAGCCGCCAAGATCCGCAGGGTCCTGCCCGCGCGCTTGACCCGCAGGCTCGACGCAGTCCTGGAATCCCTCGCGTTCACAGCTTCGCCCGACCAGTTCGCAACCCCGGACGCCGAAGTCCTGCTCACCGTCGCCGACGCGGTACGCCACCGACGGCCGCTGTCGATCAGATACACGGACCGCCACGGCCGAGGCAGCGAACGCATGCTGCACGCGTACGGGGTCGTTGCTCATTCGGGCCGGTGGTACGTGACGGGCACGGCCCCCGAGATCGGCGAGGACCGGACGTTCCGGCTCGATCGCATCGCGGCCGCGAGGACCCTGCCCGGCTCGTTCGAGGTGCCCGCCGGACTTGATCCGGCGCAGCGCGTGTTGTCGGGGTTCGCCACGGCTGAGTACCGGTATGCCGTGACCTTGCGGATCCACGGGACGGTCGATCAGATCCGCGCCCGTCTGCCGGCCGGCGTGGCGAACGTGGAGGAGACTGCGCCCACGGCACGCGTGGATCCGGGGACCGAGCGGTGGCTGCGCGTCGAGCTCCGGGCGGAAACGCTCGACTGGTTGCCGCCGGTACTCGCCTCACTCGACCGGCCGTTCGTCATCGAGCGCCCGGACGAACTCCGCGACCTCGTCACCGCCCTCGCCGACCGCCTCGCATCCTGCGCCCGTCAAGCCTGACACCGGGTAGGAGCACACGTACCCGCCGGCGACCGACTGCGAGCTGGTCGTCGCTGACGGAGCGCCCGGCTCCCGGCGGGTCTCCCGCGCGCTCATGTTCGCCGACGACGTGGCCGGGTTGGTCATTCGGCTCAGCGGACCGCGGGACTCCGCAGCGGCCAGCCGCACTGCGGCCCCTGCGTGGAGGGGCCGCAGCCGACGACGTCAGTTCTGGCTGACGGCGGGCGGGGCGGTGTCGACGCCCCAGGCCGTGGGCTTGTCGGACAGGCCGATCTTGATCGTGCCGGAGCGGAGCAGGTCCTTGTGGGAGAGCCAGCTCCGGAGCAACGTGCTCTTGCCCGCATTCACGGAGGACACGTACTGGAGCTTCGACGCGTCGGCGCCCGGTGCCTCGATGCTGATCTTGTTTCCACCTTCGGGCCGGATCTCGACCTTCTCGAACATGGGGGCAGTGACGATGTAGTTGGCGGAGCCGGGCTGCGCCTCAAACACGCCGGCCATGGCGAAGACGAGCAACGACGACGTGGCGCCGAGGTCGTCGTTGCCGGGCATGCCGTACGCGTCGTCGGTGAAGAGCGTCCGCATCGCTCGGAGCACCGCGGACGTCTTCCACGGGGCGCCGGTCCACGCGTACATCCACGGCGTGTGGAAGTCGGGCTCGTTGTTGGGGTTGAAGGCGAAGTTGTTGTGGTAGTCGTACGCGCCGCTCACCCACGACTCCGAGGCGGCCTTCGCCGGGTCGGAGAGGACGGTCGGCATGTCGAAGAACTTGTCCAGCCGCTGCTCCGCAGCCGCCTGGCCGCCCATGAGACCGAAGAGGGTCTGCGGGTCCTGCTGGGCGAGCCACTGGTACTGCCATGCGGTGCCCTCGTGGAACGCACCGGCCTGGGTGGGGTCGGGGTCACCGGCTATGGAGCCGTCCTCGTTCTTCGCGACGGGGAACCCTGAGAATCCCTGCGACGTGACGCTCGGGTCCCACAGCTTGCTGAAGTTGTCGCAACGCGAGGCCAGCGTCGCGGCCTTGTCCGCGTAGCCCAAGCCGTCGGCCATCGCGGACAGCGCACAGTCGCCGAGTGCGTACTCCAGCGTGGCCGAGCCCGACTGGCGGCTGTCGCCGTACAGGTAGCCGGGCAGGTTCCGGTACCCGACCCAGCCGTTCTTGACGTACGACGGATTGCCGTCACGGCCACGGAAGATCGACTGGTCGGCGGGGACCTCGTTGGCGTTCTTCCACAGGGCGTCGAAGAGCTGGTGCGAGGTGTGCTTGTCGAGCAGCCCGCGCTGGTAGATGTCGACGATCCACGGGGTGATGGGATCGCCGCTCATCACGTTGGTCTCACCGCCGCCGAGCCCCCAGCGCGGCAGCCAGCCACCGTCCTGGTATATGTGCAGCACGGACTTGGCCATGTCAGTGGCCTTGTCCGGGTTGAGCAGGGCCACCAGCTGGTTCTGCGAGCGGTACGTGTCCCAGAGCGAGAACATTTGGTAGTACGTGGAATCCGCTCGATGCACCTTGTCGTCGAAGCCGCGGTAGCGGTTGTCGACGTCGGAGCCGATCGACGGGTGCAGCAGCGAGTGGTAGAGCGCGCTGTAGTACGTGCGCTGGTCGGCGGTGCTGCCGCCGGCCACACGCATCCGGTTCAGCTCGCCACGCCAGGCGTCGTGCGTCTCGGCGCGAGCCTTGTCGAACGACTTGGGCTGCTCGGTCGTGCGGTTGAGACGCGCGCCGTCGATCGAGGTGTAGGACAGGCCCACCGACGTACCGACCTGGTCGCCCTTGGCCGGGTCGAACGTCAGCCAGGCACCGGCGCGCTTGGTGCCGCGCGACGCCTGGCGCCGGCCCGGCGTCAGGGTGCCGTCGGTCCAGGTGCCGAACTTCGAGAACGTCCGGTCGAACTTGGCGCTGAAGTAGACCCGGTAGCGCTCCTTGCCGGTCTCTCCGCAGAAGTTGCCGCCCTGGACCCAGCCCTCCACGGTGTCGTTGCCGACCACCTTGACGTCGCCGGCGTAGGTGCTGCCGTTGCTCTCGCCGGTCTCGATGAGCACGTTCTCGGAGCCTGAACCGGCGGGGTAGGTGTAGCGGTGTTGCCCGGTCCGCTCCGTGGCGGAGAGCTCGGCCCTGATGCCGTTGTCGAACTTCACGCCGTAATAGCCGGGCGCGCGGGTCTCGTTGTCATGGCTGAACTTCGCACCGTACTGAGCCGGGTCGGACGAGGTGACCGCACCGGTGGTCGGCATGAACCGGAAGTTGCCCATCGTCTGGCAGCCGACGCCCGAGAGGTGCGTGTGGCTGAAGCCGAGGATGGTGTCCTGCGCGTAGTCGTACGAGGCGTACTTGTTGAGCTGCGTGTCGGGGCTCAGTTGCACCATGCCGAACGGGGCGGCCGCGCCCGGGAAGGTGGTTCCGTCACCGTTGTTGCCGATCGATGTGTCGACCAGCGTGGTGGGGTCGTCGGCGAACTTCGGCCCCCGTTCCTCGGCGTTCGCGACGCCGGAGGTGGCGGAGGCCGCGGCCATGGTGGTGACGATCAACAAGGTGGTGAACACGCGTTTCAGCGCTCTCATCGTGACCCTCTCGTGCGACAACGTTGTCAGATCAATGTCTGTCGATCTTTGCCCTTCGATGTCGTTCCGTCAATCCATCGCGCTCTGCGGTTGGTTGGATATGGGGCGGGTCCTTTGCCTATGCCTGTTTGGGCTCTTGTGGTCGTGAATGAGTCGCACGGCCGCGGCCATGGGCAGCCGCGTCAGAAAGGAGAGGGGCCCGCCCGATCCAGCGAGCCCATGGTTGCGGTGCGGGTCAGCGGCCGGCTTCCTCGGGCCACATCCCTCAAAGCGGCACCCCGGTCCCGCTCCGCGCGCCACCAGGTCCGCCCAACCGCCCTACCTGCTCGCGGGCTTCGAGTCCCGGACCGTGAGCAGCTCGTCAGCGAGCCCGACAACGACGGGGGAGGGCGGATCTCTGTCCCTGTCGACCGCTGGTCAGCCATCGACTGTCAGTGCTGCCGCATAGCATCCGCGTCATGCGTGAGTTCTTTACGGTCGGCGAGCGGAAACTGTCGTATCTGGACTTCGGAGGTCCGGGTACTCCGCTTTTGGCCCTGCACGGGCACTACAACGAGGCGTCGGCGTTCGCGCCGCTGGCTGAGGCGTTGGCTCCGCGGTGGAGGGTGATGGCGCTCGATCAACGCGGGCACGGTGAGTCGGATCGTGCTCAGCGTTACGAGCGGGACGATTACGTTGCTGATGTAGCTGCCTTCCATCGGCATCTGGGCATCGGACCGGTGGCGGTACTGGGCCACTCGCTGGGCGGAGTGAACGCATACCAGTACGCTGCCCGGCAGCCGGATCGGGTCCGTGCGCTGATAGTTGAGGACATCGGCGCGGTGGTGGACAGCGACTGGTCGTTCACATTGCGCCTGCCCCGCCAAGCGGCGTCGCGCCAGGATCTGGTGGCCGAACTGGGCTCGGTGGCCAGCTATCTGGAGTGTTCCTTCCGCCGGACGGCGGGCGGCTGGGGATTCTCGTTCGACATCGAGCACACGGTGGCGTCCCAGAAGGCACTCAACGGCGACCACTGGCAGGACTGGACGGCGGTGGCCTGCCCGACGTTGCTGATCCGCGGGACGCACAGCGATGAGCTGGCGGCCGCCCATGCCGAGGAAATGATCACGCGTCATGCCGGCAAGGCACGCCTCGCCGAGCTGCCTGCCGGTCATGTCGTGCATCACGACGCTCCGGCTCAGTTCGCCGCCGCTGTCGAGGAGTTTCTTGCCGTTCAGAGGTCAACGACCCGGGACTGAAAGTCCCGGGCTTGCGCAACGGGCGCCACTGGCTGTGGTGCTGCGTTTGCGTGCTGTCCCATGCCCGGTGATCGGGGGTGGGTCTGGGGCGGTTGACTGCGCCCCGCGTCGCCACAACTCTTCCGCACGGTGGCGGATGTTGCGGGAGCCTCCCCCAAGCTCTCAACTACGTTCGAGCAGGGGGTACCCCCATCGGTCTGCGTGATCAACGAATCCGCAGGACCGGCACACGAAGCGGGCCTGACTGGCCCGGTTCGCCTTGTCGAGGTGCCCGCATTCGGCGCAGGTGCGGGAGGTGTACGCCGCATCGACGTGCACCACCGGTACCCCTGCCTTGCGGGCCTTGTACGCGATGAACTCTCCGAGCTGGGCGAACGCCCAGGAGGAGTGGGGTGAGTTCGTGACCGCGATGACGACGGGTTCTTTCGGTGTGCGTGCTTCCTTGCCGGCCCGCTGTTCGGCCCGCTGCGGCGAACCGTTGGGTTCGGGACGCGCAGCGGAGGCTCGGTTCCGTTTGTCGGAGGGCTCTCTCCAGGTGCCGAGCGCGCAGGGGGCCATGAGTAGTTCGGCCGCATTCGACGCGCCTCCGTCTCCCCTTCCGCGGAGCAGTACAGCGAAGGCGCCACCCACGCCGGGGCTGCACGGTCCGGCGGTTGAGCGGCGTCAGCAGTACCCACGCTTTCCGTCGAGATGTGCCTGGGTCGCGAAGCCGTCGCCGTGCTTGTCGCGGTTGTAGCCGGTGCGGTCATGTCTGAGGAGCGGTGCGCGCGGCCTTGGCCCTCTCGCGTACCTGGTCCGGGTAGCGCTCGGTGAAGCGGGCTGCCAGGACCAGCAGGACCACGGGGATGACCCAGTTGAACCAGTCGGCACCGGACGTCGTGTGCAGGGCGACCAGTCCGAGTGCGGCCGTGGCGACGAAGACGCCGCCCCAGACCAGGGTGAGCACCCGGTTCACGTGCCGGAAGACGGGAGAGCTCCAGACCTCCCGGGGCGTGGACTCCCGCGCGTACTGCTCGGTGAACGGCACGAATGCCAGCGATGCCAGCGCCACCACCGCGATGACCGCACTGGACAGCACCTGGGCGTACGTCTCCAGCCAGAGCATGTCCTGGCGGTCGAGAAAGAGTGCGAGCACAGCCATGACGCCAAAGAAGAGGATACCGACGACCTCCAGTGCCTTGAAGGAACCGCGTCGTAGATCCGGCAGGTTCAGGACCACTGCGGCGACGAGAGCCGCCAGCGCGGCGTACTCCCAGGTGCTGGGAGACGCGACGACGTCGAAGATGATCCACGGGGCGAACGCGAAGAGCAGATTTCCGGTCCGCCGTCCGGAATGTGCTGACTCCACCGTGCACCTCCGCTGTCTGGCCCGAAGCAGCACGGTGCCGCCTCTCCGTGGTGATACCGCGGTACGGTGCCGCCTCTCCATGGTGATACCGGGCCGTGGCGCCCGCACCATCTCTCTCACACGTTGCGACTGGTCCGCTCCGGCGATTGAATGGAAGGTCGGAAGGACGCCTGAACGGAAGGCCGGAACGGTACCCGGGCAGGGGCGAACGTGTCCCGCAGGGGGAGGCCGTCATGGCCACGCGTGCCCCCCCCCCCCCGCAAATGTTCCACCGGAGCCGCATCCTCCGCCTTCCGGCCGGCTCGCCCAGCCACCGAGGAAGTGGACGAGACCGGTCTGCAGGGGACGGGCCGGGCCGCACATGGTGGGGTGAACTGCACAGCATTGCTGTACGTCATGGAAGGACCGCGCAGGGGGAGTGGAGGCGAGGCCACCCCGGTCTCCCTGATCCTCTGCGATGTCGGCGGTGTCCAGGTGGTGTCTACGATGACGACGCCGACCGGTGACTCTCAGGAGTGGTGGACGCGGGTGCCGCGATCGCGGCACCGTCCGATCCTGCGGTGGCGCGTTTCTGACGCTTGGTTCCGGACATGCTCCTTGAGCTGGGGTTGGTGCAACTCAACGCCCTTTTCTGGAACCGAAGTTGCTGAGACAGAACCCGGACATTCACAGGATCATTTCGGGATCGACTCGAACCTAGTGTCATCGGTGTCAGCAGAAACACCGCACCGACAGCCACTGGGGATCATGATGCGTTCGCGTCTCGCCGCCCGTTCCACCCGTCTCGTCCTGGCCGCCGCGGCCGTGACGGCCCTCGCCGCCACCGCCACCGCCTGCGACAACGGCGACACCACGGACGCCGCCAGCTCCGCGACCCCATCCGCCGCAGCCTCCGCCGCCGGCGGCGGGAGCGACAACTCCTCCAGCGACAGCCCTTCCACCAGCGGTGCGTCCGCCGGTGACTCCGGTTCCGGTGGCTCCGCCGACAAGACCGACTCCAGCGACGACAGCAAGAGCGGCTCCGGCGACGGTGGGAAGAGTGGCTACGGTCAGTCCTGCGGCACCAACGACCTGGACTTCACGGTCACTTCGGAGTCCCAGGCCGGCGGCTACTACCTCGTCACCGCCAAGGCCAAGTCGGGCATCACCTGCTACCTGGATGTCAACACACCCAGCGTCTCCTTCGGCTCCGGCGCCGACGGCGTGGCCTCCCCCGTCGGACAGGGTGGCGAAGACCCCATCAAGCTCACCGGCTCCGCCGTCGCGTACACCGGTATCAGCCCCAAGACCACCAAGGGCGATGCCGGTAAGGAGTTCGAGAACGTCATCGTCGCCACCAGCGACGACGACCCCAACCCCGCCGAACTCAAGCTCCCCGACACCGCCGACGTCGACAAGCCCATCGTCACCAACTGGTCCACCGACCGCGCCGAGACGGTCCCTGTCATCGTCTGACGAACCCGACCGGAACAGTCGTCGGCCGTCGGGCGAATGCTCTGATCACCACCGCCCGGTCGCCGGTCGGACGAGATTCTTCAAGTCGGCCGGACCGCCGCGGACTCTGCCCAATCGCACTCGACCACGTAAGCATCGAGTCCAGGGGCGCGACGGCCCCGCGTCACGGCAACGAGCGGGTGAGCCAAACCACTTCACCGCTGTCGTCCGTGGAAACGTGCTCCCGCTCGAACCCGAGCTTCTCAAGGACACGCAACGACGGTGTGTTCCATGCGCGGACGGTCGACCAGAGCCGTTTCCGGCCGGTGGCTGTGGCGGCGTCGAGCACCGCACCGGCCGCCTCGGTGGCATAGCCACGCCCATGCGCGCGCTGGAACAACTCATACGCGATCTCGGGCTCCTCCACGGTCGAGCGGCCGACGATCAACCCGCAGTAGCCGATGAAGTCGCCCTCGTCACGGCGCTGGACGGGCAGCAGGGCGATCCCTGTTGTCGCCGCTCCGGTGAGCTGCTGCTCGATGAGCGCCCGGGTGTACTCGGCCGTGGGCGTCCCGTTGCCGCGTTCGGAGTGGAGGGCGCGGAGCTCGGCGGCGTCCGACTCGGCCCATGGCCGCAGTAGCAGCCGCTCGGTCTCAAGGTGGAACGACATCGGCTCGTACGTAGGCATGCTCCTACTCTGCCTCCTCACGGGGCACCGGCGCGGAGGATTCTTATCCTGCGTCCTGCGTCCTGCGTCCTGCGTCCTGCGTCCTGCGTCCTGCGTCCTGCGTCCTGCCACCTGCGGAGGTCGGTCGGGGCTGGCGCGTGGGTGCCGCTGTCCGGGATTCTGTGAGAGTGATTGCGTGATCGTCCGAGGGGGCACTACATGGCGCAGCAGGGGATCGTCGCACTGGAGCGCATGAGCGGCTCGGCCGCAGCGCAGGCTGTGGACGCGTTCAGGCTGATCTACGCCGAGGCGTTCGCCGAGCCGCCCTATGACGAGACCGAGGACGACGTCGCCGCCGCCTTCCGCCGCTTCCCCGTCCAGGCTCGCAACCGCACCTTCCGCGCCGCCTTGGCCCGTTGTGAGGACGGTGAGCCGGTCGGTATGGCGTACGGGTTCTCGCTCGCCCGCGACACGGGCTGGTGGGACGAACTGACCGAGCCCGTGCCCGAGGACATGCGGCGCGAGGACGGGCACCGTACTTTCGGGCTCATGGAACTCGCCGTGCGCAGACCGTGGCGTGGACAAGGCATCGCGCGTCGTCTGCACGAGCTGCTGCTCGACGGCACCGGAGCCGAGCGGGTGCTGTTGAACGTGCACCCGGGCAGCAAGGAGGCATCGGCCGCCTACGAGGCATGGGGGTACCGCAAGATCGGCGAGACGCGGCTGTGGGGGGAGAGCGCGGACCTGCATGACGTGATGCTGCTCGATCTGCGCGACAGCCGCGAGCCCTGGCAGAAGCGGCGGTCGTCACGGACGGCGAATGCTTCGGAGGGAGCAGCTCGAGGACGCCGAGACTGCCCCTCTTCGCCTCGTCCGCCCGGCTGGCGAGCGCGTTGATCGTCTCCGCATGGTTCACGTTCGGCAGCAGCAGCGTTCGCCTATGTGTTTCCACGTCAACTGGTGATCGGTGCACGCGTAGCCGTACATGGAAAATTACGGCACTGTGGTCGGTGGGTCTGCGTCGGTCATAGTGCGACCAGGTTTCCTGCGGGGGAGGGCGCGCTAGTCTCGGGCCATGTCCGAGACATCGGTGCGGCACTTCTATGACGAGTTGACTGACGACTACCACCGGATCTACCCGGACTGGGACGCGAGCATCCGCCGGCAGGGAGATGCTCTGGACGCCCAGATCGGCCAGGAACGTGCGACGGTGCTCGACTGCTCCTGCGGGATCGGAACGCAGGCCATCGGCCTGGCACTGCGAGGTCACCGCGTCACCGGAACCGATCTCAGCCCCCGGGCCGCCGCCCGCGCTGCCCGTGAGGCCGCCCGCCGGAACCTGAGCCTTTCCACGGCCGCCGCCGATATGCGAAGACTCCCGTTTCCTGATGGTCAGTTCGACGCCGTCGTGTGCGCCGACAACTCTCTGCCTCACCTGCTGACCGAACAAGATGCGCACGCCGCCCTGGCCGAGATGCGCCGTGTGCTGCGCCCCCGCGGCCTGCTGCTGGTGAGCACACGCCCCTATGACGACCTGCTGCGTGACCGGCCGGCTTCGACGTCTCCGCAAGTGCACCGGAGCGGCGACTGCCTTGACGATGGACCACGAGCCGTCACCTTCCAGCTCTGGCACTGGCATGACGACGGCGAGCACTACGACCTGGAGCACTTCCAACTGCTTGGGGCAGACGGGGACTGGCGCGTCAGGGTCCGCCGGACGACCTACTGGGCACTGAGCCGGGACCGGCTGGCCGGCCTCGCGGCTGAGGCCGGGTTCGTCGACGTCGGGTGGCGGATGCCGGAGGAGACAGGGTTCTTCCAGCCCATGCTTGTGGCCCGCGCCGGGGCATAGGTGATGCGTGATGCCACCGCCCGGCGTGGGACGGCAAAAGTCAGCGGGTCCCGTCGGAGAACCGGCCCGAGCCCGGCTGTTGGCGAGGGGGCAGGAGGCGGTGCCGGTTTCGGGGATCGTTGCCGCTGAAGGTCGGGCGGCCGGTGATGACCGTGCTGGCCAGGGGACGGGGGAGTGGCAACCCGCTTGTGCGTTTGGGCGTCAGGCACGCACGCGCACCTGAATTCATGTCTGCCACCGGTGAGTTGGCGAAGTGTGCCCGGGGCGTTCCCCCGTCGGGCGGACGTGATGCGTATCACTGCCCGGGTTCTTCGGATCCGGCGTACGCGATCATGACCGGATGAACGCTCGCTTCCTTGGCATCACTGATCTGGTCGAAGCCCCGTCCGTGGCGGTCGTGGTCGACGTCATGCGTGCTTTCACTGTGGCTGCCTGGGCCTTCGGCCGAGGAGCGGAAAGGATCGTTCTTGCGGAGTCGCTGGACGAAGCCCTCGCGCTCAAAGGCCGCCACCCGGATTGGGTGGCGCTCAAGGACGGTCCTCCCGCGCCCGGGTTCGACACTGTCAACTCTCCGGGCCTGATGAGGTCTGTCGACCTCGGCGGACGGACCGTCGTGCAGAAGACCACGGCGGGGACGGTCGGCGCACTGGCGGTCAAGGAGGCGTCGCTGGTGCTGTGTGCCAGCTTCGTGGTGGCGGAGGCGACTGCTCGGCTCTTGCGGGCGAACAAGAGCGACAGTGTCACGTTCGTGGTCACCGGCGAGGACGGGCAGGCCGATGAAGACCTGGCGTGTGCTCAGTACATCGCTCGGAGAGCCACCGAGGTGGGGACGGATGCAACTGAGTTCCTCCGCCGCGCCGGCGAGTCGCGCGCAGCCGCCGAGCTTGCGGAAGGTGTGCGTCAAGGAGTCCACCCTGATGACGTCGCACTCTGTCTTGAGCTCGACCGGTTCCCCTTTGCCATGGTGGCGAGCTTGGAAGACTCGCTCATGGTCCTCCGTGCGGCAGCCGTGCATTCGCCGGCCGACGACGCTTCGATCTGATCGCTTGTCCAAGGGCCTGTACGACCTGCCGGTGCGCTCCTCCGCCGGTACAGGACACCATGCGGTTCTCTTTGGAGCTGCTCGAGGAACTGCCCGAGTATCTTCCTGGAACTGCCTGGAACTGCCTGGAACTGCCTGGAACTGCCCAGAACTGCCTGAGCCTTGATGTCGATCCTTTCCTGGTGACAGCCCGTCACAAGGGAGACGGGTCGGTAGCCGCGCAGCAGCTGGGACGGCCTCTCCCTACCGGACGAAGGACTTCCGATTACAGCGGGATGAAGCCTTGTCAGGGCGCTGCTTCCTGGATAGGACTGTCCGCGTAGGTGATCACCGGAACGTGCCTGTGCCGTCCGGGTGGTCACCTCGGTCGTGGTGCCGGCTGCGCGGTGGGGGTGACGATCAGGGTGATGGCCGAGGGTGGCATCCCCTTGGGGTCGCACGGGCGAAGGGCGACGGGAGCGCCGTACCGGGCGGATAGAGCACCGAGGGGCCGGCGCGCGGACCACCGCTCACCACACCGGTTGAAGCCGAACGATCCCCTGATCCTCGAAGGAGAGTGGAGCAACTCATGAGCCATGCGCAGAATTCCGGGGTGAGCCGGCGCCGCGTTCTGGGTGGCGCGGCCGGGCTGGCCGTTGCCGCGGCGGGGCTGCAGACCGGCGCCGCGTTCGGGCTGCCGGCACAGGCACTTCCCGACGAGGCCCGCCGGCACCGACATGCCGAACGGGTCACGATCACGCGGGACGACTGGGGTGTTCCGCACATCGTGGGCGAGACCGATGCCGACGCGGTGTTCGGGATGATGTACGCCCAGGCGGAGGACGACTTCAACCGGATCGAGCAGAACTACCTCGTCGCCCTCGGCCGTCTCGCCGAGGCGGAGGGCGAAGGCGCGATATGGCAGGACCTGCGCCAGCGGTTGTTCCTCGACCCGGAGCAGCTGAAGAAGGACTACGCGAAGTGCCCGGCGTGGCTGCGCGCGTTGATGCGGGCCTGGGCGGACGGACTCAACCACTACCTCGCCACGCACCCCGAGGTGCGCCCTCGGGTGCTGGACCGGTTCGAGCCGTGGATGCCGCTCAGCTTCTCCGAAGGCAGCATCGGCGGCGACATCGAATCGGTGCTGCTCACCCAGCTCGAAGCGTTCTACGACAAGCGCGACGTACCGATGACCGACGAGGAGCGCGGCCTCGTGCAGCGCGAACCCACGGGGTCCAACGGCTTCGCGATCGCACCCCGCCACACGCGGGACGGCCACGCACTGCTGCTGATCAACCCGCACACCAGCTTCTTCTTCCGCGCGGAACAGCATGTGACGAGCCGCGAGGGACTGAACGCCTACGGTGCGGCCACCTGGGGGCAGTTCTTCATCTACCAGGGCTTCAACGCGGACACGGGCTGGATGCACACGACGAGTGGCGTCGACAACATCGACGAGTTCGCCGAGACGGTCGTGACCGGGGCCGACGGATCCCGGTCCTACCGTTACGGCGACGCGCTGCGCCCCGTCTCGACGAAGAAGGTCACGCTCTCCTTCCGTACCGACGACGGTGGGCAGAAGCAGCGCACCTTCACGACGTACGCGACGCACCACGGCCCGATCGTGCGCGAGGCGGACGGCAAGTGGATCGCGTGTGCGCTGATGAACAAGCCCGTCGAGGCGCTCCAGCAGAGTTTCCTGCGCACGACGACGCGGGACTACGCCGGCTATCTCAAAGTCGCGGGCCTCAAGGCGAACAGCTCGAACAACACGCTCTTCGCGGACTCGAAGGGCGAGATCGCCTTCCTGATGCCGCAGTTCATGCCGGTGCGGGACGACCGTTTCGACTATCTCAAGGCCGTAGACGGCAGTGACCCGGCGACCGACTGGCATGGCCTGCACAGCCTGGACAGCATGCCGCAGGCCGTGAACCCGAAGAACGGCTGGGCGTTCAACACCAACAACTGGCCCTGGACGGCCGCCGGCGCGGACAGCCCCCACAAGGCCGACTATCCGCGCTACTTCGACCGGTTCGGTGAGAACCCGCGCGGGCCGCACGCCATCCGGGTGCTGACCGCGCGCGACGACTTCACCCCGCAGACGCTGATCGAAGCCGCGTTCGACCCGTATCTCACCGCCTTCGCGCGGTTGCTGCCGGGGCTCGTGGCGGCGTGGGACCGACTGCCGGAGGGAAGCGGGCAGAAGAAGAAGCTGGCCGACCCGATCGGCTTGCTGCGCGACTGGGACTTCCAGTGGTCCGCGGACTCGACCGCGACATCAGTAGCGGTGTTCTGGGGCGAGGACATGTGGGCGCTCACAACCCTGGCGGCGGCGGACGCCGGAATGTCGGTATGGGACTACATCGCCGACCGGGCCACGGACGCGCAGAAGCTCGGCGCACTCGAGACGGCGGTACAGCGGCTGCAGCGGGACTTCGGCGGCTGGCAGGTGCCGTGGGGTGACATCAATCGCTACCAGCGCAACGACGGCGCGATCGTTCAGGAGTTCAGCGACGACAAGCCCAGCATCCCGGTGCCCTTCACCTCCTCGCGATGGGGCTCGCTCGCCTCGTTCGGCGCGATGGCCTACCCGGGAACCAAGCGTTACTACGGCACCAGTGGCAACAGTTTCGTGGCGGTCGTCGAGTTCGGGCCGCGACTGCGCGCCTGGGCGGTGACGGCGGGCGGAGTGAGCGGACACCCCGACTCGCCGCACTTCGGCGACCAGGCCGAACGCTATGCGCAGGGCGCCTTGCGGCCCGTCTACTTCTATCCCGAGGACCTCAAGGGGCACGTCGAGCGGAGGTACCGCCCCGGCGTGTGACCGGCCGCCCGGGGCGATGAGTGCGGCAGGAGGCCCCGGGCAGGCACGGTGCACGGGTCACGAACCGACTGGTGCGGGGCGCCGGACCGTGGGTCCGGCGCCCCTCTCCACCCTTGTGAGCGGTGCTTGCGGGAGTGGTGTGCTCTGGACAGGGTCTGTCCGGCCGACGATGCGACTCGTGGGGTCACCGACGGCCGACGCGCGTCGGTCAACCGGTGGTCTTGCCGCGCTTCTTCCGCGCCGGAAACAGTTCCTGACGTGGCAGCGGGGGAGAGATCACCCAGACGACCTCGGCGTCGACCGGGCCGGGGTTGGACCATTCATGAGTGGACCGGGCCGGTGATCCAGCTGGCCCCGCCACCGATCTGCGACCGGCAACACTTCGACGAGATCGAGCAGGCGCTGCGCAGCGCCCTGACGACCGCCGTGGAGACGCTGTGACCACCGGCACCGAAAGCATCGCGCGCGCAACGCCGGCCAGACCAGGGGAGACCCGATGAAGACGACCACGACCACCACCCCGTTCGACGCCTCCGCCGCCTCGGGACAGCCGCGACTGCAGGGCCGGCTCGGCGTGCCCAGTATCGCCTTCATGGTGGTGGCCGGCGCCGCACCGCTGACCGTGGTCGGCGGCCCGATGGCGCTGGCTTTCGCCGCCGGTGACGGCGCCGGGCTGCCGAGCGTCTATCTGGTCACGGCAGCCGTACTGCTCCTCTTCGCGGCGGCCTTCACCGCGATGACCCCGCGCGTCCGGTCCGCCGGCGCGTTCTACTCCTACGTGCACACAGGCCTCGGCCGCCGAGCCGGCATCGGCTAACGCGGCGCTGCTCACCTACGTCGCGCTCTACGTGGGGATCTACGCCCTCCTCGGCACCGCCGTCGACAGTCTCTCCACCTCCTTCGGCGGCCCCCACCTCGCCTGGTGGCTCTGGGCGGCGGCCGCGCCGGTGGTGATCTCCCTCCTCGGCTACCGCAACATCGAACTCTCCGTGAAGGTGCTCGGTGTCCTCCTGGTGGGCGAAGTCCTCGTCGTTCTCGTCATGGACGGCGTGATCACCGCGCGCGGCGGCGGCTCGGAGGGCCTGTCCACCGGCTTCGCCCACCCCGCCACCGTCCTGTCCGGCGCGCCGGGCGTGGCCCTGGTCTTCGCGGTGCTCAGCTTCATCGGCGTCGAGGCCACCGCCGTATTCCGGGACGAGGCCAAGGACCCCGAGGTCACCGTTCCCCGGGCGACCTTCCTGACCATCGGTGCTGTGGGCCTGTTCTACGCGGTCACCAGCTGGGCCCTGGTCAGCGCGGTGGGGGACCGCCGGATCGCTGCGGTCGCCGCGGCGTTCCCCGAGGCCCTGCTGCCCGACCTGAGCCGCGCGTACCTGGGCCGAGTGGGCCACGACCTGGTCGCGGTCCTCTTCGTCACCAGCATCTTCGCCGCGGGCCTGATCTTCCACAACGTCGTCGCGCGCTACCTCCACTCACTCTCCTCACGCGACCTCCTCCCGACCCGCCTGGCCGCCGTCCACTCGAACCACGGCTCCCCGCATCGCGGTTCGGTGGTCGCTTCGGCCCTGATGACCCGTCCTTCTGGCCCTGTCCGTCCTCATCGGCCTGGACCCCATCGACGAGGTCTACACCTGGACCGCCGGTCTGGCCTCCGTCGGCTACGTCGTCCTCCTCTTCGTCACCTGTCTCTCCGTCATCGTCTTCTTCCGCCGCCACGGCCTCCCGACCGACTCCCTCACCCGAACCGTCCTCGCCCCCGCCCTCAGCCTGGCGGGCCTCCTCGGCATCCTCGTCCTGATGCTGACCAACCTGAACCTTCTGGTCGGCACCGACCGAGCGGTCCCCGTCGTCATCGTCGTGGCGCTGGCGGCGACATACGCGGCGGGCCCGGTCGTGGGGCGACTGCGCCCGGGTGCGGGCAGGGAGGAGTAGCAGTCACCGGGCCCGAGGACTCCAGCCGGAAACCGGCTGGAGTACACACACTGCGCGCGCGTCCGCGCCGACAAGGCCGCACCCCTCTTCGTGTGACGCCGACACCCTGGTCGCAGCACGTGCACCTGTACCTCGCCGCATCGCGGCGATCTGCCCTCAGCGGCACGGATGAACTGTGGGGTGCATGCGGGCGAATCGCGTATGTCCGGGCGGCGAGCGGGGAACGGCTGTCGGGTCCAAAGCAGCAGTAGACGCCACTCACCTGGAGATCCGCATGACCCCCGGCTCCGACGCGCGTGAATGTCCCTTCGACTTTGCCGAGGCCCTCGAGTTCGATCCGACACTCAGACACCTCATGAACGAGGGACCTGTCTCCCGGATCCGGCTGCCCTTCGGCGAGGGCACGGCGTGGCTCGTCACCGGCTACGACGATGTGCGGACGGTGACCACGGACAGGCGGTTCAGCCGTCATGCTGTCGCCGGCCGTGACTTCCCGCGCATGACACCCGAGCCGATCGTCCAGTCCGAGGCGATCAATCTGATGGACCCCCCGGCCGGCAGCCGCCTGCGCAGCCTCGTGTCGAAGGGCTTCGCCCCGGCTCACATCGAACGCATGAGGCAGCGCACGCAGAATGTCGTCGACGAACTGCTCGACCAGATGACGGGGCACGGTACCCCCGCCGACATCATGGAGCACCTTGCCGGACCACTGCCTCTGATCACGATCTGTGAGGTTCTGGAGATCCCCGAGGCGGACCACGCACAGTTGCGCGCCCACGCCCGGACGATGATGGATGTCGGGGCCGGCAACCGGGACGCCGCGGTACGGGCGAAGGCCGAGTTGCGCGCCTACTTCGCGACACTGACCGCGCAGCGTCGCAAGAATCCCGGCGACGACCTGATCAGCGTACTGGCGACGGCCCGAGACGGCGACGAGATCCTCAACGACGAGGAGTTGGCCGTCATGGCCATGGTCCTGCTGATCACAGGGCAGGATACGACGACGTACGAGATCGGCAACCTGACCTACCTGTTGCTCACCCGGCCCGATCTGCTCGCGACCGTGCGCGAGCGCCCCGAGCTGCTGCCCGGGGCCATCAACGAGTTGCTGCGCTTCATCCCCTTCCGCAAGGGGGTCGGTATCCCCCGGGTGGCGATGGAAGACGTGTCCCTGAGCGGGGTGACCATTCAGGCGGGCGACATCGTGCACGTCTCCTACCTGACCGCGAACCGGGACGCGCGCAAGTTCGACCGACCCGACGAGGTGGACCTGGAGCGGTCCGGCCCGCCGCACATGACCTTCGGCTGGGGCGCCCATCACTGCCTGGGCGCACCGCTGGCCGCCGCGGAAATCGAAATCGCCCTCGGCACGCTCCTTGCGCGTTTTCCTCGCCTGGCGCTGGCCAAGCCCGCCGAGGAACTGCAGTGGAACGCGACATCGATCTGGCGCTATCCCCTCGCGTTGCCTGTCACCTGGTGACAGGCCGGCACATGACCGCAGGGCTGGGCGGGACCACCTCGCGCGCGTCACACCGCGCGCCCCGCCCGGCGCGATCGCGAGCCTGAGAGGCACCTGTCGGCTGCGTCCCCATGCGCCCCTCGACAGCCGACGAGGACGGCGCCTTGCCCCTGCTCACGCCGACTGCGGGGAGTGGCGGTCCGACGTGCGGCGGTGATCCATCTGGCGTACGTTGAAGTGCACTGGCCATTGCCAGGGGCGGCGTCTCCCGCAGGCATTGCCGCCCGGACGGGACGCACAGGGCGACGGTCGCATCGACCGTATTCCCCTCAGGCAGTCCACATGCGCGCCGTCTCGGAGCACCCAAGGCAGCAGGGGCTCCCGTCCAAGCGGCTGAACCTTCAGGACCGGGCCCCGGCCGCGCCCGGGGCCACCAACTGCAAGGAGTCACTCCCATGGCAGTGCTGTGCAAGCCCGCAATCGCGATACCCGAGCACGTCATCACCAATGAGGAAACCCTCGAACTCGCGCAGAGGCTGCACCACGACCATCCACAACTCGACCTGGCACTGAGCCTGATCGAGAACACCGGGGTACAGAAGCGGCATCTGATCCAGCCCATCGATGTCGTCCTGAAGCACCCGGGACTGGATGCCCGCAGCGCCGTCTACGAGGCGGAGTCCAAGGCCCGCGTCCCGAAGGTGGTTCAGCGCGCACTGGACCAGGCCCAACTGGAGCCCCCGGACATCGACTTGATCATCTACGTGTCCTGCACGGGCTTCATGATGCCCTCGCTGACCGCGTGGCTCATCAACACCATGGGCTTCAATCCGCAGACACGACAGCTGCCCATCGCCCAACTCGGTTGCGCTGCAGGAGGAGCCGCCGTGAACCGGGCGCACGACTTCTGCGCGGCGTACCCCGACGCCAATGTCCTGATCGTGGCCTGCGAGTTCTGCTCACTGTGCTACCAGCCAGGAGACATCGGTGTGGGATCGCTGCTGTCCAACGGTTTGTTCGGTGACGGCATCGCCGCCGTGGTCGTCCGGGGAAGCGGCGGCACCGGAATGCGCCTGGAGCGCAATGGTTCCTATCTGATACCCCACACCGAGGACTGGATCTCCTACGCGGTCCGCTCCACCGGATTCCACTTCCAGCTCGACAAGCGGGTACCGAAAACGATGGAGCCCCTCAGTCCGGCGCTGCGGGCGCTGGCGGAAGAGCACCAATGGAACGTAGGCAAACTGGACTTCTACATCGTCCACGCCGGCGGGCCGCGCATCCTTGACGACCTGAGCCGCTGCCTCGACATACCGCCCGAGGCGTTCCGCTTCAGCCGGGCCACGCTCACCGAGTACGGGAACATCGCCAGCGCAGTCGTCCTCGACGCCCTCGGCCGCATGTTTGACGAGCAGTCGGCACTCGAGGGCCACCAAGGCCTGATGGCCGGGTTCGGTCCCGGCATCACCGCCGAGATCGCCCTGGGTACCTGGACGACGGACAGGGAGGGCGTTGCCGCCTGACCCCAGCCGAGGGAATCAGACAGGAGCGGGACGCGCGGGGCACCCGGTCGGCCACATGCCGGCGGGGTGCCCCGCGCGTATCCGGAGACCGAGGTCCTGTGTGCTCCGGTCGGCCGGACCAGATCTGGGGGCCCGCCCCGAGCGGACCCGCCACGAACTGCCGCCCGATTGGGGCGAGGTGACGACGCTGGACGTCAGCGGCGCCCGGCTGTCCGCCCCGGCCGCGGAAGGCGTCGGCCGGGGCGGCGTTCGGGTTCAGTGGCCTGGCTGTCCGTCCGGCCGCCAGGCCCTGTGTGCCCGGTCTTGACGGTGGATCCGCGGGCTCCCATACTAGCGGCCAAATCGATTTGGCCAAATCGATTTGGCTCTCCGTCCAGGGCCGGATCGCGGCTGATATCCGAGCGTGCCGTACGCCCGAACGGAGCCCGAACATGTCCAGTCCCCGCCAGAGCCGACCGCCGGCCTCCAGTCCCGCCGCCCAGCACCGGGCAGACGAGCCCACCCCCGTTCCGACCCAGAACGCCGACACCTTCGAGTCCGTCAACTCCCAGCCCACGCGGGCAGTCGATCCGGATGAGTGTCCCCACCCTGAGGGTGCTGGTCCCGACGGAGCTCGTCCTGACGGTGCTCGTCCCCACGGTGCCGGTCCCGAGGATGCCGGCCCCGACACCACAGGGAGTTCACTCGGCGAAGGCGCCCCACCCGCCGTGCACCCCGTGGACGAGTCGCGTCCCATGGGGCGGATCCTGCTCTTCGGGATCCAGCACGTTCTCGTGATGGCCGCCACCCCCATCTCGGCAATTTTCCTGATGAGCGCCACCCTCGGCCTGCGCCCCGGACTCACCGTCGATCTGCTCTCGGCGGCCTTCGTGCTCTCCGGGGTGGGATCCCTGATCCAGTCGCTCGGGCCCTGGAAGTTCGGGCCTCGGCTGCCCTTCGTGATGCTGCCGGGCGGCGCTCCGCTCATTCTGTTCCTCGCGATCGCCGAGCAGCACGGCGTGCGCATCGCCACCGGTGCGGTGGTCCTGACGGCGGCGTTCACCTTCGTCGTGCTGCCTGTCTTCTCCCGGCTGCTCGCGTACTTTCCCGCCCTGGTCATCGGCACCATGATCGTCATCGTCGGCGTCAACCTGGTGAAGGTCGGCGCCGTCCTCGTCACGGGACAGCCCGGCTCGCCCGGCTTTGGCGATCCCACCAACCTCGGTCTCGGCCTGGCGACGATCGGCTTCACCGTCGCCTTCTACCTGTTCTTCAGCGGCATCCTGCGTCAACTCTCCGTCATGCTCGGCCTGTTCGCCGGCACCGCACTCGCCGCCGCGGTCGGAGCCGTCCACGGCGCAGGTGCCATGGGCGGCGGACTGGTGAACCTGCCGCGCCTGATGCCCTTCGGCTCACCCGAGTTCAACCTCGTGGCCGCTCTGCCTCTGATGCTCTACACCCTGGCATCCATGGCCGAGGCCACCGGCCAGACCGTCATCAACGCCGAGGCCGTGGGCAAGACGATCGACCAGCGGACCGACGTGCCGAAGACCGTCCGCGCGGACGCGCTCACCTCGCTCTTCGGCGGATTCTTCGGCCTGCCCCTCATGGTCACCAGCGGGGAGAACATCGGCATCGTCCGTGTCACCGGCGTCCGCAGCCGGTTCGTCACCGCCGCGGCCGGAGTCGTGCTGGTCGTCATCGGGTTCCTCGCACCCGTCACCCGCGCAATCAGCGTGATCCCGAGCGCTGTCGTCGGCGGCACGGCCATGGTCGTCTTCGCCGTCATCACCGTGCTCGGCATCCAGATGCTGGGCCGCTCCGACCTCGACAAGCACACCAGCACCTTCATCTGCGCCGTCGCTCTCGCACTGGGGCTCCTGCCCATTCTCGTCCCCGGCGTGTACGGGGCGTTCCCGCCCAACGCCCGCATCCTCCTCGAAAGCGGCGTCGCCGTCGGCACGTTCGCCGCCGCCGTTCTCAACGTCCTCTTCCACCATGTCAGGCCGGGCATCGCCGCCCGTCTGACCGCCGCCCGCACGGAAAGCGACCGATGAACCGACACGACCGCGATCTCCTCGCCGGGCCCGGCCCGCGCCTTCTCGTACCGGGCGCGGTCCTGCTGCCCGAAGGCACCGCCGACGGCTGGGCCGTCACGATCGACGACGGTCGCTTCGAAGCCGTCGGGCCGGCGGACGAACTGGAGCGCGCGCACCCTCAATTGCCGGCCGTACGGCTGCCCGGTCATCTGCTGATGCCCGGATTCGTCGACGCCCACCATCACCTCACCCAGAGCTTCGGCTCCGCACTCGCCTTCGGGGAGCCCTCCGAGATCTTCCGCCGGGTCTGGGTACCGCTGGAAGGCGCGCTGGACGAGGAATCGGCCTACACCGCGGCCATGCTGGCCGCCCTCGAAGCGCTGCGTGGCGGATTCACCACCGTCACGGACGCGGGCACGCGCGCCGGTGTCGACGTCGACGTGGTCGCGTCCGCCGCGCGTGACGCCGGCATCCGCTGCGTCCTCGGACTCGTCTGCAACGACGCGGACCAGGAGGAAGCGACGGACCACCCGGCCGTTCTCGCGCGGGCCGAGAAGCACCTCGCCCGCTACGACGGCGAGCCACTCATCCATCCGTCCCTGGCCGTGTCCATCCCCGAGGCGGCAACCGAACGCACCCTGCACGCCACCGCCCGCCTGGCCGCCGAGGCCGGGGCCGTCGTCCAGATTCACGTCAACGAGCACCTCGCCGGCGTGGAACGCTCCCTGGTCCGACACGGGCTGCGCCCCCTCGAACACCTGCACAGCGTCGGCGCGCTCGGCCCCCAACTGCTCGCCGCGCACGCCACGATGCTCACGCCCCGCGAGCTGACCTTGCTCGCCGACACGGGAACCGCTGTCAGCTACAACCCCGTCGCCAGCGCGTGGAAGGGCAACGCGGTCGCGCCCGCGACCGCCATGGCCGAGCGCGGCATCCGCTTCGGGCTCGGTACCGACGGCACCCGCGGCGACGGCTTCCGGCTCGCGGAGGCCGCAGAATTCGCGCAGCGCCTCGCGTACGGTCTGGCGACCGGTGACTCGTCGTGCGGCGCCGGCTGGACGTGGCTGGAGCGTGCCAACCGGGGCGGTGCGGATGCCGTCGGGCTCGGCGCCCGCACCGGCGCCGTCGCCCCGGGCATGGCGGCCGACTTCCTCCTCGTCGACGTCGACACACCGGAGCTGGCGCTCTCCTGGGACCTGCCGTGGGAACTCGTACGACGCGGCAACCGGGACCAGATCACCGCCGTCTTCGTCGCCGGGCGACTGCGCATGTGGCACGGCCGGCCGACCGAATGGGACGGGCCCGAACTGGTGAGACGGGCGGCGGAACTGGCCCGCGCTGCCGTCGCCCGGGCGAACGTCACCCGGGTGCACCCCACGTCAACGGCATCACGGGCACTGATCAGGTCACAGGATCGGAGCACGGCGCAGTGAGTACGCAGATACTGGCGGCTCTCGCAGTGACGGTGGCCGTCGCCGCCTTCGTGCAGGGCAGCAGTGGACTCGGTTTCGCGCTGATCGTCGCGCCCGTGGCCGGAATCCTCGATCCCGGCCTCGTCCCGGTCTTCGTCCTCGCTTCGATGATCCCGCTCAACCTGTACGTCGCCTGGCGCGAGCGGTCCTCGCTCGACCTGCGCGGCGCGGGCTGGATCACCGGGGCGCGGCTCGCCGCCACCCCGGCCGGTCTCGGGGTGCTCTGGCTGATCCCGGAACGCGGCCTCGGCCTGTTCGTGGGCGGCGCCACCGTGCTCGCGGCCGTCGCGAGCCTGACCGTGCCCGCGTTCACACCCGGGCGGGCCGCATACATCGGCGCGGGCGCGGTGACCGGGCTGACCGAGACCGCGACCGGTGTCGGCGGACCTCCGCTCGCGCTGGTCTACCAGCACCGCCCGCCCGCCGAACTGCGCTCCACGGTCGCCGCGTGCTTCCTCATCGGGGAAGTCGCCTCCCTGGCGCTGCTGTTCGCGACAGGAAAAGCCGAGGTCACGGAACTCGGCCAGGCAGTCGCGCTGCTGCCCGCGATCGCGGCCGGTGCGTGGCTCAGCCGCCTGGTGCACCACCGTCTGGCCGCACGCAGAATGCGTCTGTTCGTGCTGGTCTTCGCGTTGGTCTCCGGGCTCGTCCTGATGCTGCGGGCCTGAACGGGTCCGGGCTCGGACGAGTCCGGGGATTCAGTTCCGGCCGGCTCGTAGCGACGAAGCCCGCACGATCACCCGCGGGTTCGGGGACACCGCCACCGACGGCGTGGCGGTGTCCCCGCGAAGCCGCCCCAGCAGCAGCTCCACCGCGTCGGACGCCGCCTTGTCCAGGTGCAGATCGACCGCTGTCAGAGGCGGTTCACAGGTACGGGCACGCAGGCCGTCGTAGCGGGTGACGACCATGACGTCGTCCGGCACGGTCCGCCCGCTGTCCCGGATCGCCCGGACCGCGCCCACCGCGAAGGCATCGACCAGCGCGCACACCGCGTCGACGTCCGGGTGTTCGGCGAGCAGTTCGGCGCACCGCTCGTACCCCGCTTTCTCACCGCCCGACTCCGGGACCCGCGCCACGATCGGCGTCCAGCCGTGCCGCTCGGCGACGCGCTCGTACGCGGTGAGCGCATCGACGGACGAGTGCCGCGTACCGGAGCCCACGACCAGCGCCGGCCGCACCGCACCCTGCGCGTGCAGGTGCGCCAGCAGAAGCTCCACCACGAGATCACCGTGCAGATCGACGTACGGCGCGTCCTCCTCGGCAGACACCGGCCTGCCGAGCGCCACGTACGGCAGGCCGCGTTCACGCAGCTGGGCGACCGCGGCGTCATCCGCTTCCGGCTCGACCACGATGGCTCCGTCGATGTCGACGGAGTACAGCGCGGAATCCGACTGCACGGGCGGTACGAGCACGAGTGCGTAGTCGTGAAGGAGCGCGCTCTCCGCGGCCGCCGCCGCGACCTCCATGTAGAAGCCGAGCCGTGACGGCCCGCCCGCCACCGCGAACGGCATCGAGGAGGCCAGCGCGATGGCCTTCGCCTGTCCACGCCGCAGCCGCTGCGCCCGCAGGTTGGGGCGGTAGCCCAGTTCCGCCGCGACCTGCCTGACGCGCTCCCGTGTCCGGGGGTCGACCTTGCCGAGCCCGTTGAGGGCGTGCGACACGGTCGTGCGCGAGACGCCGGCGACGCGGGCGACATCGGCGATCGTCGGCGGCCTCGGGCCGGGGGCGGAAGTAGCCATCTGCGCAAGGACTCCTCGCTGGCGGGGCGGTGGACAGGTCCATCTTCGCCGACGCAGCCCTGGCCCGGGATCGAGTCAGGACACACGTCCCTCGGTGCGCCCGGCCCTGGCCGAAGCAGACGCCCGGGTGGGATCACCGATGCGCCTATCCGGGTCACGTCCGGGTGTTCCCCGGGCCGGAGAGGCCCGGTGGGGGTAGGTCGTCTCGCGCAAGGTGACCTTGGGACCCATGAGGAGATCAGCTGTGTACGCAGTGATTCGACGTTACGAAGGAGTGACCGACTCCGCCGAGGCAGGACGCCGCGTGGACGAGGGATTCGTCCCCCTGCTCCGCCGCGTTCCCGGTTTCGTGGCCTACTACTGGGTGGACGCCGGGGACGGAGTGATGGTCTCCACCAGCGTCTTCGAAGACCGGTCCGGGGCCGACGAGTCGGTCAGACAGGCGGCGGACTTCGTACGGGACAGCCTCTCGTCGCTGCTCCCCAACCCTCCTCAGGTTACGGCCGGCCCGGTTGTGGCTGCTGGGTAGCACCCTGCGAAGTGGGCGGCCGGTCGCCTCCGGGGCAGGACAAGTGGCCGGCTGTGGCCGAGCTCTGCGGATGACCACTGAGCGCGACAGCCGGCCGGACCGTACACAGGGGTCGGCCACTCGCGTCGTTCCTGCGGTGGAAGTCCAGGAGCCGGCCGGGTGCTGCGGGCCGCGTCGCCGGCGACACGGCGACGGTGGTTCCGCCATGTGGCCGCGGTCGGCTCGCGCGCGTCGCCGAGCCGCGGTGCCGTTGGCACAGGTGTGACGGCGTCCAGCACGGAAGGGCGTCCGGCCCTCAGCCGTGGAAGGACAATGGCATGCACATATCTGGACCGATAGCGGGCCGTCGGATCGGTGCCTTGGTCATCGCCGCGTTGCTGACCTACCCGGCCGTTCTGACCGGGCCGGACCTCGCCGCGGCCGGACGTCTCCCCACCGCTTCGGTGCCGGCGCCCGAGCTGGACTGGAGACCCTGCGTTCACGGCAGCCCGTACGACTGCGCGACCGCGAAGGTGCCGCTGGACTACGACGACCCGGGGCGTCGCACCATCGAACTGGCGGTCATCAAACGGAAGGCGACCGACCCAGGTCGACGCATCGGCACCCTGCTCTTCAACCCCGGCGGACCCGGCGGGCCGGGAACGATCCAGATGCCACAGGAATACGAGCTCTTCCCGCGCGAGGTGCGGGAGCGGTTCGACATCGTCAGTTGGGACCCCCGCGGGATCGGCAGCAGCACCGCGGTGAACTGCTTCGCGACTCCCGCGGAGGCCGCCGTGTGGAACGCGGCAAAACCGGCCGGCGTCCCGGTCGGAGCACAGCAGCGAGCGGCCGTGTTCGCCGCATACCGGGACCTGGCTCAGCGCTGTCAGCGGCGTGACCCCGAGCTGCTGCGTCATGTGTCGACCGCCGACACCGCTCGCGACCTCGAAGGGCTGCGCCAGGCGGTGGGCGACGCGCAACTCACCTACCTCGGAACCTCCTACGGCACGATCCTGGGCGCCACCTACGCCAACTTGTTCCCCGGCAAGGTCCGCGCCATGGTCCTCGACAGCGACATCGATCCGCAGGCCTGGACGAACCACGCCTCCGACGCGGACCCCCGGCTGAACACGTTCCTGCGCATGGGCGCGGACCGCGCCGCGGCAGTGGTCCTGGACCGGTTCCTCACCCTGTGCGGATCCACGGACACCGCGGGCTGCGCCTTCTCCGCCGGCAGCCCGAAAGCGACCCGGGACAGGTTCGACCAGCTGATGCGGCGGCTGCGGGCGCATCCCGTGGGTGAGTGGACCTACGGCCACACGATCGACGACGTGCTCCACAGCCTCTACACCGTCCACCCGGGCTGGACGGAGCTCGCCGGCAGACTGCGGGATCTCTGGCAGGGCCGCGTCGCCACGGCGTCCCCGCTCCCGCCCCCGCCGCCGGTTCCGCATCCGAATCCGTACCTCGGCGAGGAACAGGCGGGTGCGGTGATCTGCGGCGACAGCCCCAATCCGCGTGACCCGGCCGCCTACCCCGCCATGGAAGAGGCCGCCGCCCGACGCGCCGGCGATGCCGGACGCGTCTGGACCTGGGCCCCCGTGGCGTGCGCCTCCTGGCCGGCCGTCGCGGCCGAGCGCTACCGGGGCCCGTGGAACAGGCCGACGGCACACCCGATCCTGCTGGTCGGCACCAGGTACGACCCCGCCACTCCCTACGCGGACGCGCAGGCGCTGGCCGGGGAACTGGCCGACGCCCGCCTGCTCACCCACGAGGGATACGGCCACACCGCGCTGATCAACACCAGCAGCTGCGTGAAGACGTACGAGAGCCGGTACCTCGTCGACGGCACGCTCCCGCCGGCCGGAACGACCTGCCGGCAGGACAAGCAACCCTTCCCCGCGCCCAAGCCGGTGGGCGGCGTCGACACCGATGCGCCCAAGCCGGTCGGGGGCGTCGACACCGACGCGCCCAAGCCGGTCGGGGGCGTCGACACCGGAGGCGGTGGGATGGCCGGCACCGTCCACTGAGTCGGCCACACCACCCGGCCTGGGCACAGGCCGCCTCGGAGGAGCTCCTTACCCGTGTCCCTCAGGCGAGCCGTTCATCGTGCATGACGAGGACGTCGCCTATGAGGACGAGTGCGAGGCCCACCGGGACGCCAGCGCGACGAAGACCGACCAGGACTGCGGTCACCTGCCCTGCCAAGCCCTGTACCGGCCGATTCTTCGCGAGTCCCGCATCCAGGACAGCGATCCGCTGCGAAACATCTATGTCGGTGGGCGTCCCTCGTGGCGTGCCACCCAGAGCGGGCGCATGAAGCGCCGGAAAGGATCACGGCCGAGCGCTGGGAGGACGAGCCATGGTGGAGAACCGACAACGGTCCGAGGAACCACTGCACTGCCTTGTGACCGGGGCCTCCGGGTACATCGGGGGCAGGCTGGTGCCGGAACTGCTGGCGACCGGTCACCGGGTCCGCTGCATGGCTCGCTCGCCGGCCAAGCTGCGTGACCATCGCTGGGCCGGTGAGGTCGACGTGGTGCGCGGTGACGTCCAGGACGCCGAGTCGGTCGCCGCGGCTCTGCGCGGTGTAGATGTCGCCTACTACCTGGTGCACTCGCTCGGCTCCGGACCCGGCTTCGAGGCAGCCGACCGCCGCGCCGCCGGTATCTTCGCCGCGCAAGCGCACGCCTGCGGGGTCCGGCGCATCGTCTACCTCGGCGGACTCACCCCTCGGGGCATCCCCGAAAGCTCCCTCTCCCCACACCTGCGTTCCAGGGCCGAAGTCGGGCACATCTTTCTCGACGGACCGGTCCCCGCGACCGTTCTGCGGGCCGCCGTCGTGATCGGCTCCGGTTCCGCGTCCTTCGAGATGCTGCGCTATCTGACCGAACGTCTGCCGGTCATGGTCACACCCAGTTGGGTACACACCCGTACCCAGCCCATCGGAGTGCGCGACGTCCTGCGCTACCTCGTCGGCTCGGCCACCATGACCGCCGACGTCGACCGGGCCTTCGACATCGGCGGACCCGAAGTACTGACCTATCGCGAGATGATGCGCCGTTACGCCGCCGTGGCCGGACTGCCGCGGCGGCTCATCGTGCCGGTTCCGGTGCTCACCCCGAGGCTGTCGAGTCACTGGGTGGGTCTCGTCACTCCGGTGCCGGCCGCGCTGGCCCGCCCGCTCACCGAGTCCTTGCGACACGAGGTGGTCTGCAGCGAACACGACATCGCGACGTACGTACCAGACCCTCCGGGTCGCCCACTGCCGTTCGACGAGGCGCTAGCGCTGGCACTGCGCCGGGTCCGGGAGGCCCAGGTCGTCACCCGCTGGTCCTCCGCGTCCGCTCCCGGCGCCCCCAGCGATCCGCTGCCCACCGACCCGGACTGGGCGGGCGGCAGCCTCTATGAGGACGAACGCCTGAGCTCGGTGGACGCCTCGGGCGAAGCCCTGTGGAGGGTGGTCGAGGGGATAGGCGGGGAGAACGGCTGGTACTCCTTCCCGCCGGCCTGGGCCGTGCGGGGCTGGCTCGACCGGTTCGTCGGCGGTGTCGGTCTGCGGCGCGGACGCCGCGACACCGAGCGTCTGCGGGTCGGCGACTCACTGGACTTCTGGCGGGTCGAGGAGATCGAACCCGGACGGCTGCTGCGATTGCGGGCGGAGATGCGTCTGCCGGGTCTTGCCTGGCTGGAGATGTGGGTCGAGACGGATCCACAGGGCGGCACGCGCTACCGGCAGCACGTCCTGTTTCACCCGCGGGGCCTGCTGGGGCACGTCTACTGGTGGCTCGCCTTCCCGTTCCACGCCGTCGTGTTCGGCGGTATGACGCGCAACATCACCCGGGCCGCGGCCAAGGGTGCGCAGGCACGCGTGAACGGGGTGCGCACAGTCCGCATCCGAAGCGACCGCCGAACGGGAAGTACCTCGTGGGGATAGCCACAGCCTTCCCCACCGCACCAGCAGCACTGCACCAGGAGATATCCCATGACCGTCGCGGTCGTCCTGTTCACCTCGGACCTGCGGACGCACGACCACCCACCCCTGCACGCCGCGGTCGCGGCTGCGGACGAGGTGGTGCCGCTGTTCGTGCACGACCCCGGTATCCGAGACGCTGGATTCGCCGTGCCCAACAGGGAGGCGTTCCTGGCCGACTGCCTAGCCGATCTCGACGCCTCGCTGCGCGGCACGGGCGGTCGGCTGGTGCTGCGGTCGGGACCCGTCGTACCGGAAGTGTGCGCCGTCGCGGCGGAGTCCGGAGCGACGCAGGTCTACATGGCTGCCGGTGTGACCGGATACGCACACCGCCGCGAACAACGGCTGCGTGACGCACTGCGACGCCAGGGTGTGACTCTGCGCGTGTACGAGGGAGTGGTGACCGCGGTCGCGCCCGGCGCGGTGACTCCGGCCGGCTCCGATCACTACGCGGTCTTCACGCCCTACTTCCGTCGGTGGTCGCAGGAACCCCTGCGCGCGCCTCTTCCCGCGCCGCGCACCGTGCGCGTACCCGACCGGGTGCACGGCGAGGCACTGCCGTCCCGCTCGCTCATGTCCGGCGTCTCGCCAGGGTTGTTGACGGGAGGCGAGACGGAAGGGCGCGAACGGCTCGCGCGCTGGTGCGGTGCCGACCTGACACGCTACGAGGAACGACATGACGACCTGGCCGGTGACGCGACCTCCCGCCTCTCGCCCCACCTCCACTTCGGGAGCATCTCACCGGTCGAACTGATCCACCGGGCCCGGGGCCGCGGCGGGCCCGGCGCCGAGGCGTTCGTGCGTCAGGTGTGCTGGCGCGACTTTCACCACCAGGTGCTGGCCGCGCGCCCGGACACGGCGCGGCACGACTACCGCCCGCGGCACGACTCCTGGCGGACCGAGAAGGACGCGGCGCAGGACATCGCCGCCTGGCGCGACGGCCGCACCGGCTACCCGGTGGTCGACGCGGCGATGCGCCAACTGCGTCATGAGGGCTGGATGCACAACCGGGCCCGGCTGCTGGCGGCGAGCTTCCTGACCAAGTCGCTGTACGTGGACTGGCGCATCGGAGCGCGGCACTTCCTCGATCTCCTCGTGGACGGCGACGTCGTCAACAACCAGCTCAACTGGCAGTGGGTCGCAGGGACCGGCACCGACACACGTCCCCACCGCGTGCTCAACCCCGTACGTCAGGGCAAGCGCTACGACCCGGACGGCGGTTACGTACACCGGTGGGTTCCGGAGCTGGCAGGGGTCGCGGCCGACACGGTGCACGAGCCCTGGCGGTTGCTGCCGGACCAGCGCGCCGCCCTCGACTACCCGGCGCCGCTGGTCGACCTGGCGGATGGACTGGCGCGCTTCAAGCACGCCCGCGGCCGGGACTGAGGACCGCTCGTGCACTGGCTGTTCGGAGACCAGCTCGGGCCCCACTTCCTCACCCCTGGGCAGGACGGTCCAGGCCGGAACGACCCTCTCCTCATGATCGAGTCGCGTTCGGTCTTCCAGCGGCGTCGGTTCCACCGGGCCAAGGCACACCTCGTGCTGTCCGCGATGCGGCACCGGGCCGCCGAGCTGGGCGACCGCGTGACCTATGTACGCGCCGCCACCTACCGGGACGGAGTGGAGCGAGCGGCCGGGGGCCGCCCGGTGACCGTGCATCACCCCACTTCGTACGGCGCGCTGCGACTGGTGCGGTCGATGCCGCAGGTCCGCGTGGGACCGGCGCGGGGCTTCCTGGTGCCGATGGCGGACTTCGCGGCCTGGGCGGACGGCCGGGGCGGTCGGTCCTTGCGTCAGGAGGACTTCTACCGCTGGGTTCGGCGCGGTCACGATCTGCTCATGGAGGACGGCGACCGGCCGGTGGGCGGGACGTGGAACCTCGACCACGACAACCGGCAGCCACCGCCTCGCGATGCCGAGACTCTACGGATCGACCGTCCCTACCGGCCGCGCGAGGACGCGATCGACGACGAGGTCCGCCACGGCCTCGACCGCTGGGAGCGGGACGGTGACGTGTCCTTCGTCGGATGTGACGGCCCTCGTCTGTTCCCTGTCACACGAGCCGAGGCGCGTGCGGCGCTGGACCGCTTCGTCGAGCGCCGGCTCGGCACGTTCGGCCCCTACGAGGACGCGATGCTCGCCGCCGACCCGGTGATGAGCCACAGCCTGCTGTCGTCCTCCCTCAACCTCGGCCTGCTCGATCCCGCCGAGGTCGTGGAGCGGGCTGAGGCGGAGTGGCGCGCGGGGCGTGCCCCGCTCAACAGCGTGGAGGGCTTCGTCCGGCAGATCGCCGGGTGGCGCGAGTACGTGTGGCAGCTGTACTGGTACTTCGGCGAGGAGTACCGGCGCTCCAACGTCCTGCGTCACACCCGTTCGCTGCCCGAGTGGTGGAACGACCTGGACGCCGACGCGGTCGAGGCGCGCTGTCTGCGGACCGTCCTCGCCCAAGTACGTGACACCGGCTGGACGCACCACATCCCCCGTCTGATGATCCTCGGCGGATACGCCCTCCAACGCGGCTGGGAACCTGCCCAGGTCACGGACTGGTTCCATCGCTGCTTCGTGGACGGTTACGACTGGGTCATGGTGCCCAATGTCGTCGGGATGTCGCAGTACGCGGACGGAGGCCGGATGACCACCAAGCCCTACACGTCCGGCGGCGCCTACATCGACCGCATGAGTGATCTGTGCGGGGGGTGCGTCTACCGGCCGCGCGAGCGCACGGGGGAGCACGCGTGCCCCTACACGGCGGGCTACTGGACTTTCGTCGACCGGCACAGGGCCCGGCTCGCCGGCGTGCACCGGACCGCACGGGCCGTGTGGCAGCTGGACCGGCTCGGGGACATGACCGAGATCCGCCGGAGCGTACGCGCACGCGGTGACGCACCCCCATGAAGGCTACCGAGGCCGGAGACTCGCAGCTGAGCAGGCGGCGTGAATTCGGGGCCGCCCCTGTCCCCTTCTGAAGGCCGGGCAGCAGTGGGCGCATCCACGGTGGCCCGTGCGGCGGAAACACGGGCGTGCAGTGGACCGGAGGTGAGAAGGACGCACACGCTGGGATGCCTGCTCGACAGCGGCCCCTTGGGGAATGCAGAGACCTTCCACTCACGGCCACGAACGTCGTCGAGGTCGTGGAGAGTTCCAGGCCCGGCCTCCCGAGGGCCGGATGCACGCGCTGTCACGCACCATGGCCGACGCCCCGGTGGCGGCCGACGGTGGGTGCTGGTGGCCAGCGGGTCCAGCAGATGTGATCGCGGCGTCGAGATCAAGGAGTGGAGCCATGTTCGAGACCATGAATCCAGGCCTGCGCAGGGACCGGACCCGGAAGTCGACGAAGTCGCCGGAGAGCATGGACATATGGCCGGCGCATACCGCCGAAGCGGTCGCCGCGGTGGCGGGTGCGGCCTACGGCGTGTGGGCGGCTGCTGTGCACAACACCGGGGCGATCACCTTTGCGGTGGTGGCCCTCGGCGTCGTGTCCGGTGTGGTGCTGGCGGTGCTGATCGCGCTGTTGCACCGGGTCGGTCCGTCGTTGAGCGCGGGGCCACGCGCTGCCTTGTGGGCGGTGCTGGCCGGCGCCGCCGTGGCGTTCTTGCGGAGTCTGGCGCCCTCGGGGGCGGGTGTGGCGTTCTGCTTCCTGCTCGGGCTGATCGTCGCCGCGGGAACGTTTGTTGCCGCCTACTACCGCTACTACACCTCCGGAAAGTGAGTACCCACTCAGCCGGGCGAGGCGGGCCCTGAACCAGCCGACGGAGGTCGGTCGCGGCAGCGAGCGCCAGGTCAGGAAGGCAGACCGGAACGGTGTCGGTAAGGTGGCCAGGTGGACCACCGTGAACCCGAAGACGCACCCGCAACCGGCAGTTCTGCTGAAGGCGCTGAGTACGGAACGGCGACTCCGCACCCGGACTTGCTGGCCCTTGCCGTGGAGTTGCGCCGCCTCAACGGTGAACTCAACCGGCTCGTGCATGCTTTCGCGGTCGGCCAGGATCTGCACCCGACGGACGTGCAGGCACTCGCGGCCATCTTGGACTCGGACACTCCGCTCACCCCGAGCCTGCTGCGTCAGCGGCTGGGACTCACCTCCGGCGCGATCAGCGCGTGTGTGGATCGGCTGGAGCGGGCGGGACACGTCAAACGGGTGCGTGAGAGTGCGGACCGAAGGGTGGTGCACCTGCACTACCTGCCCACTGCGCAGGTGAAGGCGCGAAGGCACTTCGCTCCTCTGGCCGAAGCGACCGACCGGGTCCGCCGGCGCTTCAGCGAACCCGACCTGGCTCTCGTGCTGACCTTCTTGAACGCCCTCAACGAGGAACTCGCCGAGACCGGGAGCAGCAGCCAGATGTAGGCCCGCTGCCCGCATCCGATCGGCACCCCTGGGCCGAAGAGCAGGCGACAACCTGACCGGGAAAAATCATTACTCAATCATTGAGATACTTTGTGGTTGAGTTTGTCGTCGGCCGCCTCTTCCCTGGGAGAACCATGTCCCGCACTCCACGAGCCACTCGCTGGCTGGTGCCCCTCGTCCTTCTGATCGGCTGGCTTGCCGTGGGAGGCACCTTGGGCCCGTACGCCGGACGGCTCGGTGAGGTCGCCACCAACGACCAGGCGGCGTTCCTTCCCCGCAACGCCGAGTCGACCCGCGTGATCGAGGCGCAGCGTGCCTTCAAGGAGGACGAGACCCTGCCGGTCATCGTCGTCTGGACCGCCGACGGCGACAGGCGTCTCGATGCGGCGCAGCAAGGCCGGGCCACCCGGGCGCTGGCCGCTCTGAAGGGCACGCCCGGCGTGGTCGGTCAGGTGTCGCCCGCGATTCCCTCACGCGATGGGAAGGCGTTGGAAGGCGTCGTCCAGCTACGTCCTGACCTCGGCGACAAGCTGCCCTCCACGCTCGACCGCATCTCCGAGCAGGCATCCGCTGTCACCGGCGCCACCGCGGTCCTTGCGGGACCCGCGGCAAGCCAGGCGGACCTCTCCGACGCTTTCGCCGGGATCGACGGACTGCTCCTGGGAGTCGCCCTGATCACGGTCCTGGTGATTCTCCTGCTGGTCTATCGCAGTGCCCTGCTCCCGTTCTTGATCATTATCAGCGCGGTGTTCGCCCTGGGTGTCGCCTGCGCCATCGTCTACGTCCTCGCAGACCACGATGTCGTACGAGTCGACGGCCAGGTGCAAGGCATCCTGTCGATCCTGGTGATCGGCGCGGCCACCGACTACGCCCTGCTCCTCACCGCCCGCTATCGCGAAGAACTCGCCGGAGATCACGGCCGGTTCGCCGCAATGCGCTCCGCGCTGCGCCGGTCGACCGGCGCCATCGTCGCCAGCGCTGCCACGGTCGCTCTCGGCCTGCTCGCCCTGTTGCTGAGCGACCTCACCAACAACCGAGCCCTCGGCCCGGTCGGCGCCATCGGCATCGCCTGCGCCGTACTGAGCACCCTCACCTTCTTGCCGGCCGCCCTGGTGCTTCTCGGTGACGCCGTCTACTGGCCCGCCCGCCCGCGCCCGGCGGAGGCCGCCGGCGGTGGGCACGGGGTGTGGCGCCGCATCGCCCATGTCGTGGAAAAGGCTCCGCGCAAGATCTGGGCCATTGCGCTGGGCGGCCTCCTGGTGTGCGCTGCCTTCGCTCCCACCCTGCATTCCAAGGGCGTTCCGCTCGACGAGATCTTCGTCAACGACGCCCCGTCGGTCCAGGCCCAGGCCGTCCTTGCCGAGCACTTCCCCGGCGGTTCAGGAAATCCCGCTGTGGTGATCGCCGACGCCCGGCACGAGAAGCAGATCATCGAGCGGGCCAAGGCGACCGACGGTGTGGCCGACGCAACTGCCCTGACCGAGCAGGGACGTCCCGGCAGCGGCCCGACCCGGATCGTGGACGGAAAGATCAGTGTCGACGTCACCCTGAAGGACGCCGCCGACAGCGACGCCGCCAAGGCCACGGTCTCCCGGATGCGCTCGGCCCTGCACAAGGTCGACGGCGCCGACGCTCTGGTCGGCGGCTACACCGCCCAGCAGTACGACACCCAGAAAACCGCTGAACGCGACCGCAGGCTGATCGTCCCCGTGGTCCTGGCCATCATCCTGGTCATTCTCGTCGCACTGCTGCGCTCCGTGCTGATGCCCCTGATCCTGGTCGCCACGGTGGCCCTCAACTTCGCGGCCACGCTGGGGATCTCCTCGCTCGTGTTCCGGCACGTCTTCGGGTTCTCGGGCACCGATGCCTCCGTGCCGTTGTACGGCTTCGTGTTCCTCGTCGCGCTGGGCGTGGACTACAACATCTTCCTGATGTCCCGAGCCCGGGAAGAGTCACTGGAACACGGTGTTCGTGAGGGCATCCTCAAGGCCCTCGTCAGCACCGGCGGAGTGATCACCTCGGCAGGTGTCGTGCTGGCCGCGACGTTCGCCGCGCTTGGCGTCATCCCGCTGGCCTTCCTCGTGCAGATCGCCTTCATCGTCGCCTTCGGCGTGCTTCTCGACACGCTGGTGGTGAGGTCGCTGCTGGTTCCCGCGCTGGTCCGGGACATCGGGCCGAAGGCGTGGTGGCCCGGGCGCCTGAGCCGCCGGACGGACTGACCCGGTCGCCCCTGCCGACGACCGCCGCCGTCGGCAGGCACGCATGCCCGCTTCGGGCGCAGCGGCGCCCGACGAGGCGGCCGGCACCCGGTGCGCTGGGGCGCTTGCCGCTCACTCCTTGGCATAAGGGTCGGCCGGTTCCGTAGGAACGCTCCCCTTTACAGAGCCGGACCCACGGAGAGTGATCTTCTGCGCTGGATGCAACCGTCGGGTGCAGTCGCACAGAAGCGGTGTTGGGGGCACAAGGCGGAGCAAGCGAGCAGAGAGGTGCCCGCACCATGGAGCTCAAGGACGAACTTCCCCTCGACCACAAGCTGGCGCAGGTGTACCGCTGGGGTGCCGCTTTCTGCGGTGTGGTCCTGCTGGTGTTCGGCTGTCTCGGCCTGGCCGACGAGCTGAGCCCCTTCGACACGAACGGCAGCCAGATCGCGGGAATGAGCACGAACGGCGTCCTCAGTATCATCTCGGTCGTCGTCGGCCTCGCCCTCGTCGCGGGGGGCGTCGTCGGGGGCAACTTCGCCTCGACGCTCAATATGGTCGTGGGCACCCTGTTCCTGATCAGCGGGTTCGTTCACGTATTCATCGTCGGCAAGAGCGCGAACGTGCTTGATTTCGGCATGACCAACGTCATCTTCAGTTTCGTGATGGGGCTGGTCATCCTGACGTTCGGCATGTACGGGCGTGTGTCGAGCCGGCTGCCGCACGACAACCCCTACTGGCGCCTGCGCCACCCGCGGGAAGCGGCGGCAGAGGCCGCCGCACATCGGGCCCTGCAAGCGGGCAGTCCCGCTGCCATCGCTCGGCGCGCGGCCTCCGAGGCCCCAGGCACCGGATCTCAGTAGAGCTTTGCGCGCGGGCCGTGTTCAGCGGCCCGCGCGCAAGGCCGATCCCTGTCGGCTCACGCCATGTCACGTCATGAGATGTCGTGGCACGGCTCAGGCTCCGGAGCGCATTCTGCATCCGCGACGAGCGCACGCCGGGAAGGAGCCGACAGCGACAGCAGGGCGACCTGAGAGGGAGCCCTTGGGCGGAGCTTCAGCCGTGGAGGTGTGTCTCATGGTCCGCACGGACGGAAAGACCGACGTGGTGGTCGTCGGAGCAGGCATCGCGGGGCTCGCATGCGCTGCCGACCTTCAGGCAGCCGGCCTCCGGGTGCAAGTGCTCGAGGCCTCGGACGGAGTGGGCGGCCGGATGCGGTCCGATCGTGTCGACGGATTCGTGATCGACCGGGGCTTCCAGGTTTTCAACACCGCCTATCCCCAGGTTCGGCGCCGACTGCCGCTGCGTGACCTGCGGTTGCGGCCCTTCACCCCCGGCGTGCAGGTCCACACCGACACCGGGAGGGTCGCGCTCTACGATCCGACGCGCCGTCCCGACGCGCTGGGTGGACTGCGCCGCCAGTCGGTGATGTCTCCCCGCGACGCCGCTGCGCTCGGGGCGATGTCGGTCCGCGACATGCTGCTTCCCGCGTCAGTCCTCAAGCGCGGCGGAGAACGAACCACGCTCTCCGCTCTGCGCCGGGCCGGTGTCTCCGAGGCATTCACCGAGGACGTGCTCAGGCCGTTCGTGTCCGGCATCTTCCTGGAGGACGGGCTGGAGACGTCCAGCCGCGTCTTCCACCTGGTGTGGCGCAGCATGCTGCGCGGAACATTGTGTCTGCCGACCGACGGCATCGAAGCGGTGCCGCGCACCCTCGCGGACGGTCTGAGTGAGGCAACGGTGCGCCTCACGACTCCCGTCGCGCAGCTGACGGACAGCGGTGTGATGACGGCGGCGGGCACCTCGGTCTCCGCCAGGGCGGTGGTGGTCGCGGCGGGACCGCAAGCGGCGGCCGCACTGCTGCCGCACATGGATGTGCCCCCATACCGAAGCGTGACGACGTACTACCACGCCACGGCGCCGTCACCGCTGAACGAGCCCGTCCTGATCGTGGACGCGCAGCGACGATTCCTGAACACCTGCGTGATCAGCGAAGTCGTGCCTTCCTACGCGCCGGCGCATCGCGCCCTGGTGGCCACGTCGGTGCTCGGCACTGAAGCCCCCGGACGCGAAACGTCAACACGTCAGGCACTGTCTGACGCGTACGGCACTGACACGAGTGCCTGGGACCTGGTGGCCGTGCGCAGCATCACGCATGCCCTGCCGGCGATGGCGCCACCGCACTCCTTGAGCCGCTCTTCACGTGCCGGCAGCGGCCGCTATGTGTGCGGCGATCACCGCACCACTGGGTCGGTCCAAGGGGCGATGGCCTCGGGAGCGCGGGCGGCCCGTGAAGTCGTGCGGGACCTGGCGTAGCCGACCGTCGTGCAGGACCTGGCCCAGCCGACCGAGGGTGTCGGTCAGAACGCGTCGGTGGCGACAAGCCGCTGACGCAACCGGTTCAGACCCCGCCTGGAGTGGCTTTTGACCGTGCCCAGGGGCCATCCCGTGACCTCGGAGATCTGGGTGTGCGTGAGGTCGCTGTAGAAGGCCAGTTGGAGGACGCGCCGCTGCGGTACGGGCAGCAACGTCAGCTCGTGCCGGACGACGACCTGGTCGAGGACCTGTCGTGTCATGTTGTCGGAAGGCAGGGCCGCCAGGCTCAGCGATGTCTTCGCCGCCGAGGCCAGGGTGGCTCGGCGGGTCCGCGCGGTGAGGGCATCTGCGATCTTGCGCCGCGTGATGCCCACGACCCATCCGGCGAAGGCGCCGCGCTGCGGGTCGTATCCCTCACGCCCGCGCCACACCGCCAGGAAGACCTGCTGAGTGACGTCCTCGGCCTCACGAGAGTCGCCCAGAGACCGGTAGGCCAGGGTGTGAACAAGGGTGCCCCAGCGGCGGTAGGCAGCCTCCAGGAACGCTTCCTCCCCGCGCTGAAGCCCTGCCGCGACTTCCTCGTCGGCCAGCGATTCTTCGATGGGTGCCCACAGATCGTGCTCGTGCGTCTGCGGGGTGCTCTGAGCGCGCATGGGGCCGGGCCCTTCCGTCGCCGATCAAGTGGTCTTCACTCTGGCGAGTTCGGGAGCATCGATCGAGTCGCATCGAATATGCATCGATTGGACACGCGGCATGTGTCTACAGATGTCTGCGGATGGTCTCCCAGACGTGGTCGGGAGGCTGCACCGACTCCGTTGCTCCTGCGCGGCCCGCCTTCAAGACGCGCAGGAACGACTCCAGGGCCGAACGGCACACCTGGCAGTCCCGCAGATGGCGTTCTGTCGGCGTGGGCGTCTCATCGCCCAACGCGATGAGCGCGAGGTCCCTGGGCGAAGGATGACGGATCTGAGACGCTGCTGACATCGGTCACCTCTGGCGACAAGGATTGAGGAGCGCGGCGGATCTGAGGGACGGGAAGGCTGTGTCACCGAGCGTTCAGGTTGCCGGGGTGTCTCGGATGCAGCCGCCGTCGTCCGTCAGGTCAGAACGCCCTTCTGTCGAGACGCATTGATTACGCGTCGATATGCTGGAGTCATGGCTTCCGAAGGCAGTCCCACACCGCCCCTGCGCGGCTCAGAGCCTCCTGACGCCTCCATCACGTCAGGAGCGCTGGCCCGTCGGCTGGGTATTTCACCGACGACCCTGCGTTCGTGGGACCAGCGCTACAGTCTCGGGCCCGCCCAGCGCCGGCGCGGCCACCACCGTCGCTGGTCTCCGCAGGACGTCGCCATGGTCGAGGAGATGTGCAGCCTGACGGCCTCCGGGGTCTCCCCGGCCGAAGCGGCACGCAGCGCCAAAAGGCGCGCCGGTGCCGCGCCACAGGGCCAGGAAGAGCAGCCCGTTCTCTCCAGGGCTGCTGCCGCAACACGCGCCTCTGGCAAGGCCGGCAGCCGCGGCTCGTCCGGCCTGCCGCTCGGCACGGTGCGTGCCGAGTGCCGTGGGCTTGCCCGGGCTGCCCTCCGCCTCGAATCCCTAGCGGTCCAGGAGCAGTTGAACGCTTTCGTCCAGGATCACGGAGTGGTCGCGGCATGGGAAGAACTCATGATGCCGACCCTGCACGCCGTCGGCCGCAAATGGGAGTCTTCCGGCGACCGCTACGTCGAGGTCGAACACCTCTTGTCCTGGCACGTGTCGACCGCCCTGCGCAACGCACAGCTGCTCCTGGGGCCCGGCGAGACGCGCAAGGGCAGCCCTCCAGTGCTGCTGGCCTGTGTCCCCGGCGAACAGCACACCTTGCCGCTCGAAGCCGTCCACGCCGCCCTGCTGCAGCGCGGTCGTCCCGTGCGCATGCTCGGTGCAGCCGTCCCCGCCGAGGCACTGGTCGCGGCGGTCCTGCGCACGGGGCCTGCGGCGGTGGTCCTCTGGTCGCAGACCCGTTCCCTGGCCAGCACCCCGCTCGCTCTGCATCTCCTGGGAATGGGGTGGGGAGTCAACGGCGCACGGCAACAGGCTGCTCTCGTGCTGGCGGGACCGGGATGGAGAGGAGCCAGGATCGAGGGAGCGGTTCAGCCCCGAGGGCTGCGCGAGGCCATCGCTCTCCTGGCGCCGGAGTCCTCCGAATTGCCCGAGGACTAGCCCGCGCCCCCAGGCCCCAGGCCCCAGGTCCCAGGCCCCTTCGGTTCTTCATCCGCAGAGCGACGGTCCGTCCCGCCCCGCCGTCGTGCCCGTCATCTCCGCGGAGAACCAGACCTGCCGCGCCCGTCCGGCGCGGCGCGTCGGCGCACAGAGCTGTGCCGCAGCCGGCGGTCGTCGACGAGCAGGTTCGACCGTCGGCTGCCGGGGCAGTCCGACGAGCTGGTCACATACCCCAGATACGTGCCAGGAAGTAGCCGGCCACCAGCACTGACCCGATCGCGATGAGGGACACCCAGAAATAGGGGTGCTCCCAGATGCCACCGTCGGCCCGTTCTTGATGTGCTTCGGCGATCGACCCTTCCGCCGGCGGCGTTTCTGTCGGCGGGACGAGTGGGTGAGTCATGTTTCAACGGTCCCTCGTACGCCGCCGGTTCGCACGTCGAACGAGTGCGGGCTCGGGGCGGGGCCGATGGAAGTCCCAGAGGAAGGCCCGTCCTACGTGTCTCATGGCTCTCGGCAGTCGCGCGGCTGCCGAGAGTCGTGCCGACAGCGGTGGCGAGTACGGAGCGGAGTGGGCCATCGCGTGGGGGAGTCCGCCCCGGAACATGGCGGCACATGGCCAGGCGCCGACTACCCGTCGATGCGAGCGACAACAATCCGTGACGCAGAAAAGGTCTTGTCTGCCGCATCCGTCTCTGGTGCCTCGCTGAAACAGGTGTAGACGGGCTGAGGAGTCTGCACGTCTTCCTGGACGTTGCCGCCTCCGCCTCGATGCAGCGACCGCAAGAGGGCGGCTGTCTGCGGCTGCGCCCGCCCCGTCCTGCAAGGAGAGCCGATCATGACCGCCCGTCACGCTCGAACCCCCATCGGGCCAGCGCATGGCCCGGCCGCGTCACCGTGCCGCTGAGGAAGGGAGCGCCGTGATGGAAGTCGACGGAGCCCGGATCTTCGTCCCCGGAGCCACCGGCGAATTGGGCTCGGCCCTGGCGCGCTGCCTCCACAGCAGAGGCGCCGTGCTGCACCTCGCGGGACGGGACGAGACAGCTCTGCGCACACTCCGAGGGCAGCTCCCCGGCGTGTGGACGAGTACGTTCGACGCCTATGAACTGGACGCCTGTGCCGCCCTGACCCGGCGAGCTGCCGAGCGGATGGGCGGCCTTGACGCCGTGGTCACCTGCGTCGGCGTGCCGGCCTTCGGCCCCGCCGACCACATCAGTGACGCTGTCGCGGAACACCTCATGACCGTGAACGCACAGGCTCCCATCGCCTTCCTGCGCGCGGCGCTACCCCTGATGGAACCCGGCGGCGTCCTGGCGGCGCTGACCGGCGTGGTTGCCGGAAACCCGCCCCCACACATGGCCGACTACGCTGCCGCCAAAGCCGCCCTCGCCGCATGGCTGGAAGCCGTGGGCAAGGAGCAGCGCAGGCGCCACGTCACCCTCATCGATCTCCGCCTGCCGCACATCGACACCGGCTTCGCCGACCGCGCGATCGCCGGCCGGCCGCCCCACCTGCCCCCGGGACTGCCCGTCGCCGCAGCCGTAGAGAGCGTCATGGCCGCGCTCGTCGACGCCCGGACCGTCTCCAGTCGGGCCTCCTGAACCCTTTCTGTGCAGCGCCGCCCTATCCCCTTATTGGCCGCTGCGAGCGCCCAGCTCAGGCCGCTCTCACGCGTGACTGTGACCGCGCGCTGAGGACCCGCAGCGCTGAAACCAAGATCCCCCTCGCAACGACGACCCGATGGGCAGTGGCCTCTCGGCGCCGCCTGGCTCTGCGATCGGTAACCGACGCGCCAATCACTCGTTTGGCACAGTGCGGCACCTTGGTCTCCCTCCCCGGAAAGTCTGGCGCTCCATGCATCTTCGCTCCTTCCGACGATCTGTCGAGCGGGCCGGAACGCCCTTGCTGGAGGCCGAGAGCACCCTCGTCGAGCAGTACGGCGATCTGGTCCGCCTGGCATACATCGTGCTGCCCCCTGCCCTCGGCCGACACCGAAGGGTCCTCGTGGCGCATTCGGTGGTGCAGCGGTCCCTGCCGACTGCGCGTCCGGTGCGTGCAAGGCACCGCGTTCCGTCGCCGCGCGACGAGAACCATCGTGGTGACATCCCCGAGCCGTCGCTCCTCGTCGAGGTGCTGCGCGGCGCGCTCGCACACGGGCGACGTCCGTCGTTGTGGCCCGCGCGGCTTGCTCCGCCACGTACCCTCGTGCCGCGCTTCCCTCTTGTCCTGGGGCTTCGGCTGTTCCCGCGATCGGGCGGCGCCGACGACCTGGCCCTGGCACAAGGTCTGTCGGACATGTCCGAGGCTGGCCGCGCGGCGTTCCTGCTGCGTTCGGTGTACTGCCTGAGCGACGACACGGCTCTCGACCTGCTCACGTCAGCCGGTGTGGACGACGCGGCAAGCGCGCTGCGCGCGGCCTCCGGGCTCAAGGCGATCGCCGGCGACACGCCCGCCAGGCTGCTGACCTCCCAGGAATTCGACGCCTGCGCTCTTCAGGCGAGCCCCACCGACCTGTTGCGCCGCAGGCAACGAGTACGGCTGGGGGCGGCCGTTGCCGCGCTGATCCTGATCGTCGGAGCTGCGGTGGTGGCGACCCTGCCCGAGGAGGCGACACCCGAGCCCGTCCCACCGACGGTGTCCGCCGACCCGGCACGCCTCACGCACGCTCCGGCCGAACTGTGGGACAACACCTCACGCATCGACTTCACCGCCTGGCCCGCACGTGGCTCACGCGTGAAGGACAAGAACCTGCTCGGCCGCGCGCTGTCTGTCTGGGCACGTCCGCCGACCGGTACACACGTCTCTCCGGCCCCCGCCACCTCCGTGGCAGCTCCCTCGGACTCACCGCAACTGCTGTACGCAGGCAACGTGTCCGACCGTGCCGTGGTGCTGCTGTACGACGGACAGCGCCTGGCCCGTTACAGCGAATCCCTTTCCTCGGCCGGGCACGCGGCGCTCACCGTGGCACGCGTCGACGACGCGGATGTGACGACGGCCGCGGCGGTGGCCCTCGGCACGGTGGACGGCGGCGCACGCTACCTGATCGCCCCTTGGATCACCGAGGTACAGATCCGCGATCTGTCGCGACCCGACGTCCTCGCGCATCCGCTGCGCGTGGGAAAGGACGGCGTGACGGAGACCGTGCCGACCTGGTCCGCGGCCGGCGACTGCGACAGCCGTCCGGCGCTCCAACTGCGTTCCTCGGACCGGATCGCCGAGCACCACGCGTTCCTTCTCGCGGGGCTGGGTGATCTGACTCCGGTCCACCTCACTTACACCCCCTTGCCCGGTCACGGCAGCCCACCGGCCCGCGCGCCGCGGGAGGCCACCGGCACGGCGGCCCTTCTGGCCTGGGCGCATCAGGCGTGTGGTCTCGGGTCGCTCCGCGACACCGGCGCCCGCGCGGTCAACGCTTGGGACTTCGCCGAACAGAACCTCCCCGACGGCGGCGGCCACGCCCTATGGACCTGTGCCCGGACCGACACCTGGCAAGGCTCCGGCAACGTGACGGTCACCCTTCGCACGGCCCAGGACGCCACGGACGCACCCGCCGACGTCGTGGCCCGCGCCCGCTCGACCGCCGCCTGCAGCCGGTTCGGCCAGCACATCGTGGCCTTCACCGGCTGGCGTTCACCCAAGAGCCGCTGGTACGCGCTGGTGGCGGGAAGCCGCGCTGTCACGGACATCGCGGTCAGTGGAGACATCACAGCGAGCAAAGCAGGTCGAACGCTCGCCCTTCCCGCTGACGGGCGACCACGGATCAAGGTGAGCGCCCGCCTGGCCACAGGCGGGCGATTGACCGGCATCGGCCCGCCGATCAGCGCGGCGCGGCCTTGAACCATCACTCACCCGTATCGGAAGCGTGCTTCGCGTCGGCTCAGAACTGCGGTGTTGCCTCCGTCCCGTACCAAGGGGCGAGGGTGCGCGGCATCCCCGTCCCGCCGCGAGCATCAGGCCGGACCGCGAGGATCTGGTCCACCCCCATGCGGCGCGCCTCGAAGGCGAGACCACCGCCCACGAGATACAGCCGCCAGACCCGTGCAGTCGGTTCCCCGACCAGGCCCACGAAGTCGTTCCAACGCTCTTCCAAGGTGTGGTGCCAGGCCGCGATGGTGCGCACGTAGTGCTCACGCATCGACTCCACGGAACATACCTCGAGCCCCGCACCCTCCAGCAGCCCGACGGTCTCGCCGAGGGGGCGCATATGCATGTCGGGCGCGATGTACGTCTCGATGAAGGCTCCGCCACCCGGCGCCCGCACACCTCGGGACATCTGCTGCACCAGCAACCGGCCCCGCGGCCTGAGCACACGGTGCAGCAGCGCCGCGAAGCCGGCGTACTCCTCGTCGCCGACGTGCTCTCCCATCTCGATCGAGGTGACCGCCTCGTACTGACCGCCTTCGACATCGCGGTAGTGACGCAACTGGACGTCCACCAGGTCGTCGAGGCCACGCTCGCGCACACGGGCGAGGACCGCGTCGCGCTGCTCGCGGGCGAGGGTCACGGCCGTCACCTGGACCTTGTGGTGCTCGGCCGCGTACAGGGCGAGTGCACCCCAACCGCAGCCGATGTCGAGGAGCCGTGCGCCTGGCCGCAGCCGCAGCTTGCGGCAGATGAGTTCCAGCTTGTCGCGCTGCGCCTCGGCCAGTCCGTATGCGGAGTCCTCACTGGTCCAGTAGGCACAGGAATACGCCATCGACGGATCGAGCAGGAGCTCGTAGAACTCGTTGGACAAGTCGTAGTGGTGGCTGATGGCCGCGCGGTCGCGGGTGGTGGTGTGGCGAGCGCCCCGCAGCCGCGCGCGTCCCGCGGGGGAGGGCGGACGGGGGCCGAGGGCTCCGAGCCGGGCGGCTGTGAGCGTGGCAGCGGCGAGTTGCGCCGCTCCCGGCCTGGGGGCGGCCTGCGGGCTCTGCCACAGGGTGCGCAGTCCGTCACCGAGGTCACCCTCGACATCCAGATCGCCGGCGATGTAGGCCTCGGCCAACCCGAGCTCTCCCGGCTGCCAGAGCAGCCGGCGCACAGCGCGGCGCGAGCGGAGGATGACGACAGGGGCTCCGTGCGGACCGCTCTCGGTGCCGTCCCACGCGCGCAGGCGGACAGGCATGGGGCCGCCTGTGACGTCCTCCAGGAGCAAAGCGAGCCGCTGTGCCGTCGTGGTCATTCGTGCACTCCGTTCCCGGCTGTCCCAGCGGCGGTGGTCACCAGAACCGCCGGGGCGACAAAAGTAGACATGCTGACCAATCTGTTCCGGCGGCCGCTCCGGATCACCAGTGAGCCGGGTCCGCCGTCGAACTCGGGAGTGAGGGCCCGCTCCGCGGCGACCCGGCTCCGCATGCCCACTGACATGAGCGGACACGGAGCCGGGGAGGTCGCAACGAGCCTCGTCAGTCGCGGGGGAGGGGCAGCGAAGGGCCGACCGTCTGAGGTCGGCCCCTCGCCCCACATGTGCTACTTCTTCGGCATCAGCACCGTGTCGATGATGTCGACGTTGGCGTTGGCCGTCTTGACGTTGCCGCAGACCACACTCGCGGTGTCGTTGACCTTGTAGGACTCACCGGAGCCCGCGGTCGTCAGCTTGGACTTCTCCAGCGTCGTGTACGAGCCGCTCTCCAGGTCCTTCGGCGCGAGCTTCTGTCCCACGACGTGGTACGTGAGGATCTTGGTGAGCGTGGCCTTGTCGTTCAGGACCTTGTCCAGGTCGGCCTTCGGGATCTTCGCGAAGGCGTCGTTGGTCGGCGCGAACACGGTGATGTTCTGGGCGTTGTTCAGGGTGTCGACCAAGCCCGCCTTCTTGACCGCGGTCACCAGGGTGGACAGGGCGGGGTTGTTGGACGCGGCCGTCGCGACCGGGTCCTTGGCCATGCCGTCGAAGGAACCCGCGCCGTCCTTCGGCACGGAGGCACAGGCCGGGCCGAACGGCTCGTCCGCGTTGTTCATGTCGCCCGAACCGCTGTCGTCGGCCTTGCCGGACCCGGTGTCGGACGCGGCGGACGACTTCGTGTCCGAGGCCGCCTTGTCCTTGCCGTCGTCGTTCGAGCAGGCGGTGAGCGCCAGCGGCAGCATCGCCGCCGCGGCGAGAACGAGGGCTCCACGACGGGTTCGGCGGGTGACGGTGTTCATCTGTGCTCCTTGAAAGAGGTGGTGAGGGTGCTGAGTTGAGGTCGTGGCGTCGAGGTCGGGGCGGCGGTCAGTCCACGGTGACCACCACCGAATGCCAGCCGCTGGCCCCGTCGGGGATGGTGCGGGTCCGCTTCTGGGTCTGGGTCTCGCCCGTGCGGTCGGTGGCCCGGACGGTCAGGGTGTGACCGCCGGACGTGGCTTTCCAGGGGAAGGACCACTGACGCCAGGTGTCCGTGGTGTCCTCGGCGGCGAGATCCGCCCGCCGCCAGGGCCCGTCGTCGACGCGCACCTCGACCTTGTCGATCCCGCGGTGCTGGGCCCATGCCACTCCGGCGACCATGACCGTGCCGGCCTTGGGTCGTGCGAACGGCTTGGGGGTGTCGATCCGGGACTCTGTCTTGATCGGCGCCCTGCGCGCCCAGTGCCGCTTCACCCAGTACGGGTCGTAGTCGTCGAAGGTGGTGAGTTCGATGTCCTGGACCCATTTGCAGGCGGACACGAACCCGTACAGCCCCGGGACCACCATGCGCACCGGGAAACCGTGCGCGAAGGGCAGCGGCTCGCCGTTCATCCCAAGAGCGAGCAGCGCGTCGCGGCCGTCCATGACGTCCTCGACCGGGCTGCCGATGGTCATTCCGTCGACGGAACGCGCGACCAACTGGTCGGCTGGCCCGCCCTTGGACGGCGGCCTGACGCCGCACTGGCGCAGGAGGTCGGCCAGGCGCACGCCGATCCACCGCGCGTTGCCGACGTAACGCCCGCCGACCTCGTTCGAGACGCAGGCGAGGGTGATGTTCCGTTCGATCAGCGGCATCCGCAGCAGCTGCGCGAACGACACGGTCGTCTCGCGAGTGACACCTCTACCGTGGATCCGCAGCCGCCACGAGTGCGCGTCGACCTTGGGCACCACCAGAGCGGTGTCGACCCGGTAGAAATCCTGACTGGGCGTCATGAACGGGCTGACGTCCTTGATCCGCAGCGCGGCCCCCTTGGGGACGGGCGCGGCGGCCGAGGCCGGGGCGGGCAGCGTGATCCGGCGGCGGGACGCGACGGCGTCCTGTCCTTGCGAACCGTTCAGGGAGCGGCCCAGCAGGCCGATCCCCGTCGACGCGGCCGCGGCCGCCGTCGCCGCGACGACGAATCCCCGCCGATCCCAGCCGGGAGCATCGGGGCGGTCGGCAACTCCGCCTTCATGAGTCGCCACGCCCTCCTCGAAGGCAGGCGCTTCGACGGAAGCCGATGGCCTGCCGGACTGCAGGCGCCCCACGAGGTAACAGAGGAGCAGAGCTCCCACCACCGCACCCGCCACTGACGGCAGGGCGTCGGCGAGGCTCGTGGAGTCCGGTCGGCTCGTCGCGGCGAGACCCCCGACCAAGCCGAACATCAGGACCCCCGCGGAGCCGATACGTCGGTGCCTGGCCGCCAATGCCCCGAGACCGAGGGCGAGAAGGGTGAGCACACCCAGGATGCCCACTTGCAGGACGAGCTTGTCGTTCGTTCCGAAATGGCGGATCGCCCAGTCCTTCAGCCCGGCGGGCGTGCGGTCGATCGCCGCCCCTCCCACCGCGACGACGGGACTCGACTCAGGACGTACCGCGGCAGACACGAGTTCGGCCGTGGCCAGCGCGGCGTAACCCGCCAGGAGGCCGCTCGACGCGCCGAGCCCGACAAGTCGCCACACCTCGCGGCGCCTTGATGTCTTCGCTTCTTTGCTCACACCGGCCATCCGGAGCGGTGGACGGGTGTGGATTGGTCTCCCACTCGATCGGGGGAGAATTTTTCTCCGACCAATCCGAGGCCTCCACGGGTCCGAATCAGTTGTCCACCTTCACCGAAGGAAGCAGCCCAAGAGGGGACAAGCAGACCAATCCGGATAGCCGGTGCGCTACGAATTACTCGTGCCTCGGGAGGTGAAGGCGAGATGACCGACGAAGAATTCGACGAACTGATCGCTCAGCTCCGTCGGGAGATCCGGCGACGGCACATGGCCCCGCCCCCTCCAGCGGACCGGCGGGACGACATCTATGCCATGCGGGCGCGGCACGCCGAGTTCGGAGCCTGCGCCCACTGACCACGGCACAGATGCCACGCATCGTTGATCCGTACGGGTGACAGTCGCCGATCCGGCCAATCCGCGGGCCCGATGCCCACGGAGAACCGGTCGAGGGGCGCAACAGCGCCCCTCGCGGACGCAGGCTCTCCGCCTCCGTCCGCCGGTACTCATCTGTGCGAGGTAGAACCATGTCCCGTGTCTTCAAGAACGCGTCCCTGCTCGTCGCCGTCGGTGCGGCCCTCCTCGGCGGTGCCGGCGCGGCGTCGGCCGACAGCGGTGCCGAAGCCGTCGCCGCCCACTCGCCCGGCGTCCTCTCGGGCAACGTCATCCAGGTGCCTGTCCACGTACCGGTCAACGTCTGTGGCAACACGGTCAGCGTGATCGGGCTGCTCAACCCGGCCTTCGGCAACACCTGCGTCAACGGGTCCCACCTCGGGAGCTCCTGGAAGTAGTCGCCTGTGAACCGCTCCCACTCCGCGCCGGGCCCCGGCGCGGAGTGGGAGCGGAACTCCTGTGGAGCTTCGGCCGGCGCACTCTCCCTGACCCATCCGCATCGTCGACGGCGACGAATCAGTGGCGGGTACTCCGAAACGGCACCCGCTCGGACGCGGCACGACTCACGTCGGAGATGATGCCGTCATGAGGCAAGCGGTGTTCATCGGCGGCAACCCGGAAGACGAACCCGATCTGGGTGCGCTGATGAAGCAGATCGCCGACGGCGACGAACACGCCTTCGGCCGGTTGTACGAGTCGGTGTCCGGCCCGGTCTTCGGGATCGTGCGGGCGGTGGTGCGCGACGTGGCGCAATCCGAGGAAGTGACACAGGAAGTGCTGGTGGAAGTGTGGCGTCACGCCGCGGACTACCGGCCGGAACGGGGATCAGTGATGAACTGGGTGCTCACGTTGGCCCATCGGCGAGCCGTGGACCGAGTCCGTTCCGTGGTCGCATCCACCGCACGTGAGGAGCGGGTCGCCGCGCGCGAGCGCCTTCCCGAATTCGACGTGACGGAAGCCGAGGTCGAAGCCCGCCAGGAGCGCGAAGACGTGGTGCGCTGCCTTCAGACGCTGACCGAGCTCCAGCGCGAATCGATCACCCTCGCCTACTACCAGGGACTCACTTACCGCGAAGTGGCCGAGCGCCTTTCTGCGTCGCTCGGCACGGTGAAGACGCGCATGCGCGACGGGCTGATCCGTCTGCGTGACTGCCTCGGAGTCGCGACATGAGCACGACCGACCCGCACACGCTCACCGGAGCGTACGTCCTCGATGCCCTCGATCCCGACGAGCGTGCGGCCGTCACGGAGCATCTGTCGACGTGCCCGGACTGCCGCCAGGAAGTGGCTGAGTTCGCGGCGACCGCCGGTCGCCTGGGGCTGGCCGCGGCCGTCACCCCGCCACCCGAGCTCAAGCAGTCCGTCCTCAGGGAGATCGCCGGCGTCCGGCAGGAGCCACCGCAGACCGCGCGTGAGAAGCACGTCGTGGCATCTCCGCGGAGTGCGGGATGGCTGCGCCGGTTGACGCTGGCCGCTTGCCTCGTGGCCGCGGCACTTGGCGGAGTGGCCATCTGGCAGCACCAGGAGGCCGAGCAAGCTCGCCGCCAGGCGAATCAGGCCCGGGCCGGCGCAGATCAGGTAGCCGCGATTCTGGCCGCGGGCGACGCGAAGACCCACACCGCGTCCCTGCCGGGCGGCGCCCGCGGCGTCGTGGTGACATCGGCGAGCCAGAACCGTGCGGTCTTCACCGCGTCCGGCCTCGGCACACCGCCCAAGGGCAAGGTCTACGAACTCTGGTTCAACGACGACGGCACCATGCGTCCGGCGGGACTCCTCAGCCGGGACCGGAGCAACCAGATCACCCTCATGGACGGGGCGATCGACAACGCCACCGGTATGGGCATCACCGTCGAGCCCGCAGGCGGATCCAAGACTCCCACCCTGCCGCCCGTCGGTCTGATCGAATTCCCCGCCTGACGGTCGTCAAGGAGGACCGTGGCGCGAACCTGGTTTCTGGCCGTCGTGACTCAGGGGGGGGCGGGTACCGGGCAGCCTCTGTCCTCGTCCAGTTCCGCCTGGTCGCAGGCGAGTGCCTGGCGCGACGGCCACGGTGCTCAGGTGATTTCGGGCATGCTGGCGGGCCGAACTTCGGTGTGTGCCATCAGCTGGACGTCGGTGCGGTCCCCGTCTTGGCATTCGGCCCACTCCCAATAGTGGCAGTCGGGCCCGGGGCCCGTCTGGACGTAGCCGAGGTCTGCGAGCGCCCGTTGGCGTGCGCGCAGCGTGGGGGCTTCGGTGCCGGGCAGGTTCACCGAGGGCCACCCGTCGGCCGGGACCCCGTACAGGACCACAGCGATTTCCCAGTTCGCGTCATCCGGCGAGTAGGTGAGCTGGGCGCGGGTGAAGTGGCCCTGGGCGGTCGGGTCCGTCTGGGGCCCTGGCAGTTCGGGCCGCGGGTCGAGGGCGTCCGCCATGGCGTCGTCGGGATCGGTGAACGGAGCGGGGGATTCGGAAGTCACGAGTTCTCCTCACAGCAGGTTCATGGTCGTGTGCCAGGAGCGCCCGCCGAGGGGCACCGTGGGCGCGACTTAGCGGATCGCCGACCGATGAGGCGGGCCCGCTCTCGGCGATGTCGTGAACGCGTGTGCGGGGCCGGCTCTCATGTGAACGGTCCGCCGCCCCGTACCTCCCGGCCACGTGCCGGACGAGGTCTCGGCAGACGGGACCTGAGGTAGTGGGATCGCCGCTCAGCGGGGCAGCGTGGCATGGATCGATTTGCCGCCGCCGGGCCGGGTGTGGATGGTGAGTGTCCGGGCCAGCCGGCGGACCATGGGCCAGCCGATGCCCCCGGCGCCACCGGACAGGTCGGGGCTGCGGTCCTGGGGATGCGCGGGGCTGGGATCGTCGACGGTGACGTGGATGTGCCGCCGGTCCGCGCTCAGATGAAGGGCCGTGACGGTGCCCGCGTGGCGCCTGGCGTTGGTGACGAGTTCTGACACGAGCAGGAGCAGGTCCTGTGCGGTGGGCGTCGGGGGAGCGGGGTGGAGGCAGGACAGGAAGCCGCTCGCTTCGTCACGGGCGTCGGCCGCCTTCTGCGGGCGGCTGAGGGCTTCGGCCGGGTAGGCCTGGTGGTCTTCGACCGTTGGTGGGTGCTGCATGGGCTTCACCCCTCGGGAGGACTTCGGTTCGGCTGTCGCTACACAGCGCATCTACCCTGCGAGAGCGCGATGAAAAGGATGCGTCTTCCCTGGGCTGGTTCAGAGCCGTCGCAGGCGGTCGTACGTGGTGATGAATGCGCAGGTAGGAAGTCTCCTGAGGCTTCTGGCGGTGCGCTCACCCCGGGCCGAGGCGGAACTCGTCCGGCCCACCGGACAGTGCTCTGCTGTATGACGGTCTGTTACCTGGGTACCGGGAGTGGGGAGCGGGGTCATTCCGCGACGGGCGGTCGACTCAATGTCGCAGTCGGCATCGCGGCCCCGCCAAGGGCGAGAAATGCTGAGAGAAAGGAACCACCTCATGCAGAGCGTCTGGGCCTACCCGGCAGGCATCGGCTATCAGGGAGAGGAGCAGGCGGTGTTGACGGGATTCACCCTCGAGGCGCCCGACGGGATCGTCGGCCAGGTGGAACGTCAGGTGGATGAGTACGGCATGCAACACCTGGTCGTCGATACCGGTGTGTGGGTGTTCGGCAAGAGCGTCCTGATCCCGGCCGGCATCGTCGTCGCGATCGATACGGGTGCCCAGACCGTGACGGTCTCTCACACCCGGGACGAGATCAAGGCCGCGCCCCGTTTCACCCTCGACAGCCAGACCACCGATCGGGCCTATCTCACCGAAGTGGGCACCTACTACGCCACGTTGGAGCGGTCAGCCGTTCTGTGAACGCACGCGGCGGCGCGAGCATGTGCCGACGCCGCAATACACGCAGTCCCCTCCGGGCGTGCTGAGTGCTGTGTGCGAGGCTCTCGCTGCTCGGCAGCCGCTTGTCACTGCGTGCATCCAGCACACAAGCGGTGGCCCCCTCGTGGTGAAGTCACGGGTCGAGGGGGATCCGCGTACGGGCACGAGGGTGGAGCTCTCGCCCAGAGCGGGGACGTTAGCGATCGCCAATTGAGGGCAGAAGGCCCGTTGCTGCCAGATCAGCCTATTCTCGACGGGGGTTCGGACATGAGTCAGGAGCCGTGGGAGGTGGGCGAGCGTCGGTCCGACGAAGGCCAACGGTCGGTGCCACCACAGATCACAGCCAGTCAAGCCCGTCATGCAACACGCGAATTCTTCTGCGGTCTTGTTCCCGCGCCCTCTCAAGACAGGGTCGAGAGCGCCATTCTCGTGGTCTCTGAACTCGTTGCGAATGCGTTCAGGCATGCAGGAGGCGTCACCGGACTTCATCTTGCGGCGGACCGTGACGTCGTGGAGATCGCCGTGCGCGACCCCAGCCCCGCGTTCCCGCGGGAACGTTCCCCTGACCTCGACGGCTACGAGGGCGGGTTCGGCTGGCCTCTGGTTCGGATGCTCGCGCGCAACGTCACCGTCCGCCCCTCTCGCAACGGTGGCAAGGTCATCAGCGCTGTCCTCGATCGCTGACAGCCGTCCCGGACCGCATGGAAGCCCACTCCTCGGGCCCACCCTTTTGGCCGCACATGATCCGGATGAGGACGGGCAGCCGACGGCGATGGGAAAGATGGGCAGCGTTGAAAGAATGATGGAGAAGTGGGCCGCAGACCTGGTGGACCGGGTCTTCCGGCCGGAGCGGGAGAGCGTGGAGGTCGTGTCGACACTCCGGCGTGAATGTGACGACAACATCATGATTCTGGGACGGGGACGCACGCTCGTTCCCAACGCCTTCACTGTCGCGCTCCCTCAGGAAAGTCATCGTGAACTCGGCTCGCACGTACATCGGTTGGGCCCGGTGTTGGCCGCGAAGGTACGAGATCACGCCGCCTCGCACAGCTATGTCTTCGCCGGACCGGTGACCGTCACTCTGGAGCCCGATCCGACGGTGGACACGGGGGGATACCGCATCCAGAGCTCGATCGTTCCGGCTCGGACCGGCCCGCGCTGACCACCGGTTGATCCCCGTCAGGTGCCTGCCGACGCGTGCATGAGTATGAACTCTTGCCTGAGGAATGCATGGTGACGCCATGTCTGGGCAGGTGGTGGGCTCGAACCGATCCGGGAGTGTGATCATGACAGTCCAGTCGCAGGCGAGGGACACGGAGGGCACGGAGCACGGCCGGGCACCGGCAGCGGCACAGCTGGAGACGCTGGCCGATGCGGGAGAGCTGCCCTGGATCGAGGACGCGGGGAAGGTCGCTCCGAAGGACGCGCGGAAACTGTCGAAGCTGTTCTTCGACCAGCTTCAACTCCTGGAAGAGGGCACCCGCGAGCATCAGTACGCCCGGAACACACTCATCGAGATGAACCTGTCGCTCGTACGGTTCGCCGGGCGCCGGTTCATGAACCGTGGCGACGGTGACATGGAGGACATCGTCCAGGTCGGAACCATCGGTCTGATCAAGGCGATCGACCGGTTCGACCTGTCCCGCGAGGTCGAGTTCTCCACCTTCGCCATCCCGTACGTCGTCGGCGAGATCAAGCGGTACTTCCGCGACACGACCTGGGCGGTCCACGTGCCCCGACGGCTCCAGGAGCTGCGGGTCGACATCGCCAAGGCCAAGGAGGAACTCGCCTTCGTCCTGGACCGTGACCCTACGGTCAAGGAAATCGCCGAGCACATGGAACTGAGCGAGGACGAGGTCATCGAGGGCGTCGTCGCCGCCAACGGCTACACCGCCGGCTCCCTGGACATGCCCGCCGACGCCGGCGAGGCGGGACAGGGCGAGGTTCAGGGCCGTACGGTGGCCGACTGCATCGGTGAGCCCGACCCCGGCATGGAGACGGTCGAGGACCTGCACTGCCTGAACCCTCTTCTGGGCCGTCTCACGGACCGGGAGCGCCGCATCATCGAGATGCGGTTCGGACAGGAGATGACGCAGAGCCAGATCGGCGAGGTGCTCGGCGTCTCCCAGATGCAGGTCTCCCGCCTCCTGAGCCGCACACTCGCCAAACTGCGGACCGGCATGCTCGCCGACGACTGACCCTCGTGATGCGGCGTGTGCCGCCGGCGCGCATCGCGCACTCTCGCCAGCTGGAGACCCGTCGCGGGCATGGGCTCGGACCTGCCGAGCTGAAGATCGGTGAGGCGTTGCTGATGCTTGCGGACGAGTTCCCGGAGCGAGGAGAGCCGTTTGCGCAGCGCCGGCGCCGGCTTGCCGCCGACGAACCCGGTGCGGAGAACGCGGCACCAGCACCGGAGCTGCGATGAACACGGTCGGCGGGCGGAAGGGCACGGGATGTGTTCAGTCGACCCTTGGCGTTGGGTCACGTGGGGCGTGGGGGACATCGGGTGTGGCTTGTGCGGTGAGGAGGGCGACGTCGTCGTGGTCGTCTGTGTCCCGTAGGACATCGACGAGCCACTGGCAGGTTTCGTCGAGCGGTCTGCGGGGTTCTCCCAACGTGCGCAGGAGGTCGTTGAGGCGTTCGTCGATGGGCTGGTGGCGGGTTTCGACGAGGCCGTCGGTGTAGAGGACGATCCGGTCGCCGGGATTCAGGTCGAACGCGGTGGTCCGGAAGGCGACGCCGCCGACGCCGAGGGGCGCGCCAGGGGCCAGCTCGAGGAGTTGCGGGGGTCGTCCGGCGGGCACGAGGACGGGCGGGAGGTGTCCGGCGTTCGCGATGTGACACCGGTGGGTGTGAGGGTCGTAGGTGACGTAGATACAGGTGGCGATGTAGTGCTCGAGCCCGCACGTGATCTTGTCGAGGTGGCGAAGGACCTCGGCGGGAGCCAGGTCGAGGTCGGCGAAGGCAGACGTGGCGGTGCGTAGGCGGCCCATGGTGGCGGCGGCGTCAATGCCGTTGCCCATGACGTCGCCGATCACCAGTGCGGTCTTGTCGCGGGCGAGGGGGATGACGTCGTACCAGTCGCCTCCGACCTCGCTGGATGCCTGGGCGGGCTGGTAGAAGGAAGCGACGTTCAGGCCGGTGGGCTGCGGAAGCTCGCCGGGCAGGAGGCTTCGCTGGAGGGTTTCGGCGGTGCTGCGGACGCTCTGGTACAAGCGGGCGTTGTCGATGGCGACGCCCGCGCGGGCAGCCAGATCCACGGCGAGCAGCACATCGTCCTCATCGAACGGGAGCTGGTTGCGCGCCCGCAGCAGACCGAAAGCGCCGAGGACCTCGTTGCGGGCGATCAGCGGGACCGCGAGGTAGGAGTGCACGCCTGCCTGGGCGAAGACTGCCGCGGTGTCAGCGCTGAGTGCGATGCGTTCGAGATCCTCCTGTCCGGCATGGACGACCACGGGCCGGCCGGAGTGCACGCATTCGGTGATCAGCCGGTCGGCGCCGTACGGGGCATGATCGACGGCCTGCAGGGCAGCCGCGGCCGGCGTGGGATAGGCGGCGGCCACGGCGAGCGGGCGAAACAGCTCCGGACCGTCGGAAGGACAGGAGCGGCGCAGGGCCGGCGCGGCGTCAAGGACATCGACCGACGCGATGTCGGCCAGGTCCGGCACCGCCACCTTCACCAGTTCCTCGGCGGTGTGCTCGACCTCCAGGGTCGTGCCGACACGCGCGGACGCTTCGGCGATCATGGTCAGGCGGTGCCGGGCCCGGTCCGCCTCGGCAGCGGCCCGATGGCGCTCGCTGACGTCGATGACGGAGTTGGCCACACCGATCACCCGGCCGCCGGAGTCTTCGAGCCGGTAGTGCGACACCGACCAGGCGTGATCGTGGTCCGGATCGGCCCGGGTGCGGCCGACGGTGTGCTGGTCGATCAGGGGGGTGCCGGCCAGCAGCACCCGGCGCATCGCGGACTCGATCGAGTCGACGTCGAGGGACGTGAGGATGTCGTGCGGGTATCGGCCGAGGTGGTCGGCCGCCGGGACGCCGTTGATGCGTTCCAGCTCCGGGTTGACCAGTACATAGCGCAGGTTCGTGTCCAGCAGGGCGATGCCGATGGGAGCCTGCGAGACCAGGCGCTGCGACAGTGCCAGGTCGGTCTCCACCCGCTGCAGTGTGCTCTGGTCGGCGGCTATGCCCAGGGCGTAGATGTCGCCGAGGTCGTCCACCAGGCGCATGTTGCGGAACTCGACCAGGCGCGTACTGCCGTCCTTGTGCCGGATCGGGAACGCGCCCGCCCAGCTCTCACCGGTACCCATCACTTCGGCGAACAGCCCGACCACCAAGTCCCGATGGTCTTCGTGGACCAGCAGACGTGCCGCGTGCCGGCCCAGAGCTTCCTCGGCCGCGTAGCCGAACACCTCATCGGCCTGAGGGCTCCAGAACACGATCCGCCCAGCGGCGTCCAGCACGACCGCAGCCACGCTGAGCAGATCGAGCAACCCTCCCGGCGGCGCCGCGCCCGCCCCGCCGTCCCCCTCCCGCTCCGGGCGCGGCTCGTGTACATCCATCCTGGAGAGCTCCCTCCTCAGCGCAAGCCCGCTCAGGACGCGTGCCGGTTGAGGCCTTCTCTTCCATGCTGCTCCCGGAACCCGGTGTGCACGATCCGGCAGCACCCCGACGCCCGTGCGGCCCCGCACCGCCTCCTCCGGTTGGACCGCCTCGGCGGCAAAGGCAAGGCCGAGCCGTTCCGCCTGATGGACATCGACACGGATTCCGAGTACCCCCGTGGTCGATCTCCTCCCCGTCGTCGCCGACGGCGTTGTGCCGCGTCTCCACAGTGAGGGCTCAGGCCGTCTCAGCCGGCCCCGGCTTTCCGGAGACCTGAAGCTCATCGGTCGGCTCGCCGCCGAACGGACGCGACTCCACTGCCGGTGGTTGACTGGATCTACGGTCAGTCGGCGCCGCGCCGTAGGGCCGTTGCGCACGGGCTTGTGCGCAGCGAGTTCGTGTCGGCGGCGATCCTGGCGCCCGGTCTTGGTTTTCGACGGCCTGACTCCGGGCCTGACGTCGGTCAGGTTCTCCAGCATCTCTGCGGTCGTGGGATCCATGGCGTGTGGTGACCGCAGCGCTCCGAGCGTGCGCGTCCGAGAAGGACCCTGGGTGCCTGCCGCTGCCCAGATTGCCCCCTTGCCGCGCGGCAAGGGGAGGCTGAATCGTCGTCGTGTCGCGGGGCTGCTCACGTGGGCGGACCTGCAATTAGGGCAAATGCCCCTATCCATGTGCGGCAGGGGTGGCACACAATGGACGACGAGCACGCCAGGAGGTGGGCCGGATCGCGGGTCTTGTATGCGCGATCGTCTTCGTGGCCCACTCCGAGGTCGCGGACTCCGGGAGTCCGCAGCACAGCGGAGTGCGGCCGGGTTCTGAGCCGCGCACGGCACTCAGGCGAGGAGGCTGATGTCATGGCCTGGGCATCATGGACCACCCCCGGGATTTTCACCGGCCGGGGCGGAGTCCGAACCGACGAGGTGGGCGTCGTGACGGGCGACGTGACCGTTCACACCACCTGGGACGGCCAAGAGGCCGATGTGTCGGTCCAGTACACCGGCACCTTGGAATGGTTCACCGTCACCGGCAGTCCGGTGCCCTGCCGGACCGAGCGGCACAGCAGGGATCTGCACCAAGCGGTGATCGAAAAGATCATGGAAGGCGGCGGCGCCGCCATTCCCCGACTCCACGACGCCGCCGTGCCGTAGTCGGCCGGTGTGGAGCCGAACGACCAGCATGCGTCTGCCGCGTGGTGTGGTCGATGCCCGTGCGCGCTCCCAGCCACGGGGATTGCTCCCGATGAGGCTCTGACGGAGTCCGGGTGCGGACCTGGGGTGCGGACCAGTGGTGCGGACCAGTGGTGCTGTGGGAGCCGCGCGGCGCGACGTCGTGGGCGCTTTTCCGGGATCGGCGAGGACCGGACGTTCCGGCTGAACCGCGTCACCGACGCGCGGCCCCTGCCCGGCTCCTTCGAACCGCCCGCCGACCTTGACCGGGCGCTGCGCGTCCTGCCGAGGCTCGCGACCGCTCCGTACCACCGCGAGGTGGCCGTGCGCGTCCAGGGGATGGCCGAGCGTATCCGCTCGCGCCTCCCCGCCTTCGTCGCGACCGCGGCGGAGCTGCCTCCTCCACGTCGTGCGCGGAGGAGTCCTCCTCTCGCGGCGTGGAGGAGGCCCCCGAGCCCCGCTTCCGCGTCCCGCTGCGGGTGGAGCGTCCCGCTCGGACGGTCGTCGTGCTCGCGTCGCTCGGTCGGTCGTCGTGGTCGCGTCGCTCGGGCGCCCGTCGTGCTCGCGCCGCCCGGTCGCCCGTCGTGCTCGCGTCGCTCGGACGGACGCTCGTCATCGAAGGGCTGAAAAGGCGCGAGGACTCGTCGAGGCACTCGCCTACCGGTCAGCCGATCGGGCCCGGCGGAGACCGCCTCACGTGTGAGGGATCGTCTGCGAGCGCCCGAGACAGGCCTTGAGAGGCCGGGTCCGTCCCCGCCGCGCGCGTCCCGCGCCGCGGTGCCCCGGGAGGTGCGGCCTGTGGCCGCCCCGGATCGCCAGTGCTAGAAAGGTCACATGGCGAATCGTTTCGCCGACTGGAGAAGCCTTTCGTTCAGGTCCCTGGTCAGCAGAAGCCCGCGAAGCGTAGCCGGGCAGGTGTTCGTCCTCCAGGTGGCGCTCGTCGTGCTGCTCGTGGCCGGCAGCGTCCTCGCCTTGGTCCTCCAGTCCGACCGGGACACCTACGCCGAGGCCAAGCGCCGCTCCGTCGCTGTGGCGCAGACGTTCGCGCACTCGCCCGGCGTCGTGGCCGCACTGGAGAGCCCTGACCCGAGCAAGATCCTCCAGCCCCTGACGGAAGCGGCGCGCAAGGCTGCGGGCGTCGACTTCATCGTGGTCCTGGACACCCACGGCATCCGCTACACCCACCCCCTGCCGAACCTCATCGGAAAACAGTTCGTGGGCACCATCGGGCCGTCGCTCGCGGGGAAGGTGTACACGGAGAGCGTTAAGGGCCCGCTCGGCCGGGAGGTCCAGTCCACCGTCCCCATCGACAACGCCGACGGCAAGGTCGTGGGGCTTGTCTCCGCGGGGCTGAGGGTCAAGAACGTAGCCAGTCAGGTGACCCGGCAACTGCCCATCATCCTGGGCGCCGGCGCCGGGGCACTCGTGGTGGCCACCGGGGGCACGGCACTGGTGGGCCGTCGGTTGCGCCGGCAGACCCACAGCCTGGCCCCGGACGAGATGACCCGCATGTACGACCACCACGACACGGTGCTGCACTCCGTGCGGGAAGGGGTCCTGATAGTCGGGGGCGACGGGCGCGTGGTGCTGGCGAACGACGAGGCCAGACGGCTGCTGGAGCTGCCCCCGGACGTCGAGGGGCAGTTGGTGTCGGAGCTGTCGAGCCTCGACCCCGGGACGGCCGAGCTGCTCGTGTCCGGGCGCGAGGTCACCGACGAGGTGCACTTCGCCGGAGACCGGCTGCTGGCGGTCAACCAGCGCCATACGGACAGCGGCGGTGGCCCCATGGGGACGGTGGTGACGCTGCGCGACTCCACCGAGCTGCGGGCGGTGACCGGCAGGGCGGAGATCGCGCGGGAGCGGCTCAAGCTGTTGTACGACGCCGGACTGTGCATCGGCACCACCCTGGACGTCCTGCGCACGGCCGACGAGCTGGCGCAGGTCGCCGTCCCCCGCTTCGCCGACTTCGTCACCGTGGACCTGGCCGACGCCGTACTGCACGGTCAGGAGCCGGCCCCCACCGCGACGGACATGCGGCGTACGGCCGTGTACGGCATCCGGAACGACCACCCGCTCTACGAGGCGGACAGGCTGATCGACTTCCTCCCGTCCACCCCTCAGGCCCGCGGCTACGGGAGCGGTCACGCCGAGCTGGTGGCCGAGTTGTCGACCGCCACGGGCTGGCACGCGCAGGACCCGGAGCGCACCAAGAGGATCATGGACTACGGCATCCACACCCTCATCGCCGCCCCGATCAAGGCCCGCGGCGTCGTGCTGGGCATGGCCAACTTCTGGCGCTCCGAGCAGCACGGTCCCTTCGACGAGGAGGATCTGTCGCTCGCCGAGGAACTGGTGGCCCGAGCAGCGGTCAGCATCGACAACGCCCGCCGCTACACCCGCGAGCACGCCCTCGCGGTGACTCTTCAGCGCAGCCTGCTGCCGCGAGCCCTGCCCGATCAGAGCGCCCTCGACGTCGGCTTTCGCTACCTTCCCGCCCAGTCGGGCGTGAGCGGCGACTGGTTCGACGTGATTCCGCTGTCGGGCTGCCGCGTCGCGCTGACCGTCGGCGACGTGGTCGGCCACGGCCTGCACGCAGCCGCCACCATGGGCCGGCTGCGGACCGCGGTGAACAACTTCTCCTCCCTCGATCTGCCGCCCGACGAGTTGCTGAGCCACGTGGACGACCTCGTCGGCCGTATAGACCAGGACGAGTCAGACACGGAGAGCGCCACGGGCATCGTGGGTGCCACCTGTCTGTACGCGATCTACGATCCGGTGACGCGCCGCTGTGTCGTGGCGCGTGCCGGGCACCTGGCGCCGGCCCTGATCCTCCCCGACGGCACCGTCACCTTCCTGGATCTGCCGGCCGGGCCGCCCCTCGGTCTGGGCGGACTGCCGTTCCAGACCGCCGAGCTGGACCTTCCGGACGGCGCCCAGCTCGTCCTGTACACCGATGGCCTCATCGAGGACCGCAGGCGGGACCTGGACGTGGGCATGGAACTGCTGCGCCAAGCACTGTCGGGCCACCCCGACAGGTCGCCCGAGGAGAGCTGCCAGGCTGTGCTCGACGAGCTGCTGCCCGGGCGTCCCAAAGACGACGTCGCGCTGCTGATCGCCCGCACGCGGGGGCTGCCGCGCGACCGGATCGCCGACTGGGACGTACCGCTCGACCCGGCCGCCGTCGCGGGGATGCGCGACGAGGTGGCCCGCAAGCTCGACGAGTGGGGCCTGTCCGAGCTGGCCTTCAGTGTCGAGCTGGTGCTGAGCGAGCTGATCACCAACGCCATCCGTTACGGCTCCGAGCCGATCCACGCACGGCTGATCTACGACCGCACGCTGATCTGCGAGGTCGCCGACGGCAGCAGCACCTCGCCGCACCTGCGGTACGCGGCGACGATGGACGAGGGCGGCCGCGGCCTGTTCCTGGTGTCGCAGATCGCCGAGCGCTGGGGCACCCGGTACACGCCCCAGGGCAAGGTGATCTGGGCCGAACAGGCCCTTCCTTGAAGTGTTCTCCTTCCTTCGCGAGCTTGGGGAGGAGATTCCCGTCTACCTTGCGGTGGCGGGCTTGACGCGTTTGTCGCGCCTGACGACTGCCCTCCCGGCAGCCGGGATGAGCGCATGGCCCGTCCGGTACAGGTGCAAGATGTTCCGGGCCGCGTTGTGGTCGGCGTTGCCCGACCACCCGCAGCCCGGGTTCTTGCACACGAATGTGGCCTGGTCCTCCCGGCTGCCGGGCGTGATGAAGCCGCAGGCGGAACAACGCCGGGAGGTGTTGGGGGCGGGCACCTTGTGCAGGGTGCCGCCGCACCGGCCGGCCTTGTAGGTCAGCATCGTGACCGTCCTGCCCCACGCCTCCTGGCTGATGGCACGGTTGAGTCCGGCCTTCTGGGCGACGCCGGTCCCCGGCTCGGCGATGGTGCCCCGAGCGGACTTGACCATGTTCGTGATGGTGAGTGCCTCGACCACCATGACCCCGTACTTGTGGGCGAGGGCGGTGGTCGTCTTGTGCTGCCAGTCCTGGTGCCGTCGCGTGGCTTTGGCGCGCAGCCCCCGGATCTGGTCGTAGGTGTGGTGCAGGCGGCGGCTGGTGCGCTCGCCCGGCCTGCGGTGTGTCTTGCGCTGGGCGGCCCGGCGCTCGAGGCGCAGGAGTTTGCTCTTTTCCTGCGTGTTGAGCCACTTGTCACGGTCGGCGCTGCCATCGGGGAGGCGGGGCGCACGCCCGTGGTCGTGGTGGTTGCCGTCCGACAGGGCGAGAGGCAGGTTCACCCCGGCGTCGATTCCCACCTGTGCCCCGTGGTGGGGTGCGGGCTTGGTTTCTAGGCTCTGCACGCGGAAGGCGATGTGCCATCCCAGGTGGTCCTTGACCAGCCGTGCCCCGGTGATCCGGTTGCCGGCGTTCGCGTTCTTGCCCACGGGGAGGTCTTTGGTCCAGCGGAAGCGGACACGGCCGACCTTGGGAATGTTAGCCATGCCCCACCGGCGGTGAACCCGCTTGATCTGCAGGTCACGGCCCTGCGGGATGTCCACACTCATCACGGACCGCAACCGGCCCTTGAAATTCGGAGCATCCACGCGGCCGTCCCAGCAGTTCTTCCAGGCCTGGAAGTACGTCTTGAGCACCGCCTGCGCGGCCTGCGCAGGAAGGACGGCAAGGAAATCGACCTCTTTGCGGGCCTGGCGTATCGCGGCGTCTGCGTTCACCAGAGTCCGCTTGTCCTTCGGCATCATCTGCCACCACGCGTGCAAACAGTTCCACACCGTGCGCGCGGCATGCGCCTGCTCGTCCATGAAAACATGCTCGGCAGCAGACAGTGACAGTCGAGCACGATGCCCGAACTGCCGCTTCACCGAACCGAGTTCACTCATGACGAACACGATCCTACAGTTCGTCCATGTCACCGTGATGCAATCCGCATGCGGGAGGTGTGCACGGACTTCGAGGCCAAACTCAAGCAGTTCAACAGCGAGGAGGACCACGAGCACCTGCTCACGCACCACCCGCCCAAGGCCTAGCTCTCCAAGCTGGTCAACTCCGTCTCCGCCAGGCGTCTGCGCCAGGAATACGACGCACACATCCGCCGCAACCTGCGGGGCGGCCACTCCTGGTCCGGCCCCTACTTCGCCAGAAGCTGCGGCAGTGGCCCCCTGACCGCCGTCGCAAGTACATCGAGAACCAACAGCGCCCCGCAGGCTGAGGTGAACAGTGCCGACCCGTACTCACCCGCGAGTCAAAACAGACCTGAGACGGCCTTCACCCCCGGCGCAAACGCCGGAGCACTGACCAAGATCAAAGGTATGCCTCCGAGGAGTCCGGCCGGGAAACGGACAGGTGTGTCAGCGGTGGTTCAGGCCGCGCTGTTGCGTATCTCCGCCAGGCTGTCCTTGGTCAGGTGTCGGGGTGTGTTGTCGGGGTCGACGAGGACGACCGTGCAGGTGGCGGCGTGGGTGAGGGCGGTGGTGAGGCTGCCGTCGGCGAATTGGGTGAGGGGGCCGCGTGGTGAGCGTCCGATGGCCACGGTGCGGGCGTGCACCTCGGTCGCGTGGTGGGCGAGGGCGCGGCCGGCGGCGGCGTGGTCGCCGAGGCTCTTGAGGATCTGGCCGGTGGCGGCGATGCCTTCGGCGCTGAGGCGGTCGAGGTGGGCGGTCACGGCGGCGTGAGCTTGTTCGTCGGTCTCGGTGTCGACGGCTTGTTCCTCGACCACGGCGGTCTGCTGGACGTGGACGACCTCCAGGGGGCTGTGGGTGTCGCGGGCGAGTCGGGCGGCGGCGTCGACGGTGGAGGCGGCCCTGTGGTGGGCGCCTACCGCGACGATGACGGGTGGTGTGTCGGTCGTGGCGGTCGGGCTGCCGACGGGGGTGAGGGTCGGGGTGACGGGCTCGCCCTCGCTGAGGTGCGCCTCGGCCTTGCGCAGCAGGCCGTGGCCGCTGGCCAGGACGGGGATGGCGAGGAGGAAGGTGGCGGCGCCCAGGTAGAAGGGGACGCTCAGGTCGGTGGCGTCGGCGAGCTTGCCCGCGACGAAGGGGGCCAGGCCGCCGCCGATGAAGCGCAGGAACCCGTAGGCGGATGAGGCCACGGGGCGCTCGACGGGGGAGACGAGCATGACGGCCTGGGTGGTGAGGGTGTTGTTGATGCCGATGAAGGCTCCGCTGACGATGACGGCGACGATGACGATGGTGGGGGTGGCGACGCCGGCGGCGATGACGGTCATCACGATGCCGAGGCCGAGCAGGTTCGCGTACAGGACGGGGGCGGTGCCGAAGCGGGCTTGCAGGCGGGGGGCGAAGAAGACGCTGAAGGCGGCGACCAGGAGGCCCCAGCCGGTGAAGACCAGGCCGAGTTCGTGCGCGTTCAGCTTCATCAGGTAGGGGGCGTAGCCGAGCATGGTGAAGAAGCCCCAGTTGTACAGCAGGGCCATGATGCCCATGGTCAGCAGGCCGCGGTGACGCAGTGCCTTGAGCGGTGCGATCGGGGAGGTGGGGCGCTTCGGCTTGGGCAGCGAGGGCACGAAGGCGAGGGTCGCGACCAGGGCGATGGCCATCAGGACGGCGACGCCGAAGAACGGGCCGCGCCAGCTGATCCCGCCCAGTTCCCCGCCCAGCAGGGGGCCGACGGCGATTCCGAGGCCGAGGGCGGTCTCGTACAGGATGATCGCTCCGCCGAAGCCGCCGCTCGCGGAGGCGACGATGACGGCGAGGGAGGTGGCGATGAACATCGCGTTGCCCAGGCCCCAGCCGGCTCGCATGCCGACGATGCCGTTGACGGAGCCGGCCGTGCCGGCGAGGGCGGCGAAGACGACGATGACGACCAGGCCCACGATCAGGGTGCGCTTGGCGCCGATGCGGCTGGATATCCAGCCGACGAAGAGCATGGCGACCGCGGTGACGATCAGGTAGCTGCTGAAGAGCAGGGAGACCTGGCTGGGTGAGGCGTGCAGGTTCTCGGCGAGGGCGGGGAGGATCGGGTCGACCAGGCCGATGCCCATGAACGAGATCACGCAGGCGAACGCCACGGCCCAGACGGCCTTGGGCTGCTTGAACGGGCTGGCGGCCTTTCCATGCGATGCACTCATGTGCGGTTCTCTCCAAAGTGTCGAGAAGCGGTGATGGATGGGGGGAGAGCGGACAGACTTGCGGGGTGGTGGGTGGTGGGTGACGGGATGGCTCAGTCGTGGGTCTGGCGATCCTGGATGGCGCGGGCCAGGGCGGGCAGCGCGATCCGCACGGCCTGCTGCTCCGGCTCGGTCAGCTCCCCGATGAGCAGGTCGAGAGCCTGGGCCCGCTCGGCGCGACGCCGGCGGAAGACGTCGAGGCCGCTGTCGGTGGCCTCCACGAGGACGGCCCGGCCGTCGTTGTCGTCAGCCACCCGGCGTACGAGGCCCGCACGTTCCATACGGGTGACGAGTTGGGTCATGTTCGGCTGGGAGACGCCTTCGGCCCTGGCAAGCTCGCTCAGTCGGCACGGGCCCCCGCGGCTCAGTCGGCCGATGGCGGAAGCGGCGGCCGTGCTCAGGCCACCCGCGACGGCGCTGTGCCGCACGTAGCGGACCATCTGCTCCACGGCGATGATGAGGTCTTCGGCCAGGGCGTCCGTATCCATAACCCGCTTATGCATAACGGCATTATGCATCTACGTGTAGCGTGAAGCAATATCTCGTGGGGTGTTCGCCGGCGCCCAAGTCGCCCATTTGCGGCATGCGGCCTGTGCCGGTGTCGTGCGACTGTCGGAGGTGTGACCGAGCAGGGCGGGTCGGTCACCGACCACTCCGTGAGCACCGGACCGCCTGACCAGAGGAGAAGAAGCACATGGCCCACTCCTTCGATCCCTACAGCGTCCTGCCCTCTGTGCCCGCGTTCGGCCTGCACAGCACGGACATCGCGGACGGAAAGCCGCTCGATGTCGCGCAATGCAGCAGTCTTTTCGGCGGCCCGGGCGAGGACCGCTCCCCACAGCTGTCCTGGGAGGGGTTCCCGGCCGACACCCAGAGCTTCGCGCTGACCTGCTTCGACCCGGACGCGCCTACGGTGAGTGGCTTCTGGCACTGGGCGGTGTACGACATCCCCGCGTCGGTACACGAACTGGAGGCCGGTGCCGGGGCACCGGGCGGGAAGTACCTTCCTGCCGGCGCGAAGATGCTGGCCAACGACGCCGGCGGACACAGCTTCCTCGGCGCCGTGCCCCCGCCCGGGCATGGTCCTCACCGTTACATCTACGCGGTCCACGCTCTGGACACGGCCGAGCTGGATGTGCCGGCGGCGGCTTCCCCGGCTTGGCTGGGCTTCCAGCTCTTCACCCACGCCGTGGCGCGGGCCGTCCTCACCCCGATCTGCGAGACCCAGGCCTGAGAGGACAGCTCGACAGCCCAGGAGTTGATCCTTCTGGGCTATCGGCTCTGGATCACTGTGAGGTCCGGATCGTGGGGGTGGCCCCGTTGCTCATCTCGCATCGAGGGAACCCTCGATCGGTCGACGTGAGAAGCACGACACCGGACCTCGTCGAGCAGCACGGGGTGCCCGGCCCGGGTGGCGGAGACCTGGTCCTCGATCGTGGCGCAGAAGCGGTTCGGCGGATTTTTGACGGGAGAGTTGAGCAGGAGCGCGAGACGGCGGGAGTCCGCGGCCTGGTCGAGCGCGTGGTGGAACGACCGAGGTCGGCGACACGGTCCCTGTCGTCGGCCGCGATGGCGTTCTGACGCTCGAGGATCACCTGGAGCTGTGCGAACTGATCCGGGGTGTCCTTTGCGGCCGCTCGCGCCGCGAGGACGAGCGGTCTGCACCGCCTGGTGGCCGGGGTGGGGCAGGACATCGCTGAACTCTGAGGGTGTTGGCGCGGTCGCGTCTGACCTGAGAGGTGAGACATGAGCGCCCGGTGGTCCGTGTGGGGGTCCGCCGGGCGTTCGTGTGGGGTGTGGTGGTGCCGGGGGTCAGTCCTTGATCTCGCAGATGGTGGCGCCGGAGGTGATGGAGGCGCCGATC
>NZ_JBHJYS010000028.1:0-126483 GCF_042270245.1 Streptomyces sp. NPDC055955
CCCATCGGCGTCTTCCGCTCCACCGAGCGACCCGTCTACGACGTCCAGATGTCCGACCAGCTCGACGAAGCCATCGAACAGAACGGAAAGGGCGACCTGGCCGCCCTGCTGGCCGGCGGCGACACCTGGACCGTCGTCGGCTAGTCGCCCCCAGCACCCGAACAGCCGAACAGACCCGCGTCCCCTTACGGGGCGCGGGTCTCGTCGTATGCGCTGCGGGCCTGCGCCACCGCTTCCATGCGGCGCTCCGTCCAGGTCGCCAGCGTGCGGACCTGTTCCGCCGCCTCGCGGCCGAGGTCCGTGAGCGAGTAGTCCACGCGCGGCGGGATGACCGGCTTCGCGTCGCGGTGCACCATGCCATCGCGCTCCAGGGTCTGGAGCGTCTGCGTGAGCATCTTCTCGCTGACCCGGCCGATCTCCCGGCGCAGTTCGCTGAAGCGGTACGAGCGCTCCTCAAGGGCGATCAGGACGAGGACGCCCCAGCGACTGGTGACGTGTTCGAGCACGAGGCGGTACGGGCACATGTCCTCGCCGCCGGAACTCCCCTTGCTTACTGCCATGCCAGTACCTTACTTCAAAGTGGGTACTTTCCAATAGTTAGCGCTACCCGTAGGCTCGGTGCCAGATAACCCCCTAAGACCGGATAACCCCCAAAGAGGAGATTCCAGACATGAGCATCGTCGTCACCGGAGCCACCGGACACCTCGGCCGTCTCGTCATCGACGGCCTCCTCGCCGCCGGCGTCCCGGCGGAGCGCGTCGCCGCCGTCGTCCGCGACAAGGAGAAGGCGGCCGACCTCGCCGCCCGCGGCGTCGAGCTGCGGATCGCCGACTACAGCGCGCCCGAGACACTGGCCGGGGCCTTCGCCGCCGGTGAAAGGGTCCTGCTGATCTCCGGCAGCGAGGTCGGGCAGCGTGTGGCGCAGCACCGGGCCGTGATCGACGCCGCGAAGGACGCGGGCGTCGCGCTGCTGGCCTACACGGGCGTCCTCGGCGGGCCGGGCGCCGACTTCGCCCTGGCGGCCGAGCACAAGGTGACCGAGCAGGCGATCCTCGACTCCGGCCTGCCGTACACGTTCCTGCGCAACGGCTGGTACCACGAGAACTACACCGGGAACCTCGCCCCGGTCCTGGAGCACGGCGCCGTCACCGCCTCCGCGGGCGAGGGGCGCGTCGCCTCCGCCGCCCGCGCCGACTACGCCGCCGCCGCGGTGGCCGTCCTCACCGGCGAGGGCCACGAGAACCAGGCGTACGAGCTGAGCGGCGACGTCGCCTGGTCCTTCGCGGAATACGCCGCCGAGCTGTCGAAGCAGACCGGCCGGACGATCACGTACCGCTCCGTCACGCCCGAGCAGAACCGGGAGATCCTGCTCGGTGCCGGACTGCCCGCGCCCGTCGCCGACATCTTCGTCGGCGTCGACACCGCCATCGAGCAGGGCCTGCTCGCCGCCACCGGCGGCGACCTGTCCCGGCTGACCGGCCGCCCCACGACCCCGCTCGCGGACGCGATCAAGGCCGCGCTCGCCTAGCCACGGGTGGTCTCCCACCTGCACGGACACCCTGTCATGACCGTATAGAGATACGGACATGACAGCCGGCACCCCGCGGCGCTACCTTCATGGGTGGCCGCCACGGGGCGTCCGCATGTGTGGAGGAGGGGCCGTGGAGGCTGGGCAGTCGAGAAGCGAACAGCGCACAGGGCTGTTGAACGGCATCGCGGCTTACGGAATGTGGGGCCTGGTGCCCCTGTTCTGGCCCCTGCTCAAGCCCGCCGGCGCCGGTGAGATCCTCGCCCACCGCATGGTGTGGTCGCTGGCCGTGGTCGGCGTCGCCCTGCTCTTCGTACGCCGCTGGGCCTGGGCCGGCGAACTGCTGCGCAACCCGCGCAGGCTGGCGCTCGTCACCGTCGCCGCGGCCGTCATCACGGTCAACTGGGGCGTCTACATCTGGGCCGTGAACGCGGGCCATGTCGTCGAGGCCTCGCTCGGCTACTTCATCAATCCACTGGTCACCATCGCGATGGGCGTCCTGCTCCTGGGCGAGCGGCTGCGGCCCGCGCAGTGGGCGGCGGTCGGCGTCGGCCTCGCCGCGGTCCTCGTTCTCGCCTTCGGATACGGGCAGCCGCCCTGGATCTCCCTCTGCCTCGCCTTCTCCTTCGCCACGTACGGCCTGGTGAAGAAGAAGGTCAACCTCGGCGGCCTGGAGTCGCTCGCCGCCGAGACCGCGATCCAGTTCGTGCCCGCGCTCGGTTATCTGCTGTGGATCGGCGCACAGGGCGAGTCGACCTTCGGTGACGGCGCGGGGCACGCCACGCTGCTCGCGGCGACGGGCCTGGTCACCGCGCTCCCCCTGGTCTGCTTCGGCGCCGCCGCGATCCGCGTACCGCTGTCGACGCTGGGGCTGCTCCAGTACCTGGCGCCGGTCTTCCAGTTCCTGCTCGGCATCCTGTACTTCCACGAGGCGATGCCCGCCGAGCGCTGGGCGGGCTTCGCTCTCGTATGGGTGGCGCTCACGCTCCTGACGTGGGACGCGCTGCGGACGGCCCGGCGGGGGCGGATCGCGCTTGCCGAGCAGGAGGCGCGGGTGACGGCTCCGGAGACGGTGCCGGAGGCGACGGCGAACCCCCAGGCACAGACCCAGCCGCAGCCCTAGAGACCCAGCCCCAGCCACAGCCCCCGCCCCAGCCGTGGACGGATCCGCGGCGCGGGCGGCCGGCCGCCCCATCTCCCGTGCGCCGACAGGTGCGCACCCGGCGTCCCCCACCGGCACCCCATGGGCCGCGCGGAGGGCGGAAGGCGGTCCGCCACGCGCCGGCCCTCTTCGAGGCGAGCCCGCACACCGGGGGTCACCGCTCCGCGCCCCCGGGGCTCCTGCGAACCCTCTGGACGGAATTACTTGCGCATGCATAAACTGCACGTGCAGGTAATCGGCGCGACCAACCGACCCCGGAGTGCCCCATGTCCCGCACGTTCCTCTTTCTGCTCGGCAGCAGCCGCGGCGAAGGCAACACCGAGATCCTGGCCCGCAAGGCCGCCGAGCAGCTCTCCCCCGAGGTCGGGCAGCGCTGGATCGACCTCACCGCGCACCCCCTCCCCGAATTCGAGGACCTGCGCCACGACAGCGACCACAGCCGGCCCACCGGGGACAGCGCGGCGCTGCTCCTGGACGCGACCCTCGAAGCCACCGACATCGTCATCGCGTCGCCGCTGTACTGGTACTCCCTCTCGGCCCCCACCAAGCGCTACCTCGACTACTGGTCGGGCTGGCTGCGCACCCCCGGCATCGACTTCAAGGCGACGCTCGAAGGGCGCACCCTGTGGGGCGTGACGGCGCTCGCCCACGAGGAGCAGGTCGTCGCAGACCCGCTGGTCGGTACGCTGCGCAACTCGGCCGCGTACATGGGCATGCGCTTCGGCGGCGTCCTGCTCGGCAACGGCAGCAAGCCCGGCGACGTGCTCAAGGACGAGCAGGCACTGCTGCGCGCCAAGACGTTCTTCGCGCCCGACCGGCAGCCGGAGATCGCCCGCTTCCCGTACGAGGTGCAGTAGCGCGGCAGTCGGCTACGCCGTGATGTCCTTCGCCGTGAAGCGCGCCCACGCCGCCGAGCCGAACACGGCCGCGTACAGGCCCTGGAGGCCCAGGTTCTTGACCAGGTCGTCCCAGTAGACCGGCTCGCGCATCAGGTCGGCGAAGGACAGCCAGTGGTGCGAGAACAGATACGGCTGGATCGCGTGCAGCTGGGGGATCTGGTCGAGGATCTGGACGGTGATGAGCAGGCCCACCGTCGTCGCCATCGCCGCGATGCCGCTGTTGGTGAGGGTCGAGACGAACAGTCCGAGCGCGGCGATCCCGACGAGTGACGCGGCCACGACGAGGGCGATCAGCAGGGCCCGCACGAGTCCCTCGCCGAAGCCGATCCGGGTGCCGGAGATCGTCACGAGGTCGCCGAGCGGGAAGAGCAGGGCGCCGGTGGCGAGCGCCGTCAGCGCCACGACCAATGTCGCGACCAGGCAGAACGTCATCGTCGTCGCGTACTTGGTGAGCAGCAGGCGGGTGCGGCCCGCGGGGGCGACGAGCAGATAGCGCAGCGTCCCCGCGTTCGCCTCGCCGGCGATCGCGTCGCCCGCGATCACCCCGACGGCCATCGGCAGGAAGAACGGGAGCGTCGCGGCGAGCGACGTGAAGACCAGGAACAGGCCGTTGTTGGTGATCTGCGCGATGAACGCGGGTCCTCCCCCGCCGCCGCCCGCGGCCGGTGAACCGCCGCTGGTCTCGATCTTCACGGCGATCCCGACGAGGACGGGCACCCCGGCCAGGACGGCGAGCAGGGCGATCGTGCGCCAGCGGCGGAACGTGGTGACCAGCTCGCTGCGGAACAGGCCGAGCGTCCAGATCCGCTTCCGCACGGGCGACGCGTCCGTCACAGCGGTGGCGGTGGCGCCGGCGGGCGTGGCCTCAGCCTGCGACATCGAATCCCTCTCCCGTCAGGGCCACGAACGCGTCCTCCAGCGAAGCCCGTTCAAGTCCGAAGCCGCGGACCCGGACGCCCGCGGTGACCAGCGCGGCGTTCAGCTCGGCGAGGTCGGTGCCCGGACCGGGCGGCTCGCCCGTCACCTGGCCGTCCGCCACGGTCAGGTCCGCGATGCCACGCTCCTTCAGGACACGCGCCGCGTCGCCCGGGTCGGGGGTCGTGACCACGAGCCGGCCGCGGGCGCCCGCCGCCAGTTCGGCGACCGGACCCTGCGTGACGAGCCGGCCCCGTGCCATCACGGCCGCGTGCGTGCAGACCTGCTCGATCTCGTCGAGGAGGTGCGAGGAGAGGAAGACCGTCGTACCGTCCGACGCCAGCTCCCGCACCAGGGAACGGATTTCGCGCATGCCCTGCGGGTCGAGGCCGTTCGTCGGCTCGTCGAGCACGAGGAGCCGACGGGGCTGGAGCAGCGCGGCCGCGAGTCCGAGGCGCTGCTTCATGCCGAGCGAGTACGCCTTCGCCTTCTTGCCCGCGGCGGCCGTCAGGCCCACCCGGTCGAGGGCGTCGGCGACGCGGGCGCGGCGGGTGCGGGGGTCGGCGGCCGGGTCCGCGGAGTCGTATCTGACGAGGTTGTCCCGGCCGGACAGGAACCCGTACAGGGCGGGGCCCTCGATGAGCGCGCCGACGTGCGGGAGGACCGTGCGCGTGGCGCGGGGCATGGGGAGGCCGAGGACGCTGGCCGCGCCGGACGTCGGCTCGATCAGACCCATCAGCATGCGGATGGTGGTGGTCTTGCCCGAGCCGTTCGGCCCGAGGAAGCCGAAGACGCTGCCGGCGGGAACGGTGAGGTCGAGTCCGTCGACCGCCAACTGGTCGCCGCCGTAGCGCTTGGTGAGAGCCCGTGTCTCGATCACGGACTCCTCGGCAGTGCTCGCCGCCATCTCGCTCCCGTCGTGCCCGTCGCTCCTGGTGGAGTGCGGGAGTGGAGGCACCGGGACCGGCGCCTCCACTCCTGCCTGCCAACTCTCGTGCCGCGTACGGCTACTGCGCCGCGTTCGCCGCCTTCACGAGCGCGTCCTTGGTGACCGCGCCCGCGTAGACCTTGCCGTCGTCCGTGACGAGCGCGTTGATCAGGCGCGTCGAGAAGACCGTGCCCGAGCCGAACCTGCCTGTCACGTGGTCGCCGAGCGCGTCCATGAACTTCTGCGCCTCCGGCGGGACGTCGCCCGAGGCCGAGCCGCCCGTCGGGAGGCCCTGCCCACCGGGCAGCTTCAGCTCGGCGATGGACGTCCAGCCCTCGCCGATGACCTTCAGGTCCTTCATGCCGCCGCCCTGGGCGCCCTTCAGCTCCTTCGGCATGTCCTTGGGCATGTCCTTGGGCATGCCCTTCGGCATGTCCTTCGGCGCGTGGGACTTGTCCCGCGCCTTGAGGTCGTCGCCCTCGGTGACCTTGGTGCCCTTCGGCGGGGTGAAGTCGAACGTCGAAGCGGCCGGCTTGGAGAAGTCCACCTTGGTGAAGCCCGCGTCCACGACCGCCTTGCCGCCGCCCGCGGGCGTCAGCGTGAACTTCAGCGGCACACCGGTCTTCGCGTCCACCGAGACGGTGATCCCGCCGACCGTCGAACCGGCCTGCTTCGGCTTGACGAGCAGCTTGTACGCGTCACGCCCCGCGACCTGCGAGGTGCCTTCCACGGAGATCGACGTCGTCTTGCCGGACGCCTTCAGGACCTCGTCCGCGAGCTCCTTCGGCGTGGCCGGGACACCCTGCGGCGTCTCGCCCTTGCGGTGCTTCGCGGCCCGGTCGCCCGCGGCGGCGTCCTTGGAGTGGTACGCCTCGTTCGACGCGCTGTCGTAGGCCCAGACCTCGTCGCCGTTGTGGATCACGCTGTACTCGGCGGCGTTGTCCAGGACCGACAGCTTGTGCCGGTCGGCGCCGTCCGCCGCGATACGCAGGGTGTGCGTGCCGGTGGCCAGCTCCATCAGCTTGGACTGCGGGTCGGCGGAGGAGCCCGCCTTGCCGTCCGAGGAGCCGCCGGCGCCCGGGGTGAAACCGCCCGCCATACCGCCCAGGGACGGCAGTCCGAGATCCGTGGAGATCTTCACCGTGCCGGACATCTGCTGCACGTCCGACTTGGCGATCTTCTCGATGAGCTGCTGTGCGCTGATCTTCGGCAGATCGGGATTGCCGGAGTCGGCCAGCGCGGGGACGAGCCCGATCGTCGCCGCGGCCACCCCCACCACCGCGACCGGGACCACATAGCGGGTCGCCTTGCGACGGCCGGCGCTTTCGGATTCGTACGGTGCCATGTTGTTGCCCTACCTCCGTGTTGGGCGGCGGCCTACCGTCCTTGCTCGTCTGTCCACCCCAAGCCGCCATTCTCACCCGAACTGGTCGGGAGTGGTGCTATCAATCTGACCAAATCGGCCGGGCGGAAGCGTCAGACCCCAGGATCAACTCCGCGTACTCCCGCGGTATGACACGGAAGGGCGGCGCGTCCCCCATCCCGTAGGGGACGCCGCCGGTCTTCAGGCGCGGGATCTCGGTGGTGCCGGAGAGCAGCCCGTACCGCTTGCCGGCCTGTGACCCGCATCACCGGTCACGTCGCCGTGGGCGCCGCCGTCTTCGCGCTCGCGCTCAGCGGATGCGGCAGCTGCGGTGGCCGAAGCAGCAGCGACACCAAGAGCGGCAGTTCCCCCGCCAGTTCCGCCACTCCGACCGCCGCCGAGGTCGACAGGGTCGGCAGGGTCGTCACCGACAGCAGGGGCCACGTCCTGTACCGCTTCGGCGAGGATTCGGCGAGGCCACCGAGGTGACCTGCTACGACAACCGCGCCACGCTCTGGTCTGCCGCCACGACCGCCGACGCCAGGAGCGTCACGGCCGAGGGCGTCGACAAGAGGCTGGTCTCGACGGTGAAACGGTCGGACGGCACCACCCGGATCACCCTCGCCGGCCGGCCGCCCCACCGCTACGCCAGGGACGCCGAACCGACGCAGGCATACGGGCAAGGGCGTGGACGGCACAGGGTTCGCGGCGCTCCCCCACCGGCGCCGGGCACAGGGCGGCGCGGGGCCGGGCAGCAACGGCTACCGACCCCGCGGACCCGCGCGTCGACGGCCCCGTGAGGCGGGAGGGCGTCAGCCCGCCCGGTGCACCACCGCGTCGCACAGCTCCAGAAGGGACGCCTTCGCGTCGCACTCGGGCAGCGGCGCGAGGGTCGCCCGTGCCTCCTCCGCGTACCGCACGGTGTCCCTGCGGGCCTGCTCCAGGGACGGGTGGACGCGCAGCCGCTCGAGCGCCTCGGCGTGGCGCGCGTCGTCCGTCAGATCGGAGTCGAGGAGCTCGCACAGGGCGCGGTCCTCGGGCAGGCCGAGCTGCTCGGCGCGCTCGCGCAGGCGGAGCACCGGCAGCGTGGGAATGCCCTCGCGCAGGTCGGTGCCGGGGGTCTTGCCGGACTCGTGCGAGTCGGAGGCGATGTCCAGGACGTCGTCGGCGAGCTGGAAGGCGACGCCGAGGCGCTCGCCGTACTGCGCGAGGACGTCCACGACGCGCTCGTCGGCACCCGCCATCATCGCGCCGAACCGCACGGCCACGGCGATCAGCGAGCCGGTCTTGCCACCGAGGACGTCGAGGTAGTGGTCGACCGGGTCGCGGCCGTCGCGCGGTCCGGCCGTCTCCAGGATCTGCCCGGTGACGAGGCGCTCGAAGGCCTCCGCCTGGATGCGGACGGCCTCGGGCCCGAGGTCGGCCAGCATGTGGGAGGCGCGCGAGAAGAGGAAGTCGCCGGTCAGGACCGCGACGGAGTTGCCCCAGCGGGTGTTGGCGCTGTCGACGCCGCGGCGCACGTCGGCCTCGTCCATCACGTCGTCGTGGTAGAGCGTCGCGAGATGCGTCAGCTCGACGACGACGGCGGCGGGCACGACACCCGGCGCGTACGGGTCACCGAACTGCGCGGCGAGCATCGCGAGGAGGGGCCTGAAGCGCTTGCCGCCCGCGCGCACGAGATGCTGCGCGGCCTCCGTGATGAAGGGGACCTCGCTCTTCGTTGCCTCGAGCAGACCCTCCTCGACAGCCGCCAACCCGGCCTGGACATCGGCTTCGAGAGCCTGGTCCCGCACGCTAAGACCGAAAGTCCCGACGACGGTCACGAGAGGTTCTCCTGTCTGCTGACGATCACATGGCGAACTCGGTCGATCATTTGGTCGATGACACGGTTTGTCGATGTGTCGCTGCCATCACTCAAGTCAGCGTATCCGGTCGCGTTTCGATCACAGTGGGGGCCTGCCCGCACAGACCAGGCCGAGCGACCCACGAACACCCCCGGTATGTTCTTGATCAGCTCATACGACCGAGTAGACCGGGAGTCTCCCCTTTGTCCCGCACCACGGCCGAGACCGAGCCGAGCGAACCGGAGAGCGAGCAGCCGCCGCCGGGCGACGACCACGCGTTCCTCGGCCAGCCGCGCGGCCTGCTCACGCTGTCGGGCCTCGAGGTCTGGGAGCGTTTCTCGTTCCTCGGCATGCAGGCCATCCTCGTCCTCTACTTCGCGGACACGGTGACACACGGCGGCCTGGGCATGTCCGCGGGAACGGCGGCGTCCGTATCGGCAGCGTACGGAACCCTCGTGTACCTCGTCTCGGTGGGGGGCGGCTGGCTCGCCGACCGGATCCTCGGCTCGTACCGCGCGGTCCTCTACGGCGGCGTCCTGATCGCCTGCGGCCACTACGCCATGGCGGTGCCGACGGCGGCCATGACCTGGGTCGGCCTCGGCCTGATCAGCGCGGGAACCGGCCTGGTCAAACCCAATGTCGCCACCATGGTCGGCAAGCTCTACCGCACCGACGACGAGCGCCGCGACGCCGGCTTCGCGCTGTACTACATGGGCATCAACATCGGTGCTTTCGCGGGCCCCTTGATCACCGGCTGGCTCGGCGACCACAAGGGCTGGCACTGGGGCTTCGGGGCCGCCGCGATCGGCATGACGTTCGGTCTCGTCCAGTACGTCGCCGGGCGGCGTCACCTGGCCGGACGCAAGCACTCCGCCGAGTACGCCCTGCCGCCCGAGGGGATGCGGCGCGCGGTCCGGCTCATGATCGCGGGCGCGATCGCCGTCGCCGTGCTCGCCGTGGTCCTCGTGTGGGCCGGCCGGCTGACGATGAGCCGTTTCGTGGACGTCCTCACGGTCATCTCGGTGATCGCGCCGCTCGTGTACTTCGCGGTGATGTTCCGCAGCCCCCGGGTGACCGCCGAGGAGCGCGGCAGGCTCAGGCCGTACGTCGTGCTCTTCCTGGCCTCCGTGGTCTTCAACTTCATCCTGTTCCAGGCGTACTCGACGATGATCCTGCTGGCCTCGACGAACGCCAGGACCGAGATCCTCGGCTTCCACTTCCCCGCCGGCTGGTACGCGTCCGCGCTCGGCGCCTTCGAGGTCGCGCTCGCCCCCGTGGTGGCCGGTCTGTGGGCCCGGATGGGGCCGCGGCAGCCGCACGCCTCCAACAAGATCGCGTTCGGTGTGATCCTGGGCGGCCTGTCGTTCCTGCTCATGGTCATCCCCACCTCGGGCCACAGCGGGGACACGTACAAGATGGCCGCCTGGTGGATCGTCGGCTCGTATCTGCTGCTCGGCCTCGGCGACATCCTCCTGGAGACCTCCGGCATGTCGGCGACGACGAAGCTCGCCCCGAAGGCCTTCTCCAGCCAGACCATGTCGCTCTGGTTCCTGTCGCTCGCCCTCGCCAACGGCATCCAGGCACAGACCGTGAAGCTCTACGGCGAGGTCTCCAATCCCGTGTACTTCGGCGTCAACGGCGCCATCGCCGTCGCCATCGGCCTGGTCGTGATCGCGCTCGCGCCATGGCTGCGCAGGACCATGCACCCCGTTCACTGAGGTGACTCCCATGTCAGAAAACCCGGCCATCACCATCCGTACCTCCTTCCCCTACGAGACGACCCGCGAGGACGTTCGCGTACCCCTGCCGGACGGCACCACGCTGTTCGCCCGCATCTGGCGTCCGGTGACCGACGAGCCGGTGCCCGCCCTCCTCGAATACCTTCCGTACCGCCTGAGCGACTGGACCGCACCGCGCGACTGGCAACGCCACCCCTGGTACGCGGGCCACGGCTACGCCTCCGTGCGCGTCGACGTGCGCGGGCACGGCAACTCGGACGGCCTGCCCGGCGACGAGTACGACACGACGGAGCTCGCGGACGGGGTCGCCGTCGTCAACTGGCTGGCCGCACAGCCCTGGTGCAGCGGCAAAGTCGGCATGTTCGGCATCTCCTGGGGCGGCTTCAACTCCCTCCAGATCGCGGCCCTCGCGCCCGAGCCGCTCAAGGCGGTCGTCACGGTCTGCTCGACGGACGACCGCTATGACAACGACGTGCACTACATGGGAGGTTCCGTCCTCGCGGTGGACATGCACGCGTGGGCGGCGACCATGCTCGCCTTCGTGTCGCGCCCGCCCGACCCGCAGTTCGTCGGCGACGACTGGCGCGCGATGTGGCTGAAGCGCCTCGAAGCCGTCGACCCGTTCATCCACACCTGGCTCGGCCACCAGACGCGCGACGCCTACTGGCGGCACGGCAGCGTCTGCGAGGACTACACCGCCGTCCGGGCGGCCGTCCTCGCGGTGGGCGGCTGGCACGACCCCTACCGCGACACCGTCCTGCGTCTGGTCGAGAACCTGCCCGACCAGCAGGTACGCGGGATCATCGGCCCCTGGTCGCACCAGTACCCGGACCGCGGCCTGCCGCCGGGCCCCGCGATCGGCTTCCTCCAGGAGACCCTCCGCTGGTGGGACCACCACCTCAAGGGCGTCGACAACGGCGTCATGGCGGAGCCCAAGCTCCGCTCCTGGATCAGCGACTCGCACCCGCCCGCCACCGTGTACCCGACGCTGCCGGGCCACTGGGCCGGCGACCCGTCCTGGCCGTCCCCGAACGTCGCGCCCCTCGCGTACGCCCTCCAGGGCCCGCCCGTGATCGTGCGGTCGCCCCAGCAGACGGGCCTGGACGCGGGCCGCTTCTTCCCCTTCGGGAACGACGCGGACCTGCCGCCGGACCAGCGGGACGAGGACGCGAAGTCGGCGTGCTTCGACTTCGCGGTGCCCTCGGACATCCAGATCCTCGGCCGGCCGCAGGTGACGCTGCGGATCACCAGCGAGGCGCCGCGCGGGCAGGTCGCCGTCCGGGTGTGCGACGTGGCACCGGACGGCTCCTCGACGCTCGTCACGCGCGGCGTCCTGAACCTCTCCTCGCGTGAGGGCCGCGACAAGGCCGTCGCCTGGCCCCCCGGCACCACGGACGAGGTCTCCTTCGAGCTGAACGGGATCGGCCACACCTTCCCCGCCGGGCACCGCATCCGCCTCGCGGTGTCGTCCGCGTACTGGCCGTGGATCTGGCCGCAGCCCGGGTCGGAGGCCGGCTTCACCCTCGAACCGGCGGGCAGCACCCTCGAACTGCCGGTCAGGATGGTCGACGCCGAGAACGGCGCCGACATCGGCTTCGAGCGGCCCGAACAGTCCGAGCCCATGGGTGTCGTCCACCCGGCCACCCTGGACGAACAGCGCCCCGAGCGGCTCTGCGTCCGCGACGTCGCCAAGGGTGAATGGCGCCTGGAGGTCGACCCCCGTTACGGCGGCACCCGTGTCTACCCCGACGGCCTCGAATTCACCGAGGACGCCGTGGAGACGTACGTCATCCAGGAGTCGGACCCGCTGAGCGCGCGGACCCGCTCCGACTGGTCGATCCGTCTGCACCGGCCCGAGCTGGCGTGGGACGTGACGATCAAGACCCGCTCCGAGATCGCCTGCGACGCGGCGGACTTCATCACCAGCAACGAGGTGGTGTGCCGGGACGGCGACGAGGTGGTCTTCCACCGGACATGGGAACAGCGGATTCCGCGTACGGCGGGGTGAGCTGAGCGGGCGGGGCCGGCGGGCGCGTGGCTAGCGTCGTACGAAGTGGCGTTCCAGAATCACCGCTACGCCGTCCTCCTCGTTCGACAGGGTCACCTCGTCGGCCGCCGCCCTGAGTTCGGCGTGGGCGTTGGCCATCGCGACGCCGTGGCCCGCCCACGCGAACATCGGCAGGTCGTTCGGCATGTCACCGAACGCCATCGTGCGCTCCGCCGTCAGGCCGAGCCGCTCGGCGGCCAGCGCGAGCCCCGTCGCCTTGGTGACACCGCACGGCTGGAGCTCCACGGTGCCGGGGCCCGACATGGTGACCGTCGCCAGGTCGCCGACGACCGCCCGCGCCACCGTCGCCAACTCGTCGTCGGTCAGCCGGGGATGACGGAGCAGCACCTTGCTGATGGGCTCGGCCCACAGCTCCTCGCGGCGCTCGACGCGCACGGCGGGAAGTGTGGGGTGCGGCATCACATAGCCGGGCTCGATGAGCGTCAACCCGTCCCTGCCGTCCTGATCGACCGCCGCGTCGACCTGGCCGACCTCGGCCTCGATCTTGCCGAGCGCCTGTTCGGCGAGGTCACGGTCGAGGGTCAGGGACCACACGATGCGGTCCGTCGCCGCGTCGTACAGCTGGGCGCCCTGGGCGCAGACCGCGAGCCCCGTGCCGCCGAGCTCGTCGAGCAGCGGCCGCACGCGCGGCGCGGGCCGTCCCGTCACCACGAGGTGGCGGGCCCCCGCGGCGGCCGCGGCCGCGAGGGCACCACGCGTTCGGCCGGAGACCGTGTCGTCGCCGCGCAGCAGCGTCCCGTCCAGGTCTGTGGCGATGAGTTCGAACGGGGCGGAGCGCAACGGAGCGGGCATGATCGAGAGAATACGGACCGCTCCCCCGGGCCGCTCCGCCCGGCCACCCCCTCCGTGGCCCCGGCCCCTGCCCCGCTCGTCCACCGTGCGCGGGGTGCCTCACGCAAGGGGTCCGCAGGCCGTCGCCGAGGAAGTCCACGCGTCCTGCCCCTCTTCGGACCCGGCCCCACCCCACCCGCGTCCCCCGACAGGGCGCCGAGCCGGAAGTCACCACTCCGGCAAGGCGTTTCCGGACATTGCGAACTCTTTGGGCACTGCCCCAACACGTCGCTCCCACGTAACGTGTGGCCCACCCCTATGGAAAGCGAGGCAGGTACGCATGTCCGAGCAGACCCCGCTCACTCCCCTCGACCTCCCCGAAGGCGACCCCTTCGGACCGCACAACCTCCCGTACGGGGTGTTCTCCCTGCCGGGGGACGCCGTGGAAGCGCGCCGGGTCGGCGTGCGCCTCGGCTCGTACGTGCTGGACGCGGGCGCCGCGGCGGCAGCGCTCGGCTCGCCCTACGTCTCCCTGCTCGCCCGTCCCACCCTGAACCCGCTCATGGCGGCGGGCCGCACCGCCTGGTCGGACGTGCGCCGCGCGCTCACCGCCTGGGTCACGGTCCCGGCCCACCGCGAGACCGTACGGCCCCTGCTGCACCCGCTCGCCGATGTCACCCTGCACCTCCCCTTCGAGGTCGCTGACTACGTCGACTTCTACGCCTCGGAGAACCACGCCCGGAACCTGGGCCGGATGTTCCGCCCGGACGAGGAGCCGCTGAAGCCCAACTGGAAGCATCTGCCGGTGGGTTACCACGGCCGCGCCGGGACGGTCGTGGTCTCGGGCACGGACGTGGTCCGCCCCTCGGGCCAGCGCAAGCCCCCGGCCGACCCTGCTCCCGTCTTCGGCCCCTCGGTGCGGCTCGACATCGAGACGGAGCTCGGGTTCGTCGTCGGGACGCCGTCCGCGCAGGGCACGCCGGTGCCGCTGTCCGCGTACCGCGACCACGTGTTCGGGCTCTGCCTCCTCAACGACTGGTCGGCGCGCGACATCCAGTCCTGGGAGACCGTGCCGCTCGGCCCGCACCTCGGCAAGTCGTTCGCCACGTCGGTCTCGGCCTGGATCACTCCGCTCGACGCGCTGGACGAGGCGCGCGTGGCGCCCCCCGAGCGCACGTACCCGCTGCTGCCGTATCTGGACGACTCGGCACCGTCCGCCGACGGCATCGCGGACGAGCCCGGCGGCTACGACCTGCACATCACCGTCACTCTCAACGGCCATGTCATCTCCGAGACCTCCTCCGCCTCCCTCTACTGGACGGCGGCGCAGATGCTGGCCCACATGACGGTCGCCGGCGCCTCCCTGCGCACGGGCGACCTGTACGGCTCCGGCACGATCAGCGGCGCCTCGGAGAACGCGCGCGGCTCCCTCATCGAGATCACCTGGAACGGCCGCGACCCCATCGAACTCCCCAACGGCAAGCGGACGTTCCTCGAGGACGGCGACGTGGTCACGATGACGGCGTGGGCCCCCGGCCCGGGCAACACCCGCGTGGGCCTCGGCGAGGTGACCGGGCGGATCGTGGCGGGCGCCTGAGCAGGGAACGCCCCGGTTCAGTACTGGAGCGCTGTCGCCACGTCCCGGCCGATGCGTTCGACGGCGTCGAGGTCGAGGCCGTAGTGCACGAAGCGGCCGTCGCGTTCGGTGCGTACGAGGCCGAGGTCGCGCAGCGCACGCAGGTGACGGGAGACCTGCGGGCGGGTCATCGAGAGCCTGTCCGCCAGGTCTGCCGTGGTCAGCGGCTGGCGCGCGATGAGCCGGCACAGGCGCACCCTGCGCGGATCCGTGAGGGCGAGCATGCGGCTTCGGGCCAGGGTGACGCCGACCTCGGGGGCGTCCACCGGGAAGTGCAGGACGGGCGGCAGCCCCGGTTCGTTCTTCACGATCAGGTGCGGCGCCCCGTAGCGGGTGGGGATCAGCAGCACCTGGGTGCGGGCCGGGGTGATCACGGAGTGGTGCAGCTTGTCGAAGACGACCCGGGGCGGGTCGGCGAGGCGGGTGCTCGACGGGCTCAGCGACGCCAGGGCCGGGGCCGGCCCCTCATCGGCGAGGCGCTGGCGCATGCGGTGCGCGGCGGCGGCGAGCGCGGGTTCCGTCTCGGCCCACAGGTCGGCGAAGAAGGCCGAGCGGCACAGGCCGAGGAACGCGAGCAGTTCGGCGCGCACCCCTTCCGGATCGCTCAGCAGATCGGCGGCGAGCGCGCGGTGGGGCGCGGGCAGCCCGGAGACCGCGTGCCGCAACCCGTCGGCCTGCACGGGCTCCTGGCGCAGCCGGGCGAAGTCGAAGCCGCGGTAGCCGCTGGCGCAGGCGTAGGCCGTCAGCTCGGCGAACCGGTCGGTCGGCAGCTCGGCGAGGGAGCGCAGCTGCTCGGGCAGGGTGCGCCGGGCGCCGTCGGCCGCGAGATAGAAGCCGCGCCAGCGCAGGGCGGCCCACAACGGCGAGAACCGTTCGAGACCGGCACGGAAGTCGTCCCCCGCCGCGCCGACGACCCGCTCGGCCAGCGTCCGGTGCTCGGGGTGATGGGACCGCTCGGTCAGCACGTGCAGGGACGCGGCCAGCTCGGCGAGCGGGGACACTCCGACGGCGAAGTGGGCGGGAGTGGCCCCTTCGAGTACGAGGACGACCGACATGAACCGGAGTGTACGGAGCGACGGCGCACCGCTTCGGGCCCGGGCGCTCTGACCGAACGGCCCGCTCAACGGCCCGGGCGGGTGGACACGGCGGGACCGCTTCACTGCGCGGGCGGCGCGAACCGGCGGATCGTGGCAGAACCCGGCCGGGGCACCCGGGCCGGTCAGGCCCCGTCGAACTCCGCCCGGGCCGCCGCCAGGAACACCGGGTCCGCCGCCAGGTCCAGGACCACCCGGGCCAGGCCCGTCGCGGCGATCTGCGCGCGGTCATGTGCGAAGCCGGTGGCCGCCGCCTCACGCATCGCCTCGGAGTGGCTGGGCGTGCCGTGCGGCGCGATCTGCACATAAGGGTGAATGACGGGCACGAGCTGCGACAGATTACCGATGTCGGACGATCCCGCCGGGGTGTCCGGGTCGCCGGGCACGATGTCGGCGAGGCCGAGGCCGCGCACCGTGTCCCCGAAGCGCTCGGCCATCACGGAGTTGTTGCGCCGGTCCGCGTACATGGGCCCGGTCTCCGCCAGCTCGGCCTCGGTCTCGGTGGCGAGCGCCGCGCCCAGGGCGGCCTTGCGCACCCGCTCGACCAGCACCTCGGCGGAAGCCGCCGTCCGGTCACGCACATAGAGGTCGACCGAGGCGTGGGCGGGCACCACGTTCGGGGCCTGCCCGCCGTCCGTGACGATCCCGTGCACGCGGGCCGTGGGCGGCATGAACTGGCGCATCGCGTCGAGCGCCTGGAGGAAGAGCTGGGCGGCCGCCAGCGCGCTGCGCCCCTCCCACGGCGACTTCGCGGCGTGCGCGCTGACGCCCGTGAAGTCTGCCCGCAGGTGCGCGGCGGCAAGGCCGTGCCGGGCGGTCAGGGAGCGGTCGGCGGGGTGGAACATCACCGCCGCGTCGACTCCCTCGAAGACTCCCGCGTCGGCGAGCCGGATCTTGCCCGCGCCGCCCATCTCCTCGCCGGGCGTGCCGATCACCGCGATCGTGCCCGGGTGGTCGGGCATGGCGCGCACGGCCGCGATCGCCGCCGCGGCCCCGCCCGCCGCGATGAGGTTGTGTCCGCACCCGTGCCCGATCCCGGGCAGCGCGTCGTACTCCGCGAGCACGGCGACGTACGGGCCCGGCGTCCCTGTCCGGTGCACCGCGACGAACGCCGTCTCCATTCCTCCGGCGGGCGACTCGACGGTGAAGCCCTCCTCTCCGAGCCACCCGGTGAGTACGTCCCGCGCGTGGAACTCGGCGAACTTCAGTTCCGGTCGCCGGTGCACGGCCCGGCTCACCTCCTCCATACGAAGGCGCAGTGCGGTCAGCTCCGCGGTGAGCGTCTCGGTCGAGGCGGCCGTGGCGGCGGGGGCGGGGATGGGGGAAGCGGCGGGCACGAGGGCTCCTGACGTGCTGATGAGCTGGGTCCTACGTCGAGACTGCGGCCGGCGTCCCACGCCTCGGCCCGGATTACCGCACGCCAGGTAACCCTGGTCAGACTCCTTCCTGCTGCTCGTAGGGTCGCCGCACCGCAGACCACCCCCCAGCAGACGTACGACAGAAGGAGGGACCGATGGCAGCCGTGGACGCCCCTGCCGCAGCACCCGCGCCCCCGCACGGATTCATGAGATTCCTGGGCGGGATCGAACGGGCGGGCAATCGCCTGCCGCACCCCTTCTGGCTCTTCTGGATCCTGTTCGCCGTCACAGCCGTCGCGAGCTGGGGCATGGCCGAGGGCGCGCTCGGCGTCGCCGACCCGGGCACCGGCAAGCTGGTCGCCGTGCGGACCGTGCTCACCGTGGACGGTGCCCGCGAGTTCCTCTCCTCCGTCGAGCAGAACTTCGTCACGTTCGGGCCGCTCGGCACGGTCACGATCGTGATGCTCGGCGTGGCGGTCGCGGAGCGCACCGGCCTGTTCGAGGCGCTCGCCGTGAAGTCGCTGTCGCGGGTCTCGGCGAAGTACGTGGTGCTCGCCGTCGCCCTCGCCGGCGCCCTGTCGAAGTTCCTCTCCGACTCGGCCTACATCATCCTGATCCCACTCGGCGCGATCGCGTTCCAGACCGTGGGCCGCTCCCCCGTCCTCGGCATGATCGTCGCGTTCGTCTCCATCAACGCGGCCGGAGACGCCAACCCCCTCATCGCCCCCGGCGACGCGGCCTTCGCCGCGATGGCGACCGAGGCCGCCCAGACCGTCTCCCCGCACACCTCCGTGCGCCCGACGGACAACATGTACTTCACGACCGTCTCGGCGATCGTCCTCGCGCTCGTCATCACCTACGTCACCGAGAAGATCCTGGCCCGCCGGGAACACACGCTGCTGCCCGACGACGCCGAGGCCGCAGTCGAATCGGCCCGCCCGGCTCCCGGCTCCCGCGAGATACGGGCGCTGAAGCTCACCGGCGTTGCCGCGCTTGCCTATTGGGGTCTGGTCACGCTCGCCTTGCTGCCCCGGAGCTCGCCACTGCGTGCCCCCGACGGCGCGATCGTCGAATCCCCGCTCTTCGACAACATCGCCGTCTTCCTCGCCCTGTTCTTCCTGGTCATCGGCTTCGTCTACGGACGCCTGACCGGGGCCATCGGCTCCAACCACGACGTGCCCGCCTTCATGGCGGACGGCCTGCGCTCCATCGCACCGCTGCTCGTGATCTTCTTCGCGGTCTCGCAGTTCGTGGCGCTGTTCAAATGGACCAACATCGGTACGTACGTCGCCGTGCGCGGCGCCGACGTCATCCGCGACGCGGGCGCTCCGACGCTCGTCCTCTTCGCCCTCCTCATCGCCGCCGTCGCCTGCATGAACCTGCTGATCACCAGCGGGCAGGCGCTGTGGGCCCTTGTCGCGCCCGTCCTCGTGCCGATGCTGATGCTGCTGCACATCAGCCCCGCGACGACCATGGCGCTGTATCGGATCGCGGACTCCTGCACGAACTCCATCACCCCGATGTCGACGACCTTCATGCTGACCGTCGGCTTCATCCAGACCCGCAAGAAGCGGGCCGGGATCGGGACGCTCGTCTCCTGCACGCTGCCGGTGGCGCTCAGCATGCTCGTCGTGTGGACGGTCCTGTTCTTCGTGTGGTGGCTGCTGGGGATCCCGCTGGGGCCGGGGGCACCCGTGCGATGACGGGCTGAGGCACCGTCACCAGTCGATGTCGTCGGGTTCCGGCTCCGGCTCGTGCTCGGGCCAGTGCTCTTCCGGCGCCGCCGCCTCCGTGGCGGCGCCGGAGCCGGTCGGGGTCGAGTCGCCGCCGGAACCGGCGCCGTCCAGGCCCGCCAGGACCTCGAGGACACCCTCGCCCCACGTCGCCAGCTTCTTCTCGCCGACGCCGCCGATCGCGCCCAACTGGCCGATGGACGTGGGGTGCTGGACGGCGATCTCCTTGAGCGTCGCGTCGTGGAAGATGACGTACGCCGGGACCCCGTTCTCCTTCGCCTGCGCGCCGCGCCACGCGCGCAGTGCCTCGAAGACGGGCAGCAACTGCTCCGGCAGGTCCGCCGCGGGCGACTTCGCCTTGCGATCGCGCGAGGCCGAGCGGGACGTGGCGGGCCGGGGCGCCTCCTTGCGCAGCCGCACCTCCCGCTGCCGCCCGAGGACACTCCCACTGTCCTCGGTGAGCACCAGCGTCCCGTACTCACCCTCGACGGCGATGAGCCCCTGGGCCAGCAACTGCCTCACCACGCCCCGCCATTCGGCCTCGCTCAGGTCCTCGCCGATGCCGAAGACGGAGAGCTGGTCGTGGTCGAACTGGATGACCTTGGCCGTGCGCCGGCCCATCAGGATGTCGATGATCTGACCCGCGCCGAACTTCTGTCTGCGCTCCCGGTCGAGGCGCACCACCGTGGAGAGGATCTTCTGCGCGGCGACGGTGCCGTCCCAGGTCTCCGGCGGCGAGAGGCACGTGTCGCAGTTGCCGCAGCCGGCCGTCTGCGACTCCTGCCCGAAGTACATGAGCAACTGGGACCTGCGGCACTGCGCCGTCTCGCACAGCGCCAGCATGGCGTCGAGGTGGGACCCCGCCCGGCGCCGGAACGCCTCGTCGCCCTCCCCCGTGTTGATCAGCTTCCGCTGCTGGACGACGTCCTGCAGCCCGTACGCCATCCAGGCCGTGGACGCGAGCCCGTCACGCCCGGCGCGGCCCGTCTCCTGGTAGTAGCCCTCGACCGACTTCGGGAGGTCGAGATGCGCGACGAACCGGACGTCGGGCTTGTCGATGCCCATGCCGAACGCGATGGTCGCGCAGACGACCAGGCCCTCCTCGCGCAGGAAGCGGGACTGGTGCGCCGCGCGGGTGCCCGCGTCGAGACCCGCGTGGTACGGGACCGCCTCGATGCCGTTCCGGCTGAGGAACTCGGCCGTCGCCTCCACCGACTTGCGCGACAGGCAGTACACGATGCCCGCGTCGCCCTCGTGCTCCTGCTTGAGGAAGCTGAGGAGCTGCTTCTTCGGGTCGGCCTTCGGCACGATCCGGTACTGGATGTTGGGCCGGTCGAAGCTCGCCACGAAGTGCTTCGCGTCCGGCATGCCCAGGCGCTGGGTGATCTCCTGGTGCGTGGCGTGTGTCGCGGTCGCCGTGAGCGCGATGCGCGGGACGTCCGGCCAGCGCCGGCCGAGGACGGACAGGGCCAGGTAGTCCGGGCGGAAGTCGTGCCCCCACTGCGCCACACAGTGCGCCTCGTCGATCGCGAAGACGGAGATCCTGCCGCGGGAGAGCAGGTCGAGCGTGGAGTCGAGGCGCAGCCGCTCCGGCGCCAGATAGATGACGTCCAGCTCGCCCGCGAGAAACTCGGCCTCGACGGTGCGGCGCTCGTCGAAGTCCTGCGTCGAGTTCATGAACCCGGCGCGGACGCCGAGAGCGCGCAGCGCGTCCACCTGGTCCTGCATGAGGGCGATGAGGGGCGAGATCACGACGCCCGTGCCGGGCCTGACCAGGGCCGGGATCTGGTAGCACAGGGACTTTCCGCCGCCGGTCGGCATCAGGACGACGGCGTCCCCGCCGTCCACGACATGGTCGATGATCGCTTCCTGCTCACCGCGGAACGCGTCATATCCGAAGACGCGGTGCAGCGTCTCCAGCGCGCCGCCGCGCATCGCCGTCGCCACGCCGGGCTCCGTCACCTCGCTCATGCCACCGATCCCATTCATCGCCCTGTCCCCCGTACGTCCATGCTGTGTGGTTCGACCACTGCTGCCACGATAGGGCTCCGCACCGACAGCCCGAAAAGTTATCCACAGGCTGGGGGCGAAGTCACCTCCCGGCCCGGGCCCCGGGGACGCGCCCTCCACCGCGGCTCGGAACGCCTCCGCCCGGCGCCCCCTCGCGGGGACACCGGGCGGTGACGACCGTACGCGGCGCGGTTACCGTACGAACACGCTCGCCTGGTTCGCCAGGTCCAGGAAGTACTGCGGCGCGAGGCCCAGCACCACCGTGACCGCCACTCCCATCGCGATCGTGGTCATGGTGAGCGGCGAGGGCACGGCGACCGTCGGGCCGTCCGCCTTCGGCTCGCTGAAGAACATGAGCACGATCACACGGATGTAGAAGAACGCCGCGATGGCCGACGAGATCACACCGACCACGACGAGCGCGCCCGCGCCGCCCTCCGCCGCTGCCTTGAACACGGCGAACTTTCCGGCGAAGCCCGAGGTCAGCGGGATGCCGGCGAAGGCGAGCAGGAACACCGCGAAGACGGCCGCGACCAGCGGCGAGCGGCGCCCGAGACCCGCCCACTTCGACAGGTGCGTGGCCTCGCCGCCCGCGTCCCTGACCAGCGTCACCACGGCGAACGCGCCGACGGTCACGAACGAGTACGCGCCCAGGTAGAAGAGCACGGCCGAGATGCCGTCGGGCGTCGTGGCGATGACACCGGCGAGGATGAATCCGGCGTGCGCGATCGACGAGTACGCGAGGAGCCGCTTGATGTCGGTCTGGGTGATGGCGACGATCGCGCCGCCCAGCATCGTGATGATCGCGACGGCCCACATGACCGGCCGCCAGTCCCAGCGCAGGCCGGGCAGGACGACGTACAGGAGCCGCAGGAGGGCGCCGAAGGCGGCGACCTTCGTGGCGGCCGCCATGAAGCCCGTGACCGGCGTGGGCGCGCCCTGGTAGACGTCCGGGGTCCACATGTGGAACGGCACGGCGCCGACCTTGAACAGCAGACCCATGACGACCATGGCGACGCCGATGAGCAGCAGCGCGTCGTTCCCCATGGTGTCGGCGAGCGCCGGGTCGATGTTCTGGATCGACCCGTCCACGACGTCGGCGATCGTCGCGTACGACACCGAGCCCGCGTACCCGTACAGGAGGGCGATGCCGAACAGGGTGAACGCCGAGGCGAAGGCACCGAGGAGGAAGTACTTGACCGCCGCCTCCTGCGACATGAGCCGCTTGCGGCGGGCCACGGCGCACAGGAGGTAGAGCGGCAGGGAGAAGACCTCCAGGGCGATGAACAGCGTCAGCAGGTCGTTCGCCGAGGGGAAGACCAGCATGCCGCCGATCGCGAAGAGCGCGAGCGGGAACACCTCGGTGGTGGTGAACCCGGCCTTCACGGCGGCCTTCTCGCTGTCGCTGCCGGGCACGGCCGAGGCCTGCGCGGCGAACGAGTCGACGCGGTTGCCGTGCGCCTCCGGGTCCAGGCGGCGCTCGGCGAAGGTGAAGATCGCGACGAGGCCGGTCAGCAGGATCACGCCCTGGAGGAACAGGGCCGGGCCGTCGACGGAGATCGCGCCCATGGCCGCGATGTGCGCCTTCGTGGTGCCGTACCCGCCGGCCGCGAGTCCGACCACCGCGGCGAACGCGGCGGCCAGGGCGACGACGGCGAGGAACACCTGGACGTAGTAACGGGACTTGCGCGGCAGGAACGCCTCGACAAGGACCCCGAGGACCGCCGCCCCGATGACGATCAGGGTGGGCGACAATTGGCCGTACTCGATCTTCGGCGCGTTGATCTTCGAGATTTGTTCCTTGAGCGGCGACGTGGCCGCCGTTGTCCACAGGCTGTGGACGGCTGCTGCGCTCACTTGGCCGCCTCCACCGCTGGCTTCGGGTCCTTCTCGTGTACGTCGGACAGGGTCTGCTTGACCGCCGGGTTCACCAGATCGGTGACCGGCTTCGGGTAGACGCCCAGGAAGATCAGCACGGCGATCAGCGGGACGACCACCGCGAGTTCACGCACCCGCAGGTCCGGCAGGGCCGAGACCTCCGGCTTCACCGGGCCCGTCATCGTCCGCTGGTAGAGGACGAGCGTGTAGAGCGCGGCGAGCACGATGCCGAAGGTCGCGATGATCCCGATCACCGGGTAGCGCGAGAACGTGCCGACCAGGACCAGGAATTCACTCACGAAGGGCGCGAGGCCCGGCAGCGAGAGGGTCGCGAGGCCGCCGATCAGGAACGTGCCGGCGAGCACCGGGGCGACCTTCTGCACGCCTCCGTAGTCCGCGATCAGGCGCGAGCCGCGGCGCGAGATCAGGAAGCCCGCCACCAGCATCAGGGCGGCCGTCGAGATCCCGTGGTTGACCATGTAGAGCGTCGCGCCCGACTGGCCCTGGCTCGTCATCGCGAAGATGCCGAGGACGATGAACCCGAAGTGCGAGATCGACGCGTACGCCACCAGGCGCTTGATGTCCCGCTGACCGACCGCGAGCAGCGCACCGTAGACGATGCTGATGAGGGCCAGTACGAGGATGACCGGCGTCGCCCACTTCGACGCCTCCGGGAAGAGCTGGAGGCAGAAGCGGAGCATCGCGAACGTGCCGACCTTGTCGACCACCGCCGTGATGAGGACGGCGACCGGGGCGGTGGCCTCCCCCATCGCGTTCGGCAGCCAGGTGTGCAGCGGCCACAGCGGCGCCTTCACCGCGAAGGCGAAGAAGAAGCCGAGGAAGAGCCAGCGCTCGGTGCTGGTCGCCATGTGCAGCGAACCGTTCGCCCGCGCGGCGACGATCTCCTGGAGCGAGAAGTTCCCCGCCACCACGTAGAGACCGATCACGGCCGCCAGCATGATGAGGCCGCCGACGAGGTTGTAGAGGAGGAACTTCACGGCGGCGTATGAGCGTTGGGTCGCTGCGTTCTCGTCGCTGCCCGAGTGGGCGCGGTCTCCGAAGCCGCCGATGAGGAAGTACATCGGGATGAGCATGGCTTCGAAGAAGATGTAGAAGAGGAAGACGTCGGTGGCCTCGAAGGAGATGATCACCATCGCCTCGACACCGAGGATCAGGGCGAAGAAGCCCTGCGTCGGCCGCCACCTCGAACTCCCGGTCTCCTGCGGGTCGGCGTCGTGCCAGCCCGCGAGGATCACGAACGGGATCAGGAGGGCGGTGAGCGCGATGAGCGCCACCGCGATGCCGTCCACACCCAGCTCGTACCGCACCCCGAAGTCCTTGATCCAGGGGTGGGATTCGGTGAGCTGGTAGCGGGCACCGCCGGGCTCGAAGCGCACGAGCACGACCGCGGCCAGCACGAGCGTGGCGACCGAGACGAGCAGCGCGAGCCACTTCGCCGCCGTGCGCCGCGCGGCCGGGACGGCAGCCGTGGCGATGGCTCCCACGGCGGGGAGCACCGCCGTCGCTGTCAGCAGAGGAAAGGACATTGCTATCAGACCGCCCTCATCAGCAGGGTCGCGGCGACGATGAGTGCCGCACCGCCGAACATCGAGACGGCGTACGAGCGGGCGTAGCCGTTCTGGAGCTTGCGCAGCCGGCCGGAGAGCCCGCCGACCGAGGCCGCCGTCCCGTTGACCACTCCGTCGACCAGGGTGTGGTCGACGTAGACCAGGGAGCGGGTGAGGTGCTCGCCGCCGCGCACCAGGACCACGTGGTTGAAGTCGTCCTGGAGCAGGTCACGGCGGGCGGCCCGGGTGAGCAACGAGCCGCGCGGGGCGACGACGGGGACCGGGCGGCGGCCGTACTGGAGGTAGGCCACGACCACGCCGACCACCAGGACCACCATGGTGGCCGCGGTGACGGTCGTGGCGCTGATCGGCGCGTCCCCGTGGCTGTGCCCGGTGACCGGCTCCAGCCACTGCAGGAAGCGGTCACCGATGCTGAAGAAGCCACCCGCGAAGACGGATCCGAACGCGAGCACGATCATCGGGATCGTCATGGACTTCGGCGACTCGTGCGGGTGCGGCTCGTGGCCCGACCCCGCGGCGGAGCCGCTGTCAGACGCTGTCGGCTGCCAGCGCTTCTCACCGAAGAACGTCATGATCATCACGCGCGTCATGTAGTACGCGGTGATGGCCGCGCCGAGCAGGGCCACCGAGCCGAGGATCCACCCCTCCGTGCCGCCCTTCGCGAACGCGGCCTCGATGATCTTGTCCTTGGAGAAGAAGCCGGACAGACCAGGGAAGCCGATGATCGCGAGATAGCCGAGCCCGAACGTGACGAACGTGACCGGCATGTACTTCCTGAGGGCGCCGTACTTCCTCATGTCCACCTCGTCGTTCATGCCGTGCATGACCGAACCGGCGCCGAGGAAGAGGCCCGCCTTGAAGAAGCCGTGCGTCACGAGGTGCATGATCGCGAAGACGTAGCCGATGGGGCCGAGGCCCGCGGCCAGCACCATGTAGCCGATCTGCGACATCGTCGAGCCGGCCAGCGCCTTCTTGATGTCGTCCTTCGCGCAACCGACGATCGCACCGAACAGGAGCGTGACCGATCCGACGATGACGACGACGAGCTGCGCGTCCGGCGACGCGTTGAACACCGTGCTGGAACGGACGATCAGATAGACACCTGCGGTCACCATGGTCGCGGCGTGGATGAGGGCGGAGACCGGGGTCGGGCCCTCCATCGCGTCACCGAGCCAGGACTGCAGCGGCACCTGGGCGGACTTGCCGCACGCGGCGAGCAGCAGCATCAGGGCGATGCCCGTCAGCGTCGCGCCGCCGCCCTGGTGCTCCCCCGCCGCCTTCAGGACCGGCGCGAAGGCGAACGTCCCGAACGTCGTGAACATCAGCATGATGGCGATCGACAGGCCCATGTCGCCGACGCGGTTGACCAGGAAGGCCTTCTTCGCCGCGGTGGCCGCGCTGGGCTTGTGCTGCCAGAAGCCGATCAGGAGGTACGAGGCGAGGCCCACACCCTCCCAGCCGACGTACAGGAGGAGGTAGTTGTCGGCGAGGACCAGGAGGAGCATCGCCGCGAGGAACAGGTTCAGGTAGCCGAAGAAGCGGCGGCGCCGCTCGTCGTGCTCCATGTACCCGATCGAGTAGATGTGGATCAGCGTGCCCACACCGGAGATCAGGAGCACGAACGTCATCGACAGCTGGTCCAGCTGGAAGGAGACGTCCGCCTGGAAGCCCTCGACCGGGATCCAGCTGAACAGGTGCTGGGTGAAGGTGCGGTCGTCGGCGCTCTTGCCGAGCATGTCGGTGAAGAGGAGGACGCCGATGACGAAGGAGGCGGCCGAGAGCAGCGTGCCGAGCAGATGGCCCACACGGTCCAACCGCCGTCCGCCGCACAGCAGTACGGCCGCTCCGAGCAGTGGCGCCGCTACCAGCAGCGCAATCAGGTTTTCCACTGTGCAGCGACCCCTTACAGCTTCATCAGGCTGGCGTCGTCGACCGAGGCCGAGTGGCGGGAACGGAACAGCGACACGATGATCGCGAGCCCGACCACGACCTCCGCGGCGGCGACGACCATCGTGAAGAAGGCGATGATCTGGCCGTCGAGATTGCCGTGCATCCGGGAGAACGCGACGAACGCGAGGTTGCACGCGTTGAGCATCAGCTCGACGCACATGAACAGCACGATCGCGTTCCGCCTGATGAGCACGCCGGTGGCGCCGATCGTGAACAACAGGGCGGCGAGATAGAGGTAGTTGACCGGATTCACTTCGACGCCTCCTCGGTCCGCTCAAGGCGCTCGGCCGAGCGCTGCTCCAGGGCCTTCAGGTCACCGAGCGCCTCGTCCGACACGTCGCGGATCTGGCCGCGCTCGCGCAGCGTCTGCATGACCGTGAGCTCCGACGGGGTGCCGTCGGGGAGCAGGCCCGCGATGTCGACCGCGTTGTGCCGGGCGTAGACACCCGGGGCGGGCAGCGGCGGCAGGTGCTTGCCCTCGCGCACACGCTGCTCGGACATCTCGCGCTGCGTCCTGGCCCGCTCGACGCGCTCGCGGTGCGTGAGCACCATGGCTCCGAGGGTGGCCGTGATCAGCAGGGCGCCGGTGATCTCGAAGGCGAAGACGTACTTCGTGAAGATGAGGGCGGCGAGCCCTTCCACGTTTCCGCCCGCGTTCGCCTTGCCCAGTCCGACGAACTGGTGGAGCGAGGCGTTCCCGATGCCCGCGAGGAGCAGGATCCCGAAGCCGAGTCCGCACAGCAGGGCCAGCCAGCGCTGCCCCTTGATGGTCTCCTTCAGGGAGTCGGCCGCGGTGACGCCGACGAGCATGACCACGAAGAGGAACAGCATCATGATCGCGCCGGTGTAGACGATGATCTGGACGACGCCCAGGAAGTACGCGCCGTTGGCCAGGTAGAAGACCGCCAGGACGATCATGGTCCCGGCGAGACACAGCGCGCTGTGCACCGCCTTCCTCATCAGGACCGTGCACAGGGCACCGATGACGGCGACCGTGCCGAGGACCCAGAACTGGAAGGCCTCACCGGTGGAGGTGTCGGCGGCAAGCGTGGCCGCGGCGGCGAGCCGGCTCATGCCTCCGCCCCCTCGGGTTCGGGCTTCTCGCCCTTGGAGACGGCGACCTGACGCACCGTGCCAGGCGCGGCCTCCGTGACCAGCCCCCGGTAGTAGTCCTGCTCGTCCGTGCCGGGGAAGATCGAGTGGGGCGATTCGACCATGCCCTCCTCGAGCCCGGCGAGCAGCTGCTCCTTGGTGTAGATCAGGTTCTCGCGGCTGCTGTCGGCGAGCTCGAACTCGTTCGTCATCGTCAGCGCGCGCGTGGGGCACGCCTCGATGCACAGGCCGCACAGGATGCAGCGGGCGTAGTTGATCTGGTAGACGCGGCCGTACCGCTCGCCCGGCGAGTAGCGCTCCTCGTCGGTGTTGTCCGCGCCCTCCACGTAGATGGCGTCCGCGGGACAGGCCCAGGCGCACAACTCGCAGCCGATGCACTTCTCCAGGCCGTCCGGATGACGGTTGAGCTGGTGCCGGCCGTGGAAGCGCGGGGCCGTGGTCTTGGGCTGCTCCGGGTACTGCTCCGTCAGCCGCTTCTTGAACATGGCCTTGAAGGTCACGCCGAAGCCGGCCACGGGGTTCTGGAAGCCGGGCTTGGTCTGCCCGCCCTCCGTCGACTCCTCAGCCATGGGACGCCTCCTTTCCGTCACGAGGACCCTCACCGGTTCCGTCACCGGCAGTATCCGGTCCGCCACTGACAATCAACTCCCGCTCGCCGCGCGGGCGTCGGCGCGGCACGGCCGGCGGGGTCTGGCCTGGCAGCGGCGGAACCGGGAAGCCGCCTGCCATCGGGTCGAAGGCCGCGGCGCGTTCGGCCGCCTCCTGTGCCTCGCGTTCCTTGCCCCCGCGGTCCCTGAAGATGTCGACGAGGAACGAGAGCAGCAGCAGCGCGAGGACTCCGCCGCCCACGTACAGGGCGATGGAGGCGAAGTCGTAGTTCTCGTTGCGCAGGGTCCGCACGGTGGCGACGAGCATCAGCCAGACCACGGAGACCGGGATGAGGACCTTCCAGCCGAGCTTCATCAGCTGGTCGTAGCGCACGCGCGGGAGCGTGCCGCGCAGCCAGATGAAGAAGAACAGCAGCAGCTGGACCTTGATGACGAACCAGAGCATCGGCCACCAGCCGTGGTTCGCGCCCTCCCAGAAGGTGGACACCGGCCACGGGGCCCGCCAGCCGCCCAGGAAGAGCGTCACCGACACGGCCGAGACCGTCACCATGTTCACGTACTCGGCGAGCATGAACAGCGCGAACTTGATCGACGAGTACTCGGTGTTGAAGCCGCCGACGAGGTCGCCCTCGGACTCCGGCATGTCGAACGGCGCACGGTTCGTCTCGCCGACCATCGTCACGATGTAGATGAGGAACGAGACCGGCAGGAGCACGATGTACCAGCGGTCGTGCTGCTGGGCGACGATCTCCGAGGTGGACATCGACCCGGAGTAGAGGAAGACCGAGGCGAACGCCGCGCCCATCGCGATCTCGTACGAGATCATCTGGGCGCAGGACCGCAGACCACCCAGCAAGGGGTAGGTCGATCCGGAACTCCACCCCGCGAGCACGATGCCGTAGATGCCGACCGAGGCGACCGCCAGGATGTAGAGCATCGCGATCGGCAGGTCGGTGAGCTGCATCGTGGTGCGGTGGCCGAAGATCGAGACCTCGTTGCCGGAGGGCCCGAAGGGGATCACGGCGATCGCCATGAAGGCCGGGATCGCGGCGACGACCGGGGCCAGGATGTAGACCACCTTGTCGGCGCGCTTGACGACGACGTCTTCCTTCAGCATCAGCTTGATGCCGTCGGCCAGCGACTGGAGCATGCCCCAGGGGCCGTGCCGGTTGGGGCCGATGCGCAGCTGCATCCAGGCGACGACCTTGCGCTCCCACACGATGGAGAAGAGCACGGTCACCATCAGGAAGGCGAAGCAGAAGACCGCCTTGATCGCGACCAGCCACCAGGGATCGCGGCCGAACAACGAGAGGTCTTCGAGAGCGAGCGGGATCATGACTGCACCTCCTTGGCCTCGTCGATGCCCGCGGGGCCGATCCGGACGAGCGTGCCGGGCACGGCCCCCGTGTCGGAGGCCACGCCCCCGCCGGTGGAGTTCAGCGGAAGCCACACGACGCGGTCCGGCATCTCCGTGACCTGGAGCGGGAGTCGGGTCGTGCCCGCGGGTCCCGTGACGGCGAGCACGTCGCCGTCCTTGACGCCCGCCTCGGCGGCCGTGGCGGCCGACACGCGCGCGCGTGCCGCGTGCCGGGTGCCGGCGAGCGCGTCGTCGCCCTCCTGGAGGCGGCCCTGGTCGAGCAGCAGCCGGTGCCCCGCGAGGACGGCCTCACCGGACGCGGGCCGCGGCAGCTGCGTGGCCGACTCCAGCGCGTCCGTCGCGCGGGGCCCGCTCCAGCCGCCCAGGCGGTCGAGCTCCCCCCGCGCGGCCCGCAGGTCCGGCAGGCCCAGGTGTACGTCCATGGCGTCCGCGAGCATCTGGAGGACCCGCGCGTCGGCGGGCGCCAGGGAGCGCGTCATCTGGTCGGGCTTGAGCGCGGCCTCGAAGAGGCGCGCCCGGCCTTCCCAGTTGAGGAACGTGCCCGCCTTCTCGGCGACCGCGGCGACCGGGAGCACGACGTCCGCGTGGTCGGTGACCTCGCTGGGACGCTGCTCCAGGGAGACGACGAACGCCACCTCGTGCAGTGCTTCACGCGCGCGTGCCGGGTCCGGCAGGTCGGCGACCTCGACACCGGCGACGACCAGGGCCCGCAGCTCGCCGCCGGCGGCGGCCTCCACGATCTGGCCCGTGTCGCGCCCGTAGCGGTGCGGGAGTTCGGACACTCCCCAGGCGGCCGCGACCTCTTCCCGCGCGCGCGGGTCGGTGGCCGGGCGTCCGCCCGGAAGCAGCGACGGCAGCGCGCCCGCCTCGATCGCACCGCGCTCCCCGGCCCGGCGCGGAATCCACACCAGCTGGGCGCCGGTCGCCGTGGCGGCCCGTACGACGGCCGTCAGGGCGCCCGGCACGGCCGCGAGCCGCTCGCCGACGACGATGACGGCGCCCTCGGCACGCAGCGCCTGCGACGCCTCGGCGCCCCCGTCCTCCAGGCCGAAGCCGGAGGCGAGCGCGTCGAGCCACTCGGTCTCGGTGCCCGGAGCGGCCGGCAGCAGCGTGCCGCCCGCCTTCTCCAGACCCCGCGTCGCGAACGGGGCGAGCCCGAACGTCCGCTGGCCGTGGCCGCGCCACGCCTTGCGCAGCTTCAGGAAGACGCCGGGCGCCTCCTCCTCCGCCTCGATCCCGACGAGGAGCACGGCCGGCGCCTTCTCCAGGGACGTGTACGTGACCCCGACACCGTCGAGGTCGCGCCCGCGCCCCGCGACCCGCGCCGCGAGGAAGTCGGCCTCCTCGCTGCTGTGCACGCGCGCGCGGAAGTCGATGTCGTTCGTGTCGAGCGCCACGCGCGCGAACTTGCTGTACGCGTACGCGTCCTCGACGGTGAGCCGGCCACCGGTCAGGACCCCGGCGCGGCCGCGGGCCGACGAGAGACCCCGGGCCGCGACGTCCAGGGCCTCGGGCCAGGACGCGGGCTCCAGCACACCGTCCGCGTTGCGCACGAGCGGCGTGGTCAGCCGGTCGGGCTTCTGCGCGTAACGGAACCCGAAGCGGCCCTTGTCGCAGACCCACTCCTCGTTGACCTCGGGGTCCGGCGACGCGAGGCGCCGCATGACCTTGCCGCGCCGGTGGTCCGTGCGGGTCGCACAGCCGCCCGCGCAGTGCTCGCACACGCTGTGCGAAGACACGAGGTCGAAGGGCCGGGAGCGGAACCGGTACGCCGCCGAGGTCAGCGCGCCGACCGGACAGATCTGGATCGTGTTCCCGGAGAAGTACGACTCGAAGGGGTCGCCCTCGCCCGTGCCGACCTGCTGGAGCGCGCCGCGCTCGAGGAGCTCGATCATCGGGTCACCGGCGATCTGGTTGCTGAACCGCGTGCAGCGGGCGCAGAGCACACACCGCTCACGGTCGAGCAGGATCTGGGTCGAGATCGGGACCGGCTTCTCGAACGTCCGCTTCTTCCCGTCGAAGCGGGAGTCGGACTGGCCGTGCGACATGGCCTGGTTCTGCAGCGGGCACTCGCCGCCCTTGTCGCAGACCGGGCAGTCCAGCGGGTGGTTGATGAGGAGCAGCTCCATCACACCGCGCTGTGCCTTCTCGGCGACGGGCGAGCTGAGCTGGCTCTTGACCACCATGCCGTCGGTGCAGGTGATGGTGCAGGACGCCATCGGCTTGCGCTGGCCCTCGACCTCGACGATGCACTGGCGGCAGGCGCCGGCCGGGTCGAGCAGGGGGTGGTCGCAGAAGCGGGGGATCTCGATGCCGAGCTGTTCGGCGGCGCGGATGACCAGGGTGCCCTTGGGCACGCTGATCCCGATGCCGTCGATCGTCAGCGAGACGAGATCTTCCGGCGGCACCGCCGCCTCGCCGCCCCCGGAGGGAGCGCCTGTGGTTACCGTCATGCGTTCACCTCCGTGCGCTGGTCCGCCCAAGCGGTCGACTTGGCGGGGTCGAAGGGGCAGCCCTTGCCCGTGATGTGCTGCTCGTACTCCTCGCGGAAGTACTTGAGCGAGGAGAAGATCGGGGACGCGGCGCCGTCGCCGAGCGCGCAGAACGACTTGCCGTTGATGTTGTCGGCGATGTCGTTCAGCTTGTCGAGGTCGCTCATCGAGCCCTTGCCGGCCTCGATGTCCCGCAGCAACTGCACGAGCCAGTACGTCCCCTCACGGCACGGTGTGCACTTGCCGCAGGACTCGTGGGCGTAGAACTCGGTCCAGCGGGTGACCGCCCGCACGACGCACGTCGTCTCGTCGAAGCACTGGAGCGCCTTCGTGCCGAGCATCGATCCCGCGGCGCCCACGCCCTCGTAGTCGAGGGGCACGTCGAGGTGCTCGTCGGTGAACATCGGGGTCGAGCTTCCGCCGGGAGTCCAGAACTTGAGGCGGTGGCCCGGGCGCATGCCGCCGCTCATGTCGAGGAGCTGGCGCAGCGTGATGCCGAGCGGCGCCTCGTACTGGCCGGGGTTGGTGACGTGCCCGCTGAGCGAGTACAGCGTGAAGCCCGGGGACTTCTCGCTGCCCATCGACTTGAACCAGTCCTTGCCGCGATGCAGGATCGCGGGAACCGACGCGATGGACTCGACGTTGTTGACGACAGTGGGGCACGCGTAGAGCCCCGCGACCGCGGGGAAGGGGGGTCGGAGCCGCGGCTGGCCACGGCGGCCTTCCAGCGAGTCGAGCAGTGCGGTCTCCTCGCCACAGATGTACGCGCCCGCGCCCGCGTGCACCGTGAGTTCGAGGTTCAGCCCACTGCCCAGCACGTTCTCGCCGAGGTAGCCCGCCGCGTAGGCCTCCCGTACGGCCTCGTGGAGCCGTCGCAGTACGGGGACGGCCTCGCCCCGCAGATAGATGAAGGCGTGCGAAGAGCGGATCGCGTAGCACGCGATCACGATCCCCTCGATGAGGGAATGCGGGTTCGCGAAGAGGAGCGGGATGTCCTTGCAGGTCCCCGGCTCCGACTCGTCGGCGTTGACCACCAGATAGTGCGGTTTGCCGTCGCCCTGCGGAATGAACTGCCACTTCATTCCGGTGGGGAAGCCCGCGCCGCCACGGCCGCGCAGGCCGGAGTCCTTCACATAGGCGATCAGGTCGTCCGGCGACATGGCGAGGGCCTTGCGCAGACCCTCGTAGCCGTCGTGCCGCCGGTAGACGTCCAGGGACCAGGACTTGTCCTCGTCCCAGAACGCCGAAAGTACCGGCGCGAGCAGCTTCTCGGGGCTGGTGTCGTTGTCGATCTCGGCTGCCAAGGTCATCACTCCCCCTCCTCGGCGACAGGGCCCGCCGGGTGGGCCGGATCGGAGGACGACGTGTCCTGGGGCGCATCGTGCGAGCTCAGGTGCTCGGCGGGCGACGCCTCGTGCGGTGGCGCGTCGCCGACGTCCCCGTGGGGACCTCCGTCGCGCGGATGGACCACGCGCGCGGGGGCGGCCTCGCCCCTGGCGAGACGCAGGCCGATCAGCGAGGCAGGTCCCGCGCTGCCGCTCGCCTCGACGGCACCGGGCCGCTCGTCCGGGAAGCCGGCGAGGATCCGCGCGGTCTCCTTGTACGTGCACAGGGGAGCGCCGCGGGTGGGTTCGACCTGCGTGCCCGCGCGCAGGTCGTCGACCAGCCGCTTCGCGCTGCCCACCGTCTGGTTGTCGAAGAACTCCCAGTTGACCATCACGACGGGCGCGAAGTCGCAGGCCGCGTTGCACTCGATGTGCTCGAGGGTGACCTTGCCGTCCTCGGTGGTCCCGCCGTTGCCGACGCCCAGGTGCTCCTGGAGGGCCTCGAAGATGGCGTCGCCGCCCATCACGGCGCACAGCGTGTTCGTGCAGACCCCGACCTGGTAGTCGCCGCTCGGCTTGCGCCGGTACATCGTGTAGAAGGTCGCGACGGCGGTGACCTCGGCGGTGGTCAGGCCCAGCATGTCGGCGCAGAACTGCATGCCCGTGCGCGTGACATGGCCCTCCTCCGACTGCACGAGGTGCAGCAGCGGGAGGAGCGCGGAGCGCGATCCCGGGTAGCGGGCGATGATCTCGCGCGCGTCCGTCTCGAGCCGGGCTCGGACGTCGTCCGGGTAGTCGGGCGCGGGCAGTTGGGGCATGCCCAGGCTGACGCCCTGGCCCTGCTCGGAAGGAGTGGTGGTCACCGGTCGACGCCTCCCATCACGGGGTCGATGGACGCGACGGCGACGATGACGTCGGCGACCTGGCCGCCCTCGCACATCGCCGCCATGGCCTGAAGGTTGGTGAAAGACGGGTCGCGGTAGTGGACCCGGTAGGGACGGGTGCCGCCGTCGGACACGACGTGCACCCCCAGCTCCCCCTTGGGGGATTCGACGGCGGAGTACGCCTGCCCGGCGGGGACCCGGAAGCCCTCGGTCACCAGCTTGAAGTGGTGGATCAGGGACTCCATGGAGGTGCCCATGATCTGCTTGATGTGGTCGAGCGAGTTGCCGAGTCCGTCCGGGCCGAGCGCGAGCTGCGCCGGCCAGGCGATCTTCTTGTCGGCGACCATGACCGGGCCCGGGGCGAGCCGGTCCAGGCACTGTTCGACGATGCGCAGCGACTGGCGCATCTCCTCCAGGCGGATCAGGAAGCGTCCGTAGGAGTCGCAGGTGTCGGCGGTCGGGACCTCGAAGTCGTAGTTCTCGTAGCCGCAGTACGGCTGCGACTTGCGCAGGTCGTGCGGGAGGCCCGCCGAGCGCAGGATCGGTCCGGTGGCGCCGAGGGCCATGCAGCCGGTGAGGTCGAGATAGCCGACGTCCTGCATGCGGGCCTTGAAGATGGGGTTCCCGGTGGCGAGCTTGTCGTACTCGGGAAGGTTCTTCGACATCTTCTTCACGAACTCGCGGATCTGGTCCACCGCGCCGGGCGGCAGGTCCTGGGCGAGTCCGCCGGGCCGGATGTACGCGTGGTTCATGCGCAGGCCGGTGATGAGTTCGTAGATATCGAGAATGAGTTCACGATCGCGGAAGCCGTAGATCATGATCGTCGTGGCGCCGAGCTCCATGCCGCCGGTGGCGATGGCGACCAGGTGCGAGGACATCCGGTTCAGCTCCATCAGGAGCACTCGGATGATCGACGCCCGGTCGGGGATCTCGCCCTCGATACCGAGGAGCTTCTCGACCGCGAGGCAGTAGGCCGTCTCGTTGAAGAACGGCGTCAGGTAGTCCATGCGCGTCACGAACGTGGTGCCCTGCGTCCACGTGCGGTACTCGAGGTTCTTCTCGATGCCGGTGTGCAGATAGCCGATGCCGCAGCGGGCCTCGGTGACCGTCTCGCCGTCGATCTCCAGGATCAGCCGGAGCACGCCGTGCGTGGACGGGTGCTGCGGGCCCATGTTGACGATGATGCGCTCGTCGTCGGCCTTGGCCGCGGACTGGACGACCTCGTCCCAGTCGCCACCGGTGACCGTGTACACGGTCCCCTCGGTCGTCTCGCGCGGCGATGCAGAAGGAGTAGACATCAGGAGTACGACCTCCGCTGGTCCGGAGCCGGGATCTGGGCGCCCTTGTACTCGACGGGGATGCCGCCGAGGGGGTAGTCCTTGCGCTGCGGGAAGCCCTGCCAGTCGTCCGGCATCATGATCCGCGTCAGCGCCGGGTGGCCGTCGAAGACCAGACCGAAGAAGTCGTACGTCTCGCGCTCGTGCCAGTCGTTCGTCGGATAGACGGCGACCAGCGACGGGACGTGCGGATCCGCGTCGGGGGCGCTGACCTCGAGGCGGATCAGGCGATTGTGGGTGATCGAGCGCAGGTGGTAGACGGCGTGCAGCTCACGGCCCTTGTCGTCCGGGTAGTGCACCCCGCTCACGCCCGTGCAGAGCTCGAAGCGCAGAGCCGGGTCGTCGCGCAGGGTCCGGGCGACGCGCACCAGGTACTCGCGTTCGATGTGGAAGGTGAGCTCGTCGCGGTCGACGACGGTCTTGTCGATCGCGTTCTCGGGGACGAGGCCCTGTTCCTCCAGGGCCCCCTCCAGCTCGTCGGCCACCTCGTCGAACCAGCCGCCGTACGGCCGCGAGGCGGCGCCCGGCAGCCGTACGGAGCGGACGAGGCCGCCGTATCCCGACGTGTCGCCGCCGTTGTTGGCGCCGAACATGCCGCGCTGGACGCGGATCTCCTCGCCCTGGTCGCCGCGCTGCCCCGGCAGGTTGGCCGCGCTGAGGTCCTTCTCGGGGTTGACCCCGTTGCTGTCCGCGTCGCTCACCGCAGCAGCCCCTTCATCTCGATCGTCGGGAGCGCCTTGAGCGCCGCTTCCTCCGCCTCGCGGGCCGCCTCCTCGGCGTTCACGCCGAGCTTGGAGGACTGGATCTTCTGATGGAGCTTGAGAATCGCGTCCATCAGCATCTCCGGTCGCGGCGGACAGCCGGGCAGGTAGATGTCCACAGGGACTACGTGGTCGACGCCCTGCACGATCGCGTAGTTGTTGAACATCCCGCCCGACGAGGCACACACGCCCATGGAGATGACCCACTTGGGGTTCGGCATCTGGTCGTAGACCTGCCGCAGGACGGGCGCCATCTTCTGGCTCACGCGCCCGGCCACGATCATCAGGTCCGCCTGCCGCGGCGAGCCGCGGAAGACCTCCATGCCGAAGCGCGCCAGGTCATAGCGACCGGCGCCCGTCGTCATCATCTCGATGGCGCAGCACGCCAGGCCGAACGTGGCGGGGAAGACGGATGACTTGCGCACCCAGCCCGCGGCCTGCTCGACGGTGGTCAGCAGAAAGCCGCTCGGCAGCTTTTCTTCGAGTCCCATGGCTAAGGCCCCTCAGTCCCATTCCAGGCCGCCGCGCCGCCATACGTACGCGTACGCGACGAAGACGGTGAGCACGAAGAGCAGCATCTCCACGAGCCCGAAAACACCCAGGGCGTCGAAGGTGACGGCCCAGGGGTAGAGGAAGACGATCTCGATGTCGAAGACGATGAAGAGCATCGCCGTCAGGTAGTACTTGATGGGGAAGCGCCCGCCGCCGGCCGGCGTGGGGGTCGGCTCGATACCGCATTCGTAGGCCTCGAGCTTGGCCCGGTTGTACCGCTTTGGACCGATAAGCGTGGCCATGACCACGGAGAAGATCGCAAAGCCTGCCCCGAGGGCTCCCAGTACGAGGATGGGCGCATACGCGTTCACCGCTCCTCGCTCCTCTCAGTCGGCGCTGACTGCTGGCGGATACGTCGGGCCCGCCCCCGCTCCCCCGCGAAGCCACCCCCCGACTGCACGAAGATCGCTCACATGTGAAGCAGGTCACAAGCCCAACTGCCCCGCATCCTATGCCTGCCGGTCTGTGATCTGCGACACGGGGTGCGCCAACAGCTTTGTGATCTCCACCACCTGACGAAGGATCATGAAGTCGGATGAGCGGTGATCTTCACACGCGAAGCGCCTGAGTGATCACCAGAGGTGACATCTTGGCTCGTTACCCCAGGTAGAAGCGTTGGTTCACTATCAAGAGGTGGCGCACGCAGGCAAATTGGCGCTGGACAGAACTGGCTGATAGTGGCCGCCGTTCACACATCCGAGGGAAAGGTGTGGACGTAAGTGGACGCGGGCACGCGCTCATGAGGAGCGCGCGACAGCGAAGGTGACCCCATTGTGACCTGTGCCACATGGACCGTTACCTGTTAGAAACCGGGCTTGGCCATCGGCATCAACGAGTGGTAGGTCGAGGGCAATTCGGGCGTATTACAGAAAGCCCGTGATCACAGCCTTGAGCAGCCCTGTCCGGATTGCCCGTTACGGCGTCAATAAAGGCCGCCACGCCCGGGATTCAAACGTTCACACGGCAACTGTGGCGCACCACACGTTTCTTGAAGGAACCGTGGAGGCCCTGATAGCGGTTGTACTCATGTCCCACACCGCTCACATACCCAGCCACCGGAAGCCCCGTCGCAGCGCGTCGAAAATCGCCCTGCGCGCCGGAGTTGCCGGTGGCGTCCTCAGCACCCTGGCAGTGGCCGGTGCGTCCGGCCCGGCGTTCGCCGCCGAGCCGGTGACCGAGACCATCGAGATGCCGACGATCACGGCGGACCTCTCCACTCAGGTCGCCCAGTCCGCGGACGCCACCCAGCAGGCCGCGAACTCGTACGCGCTGCAGGCCGAGCAGGACCTGGCCGTCGCGAAGGCCGCAAAGCAGGCCAAGGCGGACCAGGCCCTCGCGGAGAAGAAGGCGGAGGCCAAGAAGAAGGCCGAGGCCGAGGCGAAGCGCAAGGCCGAGGAAGCGCGTGCGTCGCGCTCCGCCGAGCGCACCACGCTCTCCACCGCCTCCGCGGCCTCCAAGGTCGCGGCCCCCGCCAGCGGCAGCGTCGCGTCCGTCATCGCCTTCCTGAAGGCGCAGCTCGGCGACGCGTACGTCATGGGCGGCACCGGCCCCAACTCCTGGGACTGCTCCGGCCTGACCCAGGCCGCGTTCGCGCAGGCCGGCGTCAGCCTGCCGCGCGTCTCGCAGGACCAGTCGACGGCCGGCACCCCGGTCTCCCTCGACAACCTGCAGGTCGGCGACCTCCTCTACTGGGGCGCCGCGGGCTCGGCGTACCACGTGGGCGTGTACATCGGTAACGGCCAGTACCTGGACGCCGCCAACCCCTCCAAGGGCGTCGTCATCCAGGACCTGTCCGGATACCCGGCGACCGGCGCGGTCCGCGTTCTCTGAGGTTCTCGCAGCGCATACAGGCGGACACACAGGTACGGCAGAGGCCGTCGCTCCCCCCGCTCGGGGTGCGGCGGCCTCTGCCGTACGGACGAGAAGGGCCGCGGGAAGGGCCGCGAAGGGGCCTCAGCCCAGATCGAAGGTGTTCGGCAGGCCGAGCCGGTAGCGGGCCTCGTCGACGCGTTTGAGGGGTTCGAGCTCGGGCGGCCGGTACAGCTCCCAGATCCGGCAGCGCTCGGCATCCGAATTGTCCTGGTCCAGGAGGGCGTTGACGGCCCGCCTGGCGGACTCGTTGGCACCTTCCATCGTGGCGAGGTCCACGTCGGTACGGACGTAGTCCCCGGCGAGGAAGAGGTTCGGCACCGCGGTGCGGGCCGTGGGGCGCAGGTGCCAGGTGCCGGTCGGGTGGATGAACAGCGGTTCGCGGTTGCCGGGAGCGGGCCCGCCGAGCCCCGTCACCGCCGGGTCCATGAACCAGGACAGCCGGTCCGCGTCCTCGATGAGCGCGCGCCCGCTGTCGTTGACGCCGTCCTTGAGCTGCGCCCAGCACTCCTCCACGATTTCCTCGCGGGTGCACTCCCGGGCCCGCTTTCCATAGAGAATGCCGGGAACATCCCATTCCGAGATGATCGTCGAGACGCAGTCGACGGCCCGCCCGTCGCCGTAGTCGGCGGCGAAGTCCCGCCCGTCCCAGAACTGCGCCTGGCCGATCGCCGTCACCGCCCATGGCGAGTCGAGGCAGTTGACGTGTCCGTGCACCAGCGGAACGGGCCGGCGCACATAGAACATGATCCCGGTCATCCAGTCCGTGCGGAGCCGGTCGCAGCGCGCGAGCTGCGGGTCGGCCGCGCGTAACGCGGCACCCCAGGTGGGCCGAGCGTGTTCGACGGGCATGGCCTGGACGTAGTAGTCGGCGGTGACGACGCGCTCGCGTCCGCCGTCGGGGTCGGTGATCCGGACGCCGGTGACGCGCCCGTCGGCGTAGAGCACCTCCCGTACGTCACTGGAGAACACGAACCCGACGCCGAGGGAGGCGAGGTGGGCGCGCCAGGGGTCGATCCACGCCTCGCTCGTGGGAGCGTTCAGGACGCGGTCGATGTCGGCGTCGGACCCGTCGAGGCCACGGCCGAGCAGCCCCCAGAGGATCAGCGCCTCGATGATGACGCGGCCGACCGTGCGGGTGGAGGCCTCCTGGGCGCGGGTGGCGACGAGATTGCGGGTCTGGCCGATGCCGAGGAGCGTGCGGTACTCCTCGCTGAAGTCGCCGGCGCGGATGAAGTCCCACCACGGCACGGCCTCCCACTCGCCCTCGCGGCGGGCTTCGCAGCTGGTGAGATGGACGAGGAGGCGGTTCGCGAAGTAGGCGACCTCATGCGCGGGCAGACGGGTCCCCGTGTCCAGGGCCGCCGTGATCTCGTCGCGCAGCCAGGTCGTCGTCAGATCGCCCGGGCGCGGTGGGGTCGTGGCACGCCGCAGCGGGAAGTGCAGGTCCGGGCGGCCCTCGTGGCGGGCGAAGAGTTCCTCGGTGGCGTTACGGAGATTGCCGCGCACACCGCCCGGACTGCCGGGGAACGGGATGCGGCGCATCGTGTCGGGCAGGTTCCGGTAGAAGCCGGGGAAGAAGCGGAAGCCGTGCTCGCCGGGGAGGGGTCTGCGACCTCCCGAGGCCGAGCCCGGTACGTCCATGGAGCGGGCCTTGCCGCCGAGGACGTCGTAGTACTCGTGGACCGTCACCGCGTAGCCGCGTTCGGCGAGTTCATGGGCCGCCGAGAGCCCGGAGACGCCGCCGCCGAGGACGGCGACGCTGGTGCCGGCACCGGCACCGGCGGCCGCCGTGGCGCCGGTCACCGGCAGCGCGGCGGCCCCGACCGCGGCGCCGGTGCCGGCCAGGATCCGTCTACGGGTCGGTCCGCCCGGTCCGGTGGAAGTGGTCATCCCCTGCCCCCTGACACATGTGACATGAATGCGTCAGGCTAGGGAGCCGGGGCGCGCTCGGTAACCCGGCGGGCGGCAGCGCCCACAGCACCCTCACATCGTCCGCACTTCAGCCCTTCGGGGACAGTTCACCCATAGGGCCCCAACTGCCTCCCGGAATCTCCGTGTTGATGATCTCCGGTACGGAGGCGATCAGACCGGACATCGTCTCCAGGCCGGCCTTGAAGTGGTCGGAGCCCACGTGCGCGGCTCCCGCGTCCCCGTCCCGGAAGCCTTCCAGGAGGACGTACTGGTTCGGGTCCTCGACGCTGCGGGACCAGTCGAAGAAGAGGTTGCCCTCCTCGGCGCGCGTGGCGCGGGTGAACTCGGCGGTGTGCTCCAGCCACGAGTCGGCGTACTCGGGCCGGGCGGTGAACTTCACGGCGATGAAAATCATGCATCCAGGGTGGCCCCCGCGGAGCGCGGGGGCCAAATCGGGCGAACCCCCGATCGCAGGAGTGCGTACGGGGCGTCGCCCGGACGTCACGCCTTCGGTGCCACCTTGCTCAGGCCGTTGATGATGCGGTCCATCGCGTCGCCGCCCGTCGGGTCGGTCAGGTTGGCGAGCATCTTCAGCGTGAACTTCATGAGCACCGGGTGCGTCAGGCCGCGCTGCGTCGCGATCTTCATGACCTTCGGGTTGCCGATGAGCTTCACGAAGGCGCGGCCGAGCGTGTAGTAGCCGCCGTAGGTGTCCTTGAGGACCTTCGGGTAGCGGTGGAGGGCGAGTTCGCGCTGGGCGTCGGTCGCGCGGGCGTGCGCCTGCACGATGACGTCGGCCGCGATCTGGCCGGACTCCATGGCGTACGCGATGCCCTCGCCGTTGAACGGGTTCACCATCCCGCCCGCGTCGCCGACCAGGAGCAGACCCTTGGTGTAGTGCGGCTGGCGGTTGAAGGCCATGGGCAGGGCGGCGCCGCGGATCGGCATCGTCATGTTGTCCGGGGTGTAGCCCCAGTCCTCCGGCATCGAGGCGCACCAGGCCTTCAGGACCTCGCGCCAGTCGAGCTCCTTGAACGCGGCGGAGGAGTCGAGGATGCCGAGGCCGACGTTCGACGTGCCGTCGCCCATGCCGAAGATCCAGCCGTAGCCGGGCAGCAGCCGGTCCTGGGCGCCGCGGCGATCCCACAGCTCCAGCCAGGACTCCAGGTAGTCGTCGTCGTGGCGCGGCGAGGTGAAGTACGTGCGGACGGCGACGCCCATCGGGCGGTCGTCGCGCCGGTGCAGGCCCATCGCGAGGGACAGCCGGGTCGAGTTGCCGTCCGCGGCGACGACGAGGGGCGCGTGGAAGGTGACTTCACGCTTCTCCTCACCGAGCTTGGCGTTGACGCCGGTGATGCGGCCCGTGCGGTCGTCGAGGATCGGGGCGCCGACGTTGCAGCGCTCGTACAGGCGCGCGCCCGCCTTCTGCGCCTGCCGGGCGAGCTGCTCGTCGAAGTCGTCGCGCTTGCGGACGAGTCCGTAGTCCGGGTAGGAGGCGAGATCCGGCCAGTCCAGCTGGAGCCGGACGCCGCCGCCGATGATCCGCAGGCCCTTGTTGCGCAGCCAGCCCGCCTCTTCGGAGATGTCGATACCCATCGACACGAGCTGCTTGGTGGCCCGCGGGGTGAGGCCGTCGCCGCACACCTTTTCCCTGGGGAACGCGGTCTTCTCCAGAAGGAGGACGTCGAGTCCGGCCTTGGCCAGGTAGTACGCGGTCGTCGAACCGGCTGGCCCGGCCCCGACGACGATCACATCTGCGCTGTGCTCGGAGAGGGGCTCGGTCACGGCGGGTTCTCCCGAAGACTCGAAATCTGCGTGCCGCACGGCACCGGATGTGGGCAGTCTATGCAGCGGTACTGATCACCCAGCCGAAGGGCCGCCCTGTGAACCGAGCTCTGCCTGATGTACAGCTGCGGGTCCCCACCGACGAGGACGCCTTCGCCTGGCACCGCGTCTTCGACGACCCGGAGGTCATGGAGTTCCACGGCGGGGCCGCTGCCGAGCTGTCCGTGTACGAGGAGCTGACCGCCCGGCAGCGCCGGCACGACGCGGAGCGCGGCTTCTGTCTGTGGACGATGACCGGCACGGACGGCGCCGTCATCGGCTTCACGGGCGCGCAGCCCTGGCCGCACGCCTGGGGTCCGGCGGGCGAGATCGAGATCGGCTGGCGGCTCGGGCGGGCGCACTGGGGCCGCGGCTACGCGACGGCGGCCGCCCTCGCGACCGTGGAACGCGTACGGGCCGCAGGTGTACGGAGCGTGGTGGCGATGGTCGACTCGCGCAACGAGCGGTCGGTGGCGGTGACGCGGCGCCTCGGCATGGAACCCGCCGAAACGTTCACCGTCCCGGGTGACTCGCGTACGGGCCTGTGCTTCAGGCTCGCGCTGTAGGCCCTTTCGGGCTCGCCTCGTCAGCCCTGCCGCTTCCGGTCGGGGGTCCGACGGAGCTACCCTTCGGGTACCGCTGGGGGTGAAGTCTGTGCGCATTACACCCAAGACGCCCGAAGTGCGCGTACCGAAGTTCGTCGGCCTCATGGCCGTCGACGCGCGCGAGGCCGCGGCGGCGCGCGGCGTGCAGCTGATCGCGCCCGACCGCCCCGACTTCCGTCTCACCGTGGTCGACTACGTCGTACGCCAGTACCCACTGCCCGACACCGAGGTGCCCCGCGGCGCCGTCGTCACCGTCTGGTTCGACCTGGCGGACGGCGAGGGCCACGGCGGCTCCGGGGTGAACGAGCCCCGTATGCCGGGGCCGCGCGGCGGCGGGCTGCAGCGCGAACTGGACGAACCGGGCGAGACGTACACGGTGGTCGGCATGTAGGGGTCGGCACGCAGCGGCCGGCGCAGGCGACCGGCCGTGACCGTCGTGGCGCCGGGCCGGAGTCAGTTCGCCAGGCGCCAGGACTCCAGGCCGGTCCGGTACGTCCTCTTCAGGTCGGCCCACACGTCCTGCTGCCCCACGAGGAAGATCGTGTACTCGGTGCCGTCCTCGGCGATGTACGACTGGTCGATGCCGTGCATCGTCCGGCCGCCCTCGTCGCGGTAGGTGTACTCCCAGATGGCGCCGGGCCGCCCCTGGAAGGTGTTCCGGCGCAGGTCGATCCGCTGGTAGTCCTGCTTCTTCTTGTCCTCCTCGGCGTGCTTCTCCATGTTGAGGACGTTGTCGTACGAGGTGTAGCCCGCGTCCGGGATGACGCCGACGAGGTAGTGCTCGGCACCGGTACTGCCCGCGTAGGTGATCTGGCTGCCGTTCTCCACGCCCTGGCGCGACCACACGTCGGGGATCACGAAGGAGAAGCCCATGGGGTCGACGGCCTTGCGGTAGCCGGACGGAACGGTCGCGTCCGGGGTCGGGCCCGGCGTGGCGTCCGTGGCCCGGTCCGGCGTCGCACTCGGGGTGGGGCTCGGCGCCGGGGTCGGCGCCTGCGACGTGGCGGGCCGCTCGGCGCTGACGGCGGGCTTGTCGTCGCGGCCCGCCCTGTCGTCCTTGCCGCCGTGGTCCTGGAACAGCAGCACCCCGGCCGCCACCCCGCCCCCGATGACGAACGCGCCGGCGACGGTGGCCACCCAGATCCCGGCGCGACGCGGGGACTTGGCGGCCGGGGCGGCCGGCTGCGCGCCGAGCTGGAAGGTGCGCGGGTCGTACAGCAGAGCGGGGGCGGGGCCGGGGGCAGGGGTGGGTCCGGGAGGAGGCGTGGGGGTGGGCGCGGGAACGGCGGTGGCCGTCGGCAGGGCGGCTGCCACGGCGGGATTCGGCGGGTCGTTGGGGGCGGGGGGTTCGTTCGGGGCGGGCGGGGCGTTCGGGACGGGCGGATCGTCGGGCGCTTCCGGCGCGGTAGGCGCCTGCACGGGAGCGGCCGACGCGGGATACGCCGGCACCGCGGCATCCGGCACACGGGCGTCCGGCGCGGGCCCGAACGCCCCCGGCGGCACCTGCGGTTCCGGGACGAGCCCGGTCCGCGCTCCCGCCATCTGCATCAGATACGGCGCGAGGAACGCCGCCGCGAACACCCACAGCAGCCCGAACAGGAGCGCCTCCGCCATGCCGAGGCCCACGCCGGCGCTGCCCGTGCCGCTGCCTCCGAGGTCGGACGCGGCCCCGGTGGCCTGCAGACCGAGCCCCCCGAGTGCGCCGAGCAGCAGGAACAGACCGAGGAAGATCCCGGCCGCCAGGAGCTGCTCGCGACGGTCGGCCGACCGTCGGGCCGCCATCACGCCCACGGTCAGCGCGCAGACGGTGCCGAGGGCCAGCGCCCCCACGACCGCCCAGGAGTTGGTGGCGTCACCGAGCTCGGAGAGACCGAACGACTGGTGCTGGTATCCGCCCCCGTACGTCGAACTGCCGCCCGCCTCGAAGGAGATGGGCGCGCCCCAGCCGAGGCCGAGCGCCATGGCGCCGAGGTTGGGCAGCACGAGCAGGGCGACGAGCAGCGGTGACAGGTCGGCCCCGCCGAGGTCGGACACGTCGGAGGCATCGCCCAGGTCGTCGAGCTGGGCGATGCTGATGAACGCGGCGATCGAACAGATCACGAGGACGACGGCGAGCGCGCGCAGCGCCGTCCCGGTGGCCCGCACCAGCGCCGACGCCGCCGGCCGGGTGGCGAGCCACTGGGCCAGGTCGTCCCGGTGCAGCATTCCCGCGGCGACGGCGAGCGAGACGAGGAGCGCGCCGAGCGCGGCGAGCACGGGTGACGACGAGATCCGCACGCCCTGGATCGCGGGCTGCGCGAACAGGCCGAGTACGAGCACGCCGGCGGTCACCAACAGGGCGACACGCAGGGCGGCTTCGAGCCCGGGAGTGCCGGGGACAGGAGTGCCCGGGACAAGGTGGCCGCCGGGCACGGCCGGGCTCGCCGCACGGGCCCGGAGGCGTGAGCGCAGGACGCGTACGCCGATCCAGAGCGCCAGGATCCACAGGGCGGTGACGGTGAGAGGAACGAGGGAGAGCGCGGCGCCGCCGCTGAGCTCCGCTCCCATGTCACCGCCGCCGGAGCCGAACGGTGAGCCGCCGCCGAAAGGCGAGGAGCCGCCGGAGGCCGACACCTCGAAGCCGCCGCCGAGCGACTGGAGCAGCAGCGCGAGCGAGATCCGCATCCGGTCGCCGAACCCGACGACGACGTCGCCGCCCTGCCCGTACGAAGGGATGGCGAGGGCGACGGCGGCGATCATCAGGAGTCCGACGGGCCACAGCGCGGCCTGCGCCGAACCGGCCCAGTCGCCGCGGAAGGCGCGCCCGAAGAAGGCGCCGACGGGCGAGGGCCCGCCGGGAGCGAACGCGGGCGGCGGCGGTGCGGCGGGCGGCGCGAGCGGCGGAACGGGCGGCTGACCGGAGGCTGCCGCGCCAGGCGCCGCGGGCCCCTGAACCGTCGGCTCGCGCTCCGGCGTTCGTTCCCGCCCGCACTTCATGCAGAAGCGGGCCTCGTCAGGAGCCTGGGCTCCGCAGTGCGGGCAGAACGACGCCATGGGAAATGCTCCGTCATCCGGGAAAGTCGTACCGTCACCAGAGGTGACCGGCTGTCACCACGTATTCAACGGACATATCTTTCCCGGTGACCGGTTCCCTGCGGCGGGGAAACGGCACAACGGACCTGCACGGAGCGGGAATTGAGGGCCCGCCACGTGGAAGCCCGCTACTTGACGCCCCGGTGCAGCGCCACGACGCCACCCGTCAGGTTGCGCCAGGCCACGTCCGACCAGCCGGCCTTCTGGAGGCGGGCCGCGAGCGCCGGCTGGTCGGGCCAGCTGCGGATCGACTCGGCGAGGTAGACGTACGCGTCCGGGTTCGAGGACACGGCGCGGGCCACCGGCGGCAGGGCCCGCATCAGGTACTCGGTGTAGACGGTGCGGAACGGCGCCCACGTCGGCTGCGAGAACTCGCAGATCACGACGCGCCCGCCGGGCTTCGTCACCCGGTACAGCTCGCGCAGCGCCGTGTCCGTGTCCTGCACGTTCCTGAGGCCGAAGGAGATGGTCACGGCGTCGAAGGTGTCGTCCTTGAACGGCAGCTTCGTCGCGTCGCCCGCGGTGAACGGCATCCACGGGTGCCGCTTCTTGCCGACCTGGAGCATCCCGATCGAGAAGTCACAGGGCACGACGTAGGCGCCGGCCTGCGCGAAGGGCTGCGAGGACGTCGCCGTACCGGCCGCGAGGTCGAGGACCTTCTGCGCGGGCCGCGCATCGACGGCCTTCGCGACCTCCTTGCGCCACAGCCGGGCCTGGCCGAGCGAGAGCACGTCGTTGGTGAGGTCGTACCGGTCCGCCACGTCGTCGAACATCGAAGCGACTTCGTGCGGCTGCTTGTCCAGGGATGCGCGGGTCACGCGTCCATTGTGGCAGTACGCCCCCGGGCCGGCGTCAGCGGCGCCGGTACACCAGGCGGCCTTCGACGACCGTGGCCACACAGCTGGCCGGGCCGAGCCGTACGAGCGAGGCGCGGTCCGGCACGTCGAACACGGCGAACCTGGCCGGTCCGCCCACGACCAGCGGCGGCAGCAGGACGAGCGGCACGGGCGAGAAGGACACCGGCCCGGGCTGGTTCGGCGGGCGCTGCCCGAGAGCGAGCCCGGCCCTGCGCACCGCGTCCACCACGGCACGGGAGCGCAGCTCCCCGGCCACGGCCACCGTGCCGTGCGCGAACAGCTGCTGGATGCCACGCCGCGCGCTGGCCCCGACCCGGGACGGATCCGCTCGGAAGATCTCCCGCGCGCGCTCCCCGACGACCGGCCGCGTGCCGAACTCGTCGGCCTCGCGCGGGTCCGGGTGGTAGGTGCCCTCGAGGATCTCGGGCCCGTACGGGTTGAGCAGGCCGGGCGTGAGGATGCCGGGCCACCGCCGCACCCGCGCCTGCGGGCGGACGGCGGCGAGGTCCTCGTACGGGCCGAGGGCGGCGACGGACGCCCCGTCGACCAGGACCGCGGCCTCGGGCGAGGCCTCGGCCACATGGATCGTCAGCAAATGAGCCTCAGTTGGTGGAGACGAGCTTCAGCTCGGGGTGTGCCGTGCCGCCCTCGATCGCGGTGGACGAGATGTGCGACTGGACGCGGTCGTCGACCGGGTCGTTCGCAGGGTCGTCGTGCACGACGAGGTGCTCGTACGTCGTGGCGCGCTGCGCGGGGACGCGGCCCGCCTTGCGGATGAGGTCGATGATCTCCAGGCGGTTCGAGCGGTGCTTGGCACCGGCCGAGGAGACGACGTTCTCCTCCAGCATGATCGAACCGAGGTCGTCGGCGCCGTAGTGCAGCGACAGCTGGCCGACCTCCTTGCCGGTGGTCAGCCAGGAGCCCTGGATGTGGGCCACGTTGTCGAGGAAGATCCGCGCGATGGCGATCATCCGCAGGTACTCGAAGAGCGTGGCCTGCGTGCGGCCCTTCAGGTGGTTGTTCTCCGGCTGGTACGTGTACGGGATGAACGCGCGGAAGCCGCCCGTGCGGTCCTGTACGTCGCGGATCATGCGGAGGTGCTCGATGCGCTCGGCGTTGGTCTCGCCGGTGCCCATCAGCATCGTGGACGTCGACTCGACGCCGAGGCGGTGGGCCGCCTCCATGATCTCCAGCCAGCGCTCGCCGGACTCCTTCAGCGGGGCGATCGCCTTGCGGGGGCGGGCCGGGAGGAGCTCGGCGCCGGCGCCCGCGAACGAGTCGAGGCCGGCCGCGTGGATGCGCTCGATGGCCTCCTCGACGGAGACCTTGGAGATGCGGGCCATGTGCTCGACCTCGGACGCGCCGAGGGAGTGGATGACCAGCTGGGGGAACGCCTGCTTGATGGCGGAGAAGTGCTTCTCGTAGTACTCGACGCCGTAGTCCGGGTGGTGGCCGCCCTGGAACATGATCTGCGTGCCGCCGAGTTCGACGGTCTCGGCGCAGCGGCGCAGGATGTCGTCGAGGTCGCGCGTCCAGCCCTTGGCGGTGTCCTTGGGCGCGGCGTAGAACGCGCAGAACTTGCACGCCGTCACGCAGACGTTCGTGTAGTTGATGTTCCGCTCGATGATGTACGTCGCGATGTGCTCGGTGCCGGCGTACCGGCGGCGCCTGATGGCGTCGGCGGCCGCGCCGAGCGCGTGCAGGGGAGCGTCGCGGTAGAGGTCGAGCGCCTCTTCGGGGGTGATGCGTCCACCCGCGGCGGCACGGTCGAGGACGGTCTGAAGGTCGGCCTTCTCGGTCACCGGGCGTCCCTTTCGTTTCGTTCGTAAGGGTTAAGCAAAAAAGGCGCGGAGCGCGGCGAAATAAGGGTGGTGGTGGGAGACGGGCGGGCGGACCGTCTCAGCGTACGCCAGCACGTCCTGCCGCCCGACGTCAGGCGGCGTAGGCCCCCATCAGCACGCCGGCCAGCGCGCCCGCGAGCAGGAACGGCCCGAACGGGATCGCCGTCCTGCGGCCGGCCCGCCGCGCGATCACGAGGACCGTGCCGTACAGCGCGGCGAACAGGAACCCGGCGAACGTGCCGATGAACACGAGCCCCCATCCGTACCAGCCGAGCGCCGCACCCAGGCCCAGGGCCAGCTTCACGTCGCCGAAGCCCATCCCCTGAGGGTGGATGAGGAAGAGCACGAGGTAGCCCCCGCCGAGCGCGAGCGCGCCGAGGAGCGCCGCCGGCCAGTCGCCACCGGGCTCGGGCAGCAGCGCGGCCAGGCCGAGCAGAGCCGGGGCGGCCGCGGCGAGCGGCAGAGTGAGGACGTCGGGCAGCCGCTTCACCCGGGCGTCGACCACCGCGAGGAGCACCGCGGGCGGCGCGAGGAGGAGCCAGGCGCCGAGTTCGGGGCGGGTTCCGGTGGCGGCGGCGAGCGCGGCGCAGACGGCGGCGGTGAGCAGGACGGGCGTCAGGGCGCCGGGGCCGAGCGCGCGGCCGCACACCGCGCACCGCCCGCGGCCCAGCCACCCGCGCACACCGCCCGGCAGCGGATGCCCGTCCGGACAGCTCGCCCGCCACGCCTCGTCCGGCTCCACGGACAGCCGGTACGCGGCCCGCGGAACGAACAGTCCGGCGGCGGCGCCCCACACCGCCCCGGCCACGACCAGCAGCACATCCACCATCCCCGCCCCTTCCCCCGTGTCCACCGGCGCCTCACGCTCCGGCGCCGTCTACCGGCCGAGCACCGCCAGCGCGAACGCGAGCCGCAGGTCGAGCCAACCGGCCTGCGGCACATACGACTTGACGCCGTCCACGTACCCCTGTGTCAGTACGGTCTCCTCGCCGCCCCGCCAGGTCACCGGCTTCGCCGCGCGCGTACTGGACCGGTCGCCGCCCTCCGCGCCCAGGCTGAGCACGGAGTCCACGACGCCGCCGACGAGCGCGCCCGCGCCCCGCACCGCGCCGTCCCTGCCGCGCGTCACGATGTCCTTCGCGCTGCCCTTGGCCCAGTGGTAGCGGGCGACGGCATCGGGGCGGCCCGGCTGCCGCAGCCACAGTCCGTGCTGGACAGTGCGTTTGACGGCGGGTGTGCGGTGGACGTGGCCGAGTTCGGCGCCCGCCGCGTCGGTGACCACGTGCGCGTCGCCCGCCGCCGTCACCGTGCACACGAGTCGCTGCGCGCCCCCGGCCTCGTGCAGCTCATACGGTCCGCCGTCCTCGCCGCCGCCCAGGACGTACGCGGCGGGCGCGAAGTGGCGCACGCCCGCGGCCGTCGTGGGGACGCGCACGGCGAGGCGTCCCTTCACGGGCTTGCGCGGGAACGCGGCGGCCCGCTCCATGTCGGTCACGACGAACCAGCGGACGCCCTCCCAAGTCACCGGCTCGACCAGCGGCCCGTTCGCTCCCCGGCTCCTGCCGAATCCCATGTCCCCGCTCCCCCTTCGTGTGTCACGCAAGGCCCGGCCCGGTCACGTCAGCCGGCGGGCCGCATCGTGGCGACGGGGTCGCCCGCGCGCGGGTTGTCCGTCTCGTAGGTGAGGCGGTCGCCCGACTTCGATTTGACCAGGCGGACTTCGTGGCGACCGGTGGTGCACTGCCCGCCGTTCGACGTCTTGGCGATGCCCGTGGCGACGATCCGGTCCTTCTCGACCCTCTTGAGGACGAGGACGTCCTCGCAGACCGCGCCGATCGGGTCGGTCTGGTGGAACGTGCCGAACTCCTCGCCGATCCTGCCCTGTTCGACGGTGACGCGGAACGTGCCCATCGGCAGCGTGCCGCCGAGCCCGGTGCCGGGGCCCTCCCAGGTGCCCACGTAGGAGGCGGGGACCGAGCCCTTCGGGGCCGAGGCGGAAGCGGAAGGTGAGGCGGAGGCGGAAGCAGAAGCGGAGGCGGAAACGGAAGGTGAGGCAGAAGCGGAGGCGGAAGCCGAGGCCGTCGCCGCGGGCGGACGGCCGCCCGCCGTGTCGCTTCCGCCCTTCGAGGAGCCGGGCAGCAGGTCGAACAGGAACACCGATCCCAGGGTGACGGCGGCGAGCGCGCCCGCGACCCCCAACGCGACCGTGCAGCTGAGCCTGCGTCCTCGCCCGCCGGCGCCGGGCACGGACGTCGCGGCCACACTGACGGAGAGCTTCCCGGGACCCGGCACCTCGGCGCGCGGCGCGGGCACGGCGGCGTCGGCCGGGGCGGGCACGTGCGGGGCGGCCGGTCCGTACGTGGGGTCGGGCGGCCCGAACACCCCGGCCGGCGCCGCCGTCGCGTCCGGCGGCCGGTCGACCGAGGGTTCGCTGAAGCCGACCGGACCCGAACGCTCCGCTGCGCCCTCCGGCGCCGCTCCCTCCAGGTCGAGGAGTGCCACCGCGCTGCGCCCCACCTGTTCCACCAGCGCGCCAGGCAGCCACCCCGCCGCCACGAGCCGGGCCGCGCCCTGCGGGGCGAGCGCGCTCGCCACCTCGTCAGGCGTGGGTCGCGCGGCCGGGTCCTTCGCCAGGCACGCGGCGGCGACGTCGCGCAGCTCCCCGCGCGCCAGGCCGAGTTCGGGCTCCTCGTGCACCACCTTGTAGAGGAGCGCGGCGGACGAGTCGCCGGGGAACGGGGACGTGCCGGTCACCGCGTAGATCAGGACCGCGCCGAGGGAGAAGACGTCGGCGGCGCCCGTGACGCCTTTGCCGAGGATCTGCTCGGGCGCCATGTATCCGGGCGACCCGATCGAGACGCCGGTGGAGGTGAGGGAGGCGGTGCCGTCCGTGGCGCGGGCGATACCGAAGTCGATCAGGCGCGGGCCGTCCACGGTGAGCAGCACGTTCGACGGCTTCACGTCGCGGTGGACGAGCCCGAGACCGTGCACCGCCGACAGTGCCTCGGCGAGGCCCGCGCCCAGGACCCGTACGGAGTGATCGGGCAGGGCGCGCTCCTTCACGGCCTGCGCGAGGGAGGGGCCGGCCACGTACCCGGTCGCGACCCACGGCACGGACGCCCGCGGGTCGGCGTCGAGGACCGGCGCCGTCCAGGCTCCCCCGACGCGGCGCGCGGCGTCGACCTCGCGCCGAAAGCGCGCCCGGAACTCCTCGTCGAGTGCGAAGTGCGGGTGGACCACCTTCACGGCGACGGTGCGGCCGCCGGCGCTGCGCCCCAGATAGACGCGGCCCATCCCGCCCGAACCGAGCCTTCCGAGCAGCCGGTAGGGCCCGATCGTGGTCGGTTCGCCGGCTTCCAGCGGCTGCATGGCCTGGCCTCCCCCTGTGCCCACGCTCCCGTCGTGACAGGGTAGTCCTCCCCTGTCACGGCTTCCCGTGGTCGCCGCATCGCGGAACGCATCGCTCCGATATCCGCGTGCCCGGCGTATTCAAAATGTTCACCGGTGAAATTCCTGACGTTCACAGTCGATCGCATCCGAACGGCCCGTTGTTCCCGGATAGCCGGAATTGCCCCACAGGCGAGTGGGGCGGCACGCAGAAGGCGTACGGGAATTCCCGCGGGGGGAATTCCCGTACGCCTTCCGGATCCGGCGGCGCTACCGCCTCACGGCTGCAGCAGATCGACCTGGACATCGGCCGCGAAGCCGGTCGTGGGACCCACCCGGCGGGCGAACTCCGTGACGCCCTCCAACTGCCGTGCGCCGAAGCGGAAGTCGAGCGTAGTGAAATAGCGCTCGAGGACCCGCTCGTCGAAGACCTCCCACCGGGAGGCCTGTTCGGCGACCTTGGTGACCTCTTCCAGGGACACGTCCCGGGAGGCGAGGAACGCCTCGTGCACCTTGCGCGTGATGAGCGGCTCGCGCTCCGCGTAGTCCTTGCGGGCGGCCCACACGGCGAAGACGAACGGCAGTCCCGTCCACTCCTTCCACAGGGCGCCCAGGTCATGCACCTGCAGCCCCAGACGCGGCGCGTCGTGGAGGTTGGCGCGCAGGGCCGCGTCCCCGATGAGCACGGCCGCGTCCGCTTCCTGCATCATCAGGCCCAGGTCGGGCGGGCACGTGTAGTAGTCGGGCTGTACGCCGAACCGGTCGGCGAGCAGCAGCTGCGCGAGGCGCACGGACGTGCGCGAGGTGGAGCCGAGCGCGACCCGCCGCCCGTCGAGCTGGTCGAGAGGTACCTGCGAGACGATCACGCACGACATCACCGGGCCGTCGCATCCGACCGCGAGGTCGGGGAAGGCGACGAGCCGGTCGGCCGCCTTCAGGAACTCGACGAGGGTGATGGGCGCGATGTCGAGGTCGCCCTGGACGAGGCTCTCGCTGAGCTTCTCCGGGGTGTCCTTCGTGAGCTCGAGGTCGAGGAGCGTTCCCGTCCTGGCAAGTCCCCAGTACAGGGGCATGCAGTTGAGGAACTGGATGTGGCCGACGCGTGGCCGGTTGCGCTGCGGGGTCTCGGGAGAATTGTCCACATCGCGAGGCTAGACCCCATGCGGTACGGTGCAGGCTTCAGGGTCCCCGAGTCGACCCCGTCAACCCTTCGACGCCCCGTGTCAAACCTCCGGGTGACGTGATCTTTCCCTCTATTGCATTCCGGTGCCTGCGTGCTAGGCTCGCCCGCAAGTTGCAGTTTGGTTTCCCTTGCAGTACAGAGCCTGCGGAGCATGTGACCGCGGGCTCTCGTCGTTTTCAGACTTTTGCAGTTGTTCGCAAGTGCATTTGCAGGTTCTGGAGCAGGGCGACCCTTTGGCCCAAGGAGGGCTTATGGCTACCGGAACCGTGAAGTGGTTCAACGCTGAAAAGGGCTTTGGCTTCATCGCCCAGGAAGGCGGCGGCCCGGACGTCTTCGTCCACTACTCCGCGATCAACGCAAACGGCTTCCGCTCCCTCGAGGAGAACCAGGCCGTGAGCTTCGACGTCACGCAGGGTCCGAAGGGCCCGCAGGCGGAGAACGTCACCCCCATGTAAGTGGGGCGTCCCCAGGTTTGCCCTTGGGACGTCGTGACTCCGGAACGGATGCAGTACCCAAGGAGCCCCGCTCCGCCAAGTGCCCCGGCACGCGGCGGAGACGGGGCTCCTGCCTTTTCGGCTCACGCGTACTGCATGACCAGAACACAGGTCGTCCCCGGCTCCAGGGCTCGGCAGGTGTGCGGGACGTCGCCGGGGTACGACATGTAGTCACCCGGGCCGAGTTCGACCGGATCGTCCTGAGGCCCCGCGAGGACCCGGCCGGTGCCCACCACGATGTGCTCGACGGCACCCGGCATGTGGGGCTCCGACTCACGGGGCGCGCCGGGCTCGACCTGGAGGAAGTAGAGGTCGCGGCGGGAACCCGGCGGGTTCGGCGAGAGCAGCGTCGCCGCGTAGTCCGCCTGCTCCGACGGAACGGCGACGCCCTGGCCCGCCCTGATGACCTGGACGACGGGGCGCGGCGGGTCGAGCAGCAGACTCGGCGGGACGTCGAGCGCCACGCTCAGCGCCCAGAGGGTCTCCAGACTCGGGTTCCCGCTCGCCGACTCCAGCTGCGAAAGCGTGGACTTGGCGATCCCCGCGCGCTTGGCCAGCTCGGACAGGGAGATCCCGGCCCGGCCGCGCTCCCGGCGCAGGGCCGCGGCGATGCGGTCGAGGGGGAGGCGGGGGGTCTCGCCGGCCATGCTGCTCCTACTCACCGTTCGTTCGCTGGGGCGGACCAAAACGTTCGCCTTGACGAACTTATGGTCTCGTGTCCATTCTACGAGTATGCGTTCGCCACACCGAACAGAAGGCCCCCTAGAGCGAACGGCGGCCTTCGGCGCGCCCTCGGACCCCGCCGCCGTTCCCGCCCGCGCCGACCGGCGCCTCCTGCGCGATATCGCGCTCGTCTGCCTCGCCGACGCCGTCGTGGGTGTCTCCTTCGGCGCGATCGCGGTCGCCGGCGGGCTGCCCGTCTGGGTTCCCGTGGTGATGTCTCTGATCGTCTTCGCCGGATCGGCGCAGTTCAGCACCGTCGCCGTGCTCGCGGCAGGTGGCGGTCCCGTGGCCGCCGCGGCGACCGGGCTGCTGCTCAACACCCGCACGGCGGCGTTCAGTCTGGCCGTCGCGGACGCGCTCGGCCGGTCCTGGCCCGTGCGCCTCGTCGGCGCGCACCTCGTCACCGACGAGACGGCGGCGTTCGTCCTCGCCCAGCGTGATCCCCGGCGGCGCAGAGCGGCGTTCTGGATATCGGGCCTCGGGCTCTTCGCCGCCTGGAACCTCAGCGTGCTCGCCGGAGCGCTCGCCGGCTCCGCACTCGGGGACACCGCCAGGTTCGGCCTGGACGCGGCGTTCCCGGCGGTGCTCCTCGCGCTCGTGCTGCCCGCACTGCGCGGCTCGGCCGGGGTGCGGCGGGCCGCGGCGGCCGGCGCGGTGATCGCGGTCGCCGCGACGCCGGTGCTGCCCGCGGGGGTGCCGGTCCTGCTGGCGCTGACCGGACTGCTCGTGGCCCGCACCCCCCGGCGGAGGTCCCCGCCCCGCGCACCCCGCCCGGGACCCCCGTCCCCTACGACCTCCCCGGGAGCCTCCTCGTGAACGCCACGCTCGTCGCCGTCCTCGTCCTGGCCGCCGGAACGTACGCCTTCCGGCTCGCCGGGCCCCTGCTGCACGGGCGGGTCGAACTGCCCGCGCGGGTGCAGGAGTTGCTGACCGTGGGGGCGACCGTGCTGCTGGTGGGCCTCCTCGCGACGGGGGCGCTGACCGAAGGGCACGGCTTCGCCGGGTGGGCGCGGCCCGCCGGAGTGCTGGCCGGCGGGGTGCTCGCGTGGCGGAAGGCGCCGTTCGCCGTCGTCGTCGTGGGCGCCGCCGCGACGACGGGCCTCCTGCGGCTCGCGGGGGTGTCGTAGCGGCCACGCAGGTGCGGCGATCCGTTCCGGATCGGGCGGGTAACGCCTCCGACCCGCTCCCAGTCGGGCTCATTCGGCGAGATGCGAACAGATAGCGGCACCGATCGGTCGTGCGGACCGGAGCCGGGGGAACCGCCGCTACTGTGATCGGCCCGCGTCACCGACCGGACCCCGCGCGGCGGACAGCCGTACCGATGTCCGCTCGCACATCGATTCCGGGACCGCCCGCCCGGCGCGTGCCGGCCGCATCCGACCGGAACGCAGCAAGAGGCAGCACGACGGAGGCACCAGAACATGCCGGAGCTCCTGCACACCCGGGCCGTGGGACTGGTCGGCCGGGGCGGCGCCGCGGCCGCTCTCGAAGGGCTGCTGCGCACGGAGCGCATGGTGACGATCGCCGGGCCGGGCGGCGTCGGCAAGAGCGCGCTCGCCGCCGACGTCGTACGGCGCATGCGCCGCGAACCCTGGTCCGCGACGGGCACCGCCGATCTGGCCACGCTCGACATGCCCGGACTCGTGCCGCACGCGCTCGCCCGCGCCCTGCGCATCGACGGCGGTCCCGCGGTGCCGCAGCTCCCCGCGCTGGCCGCCGCGATCGGGCGGCGGCCAGTGCTCCTCGTCGTCGACACCTGTGAGCGGCAGGCCGCGGAGTGCGCCGCCACGCTGCTGCACCTCGTGGAGGCGTGCCCGGAGCTGCGCGTCCTCGCCACCAGCAGGGTCCCGCTGGACACTCCGGTCACGTTCCCGCTGCCCCCGCTCACCCCTGGCGGCGCGGCCCGCCTGCTCAGAACGGCCGCGCTGGCGCTCGGCGCGCCGCGGGACCCGGACCCCGAGCCGGCCCGCCGCGTCTGCGCGGCACTCGGCGGGCTGCCGCTCGCCGTGCGCATCGCGGCGGGCCAGCTGACCCGCCACGACGCCGACGACCTGCTGTCGCTCATCGGCCGCCCTGAGCATCTGCTCGACCTGCCCGCCCCGATGCCCGGACTGCCGCACCGGCTGCGCTCGCTGCGCGCCTCGCTGCGCTGGAGCCAGCGGCTCTGCTCGCCCGGCGAACGGCTGCTGTGGGCGCGGGCCTCCGTCTTCACAGGGTCTTTCACCCTGTCGGACACAGTGGCGGTGTGCGCGGACGACCGGCTGCCGGCCGACGAGCTCGCCCGCGCCTTCGAGGGGCTCGCGGCCCACTTCCTGTTCACACCCGAGCCGTCGTGCCCCGGCGCCTTCCGTATGACGGCGGCCACGCGCGCGTACGGCAGGCATCTGCTGGAACGGCTGGGCGAGGACGCCGAGTTCCGGCGCCGCTGCCTGGCGCACTGCCTGCGCAACGCGGCCCCCTCGCTGTCCTAGGGCCTCCTCTTCCCGGGCAGGGCCCAGGCCGCCAGCGCCGCCGTCACGCACAGGAGGCCGCCCGCGACGATCAGGCTCGTCCGCATGCCCCCGAGCGAGAAGCCGTCACCGGCGCCGGCCGCGATCAGGGCGCCGAAGAGTGCGACGGCGAGGGCGCCGCCGGTCTGGCGGAACGCGTTGAGGAGGCCGGAGGCCGTGCCCGCGCGGGCCGCCGGGACGCTGTCCATGAGCAGGGCGGTGAGCGCGGGGACCGCGAACGCGCCGCCCATTCCCGTCGGGACGAGCAGGAGCAGGATCAGCCAGACCGGGGTGTGCGCGGCCAGCGGCAGCAGGCAGAACATGCCGAGGGCGAGGACGGCCTGCCCGGTCACGATGACGGGACGGCGGCCGAAGCGCTCGGCCATCGGCGGGGAGATGAGGTTGGTCGACGTGATGATCGCCGCCAGCGGTACGAACATGAGGCCCGCCTCGGTGCCGGACATGCCGCGCAGTTGCTGGTAGTAGAGGCCGAGCAGGAAGATCGCGCCGTAGAAGGCGACGTTGACGGCGAAGCCGATGGCGAGGGACACGCTCACGTCGCGCCGCCGCAGCAGGGGCAGCGGAACCATGGGCGCGCGGTGGCGCTTCTCGGCGGCGAGGAAGGCGAGCGCCCCGACGACGGCCACGGCGAGTGCCGCGAGGACGGACGGGGCGGTCCAGCCGGCGTGGCCGCCCTCGATGACCGCGAAGGCGAGCCCGGCGAGCGCGAGGACCGCGGTGACCTGGCCGGTCAGGTCGAGGGGGGCGGGACGGCGCGGGGAGCGCGGGACGCGGGTGAGGAGGGCCAGGATCAGGGCGCCCACCGGCAGGTTCAGGAAGAAGACGGCGCGCCAGCCGGCGGCCTCCGTGAGAATGCCGCCGAGGACGGGGCCGACGGCCATGGCGACCGAACCGCCCACCGTCCACAGGGCGATGGCCCGTGCGCGGTGGCGCGCGTCGTCGTAGGCCTGGCGGATCAGCGCGAGCGAGGCCGGCATCACGACGGCCGCGGCGCCGCCCTGGACGACACGGGCCGCGACGAGCGTGCCGATGCCGGGCGCGAGGGCGCAGGCGAGCGAGGCGAGGGTGAACAGTCCGACGCCCCAGGCGTAGGCGCGCCGCGCACCGGCCCGGTCGGCGAGCGCCCCGGCGGAGAGCATGAGCGCGGCGAACATCAGGGTGTACGCGTCGACGATCCACTGGAGCCCGGTGATACCGCCGTGCAGCGACGTGCGGACGGCGGGCAGGGCGATGTTCACGGCGGAGACGTCGATGGAGATGACGGTGAATCCGAGGAGTGCGGCGACGAGGGCGAAGCCGGACGCCTGCGCGGGTGCCGGCGAACCAGCCGCCCGGCCGGGGACGCGGGTCGGGTTCCGCTGGTCGGAGCGGGTGGCGACGGACGGCATGCGGGGCTCCTCGGGTGGAGAAACGGGTGGGCGACGTGGTCCGTCGGTCCTCCCCGGCAAGGCTTCGTGCGGGCGGCTTCGGCGACCGCGGCCGCGGCCCGGTGCCGTGCACCCCCTGGGTCCGCGGTGGCCTCGCCGCCCGCAACGGTTTCCACTCTGCGGGGTGTTGGCGCGAGGTGGCAGGCCGCCGTTCACCGGGGCGTGCTGTTCCTGGTCCTGACACGGCCCCCCACAGATCTCGCCGAGCGGGGACAATGGGCGTATGGCTGGTGGAGCGACGAGCGACGGCACTGAACTGGGCAGATATCTCAAGGCGCGGCGCGCGCTCGTGAGCCCGGCGGACGCGGGACTCCCCGCGGGCGCGGGTATCCGGCGGACGCCGGGCCTGCGCCGCGAGGAGCTGGCGACACTCGCCGGCGTCAGCGTCGACTACTACACGCGGCTGGAGCGCGGCCGCGAGACGAACCCCTCCACGGCGGTGATCGACGCCATCAGCCGCGCCCTGCGGCTGTGCGGCGACGCGCACGAGCGCCTCCACGACCTGGCCGAACTGGCCTCGGGCCGCCTCACCGAGCCGCACCCCACGACCGACCGCACGGTGCGCGATTCGGTCCTGCGGGTCCTGGAGGCGCTGAGTCCGCTGCCCGCGTACGTGGTGAGCCCGCACAACTACGTGCTGGCGGCGAACCCGGCGGGCCGCCGCCTCCTGCCCGGCCTGTGGGACTGGACGGACGAGGAGCGCAACATCACGCGGTATCTCTTCCTGCACCCCGTGGGCCGCGTCCTCTACGTCCCCTGGGAGGAGACGGTCGCCCAGTCGGTGGCACACCTGCGCGCGGTGGGCGGCAAGGACCCGAACTCCCCGGAGCTGGCCGCCCTCGTCGGTGAACTCGTTCTGAAGTCACCGGAGTTCGCGAAGCTCTGGGACCGTTACGAGGTCCTTGAGCGCGGCGGCGGCACCAAGACGTTCGCGCACCCGAAGGTCGGCACGATGACCCTCACCTTCGAGGTCATGCAGCTGGCCCGCACGGGCGGCCAGCGCCTCGTCACCTACCAGGCCAAGCCCGGCAGCCCGGACGAGGCGGCGATGCTCCGCCTGGACCCGGCGGCCCGACCGGACCGCCGGGAGCCCTGAACTCCCTCGCTCCTCACGGCTCCCTCACGCCTCAAGCGCGTTCGAGTATCGCCGTGACGCCCTGCCCGCCGGCGGCGCAGATCGAGATCAGTCCGCGGGAGGGGGCGTCGCGCTCGCTCAGGAGTTTCGCCAGGGTGGCCACGATGCGCGCGCCGGTCGCGGCGAAGGGGTGACCGGTCGCGAGGGAGGATCCCGCGACGTTGAGGCGAGCCCGGTCGACGGGCGCGAGCCCCTGCTTCTCCCAGGCGGCCAGTGTCGCGAGGACCTGTGAGGCGAACGCCTCGTGCACCTCGAAGAAGTCGAAGTCCTCGATGCCGAGCCCGGCCCGCTCCAGCATCCGGGGCACGGCGTGGGCGGGCGCCATGAGCAGCCCGTCGCCCTCACCCCCGGCCACGTCCCCGTCGACGAAGTCCACCGCCCCGGTCTCGTACGCCGTGAGGTGGGCCAGCGGTTCGAGGCCCCGCCCGGCGGCCCACTCCTCGCTCGCGAGCAGGACCACGGCCGCGCCGTCGGTCAGCGGGGTCGAGTTCCCGGCTGTCATCGTCGGGTTCGGGCCGTCCGTGCCGAACACCGGCTTGAGCGTGGCGAGTTTCTCGACGGTCGACCCCGGGCGCAGGTTCTGGTCGCGGTCGAGCCCCCGGTACGGGACGACGAGGTCGTCCAGGAAGCCCCGCTCGTAGGCGGCCGCGAGCCGCTGGTGACTGGCGGCCGCCAGCTCGTCCTGCGCCTCGCGGGCGATGCCCCAGGCGCGCGCGGTGACGGCGGCGTGCTCGCCCATGGACAGCCCGGTGCGCGGCTCGGCGTTGCGCGGGATGTCCGGTACGAGGTGCCGGGGGCGCACCCGGCTCAGGGTCTTGAGGCGCGCGGGCAGGGACCGGGCGCGCCGCGCGTCGAGGAGGACGCGGCGCAGGGAGTCGTTGACGCCGAGCGGCGCGTCGCTCGCGGTGTCGGCGCCACCGGCGACCGCGCTGTCGAGCTGCCCGAGCGCGATCTTGTTGGCGGCGGCGATCACGGCCTGGAGTCCGGTGCCACAGGCCTGCTGGATGTCGTACGCCGGGGTGCGCGGGTCGAGTGCGGAGCCGAGGAGCGTCTCGCGCGCGAGGTTGAAGTCACGGCTGTGCTTGAGGACGGCTCCGGCGACGAACTCCCCGACGGCGCTTGGGCCTTGGAGGTCGTAGCGCGTGGCGAGACCGTCGAGCGCGGCGGTCAGCATGTCCTGGTTCGAGGCGGTCGCGTAGGGGCCGTCGGAGCGGGCGAAGGGGATGCGGCTGCCGCCGACGACCGCGACGCGGCGCGGCAGATCTGCGCGCACCTGGCGTGCTGGGCGTTCCATCTCGACCAACTCCTGACCATTGAGTAACCTTACTCTGAAGTAAATTACCGACCGCGCAGGGAGTTGGACAATGGCCGACCGCTATCTGAACTTCACCGGCACGGCCCCGGGCCGCTTCCTGACCCGCCGCCTGGGCCTCCCCCAGCCCGCACGACTGCACCGCTGGACGCCCGAACGACCGATGCTGGACGGCCCGTTGCTCCATCTCACGGCGGGCGAGTCCACGCACACGGCGGAGCTCGCGGGGCTGCTGGCGCGCATCGGCCACGACGTGCGGGCGGCGGCCGAGCGCCCCGCCGCGATCGTCCTCGACGCCACCGCGGTCACGGGCATCGCCACACTCGCCGAGGTCCACGCGGCCCTGCATCCGGTCGCGCGCTCGGTCGCGCCCAGTGGCCGGATCGTGGTGCTCGGCGCCCCGCTCTCCCGCGACGACCACCACCAGGCCGCCGCCCAGCAGGCGCTCGAAGGGTTCGCGCGCTCCCTCGGCAAGGAGATCGGCCGCGGCCGCACCGTCACCCTCGTCCGCGTCGAAGAGCCCGTGGCAGCCGCCGAGTCGACCCTCCGCTTCCTCCTGTCGCCCAAGTCCGCTTACGTCAGCGGCCAGGTGATCGAGGTCGCGGCCGGCGACACCACCGCGCCGGCCGACTGGGCGCGCCCTCTGGCCGGCCGCACGGCCCTGATCACGGGCGCCGCCCGCGGCATCGGTGAGGCGGTGGCGGAGGTCCTCGCACGGGACGGGGCCCGCCTGATCCTCCTGGACGTGCCGTCCGCACAGGCCGATCTCGACGCCCTGGCGGCCCGCCTCGACGCGACCGCGCTGCCCCTCGACATCACGTCCCCCGACGCGGCCGAGCGGATCGCGGACGCCGTCCCCGCCCTGGACACCCTCGTCCACAACGCGGGCATCACCCGGGACCGCACTCTCGCCAAGATGCCCGCCGACCGCTGGGCCACGGTCCTCGACGTGAACCTCGCGAGCGTCCTGACCACCACGGACGCCCTGCTCAAGTCCGGCACGCTCAGCCGCGGCGGCCGCATCGTCGCCACCGCGTCCATCGCCGGACTCGCCGGGAACGCGGGCCAGACGAACTACGCGGCCAGCAAGGCCGGCATCGCCGGACTGACCCGCTCCCTCGCCCCGAAGGCGCTCGCCGAACACGGCGTCACGGTCAACGCGGTGGCGCCCGGCTTCATCGAGACGAAGATGACGGCCGCGGTCCCCCTGTTCATCCGCGAGGCGGGCCGCCGCATGAACTCCCTCGGACAGGGCGGGCTCCCGGTGGACGTGGCGGAGACGACGGCCTGGCTCGCCCATCCCGCCTCCGGCGCCGTCAACGGCCAGGTCGTCCGCGTCTGCGGCCAGAGCCTGCTGGGGGCCTGACGACCATGCCGACCATCACGCTCACCGCCGCCCCGTCCCTGCCTCCGCTCCTGGCCCGCGGCGCCCTGCTCTCCCCCCTCAAGCGCCCGGGCCCCGGTGCCGAGGCCCCCGCGACCCGCCTGGTCCTGCCGGCCGCACGCGCCGACCGCACCCGCCTGGCCGCGTACCGCGAGGTGTGCGGCTTCGCGCCGGACTCGGCCGCGCTCCCGGTCACGTATCCGCACGTCCTCGGCTTCCCCCTGGCGATGCGGATCATGGCCGAGCGGCGCTTCCCGCTCCCCCTGCTCGGCCTCGTCCACACCTCCATCACCGTCACCCAGGGCCACGACCTGCCGGTCGACGAGGCGTACGAACTCTCCGTGCACGTCAAGGAGCTGGCGCCCCACCGGCGCGGCACTCAGGCCGCGGTCGTCACCGAGCTGCGGGCCGGCGACACCCGCGCGTGGACCTCGACCAGCACCTACCTGGCGCGCCACCGCACCGACGCACCCGCCGGGGCGGCGGCCGAGGAGCGTCCCGAGCCGCTGCCCGCCGTGGCCGAATGGAAGCTGCCCGGCGACCTGGGCCGCCGCTACGGCGCCGCGTCCGGCGACCGCAACCCCATCCATCTGCACCCGCTCACGGCCCGCCTCTTCGGCTTCCCGCGCGCCATCGCACACGGCATGTGGACGGTCGCCCGCTGCCTCGCCGCACACGGCGCGGAGGGCGAGGTGCAGGTGCGCGCCGCGTTCAAGGCCCCCGTACTTCTGCCGACGACCGTGACGTACGCGTCCCGGGGACCCGCCTTCGAACTCCGCTCGGCGCGCACCCATGTCACGGGTGAGGTGCTACGCGCCGGGGGCGGGTGACCAGCGCCGGCCCTCCATCAGGTTCCCGAGGCCCGACCAGGCGAAGTTCATCAGCGTGGCCGCGGCCTCCTTGGCCGTGACCGACGGGTCCGTGTTGGCCCAGCCGGCCAGCGACTCCGCGGCACCGACCAGCGCCTGCGCGAGCCCGGCGACCTCGCGGTCGGGCAGCGCGGGATCACCGTGCGCCTCCCTGGCCGCCGCGGCGATCAGCCCGGTCACGAACGCGACGATCTCCTCGCGCATGGCCGTGACCTCGACGGCGAACGGCTCACCGCCCGCCGGCGCGTGGCTGTGCAGGACGGCCCAGCCGTCGGGGTTCTGCGCCGTGTGCGTGAAGAAGGCCCGCAGCCCGTCCCACAGCTGCCGGTCGGCTCCCCCGCCACCGGACACCCCCGCGCGCACCGCCGCGATCAGGGCCGCCGACTCACGCTGGATGCACGCCGAGAAGAGCTCTTCCTTGGAGTTCAGATAGAGGTACACCAGCGGTTTCGACACCCCGGCGAGCTCCGCGATGTCGTCCATCGACGCCGCCCGGTAGCCACGCTCCCCGAAGACCCGCACCGCCGCGTCGAGCATCTGACGCTCCCGCACGGCCCGCGGCATCCGCTTGACCCTCACTTCGCCCACCCCGGCCGCCCGCCTCTCTCCACACCGCGTCCGCCCGCAAGCGTAGCCACCACAACGCACACACCCCGCACCACGACCGGAGGGAACCGGCGGGTGCGGGGTGCGGACGGGTACGAGCCTGGGGACTCAGGCGGCGGCACCCACCGCCTGAGGCTCGTCCTCGGGCTGGCTCTCGGCCACGAGCTCCTCGACGGGAGAAGCGGTGGCGCGGTCGTACTTCACCCGGTCCAGGATGTTCTCGCGGGCGGCCACGATGACCGGCACGAGCGCCTGTCCGGCCACGTTCGTGGCGGTGCGCATCATGTCCAGGATCGGGTCGATGGCGAGGAGCAGACCCACGCCCTCCATCGGGAGACCGAGCGTCGACAGGGTCAGCGTCAGCATGACCGTGGCACCGGTCAGTCCGGCGGTCGCGGCGGAGCCGATCACCGAGACGAACGCGATGAGCAGGTACTCCTTGACGCCGAGCTGTACGTCGAAGATCTGCGCGACGAAGATCGCGGAGATCGCCGGGTAGATCGCGGCGCAGCCGTCCATCTTGGTCGTCGCGCCGAACGGCACGGCGAAGGAGGCGTAGTTGCGCGGGACGCCGAGGCGCTCGGCGGACTGCTGGGTGACGGGCATCGTGCCGACGGAGGAGCGGGACACGAAGGCCAGCTGGATCGCGGGCCAGGCGCCCTTGAAGAACTGGAGCGGGTTCAGCTTGGCGACGGTCGCGAGGAGCAGCGGGTAGACGCCGAAGAGGACCAGGGCGCAGCCGACATAGATGTCGATCGTGAACGTCGCGTAGTTGCCGAGGAGGTCCCAGCCGTACTGGACGATGGCGCGGCCGATGAGGCCGGCGGAGCCGATCGGGGCGAGCAGGATGACCCACCACAGGGCCTTCTGCAGCAGTTCGAGCACCGACTCGGACAGGGAGAGGATCGGCTGGGCCTTCGGGCCGATCTTCAGGATGGCGACACCGGCCACGACCGCCATGAAGACGATCTGCAGGACGTTGAGCTGGGTGAACGGCGTGACGACATCGGTCGGGACGATGCCCGTCAGGAAGTCCAGCCAGGAGCCGGCGTGGTCGGGCTTGGAACCGTCGGCCGGGGTGAGGTTCGAGCCGTTGCCCGGGTTGGTGATCAGGCCGATCGCGAGGCCGATGACGACCGCGATCAGCGAGGTGATCATGAACCAGAGGAGGGTGCGGCTGGCGAGCCGCGCGGCGTTGTTGACCTTCCGCAGGTTGGTGATGGACACCAGGATCGCGAAGAAGACCAGCGGGGCCACGGCCAGCTTCAGGAGCTGGATGAAGATGCCGCCGACCTTGTCGAGGGTCGTGGCGAGCCAGGACACGTCATAGGTGCGGGCGACGTAGCCGAGCACGAGGCCGACGACGAGGCCGAGCAGGACCTGGGCCCAGAAGGGGATGGGTATCCGGAAGCGGGACTTTTGCTTCTCGGACGCGGACGCGGTGTTCGCGGACACGGACACACTCCAGTGATGACGCGCGGGTGGGGTCGGACGTAAGGAAGCGGCCACCGCGGGAGGAAGAACCAGGGGCGCCGCTGCATCGGGGGGTCGCGTCAGAGGCGACAGGCCGCGGACATGCAACGGCAGAGATCGACATGCAGGCGCGCCACGAGCGGAACGCTCATGGGCGTGCGGGCTGCGTATGTCTTCATGACAATCACGTTAACACTCATGCTTTGAGAACATCAAAGGGGTTCTTTGGGTCAGAAATGACCCTTCCATGGCTCTTGGGCCTGGAAAACGCAGGTGGCCCCGGCATCGAGCGATGCCGGGGCCACCAGTGCTGTGACGAAGCTTACGAGTCCCTTACACGGGACTTCGGGGACGAGGCGCGTTACGAGGCGCTCTGCGCCCGGGCCGCGTCGTCCGCGAGGTCCTCCTGCGTGCGATTGCGCTCGTAGTTGGCCTTCGTGCGGTCGACGCGCTCGACGATCTGGACCGAGGCCCGGTCGCGCTCCTTGCGCAGCACGACATAGCTGATGGGCGCGGAGATGACGAGACCGAGCAGGGCGATCCACAGGAAGTACGAGCTGCCGGCACCGCGGGGCACGATGCCCGTCGAGGCGAGGCCCCAGACGACAAGGAAGCAGCCCGCGAAGATCCCGAAGCGCATCAGCGTGTAGCGGAGCATGTCAATCCACTCTTCCGTTCCGAATCGGTCCTACGCGTCTCCAGTGAAGCATGCGGCCCCCGAACGGCATTGAGCGGTACCGCAAGTAATGGCTAGAGTGCACCTATGACCCTTACGTTTCAGTTGGACCCGCAGATCGGACCGGCGCTGCGGGACGACGTCCTCGCGCTCTGGGCCGACGTGTCCAACGCGGGCGGAGCGGTCGGCTTCGTCCCGCCCGTCACCACCGAGGACATACGCCCCGAGCTGGTCAGGCACCTCGCCGCGATGGCCGAGGGCCGCACCCGGCTCCTGGTCGGACGCGACGAGGAGGGCGCCGTCGCGGCGACGGCCTTCTTCACGTACAACCAGCACCGCCTGCAGAAGCACTACATCTGGCTGTACACGGTGATGGTCCACCCGCGATACCAGGGCAAGGGGTACGGGCGGGAGCTGATGGCCGCCGCGGCCGACGCCGCCCGCGCCTTCGACGGCATCGAGGCGATCCGCCTCACCTGCCGCGGCGGCACCGGCGCCGACCGCTTCTACGCGGCGTGCGGCTACAAGGAGGTCGGCCGCGTCCCGGGCGCGATCCGGGTGGCCCCCGGCGACGACCGCGACGACATCACGATGCTGCTGCCGGTGGCCTGATCCACGCAGGGCGATACGGGAAGAGGGGCCCGGCCGCCGGCCGGAACCCCTCTTCGTCGTCACGCCTGCCGTCACGGACGGCGCCGGCGACGTCGTCAGACGCGCATCGCCTGCGGCGTCTCACGGCGCGCCGGGTCCGGACCGTCGTACTCGCGGATGATCTCGTACCGGGTGTTCCGCTCGACGGGCCGGAAGCCGGCGTCGCGGATCAGGTCGAGCAGGTCCTCGCGGGTCAGCTTGTTCGGCGTCCCGTAGTTGTCCGCGTCGTGCGTGATCTTGTACTCGACGACCGAGCCGTCCATGTCGTCGGCGCCGTGCTGGAGCGCGAGCTGGGTGGTCTGCACGCCGTGCATGACCCAGAAGCACTTCACGTGCGGCACGTTGTCGAACAGGAGCCGGGAGACCGCGAAGGTCTTGAGCGCCTCGGCGCCGGTCGCCATGGTCGTCCGCGCCTGGAGGCGGTTACGGACCTTGCCGTCCTTCATGTCGACGAAGTCGTGCTGGTAGCGCAGCGGGATGAAGACCTGGAAACCGCCGGTCTCGTCCTGGAGTTCACGCAGGCGCAGCACGTGGTCGACGCGGTGGCGGGGCTCCTCGATGTGCCCGTACAGCATCGTCGACGGGGTTTTGAGACCCTTCTCGTGCGCGAGGCGGTGGATCCGCGACCAGTCCTCCCAGTGGGTGGCGTGGTCGACGATGTGCTGCCGGACCTCCCAGTCGAAGATCTCGGCGCCGCCGCCGGTCAGCGACTCCAGGCCGGCGTCGATCAGCTCGTCGAGGATCTCGGAGGCGGAGAGCCCGGAGATCGTCTCGAAGTGGTGGATCTCCGTCGCCGTGAACGCCTTCAGCGCGACGTTCGGCAGCGCCTCCTTGAGGGCCTTCAGGGAGCGCGGGTAGTAACGCCAGGGGAGCGTCGGGTGCAGGCCGTTGACGATGTGCAGCTCGGTGAGGTTCTCGTTCTCCATCGCCTTGGCGAGGCGGACGGCCTCCTCGATGCGCATCGTGTACGCGTCCTTCTCGCCCGGCTTGCGCTGGAACGAGCAGTACGCGCACGAGGCGGTGCACACGTTCGTCATGTTGAGGTGGCGGTTGACGTTGAAGTGGACGACGTCGCCGTTCTTGCGCGTCCGCACCTCGTGGGCGAGCCCGCCCAGCCAGGCCAGGTCGTCCGACTCGTACAGCGCGATGCCGTCCTCACGCGACAGCCGCTCGCCGTCCCGCACCTTCTGCTCCAGCTCGCGCTTGAGCCCTACGTCCATTGCCATTGCTCCTCACCAAAGACTGCGGCCAACCGTACTCCCCCGCCCTTCGGGCGGAGGGGCCCCCATCAGGCACTTCGCGCCCGCCCTACTCCTCTTCGTCGGGCAGCTCCCCCACCCGGTTCTCCCACTTGGTGGACAGCACGATCGTGGTGCGCGTGCGCGAGACACCCTTCGTGCCGCTGAGCCGGCGGATGGTGCGCTCCAGGCCGTCCACGTCGCCGACCCGCACCTTGAGCATGTACGAGTCGTCGCCCGCGATGAACCAGCAGTCCTCGATCTCGTACAGGTCCTTGAGCCGGCGCGCCACGTCCTCGTGGTCGGCGGCGTCGGAGAGCGAGATGCCGATCAGGGCGGTGACCCCGAGACCGAGCGAGGGCGAGTCGACGGTCGCGCGGTAGCCGGTGATGACACCGGCCGCCTCCAGGCGGTTGATGCGGTCGGTGACGCTGGGCCCGGACAGGCCTACGAGGCGTCCCAACTCGGCATACGAGGCGCGGCCGTTCTCGCGCAGGGCCTGAATGAGCTGCCTGTCCACGGCGTCCATGGGTCCATGCCTTTCATTATTCTGCGTTGACGCGAGTTTACGTGTAGAATCTAAGGCGTCCAGGGCATTGACCCTGTGAATCTTTTAGCCGAAACCCGGTTTCACCTTCGGCTTCCCTACCAAGCGATCTTCGACTACCGATCAATGACGATCATTCAGGAGTGTTGTCACCGTGTACACGATCGAGATGGCCTACGCCCGTATGCGCGAGCTGCAGGACCAGGCCAACCGCTCGCGTGCCCACCAGTCCGCCGTCGAGGCGCGTACCGCTGAGAAGCGGGCCGCGCGCGCCAAGAAGCGCTAACGGTCCGGAGAGCCGCCCCCGAGCTCTCCCTCCCACCGGCGGTAGAGCCGATGCGGCACCCCTGCCGCGTCGAGCGCCCGCCCGGCGACGAAGTCCACCAGATCCTGGATGTGCGTCGCCCCCGCGTAGAACGCCGGAGAGGCGGGCAGCACCACGGCGCCCGCCTCGTCCAGCGCCACCAGATGCTTCAGCGTCTGTCCGTTCAGCGGCGTCTCGCGCACCGCGACGACCAGCCCGCGCCCTTCCTTGAGCGTCACGCTCGCCGCGCGCTGGAGCAGATCCTTCGACAGGCCCAGCGCCACGCCCGCCACGCACGCCGTCGACGCGGGCACGATGATCATGCCCTTCGCCGGATACGACCCGGACGACGGTCCCGCCGCCAGATCCCCGGCGGACCAGTACCTGACCCGGTCGAGAGCGGCGCCCACCGCGAACGTGTCCGGCTTCCCGTCCGCCCCGCGCGCCAGCCACTGTCCGAGGTCCTCGCGCCAGTGCGCGTCCCGGAAGGCGATCCCCGTCTCGTCGAGCAGCGTCAGCCGTGAGGCGCGCGAGACGACGAGGTCCACGCTCTCCCCCGCGTCGAGCAGCGCGCGCAGAACCGCGGCGGCATACGGGGTCCCCGACGCGCCGGACACCCCCACGATCCAAGGCCGGCGCCCAATTTCTCCTGCGGTCATGCCATCGAGCCTATCCGGCACCCCGCCGCGGTCAGACAGTCAGGCCGCGCACGAGCAGGTCGAGCAGCGCACACGCGAACAGGGCGATCCCGATGAAGCCGTTGACCTGGAAGAAGGCCCGGTTGAGCCGGGACAGGTCGCGCGGCCGCACGATCGTGTGCTCGTAGAGGAAGGCGCCCGCGACGATGGCGAGGCCGAGCCAGAAGAACGCACCCGCGTCCGTGGCGAGGGCGTACCAGACGAACAGCGCCGTGGTGAGCGCGTGGCAGCCGCGCGCCCCCCGAATCGCCGCCGGGACCCCGAAGCGGGCCGGTACCGACATCACGCCGACCTCGCGGTCGGTCTCCACGTCCTGACAGGCGTAGATGAGGTCGAAGCCGCCGATCCAGATGCCGACCGCGAGCCCGAGGATCACCGCGTTCCACGACCACTCGCCGGTGATCGCGAGCCAGGCGCCCACCGGCCCCATCGCCTGGGCGAGACCCAGGATGGCCTGCGGGAAGTTCGTGAACCGCTTGCCGTACGGATAGACGACCATCGGGATCACCGCGATGGGCGCGAGCGCCAGGCACAGCGGGTTGAGCAGGGCGGCCGCGCCGAGGAAGACGACGAGCGCGACGAGCGCGCCGGTCCAGGCGGACTTCACGGACATCGCGCCCGTGACGAGTTCGCGGTGGGCGGTCCTCGGGTTACGGGCGTCGATCTCGCGGTCGATGATCCGGTTCACGGCCATCGCGAACGTGCGCAGACCGACCATCGCGATCGTCACGAGCAGCAGCCGCCACCAGTGGATGTTCCCGTCCATCCGGAACATCGCGGTGAGCGCGGCGATGTACGCGAAGGGCAGCGCGAACACCGAGTGCTCGATCATGACGAGGCGCAGGAACGCCTTGGTCCGGCCCGGCTGCGGGATCGCGGCGGAAGCGCTGGTCACAGGCCGTACTCCTTCCAACGGCGGTCGACCGTCGCCGCCGTCTGCGGGTCGGACAGCACCATCTCGGGCCAGCCGCCGTCCCGCGTGTAGCCCTCCTCGGGCCACTTCTTCGTCGCGTCGATGCCGGCCTTGCCGCCCCAGAACTGCTGGTACGAGGCGTGGTCGAGGTGGTCGACGGGCCCCTCGGCGACGGTCAGGTCACGGGCGTAGTCCGTGTTGCCGAGCGCCCGCCACGCGACCTCGTGCAGGTCGTGCACGTCGCAGTCCGAGTCGACGACCACGATCAGCTTGGTCAGCGACATCATGTGCGCGCCCCACACGGCGTGCATGACCTTCTGCGCGTGTTTCGGGTACTTCTTGTCGATCGAGACGATCGCGCAGTTGTGGAATCCGCCCGACTCGGGCAGGTGGTAGTCCACGATGTCCGGCACGATGATCTTGAGCAGCGGCAGGAAGAAGCGCTCCGTGGCCCGGCCGAGGGGACCGTCCTCCGTCGGCGGACGCCCCACCACGATCGACTGGAGCAGCGGGCGCTTGCGCATCGTCACGCAGTCGATCGTCAGCGCGGGGAAGGGCTCCTGCGGCGTGTAGAAGCCGGTGTGGTCGCCGAACGGGCCCTCGGGGAGCATCTCCCCGGGCTCCAGCCATCCCTCCAGGACGACCTCGGCGTTCGCCGACACCTGGAGCGGCACCGTCTTGCAGTCGACCATCTCGATCCGCTTGCCCTGGATGAACCCGGCGAAGAGGTACTCGTCGATGTCCCCCGGAAGCGGCGCCGTCGACGCGTACGTCACGGCGGGCGGGCAGCCGAAGGCGATCGCGACCGGCAGCTTCTCGCCCTTCCTGGCGGCCACCTGGTAGTGGTTGCGGCTGTCCTTGTGGATCTGCCAGTGCATGCCGATGGTGCGCCGGTCGTGACGCTGGAGCCGGTAGAGCCCGAGGTTGCGGATGCCGCTCTCGGGGTCCTTGGTGTGCGTCAGGCCGAGGTTGAAGAAGGAGCCGCCGTCCTCGGGCCAGGTGAACAGGGCCGGGAGCTGGTCCAGGTCCACGTCGTCGCCGCGCAGGACGACCTCCTGCACCGGCGCGTCCTTCACCTTCTTCGGCGGCACGTGGACCATCGAGCCGAGCTTGCCGAATGCCTCGCGCACGCCCACGAAGCCGTGCGGCAGCTCGGGGCGCAGCAGGCCGCCGATCTTGTCGCTGATCTCCTCGTAGGACTTCAGGCCGAGCGCCTTCAGCAGGCGCCGGTCGGTCCCGTACACATTCATCGCGAGGGGCATCGAGGAGCCGCGCACGTTCTCGAAGAGGAGAGCGGGGCCGCCGGACTTCTGCACCCGGTCGACGATCTCACCGACCTCGAGATAGGGGTCGACCTCGGCCTTGATGCGCTTGAGGTCGCCCTCGCGCTCCAGCGCCCGCAGGAGGGAGCGAAGATCGTCGTAAGCCATGCGTCCCAGTATCGCTGAGGGGGCCCGCACTTCCTGCGCCCGCCCCTGCCCTTCGGCCGGGGGCCCGGAGCTCGCGCCTCGGGACGGCGCAGCGCGCACCGGCTACCCTGACCCGGTCACCGGGGGCCCGCGTCGTCCCCATGCCGCTCCTTGGGGGATCGCGACACCATGCTCCGCTACTTGCCGTTCCTGCTGGTACTGGCGTTGTGGATCTACGCCTTCATCGACTGCCTGAACACTCCGGAGGAGGAGGTCAGGGGCCTGCCGAAGGTCGTGTGGGTCATCATCATCCTGCTCTTCGGCGAGGTGCTCGTCGGCCCGATCGCCTGGCTCGTCGCGGGCAGGCGCCGGCACGGGCCCGCGGGTGGCTCGACACCGTCCGAGTGGCACCGCAGCCACCGCACACAGTGGGTCGCGCCCGACGACAACCCCGAGTTCCTGCACTCCCTGCGCGAGGAGAACAAGAAGGACGAGGCGCTCCTCAAGGACTGGGAGGCCGATCTGCGCCGCCGCGAGGAGGAGCTCAAGAAGCGCGAGCGCGAGCAGGGCGGCGAGCAGGCGTGAACGCCTTCGACGCCGGGCTGGCGCGGACCTGGCTGGCCACGGCCGTCGAGGAGGCGCGGGCGGGGCTCGCCGAGGGCGGCATCCCGATCGGCGCGGCCCTCTACTCGGCGGACGGGAAGGTCCTCGGGCGCGGGCACAACCGCCGTGTGCAGGACGGGGATCCGTCCGTGCACGGCGAGACGGACGCCTTCCGCAACGCGGGCCGGCAGCGCTCGTACAAGGGCACGACGATGGTGACGACGCTCTCGCCGTGCTGGTACTGCTCCGGTCTGGTGCGGCAGTTCGGGATCTCGCGGGTCGTCGTCGGTGAGGCGCGGACGTTCCACGGCGGACACGACTGGCTCGCCGAGCACGGCGTGGAGATCGTGGTGCTCGACGACCCCGAGTGCGTCGCCATGATGGAGGAGTTCATCGCGGCCGAGCCCGAGCTGTGGAACGAGGACATCGGCGATTAGGGCTCGCGTCCGGCCGGGTCAGGCACCGTTGCCCAGGTGCCGGCCCGCGTCCACAGTGGGGGCATGACCGAACCCTCCGCGCCGCGGCCCCGCATCCCCACGATCGATCTGCGGCCCTGGCTCTCCGGCAGCCCGAACGCGCGCGCCGAGATCGCCCGAACCGTCGACGAGGCACTGCGGACCGCCGGATTCCTGCTGGTCACCGGGCACGGCGTGGACCCGGGCCTGCGCGCCCGGATCCGGGAGGCGGCACGCGGCTTCTTCCGGCTGCCGCCCGCCGTGAAGGAGCCGTACGCCGTGAAGGTGGGCGGTCGGGGGTGGCTGGGCCCCGGCACCGAGGCGAACGGCTACGCGGAGGGCACCGCGACCCCGCCCGACCTGAAGGAGTCCCTGTCGTACGCCTCCGAACTGCCCACCGGCGACGCGGAGATCGACGCGGAGTGGTTCCTGCCCAACACCTGGCCCGCCGAGACGCCCGAGCTCCGCGCGCTCGTCGAGACGTATCTGAGGCGGATGCGGGAGCTGTCCGACCTGCTGCTCGAACTCCTCGCGGTCGCGCTCGGCGAGGAGGAGGACTTCTTCACCCGCCACACCACGCACCCCACCTGGGGTTTCAACATCAACTGGTACCCGGGCACGGACGTCGTCGGCGAGCCCGAGGCGGGCCAGTTCCGCATCGGCCCGCACACCGACTTCGGAACCGTCACGGTCCTGGACCGCCAGGCGGGCAAGGGCGGGCTCCAGGTCCACACCGACGAGGGCGGCTGGGAGGACGCGCCGTTCGACCCGGACGCGTTCACGATCAACATCGGTGACCTGATGGCGCGTTGGACCGGCGACCGCTGGCGCTCCGGCCGGCACCGCGTCCTGCCGCCCCCGGCGGACCTGCCCGCCGAGGAGCTGATGTCGCTCGTCTACTTCTACGAGTGCGACCCGCGCACGAGCGTCGAGTCCGTCCCCGCGCCGAAGGGCCGGGTCGCGTACGAGCCCGTCGACTCGCACACGTACCTGCGGGCGAAGCTGGACGCCATCACCGTGGAGCCTTGATCGGTGTGGAGCCCTGATCGGTGTGGAGTGCTGGCCGGTGTGGCGCCCTGATCGGTGTGGAGTCCTGGCCGGTGTGGAGTCCTGGCCGGTGTGGCGCCTTGGCCGGCATCACGCCTTGATCGGCATCGCGCCTTGATCTCCGTTCGTTGCTGACTGATCACTGTGATGCCTGATCACTGCGGGGTCTTGCCGTAGCCGTCCCGGAGCTGCTGCCAGCGGGCCGGGGTCCAGGCCGCCCAGGCCCGCTCGTCCGTCGGGTGCCCGTCGAGCGCGGCGGTCAGGTGCTCGAAGTGGTCGTGCCAGGCGGCCAGATAGTCCAGGCGTGCCGAGTCGTCGCCTTCGATCTCGCCGGTGAACCGCAGGGTCGTCGCGTCGGGGGCCGTCGGCTCCAGGTGGAAGCGCATGCGGCCGTGCGGGCCTTCGAGCGTGTACTCGGCGACGCGTTCGCCGTCCCACGCGGTGACGTGGCCCGCGTGGGCCCGCCCGTTGTTGAGCCACCGCAGCGTGACCGCCCCGCCGAGCCGTGGTTCGAGCACATCGGCGGCGGCCAGCCACCCCGGCAGTCCCGCCGGGGTGGCCACCGCCTCCCAGACCTGCTCCACGGGGTGGGGAAGCACGATCGTGAAGTGCAGGGTGATGGTGTGACCCTCGGTCCGGCTCGTGCCGGGCGCGACGGGTGTGGCGGATGCCGCGGGCTCGGTGGGGTGGCTGGATTCGGTCATGTCTCCAGGCTGGCGCGCCCGCGCGCTTCGCGCACCCGTACGGACCGGGATCCGCTGCCCACCCCCTACGGCCGCTGCCCCGGCTTGTCGACGACGGCCCGGTCCACGACCGCCGTATTGCTCGTGACCTGGCCCTTCTTCACCCCGCCCGACCAGGCTTCGGTGGCGACGGTGCGCTCGCCCAGGAACTCACGGGTCTTCACGTCGAAGATCCACTCGTCGCGGCTGGGGTTGTCGGGGTCCTGGCGGGCCACGGCGATCCCGGGCCGGCCCGAGGCGTCCTTCACCCCCTTCACCACGGTCACGCCGGGGATCCTGGCGGCGGCCCGGTAGAGCGCGGCGCCCACCTCCGGCGGCACGAGCGCGTCTCTGATCAGGTCGCCGACCAGCACGAACATGGCATGGTCGGCCTGCTGGCCGCTGTGCTCCGGGGCAGTCCTGCGCAGCCAGCGCAGCATCGCGTCGGGGTCGGTGGGCAGGGTGGACAGGTGCCGGTAGCCGGTGGACGTCTCGTAGCCGGGCCCGCCCGGAACCGGCCCGGTTTCGGTCGCCCACTGGCCGCGCCCCTTCTCGCGTACGAGCCCCTTGCGGGTGCCGTCCACGGACTGCCAGGTCTCCAGCCGGTGCAGCGGCGGGATCTTCGTCTTCATGCCCTCGCCGCTCTGCGAGTACGACACCAGACTGTCGACATAGACGAACTGGTCGTCGCGGATGCGGCCGGGCGTATCGGAGTGCTCGGCGGCGAGCGCGACGTCCTCCAGGAGCGCCACGGCCTCCTTCGTGGGCGGCGGTGCGCCCGCGCCGTCCGACGGCAGCACGACGAACGTGACGGCCGCGGCGGTCGCCACGGCAACGGCGGCGAACGTGGGCCGCAGCCACTTCCGGCGGCGCGGCGCCCGCGCGGGTGCTTCGGTCTCCCGGATCTCGGTCATCAGATGCTCCTTGAGGAGTCGGTGCCGGCCCGGTGGAAGGTCCTTCTCAGGAAGCGTGTTCATCGGTTCCCCTCCTCTATGGGCCCGGCCACGGGAGCGTGGCCGCCTTTCATCTGTCCGTCGGGGTGAGGGAGTTCCATGGCGCGGGCGAGTTTCCTGCGGGCCCGGAAGAGCCGGGAGCGGACCGTGCCGACGGGGACGCCGAGCGCCTTGGCGGCGGCCGGGTAGTCGAGGCCCGACCAGACGCACAGGGCGAGCACCTCGCGTTCGGGGCGCCGCAGCGTGGCCAGCGCGGTGTGGACGAGGGCTATGCGGGCCTGGTCGTCGATGCGGCCTGCGACGTCGTCGGCGAAGTCGGCCTCGGCCTCCGCGCGCGGGAGGCGGGAGACGGCGGCGGCGTGTCTGCGGGTGGCGCGGCGCAGGTTGCGCGTGACGTTGGTGGCGATGCCGAGCAGCCAGGGCCGCAGCGAGCCGCCCTCGGGCTCGACCTTTCCGCGCAGCCGCCATGCTTCGAGGAAGGTCAGCGAGACGACTTCCTCGGCGGTCGACCAGTCTCCGGTCAGGCTGTAGGCGTGGTTGTAGACGGATCGGGCACAGGCGTCGAAGAGCTCGCCGAACGCGTCGGCGTCACCGTCCCTCACCCGTGTTCTGCGTGCTTGATGTGCCCCCTGATTCTTCTTCACATCCCCCCATCTGTCCGTACGCCGACGGCCGGTTCCCGTGACTCACGTCACATGGGAACCGGCCGTCGGTGGCGGTCGCGGTGTCAGACGCCGGCGTAGGAGTGCTTGCCGGTGACGAAGATGTTCACGCCGTAGTAGTTGAACAGCCAGCAGGCGAACGCGATCAGGGCCAGGTAGGCGGCCTTGCGGCCCTTCCATCCGGCGGTCGCGCGGGCGTGCAGGTAGCAGGCGTAGGCGACCCAGGTGATGAACGACCAGGTCTCCTTGGGGTCCCAGCCCCAGTAGCGGCCCCAGGCGTCGCCGGCCCAGATCGCGCCCGCGATGATCGTGAACGTCCACAGCGGGAAGACGGCCGCGTTCACGCGGTAGGAGAACTTGTCGAGCGAGGACGCGGCGGGCAGGCGCTCCATGACGGAGGTCGCGAACTTCCCGGGAGTGCCGCCGTTCGCCAGCTTGCTCTCGTACGCGTCGCGGAAGAGGTAGAGCAGCGTGCTGACCGCGCCGACGTAGAACACCGCGCCGCAGAAGATCGCGGTGGAGACGTGGATGTACAGCCAGTACGAGTGAAGGGCGGGAACCAACTGGTCGCTGGCGGTGTACAAGACGGTGACAGCGAGGCCGAGATCGAGGAGGACCGTGGTGACCAGCGGGAGGCCGAGCCAGCCGATGTTCTTCTTCGCCACCAGGAGGCCGAGGTACACGGCGACGGCGACGGTGGAGAAGGTGATGTTGAACTCGTACATGTTGCCCCACGGCGCGCGCTGCACGGAGAGCGCGCGGGTGAGAACACCGCTCGCCTCCACGAGGAACGCGAGCACGGTGAGGGACACCGCGATACGGCCGTAGAGGTCGCCCTGCTCGTCGCCGCCGGAGGCGCCGGGACCGTCCGGCACGTCACGCGTGCCGGAGACGGCGCGCGTCACGACGCTGGGCCGCTCCAGGACGGCGGTGCCGCCGTTCTTCTCCTTGACCTGCACCTTCACGGAGCCGGCCGCGCTCTGCGCGGTGGGCTTCTGCGTCAGCGCGGCGGCGGTGCGGCCGACCTTGCTGCGGCTGCCGAAGAGCCACTCGGCCATGTGCGCGAAGAAGGCCAGGAGGTACACGGCCATCGACGAGTAGATCAGCACATTGCTGATGTGCGCGAGATTCTCGTTGGTTGCGGCGGCGAGATTCACTTCTCAGCCCCTTCGGCAGGAACAGCAGGTTGGGGATCGGCGGCGCTGGGCGCCTGTTCGTGGAGGTGTGCGGCCAGGTCGCCGAGTTCTTCGGCCACCTTCGAGGACTCGCTGCGGCCGAGACCGCCCATCTCGACGACGGTGACTCCGTCGGCTCCGGGGGTCGCCCGGATCCAGACGCGGCGGCGCTGGATGAACAGGGAGCCGGCGAGGCCCGCGATGGCGGCGAGCGCTCCGGCGAGGGCCCAGCCGTCGCCGGGCTGGTGGGTGATCTGGAAGCTCGCCCACTGCTTGATGTCCTTGTCGAACGTGATCGACCCGGCACCGTTCGGAAGCTTCATGGTCTCGCCGGGCCGCAGCCGCGTCTTGAGCAGCTCCCCCTTGGAGTCCGTGAACTTCTTCATCTTGGAGGTGTCCAGTTGGTACACGTTCTGCGGGATACCGGAGTCGACACCCAGGCTTCCGTGGTACGCGGACAGCGCGAGGACGGGATAGTCGAGCGCGGGGAACTGGGAGAACATGTTGCCCTTGCCGGACCCCGCGAAGGTCGGCACGAAGAAGGCGTTGAAGCCGAGCTGTTCCCGCTTGCCGTTCTTGTCGCGGTAGCCGTCCATGACTTTGATGGCACCGGTGGACGTGACGTTCGAGTCGATGGGCAGCAGCGGCACGGCCTGCCGGGAGACGACCTTGCCGCGGCCGTCCCGGACGGTGACGGTGGGCGCGTAGCCGTGGCCGTTGAGGTAGACCTTGGTGCCGTCGATCTCGAGGGGGTCGTTGACCTGGATCGCGGTCTTCTGCTCCTTGCCGGTCGCGCCGACGCTGTAGGTCACGTTGGCGCGGTAGACGCGCGGGCTCCCCTTGTTCGGCCCGTTGCGCTCGTACGTCCCGTCGAACTTGTCGAGCTGGAAGCTGAACGGCGTCAGGTCGGTGTCGGAGTCGAAGAGATTGCCCGACTTGAAGTCGTCGTACATCGGCAGGGCGTTGGAGAAGCCTCCGTCGCCCTCGACCATGAGCTTGCCGCCCTCGGACTTGAAGAGCTGGCCCCAGGCGAAGGCGATCAGCATCACGATCAGCGCGATGTGGAAGACCAGGTTGCCGGCCTCGCGCAGATAGCCCTTCTCGGAGGCGACGGCGTCACCGGCGATGTGGGCGCGGAAGCGGCGCTTGCGAAGGATGTCGAGTGCCGCGGCGCGGACCTGCTCCGGCTCGGCGTCGGTGCGCCAGGTCGCGGACGCGGGCAGATGCGTGAAGCGCTTGGGGGCTCCCGGGGCGCGGCCGCGCAGCTGCCCGACGAACTGCCAGGTGCGCGGGACGATGCAGCCGATGAGGGAGATGAACAGCAGGATGTAGATCGCGGAGAACCACACCGAGCTGTAGACGTGGAACAGGCCCAGCTTGTCGTAGATCGGCGCGACCGTCGTGTGCGCGTCCTTGAAGGTCTGCACCTTCATCTCGTCGATCCCGGACTGCGGGATCAGCGAGCCGGGGATCGCCCCGAGCGAGAGCATGAAGAGCAGGATCAGCGCGACGCGCATCGAGGTGAGCTGCCGCCAGAACCAGCGGATCCAGCCGATGACGCCCAGCCGGGGCAGGGTCGGGTCGCGGTCCTCCTGCGGAGCGGTGGACAGGTGCGAGCCGGCCGCGCCGAGCTCGTCGCCGCTCACCTCGCCGGTCTTGCCGGATTCAGTCGTGCTCATGGATCAGATTCCCACCGTGAAGCCGTTGGACCAGGTCTGCATCTGCTGGACGAGGGTGTCCCAGGCTCCTGTGAGCAGCAGCACTCCGGTAAAGATCATCATGATGCCGCCGATCCGCATCACCCAGGCGTAGTGCTTCTTGACCCAGCCGAAGGCGCCGAGCGCCTTGCGGAAGGCGACCGCGGCGAGCACGAAGGGGACACCGAGCCCCGCGCAGTACGCAACGGTCAGTATGGCCCCGCGCCCCGCGCTCGCCTCGTTGAACGACAGGGCGGTCACGGAGGCGAGCGTCGGCCCGATGCAGGGGGTCCAGCCGATACCGAACAGGGCGCCGAGCACCGGAGCGCCGATCAGCCCGGTCACCGGCCGCTTGTGGAAGCGGAATTCGCGCTGGGTGAGCCAGGGCATCATGCCCATGAAGAAGATCCCCATGAGGACCATCAGGACACCGAGGATCTTGGTGAGGGTGTCCTGGTACTCCTGGAGCGTCTCGCCGAAGTAGCCGAAGAGGGCCCCGCCGGAGACGAAGACCGCGGTGAAGCCGAGGACGAAGAGTCCGGCGCCCAGGGCCATCCGGCCCCGTCGCGCGTCGGCCAGGTCGGTGCCGCTGACCCCTGTCACGTACGACAGATAGCCGGGCACGAGAGGCAGGACGCAGGGCGAGAAGAACGAGAGGAGACCGCCGAGCACGGCGATCGGCAGGGCGAGCAGGAGCGCACCGCTCTCGACGGTGCTGCTCACTCCGCCTTCAGCGGCGAGAGCGGTGAGCGTGGCGTGCACCGTCGCTCACTTCTCCGCGATCACGGGGTCGACCATCTTGCGCAGCTTGTCCTCGCTGAGCGCGCGCAGCGAGCGGGCGGCGATCTTGCCGTCGCGGTCGATGACGAGCGTGGACGGGATGGACTGCGGGTTGAGGGTGCCCTTCTCGAACCGCAGCATCAGCTTGCCCGAGGGGTCGTAGAAGCTCGGGTACGGGATGTTGTGGTCCTTCTCGAACTGGAGGGCCGGTTCGGTCTGCGGATCACGGGTGTTGATGCCGATGAACTGGACATCCTTGCTCTTGGTCTCGTTCGCGACCTTCGAGAAGTAGTTGGCCTCGGCGCGGCACGGCGGGCACCAGGAGCCCCACACGTTCAGCACGATGACCTTGCCCTTGTAGTCGGCGAGATCGAGGGGCTTGCCCTCCAGATCCTTGCCGTCCAGCTTCGGCGCGTCGTGCCGGTCACCCTTGTCGACGGTGGAGATGCCGCCGGAGTTCGTCACGAAGTTGGTGTTGTTGCCACCGCCGGACGTTCCACCGGAGCTGCATGCGGAGAGCGTCAGCGCAGCGACCGCGGCGCCTGCGGCGAGGAGGGCGGTACGGCGCTTGGATGCAGCGAGGGGGGAAACGCGGCAGTCGGCACTCATGTGAAAAGTTTCGCATGTCTGTTTAGGGGATCTTCCGCACCCCCCTTGCGTACGGAAAACCCCATTTCAGGAAGGGTCGTCCAGGGTACGGCGCGATGCTCACGCCGCGGCTTTGAGGTAGCTGTTCCAGCCACCGTCGGGGCGCGCTCCGACGTCGAGCGAGCGCAGCCTGTCGAGGACCTTCGGGTCCTGGACGTCCAGCCAGTCGACGAACTGCCGGAAGGAGACGAGGCGTACGTCCTTCCGTCTGGCCATGTGCTTGAGCGCCTCTTCGACGGCGTCCATATAGATGCCGCCGTTCCACTCCTCGAAGTGGTTGCCTATGAAGAACGGCGCCCGATTCGTCTCGTATGCCCGGTTGAAGCCGGCTATGTAGGCCTCGGTCGACTGCTTGCGCCAGCGCGGGTAGTTGTAGGCGGGCGCCCTGGTCGTGTTCACCGACTGGTTGGCCAGCATGTTGTAGTCCATCGAGAGGACCTCGAAGCTGCGCCCGGGGAACGGCACGGCCTGGAGCGGCAGATCCCACACCCCGCCCCGCTTGACGGGCCAGCGCTGCCGGCCGCCCGGCGACGAGGCGTCGTAGCGCCAGCCCAGCTCGCGAGCCGTGGGCAGCAGGTTGTCCTGGCCGAGCAGGCAGGGCGTGCGGCCGCCGACGAGTTCCTTCTCGTAGTCGAAGGGCAGCGAGGGCAGGTCGTGCCGGCCCGTGTTCGTGCGCCACTCCTTGACGAACGACTTGGCCTGGTCGATCTCGCTGCGCCACTGCGCCGGGGTCCAGTTGGCGACGGTGCCGGCGCCCGCGCAGAAGTGACCGTTGAAGTGCGTGCCTATCTCATGGCCTTCGAGCCAGGCCTGGCGCACGTACCGCAGCGTCTCCGTGATGTGGGCGTCGGTGAGGTAGCCGATGTCGGAGGCGCCGACCCCGTTGTTCGGCGGGCGGTACAGCCGCTTCTTCGACTCCGGCAGCAGATAGAGGCCGGAGAGGAAGAACGTCATGTGCGCGCCGTGGTTCTCGGCCAGTTCGAGGAAGCGCGGGAAGAGACCGTTGCCGACCTCGCCCGCGCCGTCCCAGGAGAAGATCACGAACTGCGGCGGCTGCTGGCCGGGTTCGAGGGGGACGGGCCTGCCCGGCTGGTTCGGCTGCTTGCCCGTGTACGACGTCGAGCCGTCGCCGATCGGCCGGGCCGCGGGCTTGCCGGGCTCACCGGCCCCGCCCTCGGGCCTGTCGCCCGGCGGCACGGACGTCCCGCCGCCCTGCCCGTTGGTGGTGCCGCACCCGGCGAGCGCGGCGGCCGCCGCCCCCGCCCCGAGCCCGATCAGTCCCCTTCGTGTGATGTCCGGCATTCCCTGGTCCCCATTCGTCGCGCCCCGCTCCCGTACGAGACGGGCACCCCCTTAGAGGGCGCGACGAACACTGCGGTTCCTGCCAGGAGAACAAAATTGGGCAATGCCGACGCCCCTGCGCCGAACGCCCCGAGGGCCGAGTGCCGGGAGCGCTACGCGCCGAACGCCTTGTCCTTCCCCTTCACGGGCTTGGCGCCCGCGAGGAGATGGGCGGGCACGAGATCGCGCGCCGGCTCGGTGTAGCCGACGGACACGATCTTGTCTCCGCGATAGGTGAACGTCGTGAGCGAGGCGAGCGTGCACTGCCGCTTGCGCGGGTCGTGCCACAGCCGGCGCTTCTCCACGAAGCTGCGCACGATCCAGATCGGCAGCTGATGACTGACGCACACCGCCTCGTGCCCCCGCGCCGCGTCCTTCGCCGCGTCGAGGGCGCCCATCATCCGCACGACCTGCTCGACGTACGGCTCGCCCCACGACGGCTTGAAGGGGTTGACGAGGTGCTTCCAGTTCTCCGGCTTGCGCAGCGCGCCGTCGCCGACGCCGAACGTCTTGCCCTGGAAGACGTTGCCCGCCTCGATGAGCCGGTCGTCGGTCGCCAGGTCGAGCCCGTGCGCCTTCGCGATCGGCGTCGCCGTCTCCTGCGCCCGGTCCAGCGGCGAGGCCACGACATGGGTCACGTCACGCGAGGACAGGTGCTCGGCGACCCGGTCGGCCATCTGCCGGCCGAGCTCGGAGAGGTGATAGTCGGGCAGCCGCCCGTACAGGATCCCCTCCGGGTTGTGCACCTCTCCGTGCCGCATCACGTGGACGACGGTGATGTCCTGGTCGGACTTGCCGGCAGTGGTCATGCTTGCGTGGCCTCCGCAGCCGCGCGCGCGGCACCGGGGAGCGCGGCGGCGATGCGCTCGACCGCCCGCTCGTCATGGGCGGTGGAGACGAACCAGGACTCGAAGGCCGACGGCGGCAGATAGACGCCCTGCGCCAGCATCGAGTGGAAGAACGCCGTGAAGCGGAAGGACTCCTGCGCCTTCGCGTCCTCGTAGTTGCGCACCTCGTTCTCCGTGAAGAACACGGAGAACATGTTCGAGGCGCTCTGCACACGGTGCGCGACGCCCTCCTTGGTGAGCGCGGCGCCCACCAGGGTGCGCAGCTCCTCGGAGACCGCGTCGATCTTCGTGTACGCGGCGTCGTCGAGCAGCCGCAGCTGCGCCACACCGGCCGCCGTCGCGATCGGGTTCCCGGACAGCGTGCCGGCCTGGTAGACGGGTCCCGCCGGGGCGAGGTGCCCCATGACGTCCGCGCGGCCACCGAACGCGGCGGCCGGGAAGCCACCGCCCATGACCTTGCCGAACGTCATCAGGTCGGGCGCCACCCCGTCGACGCCGTACCAACCGGCCTTCGACGTGCGGAAGCCGGTCATGACCTCGTCGGAGATGTACAGCGCGCCGTTCGCGCGGCACAGGTCCGCGAGGCCCTGGTTGAAGCCTTCGAGCGGCGGCACGACGCCCATGTTGCCCGGCGACGCCTCGGTGATGACACAGGCGACCTGGCCCTCGTTCGCGGCGAACGCGGCCCGCACGGCGTCGAGGTCGTTGTACGGGACGACGATGGTGTCGCCCGCCTGGGCGCCGGTGACCCCCGGGGTGTCCGGCAGCCCGAAGGTCGCCACACCCGAACCCGCGGCGGCGAGCAGCGCGTCCACGTGTCCGTGGTAGCAGCCGGCGAACTTGATCACCTTGGCGCGCCCGGTGAACCCGCGGGCGAGCCGGATCGCGGACATGGTCGCCTCGGTCCCGCTGGACACCAGCCGCACCTGCTCTACCGGCGCGATCCGCGCGACGATCTCCTCGGCCAGAGCGACCTCGCCCTCACCCGGCGTACCGAAGGACGTGCCGCGCGCGACGGCCTCCTGGACGGCCGCGATGACCTCGGGACGGGAATGGCCGAGGATCATCGGCCCCCAGGAGCAGACGAGGTCGACGTACTCGCGACCGTCGGCATCCGTGAGGTACGGACCGGTACCGGACACCATGAACCGGGGCGTACCGCCCACGGCACGGAACGCGCGTACGGGCGAGTTCACGCCGCCCGGCGTCACGAGGGCCGCGCGGTCGAAAAGACCCTGCGAGACCGGTGCTTCATAGGGATACGGTGCGGTCGCGCCCGACGGCGGCGCCGCGGACCCGGGGATGTTGTTCGCCTCTGCCATGCCTCTCAGCGTACGGGCAGGCTCTCCGGAGCCCGGCTCATCCCCTGCTTCTCTGGCCACGGCGGGAACCGACTACCTAAACTCCCAGGGGATGGGCCGCTCGCGGACCGTTCACGCTGCACGCCGGCGCGGGGTTCGCTCCCCGGCCCGCGCAGGTGTTTCACCGCACGTTTCGGCGAGTGACCGTGGGGGAGGTCACTGACACGATGATCGGGTTGCGCGGTGGTGGCCGCGCGGCCTAGAAAAGGGGCGAGGCGCCCTGGAAAAGCAGTCGGGTGGAGATATGCATCGCGGTGGCGGACTGGGCGAGGGGACCGACGATCTGGGCCCCCGGCGTGCCCGGCGGGGAAAGCACCGGCGCGACGCGGAGGCGGCAGCGGCACCGGCTGAGGAAACGGAAGCCGGGCAGGCACTGGGCGGGACCGGGAGCAGGAATGGTGGCCGGGTGGGGGTGACGTACAAATACTTCGGCGCGCCCGACGGCGCCACGGCGGCCCGTGTCCCCATCTCGATGCGCCCCGAGGAGCTCGGCGGTGACGAGCTCGGCATGGGCGGCATGTTCACCAAGATCAAGCCGGAGACGATGGCCGCCATGGTCCTCACCGGCATAGAGGGCATACCTCTGCACAAGGTCCCCCCGCTGGAACTGGTGGTCCTGCACCCCGACTACGCGGTCGTGAAGCTGCCCATGACGGTCGTCGACCCGCTGCGCGGCGTCGGCGAGGAGGCCGTGGGCGCCGCGGCGTTCATCTGGTCGACGGTCCCGGACCGCGGCGGCCCGCGCGACGCGTTCAACGTGTACCAACTGCTGCACGAATGGCAGGACTTCAGTCACCGGCTGCACGACGCGGGACACCAGGCCTACTGCCTCGTCTGGCCCTGACCCTCACCACCGGCCGGCCCCCACCCCCCGCACCGTGAACCCGATGGCCGCTCCCCCGCCGTCTCGCCCCTTCGCGAACGGCACGCCCCCGTGGGCCGCCGCCACCTCCTGGACGATCGACAGGCCGAGGCCGGACCCGGGCAGGCTGCGGGCGGCCGGCGCGCGGTAGAAGCGGTCGAAGACCCGGTCCAGGTCCGAGTCCGCGATGCCGGGACCTCGGTCGAGCACCTCGACGCGCACGCCGTCCGGGAGGCCGCCCGTGACCACGATCTCGATCGGCTCCGTCCCCTCGCTGTCGAACTTGGCCGCGTTCTCCACCAGGTTCGACACCGCCCTCTGGAGCGAGGACGGGCGGCCCATGATCACCGTGTCGCCCCTCGAACGCACGACGACGGTGCGGCCCGTGCGGCGGCGTGCGAGGACCGCCGTGTCCTCTGCCGTTTCGGCGAGCGCCACCTCGACGACCGGCTCGTCGTCCTCCTTGCCCGCGGCCAGCTCCACCAACTCGTTCACCAGGTCGGTCAGTTCACGCGACTCCTGCGCGAGGTCGGCGATCAGCTCCTCGCGGGCGGCGGGCGGCAGGTCCTCGATACGGCGCAGCAGCGAGATGTTCGTACGCAATGAGGTGAGCGGTGTACGCAGTTCATGGCCGGCGTCCTGCACCAGGCGGCGCTGGTCCTCCATGGAGCGCGCGAGCCGTCCCAGCATCCGGTCGAAGGAACGCCCCAGGCTGCCCACCTCGTCGCCGCCGGTGACCGGCACCCGCACATCGAGGTGCCCCGTGCCCGCCACGTCCTCCGCCGCCTCGGCCAGCCTGACCAGACGCCCCGTGATCCGGCGCGCCAGCCACCAGCCGAAGAGACCCGCCGCGATGATCACGGAGGCGGCCAACAGGCCTGTGCGCTGCTGGAGTTCACGCAGCAGGTCCTCCGTGTCGCTGAACTCCTGCGCGACCTGGACCGCGCCGCGACCGCCGCCCAGCGACACGGCCGTCAACCGGTACTCGTCACCGCCGATCTCCACATCGCGCCGCGAACCGCCCGTCTCCGCCCCTTCGGCCTGCTCCGTCACACCGGCGCGCGCCTCGTCGGCGGTGCGCCGGTCGGCCGCGTTCACCGGCAGCCGCGGGCTGCCGCGGTCGACGATCCGGCCGCCCGGCCCGAGGACCTGGACATCCGTACGGGCCGACCTGATCAGGTCGTCGCGCGGACCGTCGTGGTCCGGGTCCCCCGACGCGAAGTCGTACGGGGTGAGTTCGGTCTCCTTCACCTGCTGCCGCAGGTCGGTGACGACCTCGTCGAACACGGCCTGCTGGTCGACGCGGACGAGGCGCGCCGCGGCGTCGTAGGAGAGGAAGCCGACCAGGACGGTGACGGCCGCCGCGACGGCCGCGAACGACACGGCGAACGTGGTCCGCAGGGACCGGGCGCGCGGCCGCCCGTGCAGGAACGCGCGCAGGCGGCGGCGCGGCATCCTCAGTCCTCCCGCAGCACGTAGCCGACGCCGCGCACGGTGTGGATCAGGGAGGCGGCGCCGGGTTCGTCGACCTTGCGGCGCAGATAGCCGACGTACACGGCGAGGTTCTTCGACCCGGGGCCGAAGTCGTAGCCCCAGATGCGGTCGTAGATCGTGGCGTGGTCGAGGACGATGCCCGCGTTGCGCACGAGCAGCTCCAGGAGGTCGAACTCGGTGCGGGTGAGTTCCAGTTCGCGCTCACCGCGCCAGGCCCGCCTCGCCTGCGGATCCATCCGGAGGTCGGCCGCCGTGACGTGGCCGACGGGATCGGCCGGTGCTGCGTCGCGCCCGTCGCCCGAGGCCGCGCCGTCGGTGCGGCGCAGCAGGGCACGGAGCCGCGCGAAGACCTCGTCCACGTCGAACGGCTTCACGACGTAGTCGTCCGCGCCCGCGTCCAGGCCGGCGATCCGGTCGGGCGTCTCGACGAGCGCCGTCAGCATCAGGATCGGCGTGCGGTCGCCCTCGGCGCGCAGCACCCGGCACACCTGAAGGCCGTCGATGCCCGGCATCATCACGTCCAGGACGAGTATGTCGGGCGCGTTGCGGTGGGCCTGGGCGATCGCCTCCACCCCGTCGGCGACCGCCGTGACCTCGTAGCCCTCCAGGGTCAGGGCCCGCTCCAGGGCATGGCGGATGGCACGGTCGTCCTCGGCGAGCAGCACGGTCGGGGACGTGGCGCGGGGCGTGGCGGACGCAGCGGTTGGGGACACGCGTTCCAGTGTGCCCCCCGCGCCGGGGGGCGTACCCCCTGACCAGGGGCCCGCCGGACCCCTTCTTACCCGTCTCTCACCCGGGCGCGCACGGCCGCTTACCTCGCTGGACCAGGCTGCCGCCGTATGTTGCGGGCACAGTGCCCGCCGGGAGGGCTGTCCATGAAGATCGTGTTCCTGCTGCACAACGCCTACGCGATCGGCGGGACCGTACGGACCACACTCAACCTCGCCTCGGCACTCGCCGGGTGCGGCGGCCACGAGGTGGAGATCGTCTCGATGTCCCGGCACCGCGAGGTGCCGCGCTTCACGATCGACCCCGCCGTCTCGCTGGTCCCGCTCGTCGACACGCGCATCGGCGGCGTCGACACGCGGTACGCGGCCTACGGGGAACCCGCGCAGGACTTTCCCGCCGCCGAGAAGCGCCACAAGCAGTACACCCGTCTGCACGATCTGCGTGTGCGTGATTACCTGGAGCACTGCGACGCTGACGTCGTGATCGGTACGCGCCCCGGCATCAACGTCTATCTGGCGATGTACGGCCCGCGCACCGCGCTGCGCATCGGGCAGGAGCACCTGCGCCACGACGCCCACAGCAAGAAGCTCCGGGCGGTACTCGCCCGCCACTACCGCTCCCTCGACGCCGTCGTCACCATGACCGCGGCGGACGCCGAGGTGTACCGGGCGCGCATGCCCCTTCCGGGCGTACGGGTTCTGTCGGTCCCGAACATCGTGCCGGAGGCGCCCTGTCCCCCGTCCGAGGGAACTTCCAAGATCATCGCGAGCGCCGGGCGTCTCGCGCCGGGCAAGCGCTTCGACCTGCTCCTCGAGGCCTTCGCGGCCGTCGCCGCGCAGGAACCCGAATGGCAGCTGCGGATCTACGGCGGCGGGCCCGAGGAGGCGAAGCTGCGCGATCTCGTCGCCGGGCTCGGGCTGACCGGGCGCGCCCATCTGATGGGGGCGCGCTCACCCATCGAGCCGGAGTTCGCCAAGGCCTCGATCGTGGTGTCCGCCTCCGACGCGGAGTCCTTCGGGATGACGCTCGTCGAGGCCATGCGATGCGGGGTTCCGGCGGTCAGCACCAACGCGCCGCTCGGCCCCGCCGAGATCATCACGGACGGTGTCGACGGCCGGCTCGTACCGGTCGGGGACGCGCGTGCCCTCGCCGAGGCCGTGGTCGACCTCATCCAGGACGCGCCGCGCCGGCACTCCATGGCCCGCGCCGCGTTCGCGTCGGCCCGCCGCTACGACCCCGATCCGATCGTCGCCCGCTACGAGCTCCTGTTCGCCGAACTCCGTGAGACGCGGCGCCTGCGCTCCTGGCAGCGGCTGCGCCACCGGGCGGCCGCCTGGGCGCGGCGCAAGACCCGTTCGCCCCGAGGCCCGGCCCGCACCGCGCCCGTGCGCGGTGCCCGCTCGGACCCACGCCCCACGTGACACACGAGCGGGAAGGCACATGACGACCGACGACGCACACCTCGGCACCCCCACCCCAGAACCGGCCCGCCCGCAAGGCCCCAAGGCCCCCGGAGCCAAGCGGGACCGGGCCACCGAGGGCCGGGGGAGGCGGGCCGATCAGAACCGGCGGCGACCCGCCCCCCGGCCCGACCCCCACCCGAAGCCCGGACCGTCCGCATCCGCCTCCGGGCCGTCCGCCTCCACATCCGTTCCCGGGCCGTCCGTATCCGCATCCGTATCCGGGCCATCCGCATCCGGCCCCGGCCCGTCCCTGTCCGAGCCCGAGCCATCCGTTTCCCGGCCCGACACCCGGCCGGGTACGGCCGCCACCGCCGCCCGGCCGGAGACAGGAATTACGGCGCGGAGGCGGGCCGAGCGCCCTTCCCCGCCGGGCCACTCGACGCTCCGGCGGCATCCCGCCCAGCCGCCCGACCCGAACGCCACCGCTCGCCCGGACACGGACCGGGCAGCCACCGCTCGCCCGGACACGGACCCGACCGCCTCCACCACTCAGCCGGACACGGGCCGGCCTGCGTCGGGCCGACCGGAGAAAATCCGACCGCAGACAGCCCGGCCGACGAGGACGAGCCGACGGGAGACAGACAAGCCGGAGACGAGCCGACCGGAGAAAGTCCATCCAGGGGCCGGGGCCGCCCGCCCAGGGGCCCACGTCGCAGCCATCATCACCACCACCCGCCGCCGCATCGGGCCCATTCCCCGCCACTCAGCCGCCACCGCGACCGCCCCGGGCGCCTCGTCCCGCGCGCCCGGAAAGCGTGGCCGCGCCACTCCGTGGCTCGCTCTCGTCGCCCTCGCCTACGCCCTCGTTCAGCTGGTGCTCGTCGTGCCGCCGCTCGCGCACGCGCTCGGGTGGGACGAGACCGTGTACGTGTCGCAGTACGACCCGCGTGTCCCCGCCGCCTTCTTCAGCGCGCCGCGCTCCCGCGGCATCAGCTTCCTGACCACGCCGTTCATCGTGGCCACCCCGTCCGTCCTCGTCCTGCGCATCGCGCTCACGCTGCTCTCGTCGGCCGCCCTGTACGCCGCGTTCCGCGTATGGCGTCCCGTCGTCGGGGCCCGTACCACCGCCCTCGCCGCGCTGCTGTTCGCGGGGCTGTGGATCACCCAGATCTCCGGGCCTCAGGCCATGCCCAACCTCTGGGTCGCGTTCGGCGCGGTCGCCGCCACCGGCTGGTTCCTGCGCGCGATGCTCGGACGCGACCCCCGCGCCGATCGGTGGCTCGCGGGCTGTGTCGCCGTGACCGCCCTGTTCCGCGCCCCGGACGCCGTCTGGCTCGCCCTGCCCCTGATCGCCACGGCCCTGTTCCGCAACCGCCGCACCCTGCTCCACCTGGTCGGCGGACTCGCGGTCGGCCTCGCTCAATGGGTCGCGGAGGCGTACATCCGCTTCGGCTCGGTGCAGGACCGGCTGCACGTGTCGAGCGCCACCGAGGGCGACATGGGCCTGCACCTCAACTTCGACAACGCCTGGTCCAGCCTCAACGGCCCCCTGCTGTGCCGCCCGTGCACGGCGACCCAGGGCTCCCCCGGCCTCACCCTGTGGTGGCTGGCTCTGCCCCTGCTCGCCGCGGCCGCGCTCGCCTACGCCTCGCGCGAGCGCCGGCTCCTGCCGACCGCGCTCCCCATCGCCGTCGCCGCCGCGCTCTCCGTGCCCTATCTGCTCATGATCGACTACTCGGCTCCGCGCTTCCTGCTCCCGGCCTACGCGCTCCTCGCCCTGCCGGTCGCCGGCCTGGTCACGCGCCTCAGCTCGCGCCGGGCCCTCGTCCTCGCGGGACTGCTCGTCGCGGCGCAGCTGGTCTCGCAGCCCACTGTCCTGGCCCAGGTCACCGCGTCCGCGGCCGTCACGAACGAGCGCTACCGCGCCGCCGCCGACGGCCTGCGCACCCTGGGCCTGCGCCCGCCCTGCCTGGTCACGGGTCCGCGCGCCCTCCCCATCGCCTACGACGCGGGCTGCGCCTCCGCCCAGGTGGACGGCAACAACGTCTCGACGACCGTCGCGGGCATCCTCGACCGCGCCGCGAAGGTGCCGACCGCACTCCTCACGACAAAGGGACAGCGCCCACCGCACTATGCGCGCGACTGGACGCCGTACCCCCTGCACCACACACCCGGCTGGACGGCCTGGCTCGCGCCGGCCGGCCCGCAGGGACCGTAAACCGACGGACGACGCCTACTCCGCCCGCAGCGCGGCAAGCTGCCGCTCGAAGGGGATGACGTCGTCGCCCCACTCCACCGGCGCCGGGCGGGCCGCCGCGAGCCCGGTCATGAGCCGGGCGAGCTCACCGCCCGCCCGTTCGACGCGCTGCTCAAGTCCCTCCGCTCCCCAGTCCTGCGACGCCGCGTACACGGCGGTCGGCACGACCACGGCCCGCAGGTGGGCGAACAGCGGACGCATCGCGTGTTCCAGGACGAGCGAGTGCCGCGGCGTGCCGCCGGTCGCCCCGACGAGCACCGGCTTCCCGGTGAGCGCGTCCTTGTCGAGCACGTCGAAGAACGATTTGAACAGACCGCTGTACGAGGCCGAGAACACGGGCGACACGGCGATCAGGCCGTCCGCCCCGGCCACCGCGTCGAGCGCCTCCTTGAGGGCGGGCCCGGGGAACCCGGTGACCAGGTTGTGCGCGGTCTCGACGGCCAGGTCACGCAGTTCGACGACGGTCACGTCCACATCGGCGCCCGCGATCTGCGAGGTCACTGCCTGCGTGAGCCGGTCGGCGAGGATCCTGCTCGACGACGGGGCGCTCAGCCCCGCCGACACGACGACGAGTTTCATACGGCCGGAACCTCCTTCTCCTGCTCCTGCTGGGCCTTCAGCTCCGCCTCGGCGACGCGCGACGCGTGCGTCGGCGCGTCCGGCACGTTCGCCGGGCGGCCGTTCGCGAACTCCTTGCGGAGCACCGGCACGACCTCCTCGCCGAGGATGTCGAGCTGCTCCAGGACGGTCTTCAGCGGCAGACCGGCGTGGTCCATCAGGAAGAGCTGGCGCTGGTAGTCACCGACGTGCTCCCGGAAGCCGAGGGTGCGCTCGATCACCTGCTGCGGGGATCCCACGGTCAGCGGGGTCTGCGAGGTGAAGTCCTCCAGGGAGGGGCCGTGTCCGTAGACGGGCGCGTTGTCGAAGTACGGGCGGAACTCCCGCACCGCGTCCTGCGAGTTCCTGCGCATGAACACCTGGCCGCCGAGGCCGACGATGGCCTGCTCGGGGGCGCCGTGGCCGTAGTGGGCGAAGCGCCGGCGGTAGAGGTTCACCATCTGCTTGGTGTGCTCCATCGGCCAGAAGATGTTGTTGTGGAAGAACCCGTCGCCGTAGAACGCGGCCTGCTCGGCTATCTCGGGCGAGCGGATCGAGCCGTGCCACACGAAGGGCGCGACCCCGTCGAGCGGGCGCGGCGTCGAGGTGAAGGACTGCAGCGGCGTGCGGAACTTGCCCTCCCACGTCACGACGTCCTCGTCCCACAGGCGGCGCAGCAGGGCGTAGTTCTCGACGGCGAGGTTGATGCCCTCGCGGATGTCCTTGCCGAACCAGGGGTAGACGGGGCCGGTGTTGCCGCGGCCCATCATCAGGTCGACCCGGCCGTCCGCGACGTGCTGGAGCATCGCGAAGTCCTCGGCGATCTTCACCGGGTCGTTCGTGGTGATCAGCGTCGTGGAGGTGGAGAGGACCAGGTTCTCGGTGCGGGCGGCGAGGTAGCCGAGCATCGTGGTCGGCGACGACGGCACGAAGGGCGGGTTGTGGTGCTCGCCGGTGGCGAAGACGTCGAGTCCGACCTCCTCCGCCTTCAGGGCGATGGCGAGCATGGCCTTGATGCGCTCGTGCTCACTCGGCGTACGGCCCGTCGTCGGATCGGCTGTGACGTCACCGACGCTGAAGATCCCGAACTGCATGGCTCTCACCCTTCGAGGTTGTTGATGATTCAACTATACCCTCGAACGGCGACGGCCCCGCCTCTATTCCTCGGGGGTCCTCAGCTCACCGGCGCCGCCCACCGCGGATCCCGCCCCGTCGCCGCGAGCAGCCGCTCGAACGCCGTCGCCCCCGCGGGCTCCGGCACCGCCTCCCCGAACACCCCCATCGACCGCGCCGTCGGCGCCAGCTCCGCGACGGTCCCGGCCAGCCGCTCCACGACGGCGTGCGCCTCCCCCTCGGGCACGTACTCCTGCCCCGTCGCCCGCGCCAGGTCCCAGAGGTGCACGGTCAGATCGAGCAGCACCATGGAACCGACCGTGGCCGCCGGCATGTTCATCGCTCCGGTCGTCCCCTCCTCGGCACCCGGCGCCGACCAGGCCGCCACCAGCTTGTGGGCCTCCTCACCGAACCGTTCACGCCAGTCGGGCCCCTCGGCCACCCGGTCCACGGACCGGGTGAAGTCGGAGTCCTGCTTCGCGGCCAGCCGCTGGAACTGCTCCATCACCTGGAAGAGGTGGTTGACCAGCGCCTTCACATCGAATTCCGCGCACGGCGTGGCCGCTTCGAGACGGCTGTCGGGCAGCGCGCGGACGACCGGGACGGCCCGCGCCACGGCCACGCCCAGAAGGTCGCCGACGCCGCGCGGGTTCCCGCGACTCCCGTTGTTCCCGTGGATGTCATTCATGGCGACAAGCTACGAGTCCGAACCCGGCCCGTCTTGAAGAAAGGCGACATACGATCCCGCCATGGCCGCACCCGGCCGCGGCACCCGCGGCATCGTCGACCCGAACGAGCTCCTGACCCGCGTACGGTTCCGCCGCCACGAGCCCGCCGCGCCGCTGCGCCACTACGTCGAGAACTACTGGTTCATCGACTGGGACCTCTCCGAGCCCTACGCCTCGCACATCGTCCCGCACCCCTCGGTCAACCTGACCTTCGAGCGCTACGACGACGAGGGCGGCGCCGAAGGCCCCGGCGGACCGCCCGTCGGCGTGGTCACCGGCGTCACGCCGGGCCTGTTCACCAAGAAGCTGACGGGCCGCGGCCGGGTGTGCGGGGTGAAGTTCCGCAGCGGAGGCTTCCGGCCCTACGCACCTGACATACCGGTCCTCCACTGGACCGGCCAGGAGCTGCCCGTGGGCGACGTGTTCACCGGGGCCCCGCCGGGCATCGCGCGAGAGGTCACCGGCCCCGACGACGAGCACGCGCGCGTGGCCGCGCTCGACGCCTTCCTGCTCGCCCGCGCCGCCGCCGACGACCCGCAGGCCGACCTCGCCATGGACCTCGTCGACCGCATCCGCACCGACCCCACCGTGCACCGCGTCGACGAGTTCGCGGCGGCCCAGGGCCTCTCCGTACGGACCCTGCAACGTCTCTTCTCCGCCTATGTCGGCGTCGGACCGAAGTGGATCATCCTGCGCCACCGCATCCACCAGGCCCTGGAACGCGCCGACTCGGACGCCGCCGTCGACTGGTCCGCCCTCGCCGCCGACCTCGGATACGCCGACCAGGCCCACCTCGTCAGAGACTTCACCGCGACCGTGGGCGTACCGCCGACGGCCTACGCACCGAGGAACCGGTGAACCGATGACACACCGCACCGAACACCGGACGGCCGGGGAGAAGACGACGCACATAGGCCTCGTGCCCTGGGCGGACGCCGACTTCGACCTCCTGCTCAAGAACAACGCGCCCGACATGACGGCCCACCTCGGCGGTCCCGAGACCCTCGACCAGCTCATGGACCGCCACCGCCGCTACCTCGCCCTGTCCACGCTCGACGGGCACGGCCGGATGTTCCGCATCACCGCGGGACCCGACGCCCCCGCGGCCGGTTCCATCGGCTACTGGGCGACACCGTGGCAGGGCGAACGGATCTGGGAGACCGGCTGGGGCGTCCTCCCCGACTACCAGGGGCGCGGCATCGCCGCCGCGGCCGCCCGCCTCGTCGCCGCGCACGCGGCCGCCGACCGGGCACGCCTGCGCCATCTGCACGCGTTCCCGGCCGTCGGCCACACCGCGTCGAACGGCGTCTGCCGCAGCGCCGGCTTCACCCTGCGCGGCCCCTGCGACGTCGAGTACTCGAGGGGCCGCGCGATCCGCTGCCACGACTGGCACCTCGACCTGCGCACCCTCAGCCGAGCTTCTTCGTGAAGTGGAACGCCGTGATGTCCATGCGCTCCCGCAGATAGAAGCGGTGCGCGTCCGTCCGGCGCGTCCCCGAGTCCAACTGGAGCGTGTGGCAGCCCCGTTCACGCGCCCGCTCCTCCAGATACGCGAGCAGCGCCCGGCCCACGCCGCCCGACCTGGCCCGCTCGGCGGTCACCAGGTCGTCGACGTACAGCTTGCGCAGCGCGCTCGTGTTGGCGACCACGCGCCACCCCGCGACGCCCGCGCACGACCCGTCGTCGGCGTACGCGGCCGTGAACCGCAGCCCCTGCGGGTACCCCTCCGCGTACACCTCGGAGAACAGCTCGCCGGTCAGGTGCGGGCGCAGCTCCTGGAGCACGGGCAGGACCTCGGTACCGAGGCGCGGATCGCCGGGCTCCATGTCAGTGATCTTCATGCCCGAACGATAGGAGCCCGGTCCGGGGCCGCACACCCCCGTCCCGGAAGGAGCCACCCAGATCACAGGAGTCAGGAGTCAGGACGGCCCGGCGCACCGGAGTCAGAAGTAGTAGACGTCCCCGGTGTCCAGGGCCAGCACCTTGTGGGTGCTGTTCTGCGGATTGTGGTCCGCGGTGCCCGCGCTCCACAGCGTGTCGATCCGCACCGTCACCTCCGAAGGCGCCCCGGCCAGCCGCGCCGACACCCGGATCCGCCTGCCCCTGCTGTCCGCCGGCAGCGCGCCGGTCCCGCACAGGACCGTCTGCGTGTCCGCCCGTACGCACATCGGCGGCAGCCCTCGCATGGCCTTGACCGGCACCGACCAGCGCAGCCGCAGCGTGGCGCCCGCGACCGGCGACGGACCGTGGTTCTGCGGGACCAGCCAGGTCTCCACCCGGCCCCCCGACATGGCGACCTGCCCGTGATACGCCAGATCGACCTCCGGAACGGGCCGCGGCCGGGGCCCGTCGGCAGCGGCGGGACCGGCCGCCAGCACCGCGGCGGCACTCAGCCCGAAAGCCCCGAGCCCACGCCCGACCACGCGCCCCGCACCACGCCTCACATCACGCCTCACCAGCATGTTCTCTTTGCCCTCTCGTTCTCCGCCACAGATCACCGACCACGGATCGCCGGTCACGGCCAGGCGGGTCTCCTGATGTATCCCACGCATCCCGCCCCGCAGGCGCCGTCCAACAGGTGACCGTGCGACGGCCGCACAGGACCGGCATGGCAGCCTGGACCGCATGCTGGTCGCCCGCTCCGCCCTCCTCTTCGTCCTCGCCGCCCTCTTCGAGATCGGCGGCGCCTGGCTCGTCTGGCAGGGCGTGCGCGAACACAGGGGATGGGCGTGGATCGGCGCGGGCGTCATCGCCCTCGGCATCTACGGCTTCGTGGCCACGCTCCAGCCCGACGCCGAGTTCGGCCGGATCCTCGCCGCCTACGGAGGCATCTTCGTCGCGGGCTCGATCGCCTGGGGCATGGTCGCGGACGGCTACCGGCCCGACCGCTGGGACGTCACCGGAGCCCTCATCTGCCTGGCCGGCATGGCCGTGATCATGTACGCGCCCCGCGGCGGCCGGTGACACGAGCGTGCGCCGCCTGCCTATCCTGGCGGGAGTCGATCGCACGTCCGAGGAGCAAGCCATGACCGCCGCCGCGCCCGCAGCCGCCTCCCGCATCGCCGTCATCACCGGCGCGAGCAGCGGAATCGGCGCAGCCACCGCCCGACAGCTGGCGGCGGCCGGCTACCGGGTCGTACTCACCGCGCGCCGCAAGGACCGGATCGAGGCGCTGGCCGCCGAGATCAACGACGCGGGCCACCAGGCGGCGGCCTACGCGCTCGACATCACCGACCGCGCCGCGGTCGACGAGTTCGCCACGGCCTTCAAGACCATCGGAGTTCTCGTCAACAACGCGGGCGGCGCGCTCGGCGCGGACCCCGTGGCGACGGGTGACCCCGCCGAGTGGCGCCAGATGTACGAGACGAACGTCATCGGCACGCTGAACGTCACCCAGGCCCTGCTCCCCGCGCTCACCGCGAGCGGCGACGGCACGGTCGTCGTCCTCTCCTCCACGGCCGGACACGGCACGTACGAGGGCGGCGCCGGCTACGTGGCGGCCAAGCACGCCGAGCACGTCCTCGCCGAGACCCTGCGCCTGGAGATCGTCGGCACCCCGGTCCGCGTCATCGAGGTCGCGCCCGGCATGGTCAAGACCGAGGAGTTCGCCCTGACCCGCTTCGGCGGCGACACCGCGAAGGCCGAGAAGGTCTACGCGGGCGTCGCCGAACCGCTCTCGGCGGACGACGTGGCCGACACCATCACCTGGGCGGTCACCCGCCCCAGCCACGTGAACATCGACCTGCTCGTCGTCCGCCCCCGCGCCCAGGCCTCCAACACCAAGGTCCACCGGGAGCTGTGATGCCCCCGGTACCCCCCGACCCGCTCGAGATCCTGGAGCGCGAAGCGGACGAGCGCCGCCGCGCAGAGGAAAAGCGCGGCGAGCGCCACATGTGGTGGTACCTGGCCTACTTCCTCTTCGGCATCCACCTGGTGGCCCTGGTCATGATCTACGCGGTCACCCACGCGAAGTAGCGAAGTGACCGAGCGGCGAGGCAGCGGCCCGCCGAGGGCCGCTCAGCCCTTCACGCAGATGACCTGCTTCAGCTTCGCGACGACCTCGACCAGGTCGCGCTGCTGTTCGATGACCTTCTCGATCGGCTTGTAGGCACCCGGGATCTCGTCGACGACGCCGGAGTCCTTACGGCACTCCACGCCCCGCGTCTGCTCCTCCAGGTCCTTCGTCGAGAACTGCTTCTTCGCGGCGTTCCGGCTCATCCTGCGGCCGGCGCCGTGCGACGCCGAGTTGAACGACGCCACGTTCCCGAGGCCCTTCACGATGTACGAGCCCGTGCCCATCGAGCCCGGGATGATCCCGTACTCCCCGGAACCCGCACGGATCGCGCCCTTGCGGGTGACGAGCAGGTCCATGCCGTCGTAACGCTCCTCCGACACGTAGTTGTGGTGGCAGGAGATCACCGGCTCGAACGTCGGCTTCGCCTTCTTGAACTCACGGCGGATCACGTCCAGGGAGAGCGCCATCATGACCGCGCGGTTGTACTTCGCGTATTCCTGCGCCCAGAACAGGTCGTTGCGGTACGCCGCCATCTGCGGGGTCTGCGCGATGAACACCGCGAGGTCCCGGTCGACCAGGCCCTGGTTGTGCGACAGCTGCTGCGCGACGCCGATGTGGTGGTCGGCCAGTTCCTTGCCGATGTTCCGCGAACCCGAATGGAGCATGACCCAGACCGAATTGTCGGCATCAAGACAAAGCTCCCAGAAGTGATTCCCGCCGCCGAGCGTCCCCATCTGCTTCGCGGCCCGTTCCTCACGGAACTTCACCGCGTCCGCGACCCCCTCGAACCGGCCCCAGAAGTCGTCCCAGGCCCCCGTGCCGAAGCCGTGCAGCCGCCCCGGATCCACCGGCTCGTCATGCATACCGCGGCCCACCGGGATCGCCTGCTCGATCTTCGAGCGCAGCCGGGACAGGTCCCCGGGCAGGTCGTTCGCCGTCAGAGACGTCTTCACCGCCGACATGCCGCAGCCGATGTCCACACCCACCGCCGCCGGGCAGACCGCGCCGTGCATCGCGATGACCGAGCCGACGGTCGCACCCTTGCCGAAATGCACATCGGGCATCACGGCCAGACCCTTGATCCACGGCAACGTCGAGACATTGCGCAGCTGCTGCATCGCCACGTCCTCGACCGACGCCGGATCCGTCCACATCCGGATCGGCACCTTCGCCCCCGGAACCTCTACATACGACATAGTGTCCTCGTTTCCCCCGTACGCTCCCTTACGTTCACGTACTTGATCAAAAGTTGGTAATCGCAAATACCGGCGCCAAGGTCGACGAATGGGATATCGGACCGGCGTTCACAGCGGTGCGTGCGATACACATTGTGTCCATCGGCCGTCCTGCGACGGCAACCGAATAAGCACGTCCGACGACGTGTCACCTTGTCGAGAGGGGCCATCACCGTGCAGCGGAAGGCGTACGTACCCGGCGTCGCCGCGCTCCTCGCAGCGCTGCTCACCGGCTGCACCGGAGGTTCCGGGGCCACCGGTGACGCGACCGACTCCAAGCCCGGCGACGTCGGCACCACCGCCGTGGCCGCCAGGCCCGGCAAGTACCGCACCCTGCCCGAGCCGTGCCGGCAGCCCGACAAGGGCACCCTCGACAAGATGCTGCCCGGCATCAAGGGCCTCCCCGAGGGCGAGCAGCGCGACAAGGCGTACGAGGGCGCGGCCACGGTCACGTACGACACGGACCGGCGCGTGGGCTGCCGCTGGAAGGACGACGGGGCGGACGCGACGCATCGCCTGCTGGTCGACTTCGAGCGGGTCGTGTCCTACGACAACACGGTGAGCGACGACACGGAGGCCGGCCAGGTCTTCGCGTCCAAGCGGACCGAAGCTCACCTGCCGGAGCCGGTCCCGACCGACACGACGTCGGCGACCTCTTCCCACTCCCCCTCGACCGGCACCGACGAGGACGCCGAGGACGGCACGGAGAAGGAAGGGAAGACGTCGGGCAAGACGGACGACGAGGCGTCGGACGCGACGTCGGACGGCCCCTCGTCGAGCCCGTCGGACGACTCCGTTCCGGCCGCCGAACTGCAGCCCCGCGCTCTCGAAGGGCTGGCCGACGAGGCGTTCCTGAACGACCAGCTGACGGCGTCCGCGTCGGCGGGCGGCCACCGCACGGTGACTGTGGTGTTCCGCACGTCCAACGTCATCGTGACCGTCGAGTACGAGCAGCAGCCCGGCCCGGCCGCGAAGGCACCGGACAGCAAGGAAATGCAGGACAGGGCGCAGGAACTGGCCCGGAAGCTGGCCGGGACGCTGGGCGGGTAACCGGTGGTAGCACGGGTGCGCGGGTCCGCGGAAGCGGAGCCACGCCGCCCGGCTTGGGCGTACGGTGGCCCATCGGACCCGGGCCGCACCTCTCGGGTACGTACCAGGCAAACCGGAGAATAAGGAACCATGCACCGACCGACCAAGCGACTCACCCGCATATTTGTCTGCGCAGCCGCCGTGCCGGTGATCCTCGTGGCATCCGGCTGCTCCTCCGGCTCGGACTCCGGCGACGGGGCCGGCAAGGGCTCCTCGAAGGCGTCGGCGTCCGCGAGTGACGCGGCCGCCAAGGTGAAGGCGGCGGCGTACGACTCGCTGCCGCAGCCGTGCGCCGCGATCTCGAAGAAGACGCTCGACGATCTCGTCCCGGAGGCGAAGTCGGGCAAGGCGGGCTCCTCCGACGACGAGTCGGTGCGGGGCACCTGCTCCTGGTCGAGCCTCGACAACAAGGGCGTGAAGGGGTCGCAGTTCCGCTGGCTGAACGCGTCGCTGATGCGCTTCGACTCGGACGCCGCGCGCGGCAGCGGCAACAAGCTGGCGCACGAGTACTTCACCAAGCAGGTGACCGACGCGCAGTCCGTGGACGGCGCGAAGTCCCCGAAGTCGGAGCCGGTCAGCGGCACGGGCGACGAGGCGACGGCGGTGACGTACGAGCTGAAGAAGAAGGAAGGCACCTTCAAGCAGCAGACGGTCGTCACGCGCGTCGAGAACGTCGTCGTCACGATCGACTACAACGGCGCGGGTCTCGCGGGCGAGAAGACGCCGGGCGCCGACGACCTGGTGAAGAACGCCGAGAAGGCGGCGAAGGACGCCGTGGCGGCGGTCCTCGAGGCGAACGGGGCGGGTGGCTCCGACACCGCCGGTTCCGCATCGGCGAAGCCGTCGGACAAGGCCTCCTCGAAGCCGTCGGAGAAGGCGTCCGACAAGTCTTCCGCGAAGCCGTCCGAGAAGGCGTCCTCGAAGACCTCGGCCACGCCGTCGGACAAGGCGTCCTCGAAGTCGTGACCGCGTAGGCGACCGGCCGCCAAGTGGCCCTCCGTGCAACCCGGTCGGCGCCGATCAGGTCTCAACTCGCTTGCCGGTCACGCCTTTTGCGGAGCCCGGTCCCTTATGGGGCCGGGCTCCCGCCGTACCGGGCCACGGACCCCCGCGCCGATGTGCGAGGCTGTTGCGCGCAACAAGGCGTACAGGGAGGGGAGCACGTGTGGCCGCGCCACAGCTGACACGGACGCACCGCATACTCATCGGCGTGGTCGTCGCCGGTGCGGTGGTCATCGCCGGCATCGGTTTCGCGGGTTCGTACGCGGCCGTTCGCTCACTCGCGCTCCAGAAGGGGTTCGGGAACTTCAGCTATGTGTTCCCGATCGGCATCGACGCGGGCATCTGTGTCCTGCTCGCCCTGGACCTGCTGCTGACCTGGATCCGCATACCGTTCCCCCTGTTGCGCCAGACGGCGTGGCTGCTGACCGCGGCGACGATCGCGTTCAACGGCGCGGCCGCCTGGCCGGACCCGCTCGGCGTCGGCATGCACGCCGTCATCCCGATCCTGTTCGTCGTCGCGGTCGAGGCGGCGCGGCACGCGGTGGGCCGGATCGCGGACATCACGGCCGACAAGCACATGGAGGGCGTGCGCCTCACCCGCTGGCTGCTCTCCCCGCTGCCCACGTTCCTGCTGTGGCGCCGCATGAAGCTGTGGGAGCTGCGCAGCTACGAGGCCGTCATCAAGCTGGAGCAGGAGCGCCTGGTCTACCAGGCGCGGCTGCGGTCCCGCTTCGGCCGCGCCTGGCGCCGCAAAGCCCCCGTCGAGTCCTTGATGCCGCTGCGCCTCGCGCGCTACGGCGTCCCGCTCGCGGAGACCGCCCCCTCGGGCCTGGCCGCCGCCGGGATCGAGCCCGCGCTGCTGCCCCCGGCCCCGGCGCCGGCCGCCCCCGCACCCGTTCCCGAGCTGGAGCGTCCCGCTCCGGCGGCCTCCGGACCGCAGCCGGTCCCCGCCGAGCCCGGCGCTCCGGCCGAGGCCGCCGCCGCTGCCGCCACTGAGGAGTCGAGCCCGTGGTTCGCGACCCCGCCGCAGGCGATGTCGTACGACGGCGGCTACGACCCCACGTACGACCCCGAGCAGCAGTACGAGCAGTGGTACGAGGAGCAGCAGGAGGACCAGGCTCCCGGCCAGGTCCAGGAACAGTTCCCGGCCGAGGCCTTCATCCCCGCGCAGATGCGGGCACAGGAGCCGGAGTTCCCCGTTCCGTCCGGGCCCAACCGCACCCGCCAGCTCGGCGAGGGCACCGGGAACGGCGAGGAGCCGCCGACGGAGGAAGACCTGTACCAGGTGTTCCGCAAGTCGATAGACGGCGAGGGCGGGCCCACCCCGGGCACGTTCCACGCGAACGTCGAGGCCACGTTCGGAACCAGCCTCGAACCCCGTGAACTGCAGCGCTACATGGAGCTGTTCATGCAGCGGCTGAACAGCGAGTTCATCGAGGACCACATCGCCTGATCCGCCACCGACGCGAAAGGGCCGCACCGGATGCTCCGGTGCGGCCCTTTTCGTCCGTGGCGGATCAGGCTCCGAGCAGCTTGCGCACCCGGTCCGCGCCCACGGCGAGCAGCAGCGTGGGCAGCCGCGGCCCGGTGTCACGGCCGACGAGCAGGTCGTACAGGAGCGCGAAGAACGACCGCTGGGCCGTCTTGATCTCCGGCGGCAGCTCCTTCGGCGTCGCGTCCGGCGAGAAGCCCGCCTGGACCTTCGGCACGCCGTAGACGAGGTGCGTCAGGCCGTCGAGGGACCAGTGCGAGTCCAGACCGTCGAGGAGGAGCCGCAGCGACTCGCGGGCCTCGTCGTCGAGCGCGGCCAGCGCCTGCGTGTCCGGCTCGGCGCGCACCAGGGTGCGCGACTCGGCGGGCACGTACTTGCTGATCCACGCCTCGGCCCGGTCGAGCCGCGGCCGCACCTCGCCGAGCGCGGTGACCGGGTTCTCCGGGTCGAGCTCGCTGAGGATGCGCAGGGTCTGGTCCTCGGCGCCGGCGGTGATGTCGGCGACGGAGGCCAGGGTGCGGTACGACAACGGCCGCGGGGTGCGCGGCAGTTCACCGGCCGCGGTGCCCACCGCGCGCGTGTACGCGGCGGCGTCCGCCGGCAGGACCGAGCCGTCGGCGACCTTGGAGGCGAGCTTGTCCCACTCGTCGTAGAGCCGCTGGATCTCCTGGTCGAAGGCGATCTTGAAGGACTGGTTGGGCCGGCGGCGGGCGTACAGCCAGCGAAGCAGCTGCGGCTCCATGATCTGGAGCGCGTCGGCCGGGGTCGGGACCCCGCCCTTGCTGGAGGACATCTTCGCCATGCCGCTGATGCCGACGAACGCGTACATCGGGCCGATCGGCTGCTTGCCGCCGAAGATCCCGACGATCTGCCCGCCGACCTGGAACGACGAGCCCGGGGACGAGTGGTCGACACCGGACGGCTCGAAGATCACGCCCTCGAACGCCCAGCGCATCGGCCAGTCGACCTTCCAGACCAGCTTGCCGCGGTTGAACTCCGTCAGCCGGACCGTCTCGCTGTGGCCGTCGAGCGTGCAGGTGTAGGACAGCTCCGTCGTCTCGTCGTCGTACGACGTGACGGTGGTGAGGTCCTTGCCGCACTCGCCGCAGAACGGCTTGTACGGGTAGTAGCCGCCCGCGCCGCCGCTGCCGTCGTCCTCGTTCGCCGCGCCGGAGCCCTCGGCGGCCTCCAGCTCGGCCTCGTCGACCGGCTTCTGGTTCTTCTGCTGCGGCTTCTTGTCGGGGTTCTTCTTCGTGCGGTACTGGGCGAGGATCGCGTCGATGTCACCGCGGTGCTTCATCGCGTGCAGGATCTGCTCGCGATAGACGCCCGACGTGTACTGCTCGGTCTGGCTGATGCCGTCGAACTCGACGCCCAGCTCGCCGAGAGCCCCGGTCATCGCGGCCTTGAAGTGCTCCGCCCAGTTCGGATACGCCGATCCGACGGGGGCCGGGACCGAGGTGAGCGGCTTGCCGATGTGCTCGGCCCAGGACTCGTCGACGCCGGGGACACCGGCCGGGACCTTGCGGTACCGGTCGTAGTCGTCCCAGGAAATCAGGTGCCGGACCTCGTACCCGCGGCGGCGGACCTCGTCGGCGACCAGGTGCGGGGTCATGACCTCGCGCAGGTTCCCCAGGTGGATGGGGCCGGACGGGGAGAGTCCGGACGCGACGACAACGGGTTTGCCCGGGGCACGACGCTCCGACTCGGCAATGACCTCGTCCGCGTAACGGGAGACCCAGTCGGTGGTCTCTGTGCTCTGAGCCACGATCGGCACGTCCTTCTTCCTCATACGTGGAGTGCGTCAGGGACGCCTGACCGTTCCATTCTCCCAGCTGCGCCCCCATCCGCGAAAACCGCTTTTCACCGCGTGGGATACTGAGCTTCTCTGTATATGGAGAAACCCAGGCACCCGAGCAGAACGGCACCTCACCCATGGCCTCGGTCACGTCCCTCACCGCTTCCGTCCACCAGCGTCTCGCGGACGCCCTCTCGGCCGCCCTGCCGGAGGCCGGCGCCGCGGACCCGCTGCTGCGACGAAGTGACCGGGCCGACTTCCAGGCCAACGGGATCCTGGCCCTCGCCAAGAAGGCGAAGGCGAACCCGCGCGAGCTCGCGACGACCGTCCTGGACGCCCTCCCGGCCAACGACGTGATCAAGGACGTCGAGGTCTCGGGCCCCGGCTTCCTGAACATCACGATCGCCGACAGGGCCATCATCGAGACCCTGGCCGCCCGCGCCGCCGACGACCGCCTCGGCGTGCCGTTCCAGCAGGACGCGGGCACGACGGTCATCGACTACGCCCAGCCGAACGTGGCGAAGGAGATGCACGTCGGCCACCTGCGGTCCGCCGTGATCGGCGCCGCGATGGTCGAGATCCTGGAGTTCACCGGCGAGAAGGTCGTCCGGCGCCATCACATCGGCGACTGGGGCACCCAGTTCGGCATGCTCATCCAGTACCTCCTGGAGCACCCGCACGAGCTGGACCACGAGGGCGGCAAGGAGGACGGTGAGGCGGCGATGTCGTCGCTGAACCGGCTCTACAAGGCCTCGCGCGCGCTCTTCGACTCCGACGAGGAGTTCAAGGCCCGCTCGCGGGACCGCGTCGTGGCCCTCCAGGCCGGGGACGCGGAGACCATCGCCCTGTGGCAGCGGTTCGTGGACGAGTCGAAGATCTATTTCTACTCGGTCTTCGACAAGCTCGACATGCAGATCGACGACCCGGACGTGGTCGGCGAGTCCGGCTACAACGACATGCTCGAGGAGACCTGCCGGATCCTGGAGGAGTCGGGCGTCGCCGTCCGCTCCGAGGGTGCGCTGTGCGTCTTCTTCGACGACGTGCTGGGCCCCGACGGCAACAAGGTCCCGCTCATCGTCAAGAAGTCGAACGGCGGTTACGGCTACGCCGCGACCGACCTCTCCGCGATCCGGGACCGCGTCCAGAACCTCAAGGCGTCGACGCTCCTCTACGTCGTGGACGCCCGGCAGTCGCTGCACTTCAAGATGGTCTTCGAGACGGCCCGCCGCGCCGGCTGGCTCAACGAGGACGTGAAGGCGCACCAGCTGGCCTTCGGCACGGTCCTCGGCAAGGACGGCAAGCCGTTCAAGACCCGTGAGGGCGAGACGGTGAGGCTGGTCGACCTCCTCGACGAGGCGATCGACCGGGCCACGTCCGTCGTGCGCGAGAAGGCCGAGAAGGTGGGCCTGGCCGAGGAGGAGATCGTCGAGAACGGCGTGTACGTCGGCATCGGCGCGGTGAAGTACGCCGACCTGTCGACCTCGGCGGTGCGGGACTACAAGTTCGACCTGGACCAGATGGTGTCGCTCAACGGCGACACGAGCGTGTACCTCCAGTACGCGTACGCCCGTATCCGCTCGATCTTCGGCAAGGCGGGCGACCGCACGCCTCTCGCCCACCCGGAGCTCGAGCTGGCCCCGGCGGAGCGGGCGCTCGGCCTGCACCTGGACCAGTTCGGCGAGACGCTGGCGGAGGTCGCGTCGTCGTACGAGCCGCACAAGCTGGCCGCGTACCTGTACCAGCTGGCCTCGCTGTACACGACCTTCTACGACCAGTGCCCGGTCGTGAAGCCGGCGCCCGCGCCGGAGGTCGCCGAGAACCGGCTGTTCCTGTGCGACCTGACGGCCCGCACGCTGCACCAGGGCATGGCGCTCCTGGGCATCCGGACGCCCGAGCGCCTCTGACCCGGCCTCGGTCTTCCGACACCGGCGGCCCGATACGCCGACTGTGCCCCGCCGGGAGTCCCCGGCGGGGCACAGTCGTCCGGGCCCGTCGGCTACGCGGCGCGCTCGCCCCAGCCGCCCGCCCCGATCGGGTAGTCGTAGCCGGGGCGCCCGGCATCGGCGCTGGTACGGAACGCCCGCCCCTGGTCGTCGACCTTCAGGACACCGTGGCGGGATCCGCTCGACCACTTCAGCTCCAGGACCCAACTGACGTCGTGGGCCTTGGTGTTCGCCTTGACGTAGAAGACCTCGGGGTCGCTCTCGCTGACCTTGTACGGGAAGTCCCGCTGCCCGTTCCTGGGCGCGGAGGCCGGTCGGGGCGCGTCGAGGTCCACGCCGAACGACTTCGTCTCGACCCCGCCGCCGCAGCCCACGCCCATCGAGTAGTCGTTCCACGCGAGCGGCGCACCGGACTTCACGACGCGGACGTCCAAGTCCTCCAGGACCACGGTGTCGCTGCCGGTCCCCTGGACGGTGAGCTTGACGAACTGCTCCCCCGAAGCGACCGCGCCGACCGCACCGACCCAGTTCGGGGCGTCCTGTTCGAGGGGCGGCGGAGGCACCTCGGCCGGCGGCCTGTCGATCAGGAAGTGCTGGCTGCAGGGGCTCTCGTAGACGTACGGGGTGGTGGCCACGGTCAGTGGGGTGCCGGTGCCTTCGCCCGCCGCCGGGGCGGACGGGGTGCCCGGCGCGGCACCGGCCGGGGCGCCGCTGAGGGAAGGGCCCGCGGAGGGCTTGTGCTTGCGGCCCGGTGACGGGGACGCCGAACCCGACGGGGACGGGTCCGCGGAACGGGCTCCCTGCGTGACGGACGAGGCGGCCCCGGCGCCATCCTTCCGGCCGTCACCGCCGCCGCTTCCGCCCCCGGCGAGGTGCACGGCGAACGCGCCGGCTCCCCCGGCGACGACGACGGCCACGGCGGCGGCGAGGATGACCGTGCGCCGCGGGCGGCGCTTCCCGGAGGCGGGCGCGGGCGCCGCATCGGGCACTGCCGCCTGTGACACCGCCGGGGGTTCCTCCGCTGCTGCCGCCGTCGCAGGCTCCTCCACCGCCGCCACCGGCTTCGTCCTGCGCGCCGCGTCCGCGAGGACCCACATCCGGTGCAGGTCGACGAGTTCCTCGGGACCGGCCTTGCACAGCCGCGCCAGCCGCTCGACCGGCGCGTAGTCGACCGGCACCGCGTCCCCGTTGCAGTACCGGTGCAGCGTCGACGTGCTCATGTGCAGCCGCTTCGCGAGTACGCCGTAACTCAGACCCGAGCGCTCCTTCAGCCCTCGCAGCAGCGTCGCGAACTGGGCCGTCCCGTCAGCCTCAGCCACCGTTCCCCCACCCCCTCATCCCATTCCGGCGTTCCAGGGAATGGTCGTTTCCCCAGGTCAGAGCCGGTACGAACGTTCCAGCGTCCCAAATGGTCCTGCGGTGCTGGCGATCGGGACGGATCACCGCACAAGCTCTGGTCATCCAAGCACGCCGCTTCCGAAGGGGATCACCCGTGTCCATCGCCGCACCCACCCGCTCCCGTGTCCGCCTCCTCACGGCCGCCGCCACGGTCGCCCTGGCCGCGCTCTCCCTGACCGCCTGCGACCACGGGGACGGGGTCCGCGACGAGGGCGCGTCGCGGACCCCGTCGAACTCGGCGCCGGCCGACGGCGACAGCGGCAAGGACACGAGCGCCGGATCCACGACGGGCGACAAGACCGGCACGGGCACCGGCAGCGGAAACGGCACCGGAAGCGGCGCCGCCACCGAGCCGAAGCCCCGGCCCGCCTCCACCGGCAGGAACAACGCCACCGCCTCCACCGCCCGCGTCACGTGCAACGGCTCCACGGTCAAGGTCACCGCCCAGTCCGTCTCGCGCCCCGTCAACCACATGCTCCTGACGGTGACCAACACCGGCTCGAAGCGATGCGACCTGTACGGCTACCCGGCCGTCCGCTTCGGCGAGGCCCAGTCGGTCCCGCCGGTGATCGAGGACTCACAGCCGCAGGCGGTGGTCTCCCTGCCGCCGGGCCAGTCCGCCTACGCGGGCGTCGCGCTCTCCGGCGGCGACGACGGCGGCGGCTCCGACGGCCGTACGGAGAAGACGCTCGAGGTGTTCTTCCAGGGCCGCAACACGAACGACGGCGGCCCCGGCGCCAAGGCCGCGCTGCCCGCGAAGGGCGTCCACATCGACGACTCGCTCAAGGTCACGTACTGGCAGCAGTCGATGAGCGACGCGCTGGCCTGGTGACCTGACCCGGTGCCCCGCCCGGACGTGAAAAAGCTGCCCCGCCGGTCACATACCGGCGGGGCAGCGGGAGTTCAGGGGTCGGGCGCGGTCACAGGCCGCGTGCGACCTCCGTCGCCCAGTAGGTGAGGATCATGTTCGCGCCGGCCCGCTTGATGCCGAGGAGCGTCTCCAGGATGGCCCGGTCGCGCTCGATCCAGCCGCGCTGCGCGGCGGCCTCGATCATCGCGTACTCGCCGCTGATCTGGTACGCGGCGACCGGCACGTCCACCGACTCGGCGACCTTGGCGAGGATGTCGAGGTAGGGACCGGCCGGCTTGACCATCACCATGTCGGCGCCCTCCTCCAGGTCGAGCGCCAGCTCCCGCAGGGACTCCCGCACGTTGGCCGGGTCCTGCTGGTACGTCTTGCGGTCGCCGGTCAGCGAGGAGCCGACGGCCTCACGGAACGGCCCGTAGAACGCCGACGAGTACTTCGCGGTGTAGGCGAGGATCGAGACGTCCTCCTTGCCGATGGTGTCGAGCGCGTCGCGGATCACCCCGACCTGCCCGTCCATCATGCCGCTGGGGCCCACGACATGGGCGCCCGCGTCGGCCTGGACCTGCGCCATCTCGGCGTACCGCTCCAGCGTCGCGTCGTTGTCGACGCGTCCCTCGGCGTCCAGGACGCCGCAGTGCCCGTGGTCCGTGAACTCGTCGAGGCACAGGTCGGACATGACGATGAGGTCGTCGCCGACCTCGGCGCGCACATCGCGCAGCGCCACCTGGAGGATGCCGTCGGGGTCCGTACCGGCCGTCCCGAGGGCGTCCTTCTTCGCGTCGTCCGGCACGCCGAAGAGCATGATCCCGGAGACCCCGGCCTCCAGCGCCTCGACGGCCGCCTTCTTGAGGGTGTCCCGGGTGTGCTGCACGACACCGGGCATGGACCCGATCTCGACCGGCTCGCCGATGCCTTCCCGCACGAACGCGGGAAGGATCAGGTCGGCCGGGTGCAGCCGCGTCTCGGCGACCATGCGCCGCATGGCGGGGGTGGTGCGCAGCCTGCGCGGCCGCGCACCCGGGAAGGATCCGTACTCAGTCACACCAACACTCCGTGTCTCACTGTCCCGTTGCCCCCGCTGTCCCCCGCTTGTTCCCTGCGTCAGCAGCGCCTCACGGCGCCGCCCGACGCCTCCGCGCACCGGGCCGCCGCTCGCTCGGCCGGGACACAGGATCCCCCGCCTCGAGCGCGGCGGTGCGCCGCCTGGCACCGAAGTCGGCCAGCGCCTGCGCCAGCCGGTGCACGGACGGCTCCGGGGACATGACGTCCACGCGCAGCCCGTGCTCCTCGGCGGTCTTGGCCGTCGCGGGGCCGATGCACGCGATCACGGTCACGTTGTGCGGCTTCCCCGCGATACCCACCAGGTTCCGCACGGTCGACGACGACGTGAACAGCACGGCGTCGAACCCGCCGCCCTTGATCGCCTCGCGCGTCTCGGCCGGCGGCGGCGACGCCCGCACCGTCCGGTAGGCGGTCACGTCGTCGACCTCCCACCCGAGTTCGATGAGCCCGGCGACGAGCGTCTCGGTGGCGATGTCGGCGCGCGGCAGGAAGACGCGGTCGATCGGGTCGAAGACCGGGTCGTACGGCGGCCAGTCCTCGAGGAGACCGGCGGCGGACTGCTCACCGCTCGGCACGAGGTCGGGCTTCACACCGAACGCGATGAGCGCGTTCGCGGTCTGCTCGCCCACCGCGGCGACCTTGATCCCGGCGAAGGCACGGGCGTCGAGCCCGTACTCCTCGAACTTCTCGCGCACGGCCTTCACCGCGTTCACCGAGGTGAAGGCGATCCACTCGTAGCGTCCGGTGACGAGGCCCTTGACCGCGCGCTCCATCTGCTGGGGCGTGCGCGGCGGCTCGACGGCGATCGTCGGCACCTCGTGCGGCACGGCGCCGTACGACGTGAGCTGGTCGGAGAGCGACGCCGCCTGCTCCTTGGTCCGCGGTACGAGCACCTTCCAGCCGAACAGCGGCTTGGACTCGAACCAGGACAGCTGGTCGCGCTGGGCGGCCGCGGAGCGCTCGCCGACCACGGCTATGACGGGGCGACCGCCCTCCGGGGAGGGCAGCACCTTCGCCTGCTTGAAGGTCTGGGCGATCGTGCCGAGCGTCGCGGACCAGGTCCGCTGGCGCGTCGTCGTACCGGCGACCGTGACGGTCAGCGGGGTGTCCGGCTTGCGGCCCGCCGCGACCAGCTCACCGGCGGCCGCGGCCACCGCGTCGAGCGTCGTCGAGACGACGACCGTGCCGTCGGACGCGCCGACCTCGGTCCAGCAGCGCTCGGAGGCGGTACGGGCGTCGATGAACCGCACGTCCGCGCCCTGCGCGTCCCGCAGCGGAACACCGGCGTACGCGGGCACACCGACGGCCGCCGCGATGCCGGGCACGACCTCGAAGGCGACCCCGCCGGCCGCGCAGGCCAGCATCTCCCCGGCCGCGTCCGTGTCGAGTCCGGGGTCGCCGCTGACGGCACGTACGACCCGCTTGCCGCCCCGCGCGGCCTCCATGACAAGATTGGCGCAGTCCCTCAACGCGGGGACCGCGACGGCAGTTGACGCATCGTCAGCAGCCGTCTGCCCCGGTGTGCCCGGGCTCTCCGCGCCGAGGACGCTCACGCCCGCCTTCGTGTGTGTGCGGACGACGTCGAGCACTTCGGGCTCGGCGATCAGCACATCCGCTCGGGCGAGCGCCTCCACGGCGCGCAGTGTCAGTAGTCCTGGATCTCCGGGACCGGCACCGAGGAAGGTGACGTGCCCGGTTGCCCAGGTGGCCGAAGGGTCAGAGGTGGTGGGGCTCAAAGTGCTCGCTCCCCCATCAGACCGGCCGCGCCCTTGGCGAGCATCTCGGTAGCGAGTTCGCGACCGAGCGCCAGCGCCTGGTCTTCCGTCTCGGGCACGGGACCGGTGGTGGACAGCTGCACCAGCGCGGAGCCGTCGGTGGTACCGACGACGCCACGCAGGCGCATTTCGTTGGCAATCTGCCCGTCGGCCAGCAGGTCGGCCAGTGCGCCCACAGGTGCACTGCAGCCGGCCTCCAGGGCGGCGAGCAGGGATCGCTCGGCGGTCACGGCGACTCGGGTGAACGAGTCGTCGAGCTCTCCGAGCGCGGCGGCGAGGTCCGTGTTGGACGCGGAGCACTCGACCGCAAGGGCCCCCTGGCCGGGGGCGGGCAGAACAGTGTCGACCGCGAGGAAGTCCGTCACTTCCCCGATGCGGCCGATCCGGTTCAGTCCGGCGGCGGCGAGCACGACGGCGTCGAGCTCCCCGTTGTGCACGTAACCGACGCGGGTGTCGATGTTCCCGCGTATCGGCACGGTCTCTATGTGCATGCCGTGGCTGCGCGCGTACGCGTTCAGCTGCGACATGCGGCGCGGCGAACCGGTGCCGACACGCGCTCCCTCCGGGAGCTGCGCGAAGGTCAGTCCGTCACGGGCGACGAGTACGTCGCGCGGGTCCTCGCGCAGCGGCACGGCCGCCAGCGTGAGGTCCGGGTGGGGTGTGGTCGGCAGATCCTTGAGGGAGTGCACGGCGAAGTCGACGTCGCCGCGCAGCAGCGCCTCGCGCAGCGCCACGACGAACACGCCGGTACCGCCGATCTGCGCCAGATGCTCGCGGGACGTGTCGCCGTAGGTGGTGATCTCGACCAGCTCGACGGGCCGCCCCGTCACCTGCCGTACGGTCTCGGCCACGCGCCCCGACTGGGCCATGGCGAGCTTGCTGCGCCTGGTCCCGAGCCTGAGTGCCCTGTCCGTCATGATGCCCGGCCTCGATTCTTGGCTACCGGCTCGTTCAGCTCGTTCAGATCGGCCCGCGAGACGGCGGCCACCGCCTCCGGGTCGAGGTCGAAAAGGGTCCGCAGCGCGTCCGCGTACCCGGCACCGCCGGGCTCCGCGGCCAGCTGCTTGACCCGCACGGTCGGCGCGTGCAGGAGCTTGTCCACGACGCGCCGCACGGTCTGGGTGATCTCCGCGCGCTGCTTCTCGTCGAGCTCCGGCAGGCGCCCGTCGAGCCGCGCGATCTCACCGGTGACCACGTCGGCGGCCATCGTGCGCAGGGCGACGACGGTCGGCGTGATGGTCGCGGCGCGCTGGGCGGCGCCGAACGCGGCCACCTCGTCGGAGACGATGCCCCGCACCTGGTCCACGTCGGCGGCCATCGGCGCGTCGGCCGAGGCCTGTGCGAGCGACTCGATGTCGACGAAGCGCACGCCGCCGATGCGGTGCGCGGCGCCGTCGATGTCGCGCGGCATCGCGAGGTCGAGGAGCGAGAGCCCGCCCGTACGCCCTTCGGTGGCGCGCTGGATCTGGGCCTCGGTCAGGACGAGGCCGGTCGCTCCGGTGCAGGAGACGACGACATCGGCACGTGTCAGTTCGTCGCCGACGGCGTCCATGGGAACCGCTCGCGCGGCCACCCCGGTACCGCCGGGCTCGTTCAGGATCTGCGCGAGACGCTCGGCGCGCTCCAGCGTGCGGTTGGCGACGACGACCTCGGCGACCCCGGCGCGCGCGAGCGTCGCCGCGGCCAGCGACGACATCGAGCCCGCGCCGATCACCAGGGCGCGCTTGTCCTTGGCCCACACGTCGACGGGGCGCCCGGCGGCCAGCTGCTCCAGGCCGAACGTGACCAGGGACTGGCCGGCGCGGTCGATCCCGGTCTCCGAGTGGGCCCGCTTGCCGACCCGCAGGGCCTGCTGGAACAGGTCGTTGAGGAGGCGGCCCGCGGTGTGCAGCTCCTGGGAGCGTGCGAGGCCGTCCTTGATCTGGCCGAGGATCTGGCCCTCGCCCACGACCATCGAGTCGAGCCCGCACGCCACCGAGAAGAGGTGGTGGACGGCCCGGTCCTCGTAGTGCACATAAAGATAAGGAGTGAGCTCCTCGAGACCGACGCCGCTGTGCTGGGCGAGCAGCGTCGAGAGCTCGGCGACACCCGCGTGGAACTTGTCCACGTCGGCGTACAGCTCGATGCGGTTGCACGTCGAGAGCACCGAGGCCTCGGCGGCGGGCTCCGCGGCGAGCGTGTCCTGGAGCAGCTTCGCCTGGGCGTCCGCGGAGAGCGCGGCGCGCTCGAGGACGCTCACGGGGGCGCTGCGGTGGCTCAGGCCTACGACGAGGAGACTCATGCCTGCATCACGGCGGGGACGTCCCCGTCGGGTCCCTTGTGGGCCGGCTTCGCCGCGGCGGCCGGGGTCTCGGTGCCGGCTTCCTCCGCCGTGTCGTCCTGGCCCTCGCCGGCCTTGCGCTGCTCGTGGAAGGCGAGGATCTGGAGCTCGATGGAGAGGTCGACCTTGCGCACGTCGACGCCGTCCGGCACGGACAGGACGGTCGGCGCGAAGTTGAGGATCGAGGTGACACCGGCGGCGACGAGCCGGTCGCAGACCTGCTGGGCCGCGCCCGCGGGCGTCGCGATGACGCCGATGGACACGCCGTTGTCGTCGATGATCTTCTCGAGGTCGTCGGCGTGCTGCACGGCCATGCCCGCGACGGACTTGCCGGTCATCGCCGGGTCGGCGTCGATCAGGGCGGCGACACGGAAGCCACGGGAGGCGAACCCGCCGTAGTTGGCCAGAGCGGCGCCGAGGTTACCGATACCGACCATCACGATCGGCCAGTCCTGGGTGAGGCCGAGTTCGCGGGAGATCTGGTAGACGAGGTACTCGACGTCGTAGCCCACACCGCGGGTGCCGTACGAGCCGAGGTACGAGAAGTCCTTGCGCAGCTTCGCGGAGTTGACCCCCGCGGCGGCCGCGAGCTCCTCGGACGAGACCGTGGGAACCGAGCGCTCCGACAGGCCGGTGAGGGCCCGGAGGTACAGCGGAAGGCGGGCGACGGTGGCCTCGGGAATTCCTCGGCTGCGGGTCGCCGGTCGGTGAGTTCGGCCAGTTGCCACGGTGCTCCTGCGGGTAGAGCGGGGCTGCGGGCGGTCGTACGTCCCAGGACCGCCCCGTCGAATGCAGGCTATGTCTTTGTGAACGCGTGCACAAAGATGGTGTCCGATTTGCCCGGGCAACGTGACCGGGGTCACGCGCCTCCGGTGCGCGCATATGGAACCGCCGCGCAAGCCGCTTCGTTGCCTGCTTGAAGGGGGCAAAACCGCACACTCTCCTCTACGATCCGCGCCCCCGAGACCAAACCGCCCCCGATCCTAAGCGACTTTCCGGACCACTTGGACTGCTCGGTCAGTGACGGTCGCTACTCCCCCGAGGACCACCGGCGGATCAGCCCGTCAGCGCACGCCGAAGTCGATCTTCGTTCACCTTCCAGAAGTCATGCTGTGCTCCGTCCACGAGCACCACGGGGATCTGCTCCCAGTACAAGCGGTACAGCTCCTCGTCCTGGGTGATGTCCTTCTTCTCCCAGGGCGCGCCGAGCTCGCCGCACACCTTCTCGATCACCTCCTGCGCGTCGTCACACAGATGGCAGCCGGGCTTCCCGACCAGGGTGACCAGACGCTCCTCGGGGCTCTTCTTCTCGCTCCGGCGAAAAATGGGACTCATACCGGCCATTCTCGCTCCGCCGACGCCTCCCGGCGCACGTCTGCCGCCCGTTGTTTAACGGCTCGGTCGCGGAGAGTTCACAACGCCGAATCCTCACGACTCCAGAACCACCGAACAGACTGGCTATGCTCACGACATGGCCGCTCTCGGATGGCTCACACCCCGTAGGCGCTCCGCCACCGCGCGGAGCGTATTGGCTGGCGAGGCCTCGGCCGAGGCCGCCCGCAAGTCGTCGCAGGAGCTGGAGCAGCTCGGCGAGGCGACACAGCCCGACGAAGGCACCCCGGAAACGGAGTTCCCTGTCGTCGGCGACGACAGGGCCGCCGCCTTCTTCGACCTCGACAACACCGTCATGCAGGGCGCCGCGATCTTCCACTTCGGGCGCGGCCTCTACAAACGGAAGTTCTTCCAGCGCCGCGAGCTGGTCAAGTTCGGCTGGCAGCAGGCCTGGTTCAGGATCGCCGGGGTCGAGGACCCCGAGCACATGCAGGACGCCCGCGACAGCGCGCTGTCCATCGTCAAGGGCCACCGCGTCGCCGAGCTGATGTCCATCGGCGAGGAGATCTACGACGAGTACATGGCCGAGCGCATCTGGCCCGGCACCCGCGCCCTCGCCCAGGCGCACCTGGACGCGGGCCAGAAGGTGTGGCTCGTCACCGCGGCCCCCGTGGAGACCGCGACGATCATCGCCCGCCGCCTCGGCCTGACCGGTGCCCTCGGCACGGTCGCCGAGTCCGTCGGCGGCGTCTACACGGGCAAGCTCGTCGGCGAACCCCTGCACGGCCCCGCGAAGGCCGAGGCCGTCCGCGCGCTCGCCGCCGCCGAGGGCCTCGACCTCAACCGCTGCGCCGCGTACAGCGACTCGCACAACGACATCCCGATGCTGTCGCTCGTGGGACATCCGTACGCGATCAATCCGGACACCAAACTGCGCAAGCACGCACGCGAACGTGACTGGCGGCTGCGCGACTACCGCACGGGCCGCAAGGCCGCGAAGGTCGGCATCCCGGCCGCGGCGGGAGTCGGCGCACTGGCCGGCGGCACGGCCGCGGCGGTCGCCCTGCACCGGCGTCGCCGCTGACCCGCGGCGCTCCCGGGCGGGAGCGCCGATCGCATCCCCTTACCCCCGCGCGGCTCCCGCCAGTCCCGTTGGTGCAACTCGGCCACAACACGCCCCGCGCTCAGACGGAACGTGACCTGATCCGATCAACAATCGGTCACTCTCCGGCACTTGAATCGACTCCGTTCAGTTACGGAAGCGACGTAATCGGTGATTTGAGCAACTGGGTGTAGCGCTCCCTGCACGAAGCGTTATTCTCCTCAGACGCAAACCGGTACCCACGCGTCAACACGACGAGTGAACGGTCCCGCACTGCACGTGATGGAAGCTCTGCCTCTGGGAGTCCCGTGTACCCACACGTCGGGGTTGACGCCTCGGGCCTGGCTACGCTGCGCGCAACGGTCTCCGACCGCTTGCGCGGCTTCGTCCCCACCGCGTACGCCGTCCCCGCCCTCGCCGTCGCGGCACCCGCCGCGAACGGCCCTACCGGTCCTTGCTATGCCCTGGCTGACGGGAGCACCACGGTCGGAAGACGAGCCCGCTCCGGTTCGGCCGGCACGTCCACCGCACGCCGCCCCGCCGCGGACAGCGACAGCGCCCGCATGATGGATCTCGTCGAGCGCGCCCAGGCGGGCGAGGCCGACGCGTTCGGCCGTCTCTACGACCAGTACAGCGACACCGTCTACCGCTACATCTACTACCGCGTCGGCGGGAAGGCGACGGCCGAGGACCTCACCAGCGAGACCTTCCTGCGGGCCCTGCGCCGCATCGGCACGTTCACCTGGCAGGGGCGCGACTTCGGCGCCTGGCTCGTCACGATCGCGCGGAACCTGGTCGCCGACCACTTCAAGTCGAGCCGTTTCCGCCTCGAAGTGACCACCGGCGAAATGCTCGACGCGAACGAGGTCGAGCGCAGCCCCGAGGACTCCGTCCTGGAGTCCCTGTCGAACGCCGCCCTGCTCGACGCGGTGCACCGGCTCAACCCCCAGCAGCAGGAGTGCGTGACCCTGCGCTTCCTGCAGGGCCTCTCGGTCGCCGAGACCGCCAAGGTCATGGGCAAGAACGAGGGCGCGATCAAGACGCTCCAGTACCGCGCCGTACGCACCCTGGCGCGCCTGCTCCCGGACGACGCCCGTTAGCGACCGGTGGGGCCCACCCCACCCGAGCGTCGCTCTGTAGTCGTCAACTCACCTTCTGTGAGGGGCAGATGGGATCGCGGTCCGATCATCCGCCGTCCGTAACCCAAGTGCCGCGTCGCTCGTTATGCGGGATGCAGGCTCCCTGTGGTCACTCCCCGACTGCTTCCACTCACTCGATCGTGTGGAAGCGCTCAGGGTGTGCAACCCTCAGGACCCCCTGGGGAGTCGACCGTCATGACGAGAGGAGGTGCCGCCAGTGATCGCGAACGTATCGGCACACCGGCGGGCGAACGCCTTCGCCCAGGCCCTGGAGGAGCAGTCCGACCGGGAAGCTGCGGCCGTACAGCAAGAAGAGCCCCCCGCCGAACACGGCGAGCAGGGCAAGCTGTTGGCTCTGGCGACCGGACTGGACGAGCTGCCCAAGCCTGAGCTTGACCCCGAGGTCAAGGTGGTTCAACGAGCCCAGCTCGTGGCCGCCATGGAGGCCATGCTGCTCGAAGGCACGGCTGCGGGGGGTGCGGGCCCAGGCCCTTCCGTGCCCGAGCAGCGCGCGCGCAAGGGCGCTCACCGGGCGAGCCCACTGCGGAAGTTGCGACCCCGCTCACGCCTGTCCAAGGGCATCGCGGCCGGCGGCCTCACCGTCGGTGTCGCCGCGGGAGCCTTCGGCGGCGTCGCCGCTGCCAGCTCCGACGCCCTCCCCGGTGACCACCTCTACGGCCTGAAACGCGGGATGGAGGACCTGAAACTCGGCATGGCCGACGGCGACTCCGATCGCGGCCGGATCTATCTCGACCAGGCCTCCACCCGCCTGAGCGAAGCGCGCCGGCTCATGGAGCGCGGCCGCAGCGGACAGCTCGACCACGAATCCCTCAGCGAAGTCAGGCGCACCCTCTCCGGCGTCCAGTACGACGCCTCCGAGGGCCACCGTCTGCTCCTCGAGGCCTACCGCAGGGACGGCTCGCTCGGCCCCATCCAGGCCCTGTCGTCGTTCACCCGGTCCCACCGCGAGAACTGGGACGCGCTGCGCGACCGCCTGCCCGTACAACTCGGCGACGTGGGCGCACAGGTCAGCTCGGTCTTCGACGCCATAGACCAAGAGGTCGGCCCGCTGCGGTCCCTGCTCCCGCAGGCCCCCGAAAAGGACGGCCGCACCGGCGGACAGCCCGGCACCCACGACAGGACGCCCGGCTCCTCCGCCGACGACAGCTCCACCCCGACCGCCGGCGGAAGCCCGCGCGGCCACCAGGACAGCTCGGGCAAACCCCGACCGTCCTCCTCCGGCACCCATGACGACGGCCTCCTCGGCGACACCACAGGCGGCCTCCTCGACCCGCCCGAGGACGACACCAGCCCCACCCCGTCCGAAGGCAGACACACCGCCCCGAAGCCCGACGTCACACTCCCGCCCCTCCTCCCAGGCCTGCTGCCCGGCCTGGGAATCGACAGCGAGGACGCGAACTAGCCCCTCCGTCACGTGTTACGTGAAGGGGGCGGCCACCGAATTCGGTGACCGCCCCCTTCACGTATGTCCCCAGGTCCCCACCTCCTACGGGCACGTCCCCGGAGCGCCCGGCCAGCCGTCGTACAGCGCGTGCGGGATCTGTTCCCTCACCTGATCCGCCAGATGGAACATCAGCGGCCGAGCCACGGAAACGTCGGCGTGATCGGGAAGGACGTCAGAAGAACACAGACCTCCGCTGCACCAGCAGCTTGTACAGCGTGTGCTGGATCTGCTCTCGCACCTGATCCGTCAGGTTGAACATCAGCATCGGGTCCTCGGCCGCCTCCGGCGGAAAACCGTCCGTCGCAATCGGCTCCCCGAACTGAATCGTCCACTTCGTCGGCAACGGCACCGCGCCCAACGGACCCAGCCACGGAAACGTCGGCGTGATCGGGAAGTACGGGAAGCCCAGGAGCCGCGCCAGCGTCTTCGCGTTGCCGATCATCGGGTAGATCTCCTCCGCCCCGACGATCGAGCACGGCACGATCGGGGTGCCGGCCTTCAGCGCCGTCGAGACGAAGCCGCCGCGCCCGAACCGCTGGAGCTTGTACCGCTCGCTGAACGGCTTGCCGATGCCCTTGAACCCCTCCGGCATCACGCCGACCAGCTCGCCCCGCTCCAGGAGCCGCTGCGCGTCCTCCGCACAGGCCAGCGTGTGGCCGGCCTTGCGCGCCAGCTCGTTGACCACCGGCAGCATGAACACGAGGTCCGCCGCCAGGAGCCGCAGATGCCGGTTCTGCGGATGGTTGTCGTGCACGGCGACCTGCAGCATCACGCCGTCCAGCGGCAGCGTCCCCGAGTGATTGGCGACGATCAGGGCACCGCCGTCCGCCGGGATGTTCTCGATGCCCTTCACCTCGACCCGGAAGTACTTCTCGTACAGGGGCCGCACCAGGGACATCAGGACCTGGTCGGTGAGTTCCTTGTCGTAGCCGAACTCGTCGACGTCGTAATCGCCCGTCAGGCGCCGCCGCAGGAAGGCGAGGCCGCCCGCGATGCGCCGGTCCAGGCTGCCACCGGCCTGCGGCCGCTCCCGCGGATCCGGCTCCCGCACGGCGGCCGGCGGTGACGGCTCGTGGTCCTGCTGCCCGGGCAGCGGCGCGACCTCACGTACGGCCGCGGGCTCGCCCTTGCGCCGGCCGCTCGCGCCGCGGCGGCGCGGAACCACCTTGCCGGCGCCGGTCCGCGACCGGTCGTCGTCGAACGGAATGACCTTGGCATCCGCCATCGTTGATGCGCTCCTCAGCTGGCGCTCTGCGTCGGGGGGTGACCGCCGCCCAGGAAGGGCAGCGAGGCGATCCGGTCGACGGCCCCCGCGAGGGCCTCCGGTGGCAGAAGTCCAGGCCCGCGGCCACGGACGAACTCCGCGAAGGTCTCCGCCGTCGTGTACAGGGGCCGATAGCCCAGTGTCTCGCGCATCTGGGCCGTCGACACGACCCGCCCGTGCGTGAGCAGCCTGATCTGCTCGGGCGAGAAGTCCGTCGCGCCCAGCGTACGCAGGGCCGATCCCACCCAGGTCACGGCCGGCAGGAACACCGGCACCGTCGGCCGCCCGAGCCGGCGCGAGCACTGCGACAGGAGCAGCACGCCGTCACCGGCGACATTGAACGTGCCGCTGTTGAGCGTCCCCCGCGCCGGCTCGTGCGACGCGATCCGCAGCACCTCGATGACATCGTCCTCGTGCACGAACTGCAGCCGCGGGTCATAGCCGAGGACGGTCGGCAGGACCGGCAGCGAGAAGTACTCGGCGAGCGGCGAATCGGCGGCGGGACCGAGGATGTTCGCGAACCGCAGCACGCACACCGCGACGTCGGGCCTGCGCCGGGCGAACCCGCGCACATACCCCTCGACCTCCACGGTGTCCTTGGCGAAGCCGCCGCTGGGCAGCGATTTGGGCGGTGTCGTCTCGGTGAACACGGCCGGGTCACGCGGCGCGGACCCGTACACGTTCGTACTGGACTTCACCACGAGCCGCTTGACCGCCGGCGACTTCTGGCACGCGCCGAGCAGCTGCATCGTGCCGATGACGTTGGTCTCCTTGACGGAGCCCCGGCCGCCGCTGGCCAGCGGAGTGCCCGTGACGTCCAGGTGGACGACCGTGTCGACGGAGTGCTCGGCGAGCATCCGGGCGATCGCCGGTTGCCTTATGTCCGCCTGGAGGAAGTCGGCGTCCCCCAGAGGATGCGCGGGCTCCACCGCGTCCACGGCGATCACCCGGTCCACCTCGGGATCACGCTGGATGCGTCGTACGAAACGGCCCCCGAGCTGCCGGGCCACCCCGGTCACGAGCACGACCTTGCCCAAGATCAGCGCCTACCTTCCGTCGCAGCCCTGCCGCGCCCCAGTTCCGCACCGCCTGGCTCTCGCCGCCACGTTAGCGGGTCGATGTTGCGCTGTGATGACCGCGCGATGCAGGAAGTGACGACAGCCACAGACGTACGTACAGACCGAGGTCGCCGGGACGTGGCCCTACGCTCCCACACAACCCGGCGAAAGCGGCCTCATGAGGCCCGTGGAACGACTGTGGCCCCTCCACCGGACGGTGGAGGGGCCACAGAGCGCGCTTGTTGCAGCGGTCGCCTACTTCTTGTTGCGACGCTGCACGCGGGTGCGCTTCAGCAGCTTGCGGTGCTTCTTCTTGGCCATCCGCTTACGCCGCTTCTTGATAACAGAGCCCACGACTACCCTCGCTCACTTCTCTTCACTCGGTGCGGGGCGTCTGGGCCCACACGACCTACGTCGGCCTAGCCTACCCGGCCTAGCGCTGAGCCTGTAATCGAGGGATCCCGGAGGATGTCGTCAGGCTGTCCCCACCCCCACGTAGGACTCGCGGAGGTACTCGTGAACCGCTTGTTCCGGGACCCGGAAAGACCTTCCGACCCGGATCGCGGGCAGATGACCACTGTGCACCAGCCGGTACACGGTCATCTTCGAGACTCGCATCACCGAGGCGACTTCCGCCACGGTCAGGAACTGCACCTCGTTCAGAGGCCTACTCTCACCAGCAGCCATGACACACCTGAACCTTCCGCACTCGACGGCCACCGGCTTCCCCTTCCGGTGACTCAACGTCGTTGCGTGCTCACTCCCCAGACTAGGGGCGGGTGGTGCGAGTGGGGAAGAGGAGCAGCGGATGGCCGCCTACTGTGACAGACACGCTCGATTGAGTACATAGCGAGTAAGCGGTCGGTAGTAATCAGACCGCACAGCGTCATCAAGCGGAACGACTACGGACACCTGCCCCTCGGCCTCCCCCACGAACAGCGCGGGATCATCCGTATCCGCGAGCCCTATGGCATCGAACCCCAACTGACCTGCGCCGCAGACCCATCCATGGTCACCCACGACCAGCTCCGGCAGCAGCCCGCCGGCCTGCGCGGCGGCCGCGAGAGCCGTGCGAACCGGGAGGGGCGAGTGGGTGTGTGCGCCGGTCTCACCCCCCGGCGCACGCGCGCCGGGTTCCCGCACCAGCGCGACTCCACGGACGTAGTCGAGGTCGTACGTGCGTAGACCGAACCGGGTCGTTATGTCGACACTCTCACCCTGCGCGGGGGTGAGGACGGGACATCCCGCCGCCGACAGGGCGTCCGCCAACGCGGCGTAGAAACCGAGGAGTCGGTGCGGGTGCCCTGTCCCGAACAGCACCGGGACACGACCCCGCGCGGCCTCACCGAGCCGCTTCGCGAACGCGTCGAGCGCGGCCAGCGTCCGCTCCGGATCGATCACGTCGAACCCCGAGGTGTCCCCCGGATCGCCCGACACCCCGCACTTGTCGGCCATCAGCGCGAGCAGATCCCGCTGCCCCCAGCTCCACTCCGGGTCGAGGCCCAGAAGTATCCGGGGATCCCTGGCCGCGAAGAGCCGATAGCTGCGCAGACTCACCTCACGGGAGGTCGCGACGGGCCCGGCCAGATGGGCAGCCAGCAGATGCGCACGCAGCGCTCCGGTGCTCAACACCCGTGTGATGCTGGCGCATTGGCGTCCCTGTCATCCCGAAAACCCCGAAAACACCGCACACATGGCGTAACACCCCTTACCCTCACGGCCCGCCCGCCCCACACCGCTACGGCAACAGCCCGCGCAGCGGAAACGCCGCACGCCGCGTCGCCAGAACCGCCTGGTCGAGCCGGTCCGCCGGGTCGTACCCCGCCTCCCACTCCTTGTACGAGACCGGCCACCGCCCGTCCGTCATCCGCGTGGGAGCCAACTGCCGCGTCCTGGCGAACACTTCCTGCCGCCAGCTCTCCGGAATCACCGTCTCGGGCGCGACCTCGTGCCCGGCGGCGACCCCCACCAGATGCGACCAGGACCGCGGCACCACGTCCACCACCGCGTACCCGCCACCGCCCAGCGCGACCCACCGCCCGTCCGCATGCTCGTGCGCCAGCCCATGACAGGCGACCTGCACGGCGCGCTGCGCGTCGAGCGACACCGCCAGATGCGCCAGCGGGTCCTCGAAGTGCGTATCGGCCCCGTGCTGCGTCACCAGGACCTGCGGCCCGAACTCCGCCAGCAACTCGGGCACGACGGCGTGAAAAGCCCGCAGCCATCCCGCGTCCCCGGTCCCCGCCGGCAACGCCACATTGACCGCCGACCCCTCCGCCGACCCGTCGGCTCCCGTCTCCTCGGGCCACCCGGTCTGCGGAAACAGCGTCCGCGGATGCTCGTGCAGCGAAATGGTGAGCACCCGCGGGTCGTTCCAGAACGCCGCCTGCACCCCGTCCCCGTGGTGCACGTCCACATCCACGTACGCGACGCGCTCGGCACCCAGCTCCAGGAGACGAGCGATGGCCAGCGCCGCGTCGTTGTAGATACAGAACCCGGAAGCACCCCCGGGCATCGCATGGTGCAGCCCGCCCGCGAAGTTCACCGCGTGCAGCGCCTCACCCCGCCACACGGCCTCCGCCGCGCCCACGGACTGCCCGGCGATCAGCGCCGACACATCGTGCATACCGGCGAAGGCCGGATCGTCGACCGTCCCCAGCCCATAGGTCCCGTCCGCCGAAGCAGGATCGGCGGACGCGGCCCTGACCGCCTCCACATAGTCCTCGCGGTGCACAAGCCGCAGCGTCGACTCACCCGCCCGCTTGGCGGCGACGACGTCCACCTCACGGTCGAGCCCAAGAGCCCCGACGAGACTTCTCGTCAGGGCCAGCCGGACCGGATCCATCGGGTGATCCGGGCCGAAGTCATAGCCCGTTACTGCCTCGTCCCACATCAGCTGTGCGCGGCCGCTCATGCCCGTCACCGTATCGGTCCGCCGCGGGGGCGAAGGACCGGGCGTACACGAGTGTCACGAGCACCAACACCATGGGAACGAGCATCGCCCCCCGGTAGTTCCACGCATCACCCAGAGCGCCCACAAGGGGCGAACCGATCAGAAATCCCACATAGTTGAAGACATTCAGCCGCGCAATCGCCGAATCCGAGGCGTTCGGGAAGAGCCTGCCCGCGGCGGCGAACGTCTGCGGCACGATCACGCACAACCCGAGCCCCAGCAGCGTGAACCCGAGCATCCCCACCCAGGGCCCCGGAGCCACCGCCACGACAGCGAACCCGAGCGCCGCCACCACGGCCCCGAACCGCACCACCACGACCGCCCCGAACCGCCGCACCCCGAGATCCCCGAGCGCCCGCCCCACCAGCGTCATCACCATGTAGACGTTGTACGGAACCGTCGACAGCTGCTCCGAACTGCCCAGCACGTCCTGGAGGTACTTCGCACTCCAGTTGGAGACCGTCGAATCCCCGATGTACGCGAACGTCATCACCAGACACAGCGGCAACAGCAGCTTGAACACCACCGGACCGCCCGAGGTGCCCTGAACGCCCTCACCGGCGCCGCTCTCCCCGTCGACGTACCAGCGGCTCCCCACGAACGCCGCCGGCAACAGCAGCGCGACCACCGGCAGATACGACACGAACAGCGAGAGCTCCCAGTGCGCCCCCGCCCACGCGAGCGACGCCCCCACGATCCCGCCCAGGCTGTACGCCGCATGAAACCCGAGCATGATGCTGCGCCCGTACGCCCTCTGCAGGCTCACCCCGAGCATATTCATGGACGCGTCCAGCGCACCCACCGCGAGCCCGAACGCCCCCAGCGCCAGGGCCGCTTGCCACAGCGATCCCCCGGCCCCGACACCGAGCAGAGCCAGCAGCACAACCGGCTGCGACCACCGCAGGACCCGGCTGGGCCGCACCCTCTTGACCAGCTTCTCGGTACACACACTCCCGACGCCGGCCAGGATCGGCACAGCGGCGAGGAAGACGGGCAACAGCCCATCCGATATGCCGTACTGATCCTGGACAGCCGGTATTCGAGTCACCAGGAGCGCGAACGCGGCTCCCTGCACCAGGAAACTGAACGCCAGCGAGCCTCTGCCACGCCGCAGCACTTCTGTCATGGCCGCACAGCGTATGCCCCAGAACTACCCGTGGGTAGATAGATCTCGACGCATCTCGAACGAAAGTTCCCGGCCGCCGTCATCGGGCGACCGGGAAGAGGCGCTGCGAACGTACCGGAGCCGCGTCAGGCGACGCGCTCCACCTGAGCCAGGCCACTCACCAGCTCCTCGTCGACCATCCGCTCCATCGGCCCCACAGCCAGACGCCCGCCGAACCGGATGGCCAGGACCACGGCGCCCGCCATGATCACATTGCCGAGCCAGACCATCGTGTCGACCGGCAACGTGTACGCCCCCACGATCCGCACCACGCACTCCGTGACCAGCGCCAGACCCCACACCGCCGTGAACACGCGCTCGGCCCGCACAAAGCGGCCCGGCCCCGCCGACAGCCGCTCCCAGGCCGCGGTCCGCCCGGCATCCCCCTTGGTCACGAAGGGCTTCAGCGCGGACGTGAGGAGCGGCCTGCCGGCCACGACCGACACCAGCATCGAGATGCCGACGACGCTGCTGATCCCACTGTCCTTGGCCAGCATCAGCCGAGGATCGCCCGTCACCGTACTCAGCAGCAGCCCCACCATGTTGACGACGAGGATGACTCCGGCCAGCACATTGAGCCGCCGCTCCCGCAGCACCCCCCACAGGGTCCGCAGCGCCGGCAGCACACTGCTCCACCCCAGGGCGGCCAGCGCGCTCATGCCGAACCCCTTGCTCAGCACGTAGTACGACGCCATCGGCAGCACCACATCCACGACCAGAGGCTTGAGACTTCCCAGGAGGGCCGCACGGTCGCTCCGCGGGGCGGAAGCCGCGTCAGCGGACTTGAGCGGTGTCTGTACAACGACCTGGCTCATGATCGGGTCCCTCCGTCGTCACTGTGTACGTCCCGTTCTCGATGTACTCAGCTTCGTGGAGGACCCCCTCCGCCCGACAGAAACGATCGTCCGGAGCTCGCGATGACAAATGTCAGGGCGCCTCGTACGGAGATGTCATGCGAGCAGGTCAGGCAACTCCCGCATGTCGCCGAAGAGTTCGGTGGCCGCGCTCAGCCGGTTCGCGGGCGTCATGGCCGTGAACCCGTACACGTCCATCCCGGCGGCCACAGCGGCCTGGACGCCGAGCGGACTGTCCTCCACGACCGCACACCTCTCCGGCGCCACACCCATGCGCCGGGCCGCGTACAGGAAGAGATCCGGCGCCGGCTTCCCCCGCCCGACATCCTGGGAACTGAAGATCCGGCCGTCATCGAACCACTTGTCGTGCCCGGTCTTACGATGCCCGACGCGAATCCGCTCGTGGCTCCCCGAGGAGGCCACGCAGTACGGCACTCCATCGGCGGCCAGCTTCTCCAGGACCTCCACGGCCCCCGGCACGGGCTCCAACTCCCGCTCGAAGGCGGCGAACACCCGCCCGTGAAAAACATCGTCGAAGTCCTCGGGCAGCCGCTGCCCGGTGCGCTCCTCGACAAGATCGTGCACACGGTGCATGGCGGAACCCATGTACTCCCTGAGGGATTCCTCGTACGAGGTGGGGTGCCCGAGTTCGGTGAGATAGCCGGCGAGAAGTTTGTTGGAGATCGGCTCGCTGTCGACGAGAACGCCGTCGTTGTCGAAAATGACCAGGTCGTATCGCATCACTCGACCCTAAACGCAGAAAACCCCCGTGACAGGATTCTCATCCCGTCACGGGGGTTTTCTTCAAAAATAGTTCGGCGGCGTCCTACTCTCCCACAGGGT
>NZ_JBHJYS010000029.1:0-119804 GCF_042270245.1 Streptomyces sp. NPDC055955
CTCGTGCTGTGCGTGCACAACTTCTCCCGCTTCGCCCAGCCCACCGAACTCGACCTCCAGACCTTCGACGGCCGCCACCCGGTCGAGCTCATCGGTGGCGTGCGCTTCCCCGCCATCGGCCGGCTCCCGTACCTGCTGACCCTCGCGGGCCACGGCTTCTACTGGTTCCGGCTCCGCAAGGAAGCCGTCAGCACCACGTGGTGACCGGCGGCCCCACCCCCCTGGGTCCGTCTGTCCGCCCTCGAAAGGAGTCGTCGCCATGCCCAAGGCCGCACTGCAGAGTCCGACCGGCGTCAGCCCCTCTCTGCTGCTGAACTCACTCGCCGGTCTGCTGCACGAATGGCTGCCCCGGCAGCGCTGGTTCGCGGGAAAGGGCCGGCCCGTCACCGGGCTGACCCTGGCCTCGATGACCGAACTGCACCCGGGCTGCCTGCACCTGCTGGTGCGCGCCGAACACGCCGAGCAGGTGACCCGCTCCGGCTCGGGCACACCTCCGGCCGACAACCTCTACCAACTCCTGCTCGGTGTGCGGGAGATGCTGCCACCCTCGCTCGCGCCCGCCTTCATCGGCCGCGCCACCGAGGGCCCGCTGACGGGGCTCATGGTGTACGACGCGCTCCAGGAGCCCCGCTCGGCCGGGCTGCTCCTCGAGCGGCTGCGCCACCCGGGGGTGGCGGGCCCCCTGCGCTTCGAACGCGACCCGCAGGTCACCGTGCCCTCGGGGCTCACGCCGCGCGTCCTCGACGCCGAGCAGTCCAACACGTCGCTGGTGTACGGGGATGCGTACATCCTGAAGGTCTTCCGGCGCGTCCAGGCCGGCGTCAACCCGGATCTGGAGGTGCCGCAGGCGCTCGCCCGTCAGGGCTGCACCCGCGTGCCGGGACCCGTGGCCTGGTTCCGTACGTCGCAGCCCCAGCAGGCGACCCTCGGCGTCCTCCAGCCGTTCCTGCCCGACGCGGACGACGGCTGGACCCTCGCGCTCCGGTCCCTCTCCTCCGGCATGGACTTCACCGACGAGGCGTACGAACTGGGGCGGGCGACCGCCGAGGTCCATCTCGCGCTGACCGCGGCCTTCCCCGTCGACGCACCTGAACCCCACCGCAACCGGCGCCTCGCCGCCGCGATGACCGAGCGCCTCGACTCCACGACCCGCTCCGTGCCCGCACTGCGCCCGCACGCGCCGGGGCTGCGGGCCGCGTTCGACGCGTTCGCGCTCCTCGACTCGGCGCGGCCCGCGCAGCGCATCCACGGCGACCTCCATCTGGGGCAGGTGCTGTGGTCGGGGCAGCAGTGGTTCGTCATCGACTTCGAGGGCGAGCCGGCCCGCCCGCTCGCCGAGCGCCGCCACGCGCAGTCTCCCGTGCGCGATGTCGCGGGCATGCTCCGCTCCTTCGACTACGCGGCCCGCACCCGCCTGCCCTGGCGGCCGGAGTGGTCGCTGCGCTGCCGGGACGCGTACTGCGCCGGCTACGCGGCCGAGTCCAAGTCGGACCCGCGCGAGGAACCCGACCTGCTCCGCGCCTACGAGACGGACCGGGCCCTTTACGAGGTCCTGTACGAGGCACGGCACCGGCCCGACTGGCTGCCCGTGCCGATGGCGGCGATCAGCCGCCTCGCCGAACCCCGTTGAACCAGGCGGCGGCAACTCCGCCGTCCGCCTGCCGAACCCCCATCCCGCCCGAGGAGACAGAACCGTGGCAGCTCGCAAGACCACCGCCCCCAAGACTGCCAAGCCCGGCAAGCTCGGCCCCGGTCGCTCCACCGTCCCGCCCGCCCCCGCGCTGGACGGGGCGGACCGCGGACGTCTCCTGTGGGGTGAGCATCACGACCCGCACTCCCTGCTGGGCGCGCACCCGGTGGACGGCGGTGTCGCGTTCCGGGTGCTGCGGCCGTACGCCCAGGCCGTCGCCGTGTCGGTCGAGGGCCGGCGCGTGGAGCTGCTCGACGAGGGTGACGGTCTGTTCACCGCCGTGCTGCCCCTCGACGCGATTCCCGCGTACACGCTGCTCGTGACGTACGACGGGGACGAGAGGGAGGTCGAGGACCCCTATCGCTTCCTGCCCGCGCTCGGGGAGTTCGACCTGCATCTGATCGGCGAGGGGCGGCACGAGGAGCTGTGGACCGCTCTCGGCGCCCAGCCGATGACGCACGAAGGGGTCGCGGGCACCCGGTTCACGGTGTGGGCGCCGAACGCCCGGGGCGTGCGCGTCTGCGGTGACTTCTGCGCCTGGGACGGCACCGCGTTCCCGATGCGGTCGCTCGGTTCGTCGGGCGTGTGGGAGCTGTTCCTGCCGGGCATCGGCGAGGGAACGCTGTACAAGTTCGACATCACCTGCCCCGACGGTTCGCACACCGTGCGCGCGGACCCCCTGGCCCGGCGTACGGAGGTGCCGCCCGCGACCGCGTCCGTCGTGACGGAGTCGTCCCACGTGTGGGAGGACGCGGCGTGGATGGAGCGGCGTGGGCAGCGTCCGGTGCACGAGGCGCCCTTCTCGGTGTACGAGGTGCATCTGCCGTCGTGGCGGCCGGGACTGAACTATCGCGAGCTCGCCGACCAGCTCGCCGCCTACGTGAGCGATCTGGGCTTCACCCACGTCGAGTTCATGCCGGTGGCGGAGCACCCCTTCGGCGGGTCGTGGGGCTACCAGGTCACCGGCTTCTACGCCCCGACGTCCCGCATGGGCTCCCCCGACGACTTCCGCCACCTCGTCGACACCCTGCACCGGGCGGGGATCGGCGTGATCATGGACTGGGTCCCGGCCCACTTCCCGAAGGACGACTGGGCGCTGGCGGGCTTCGACGGCACCGCCCTGTACGAGCCGCAGGACCCGCGCCGCGCCGAGCACCCCGACTGGGGCACCCTCGAGTTCGACTACGGCCGCAAGGAGGTCCGCAACTTCCTGGTGGCCAACGCCGTCTACTGGTGCGAGGAGTTCCACATCGACGGCCTGCGGGTCGACGCCGTGGCCTCCATGCTCTACCTCGACTACTCGCGCGAGGAAGGTCAGTGGTCTCCCAACGAGCACGGCGGCCGCGAGAACCTCGACGCTGTGGCCTTCCTCCAGGAGATGAACGCGACGGTGTACCGGCGCTGCCCGGGTGTCGTCACCATCGCCGAGGAGTCGACCGCCTGGGACGGCGTCACACGACAGACCCACCACATCGGACCCGGCGGTTTCGGCGGCCTCGGCTTCGGCCTGAAGTGGAACATGGGCTGGAGCCATGACTCGCTGGCGTACATCGTGCACGAGCCCGTTCACCGCAAATACCACCACAACGAGCTGACGTTCTCGATGGTGTACGCCTACAGCGAGAACTACCTCCTCCCTCTCTCGCACGACGAAGTGGTGCACGGCAAGCGTGCCCTCGTGTCGAAGATGCCCGGTGACTGGTGGCAACGGCGCGCCGACCACCGCGCGTACCTGGGCTTCATGTGGGCCCACCCCGGCAAGCAACTCCTGTTCATGGGGCAGGAGTTCGCGCAGGGAGCCGAGTGGTCGGAGTCGCACGGCCCGGACTGGTGGCTCCTCGACCCGGCCTACGAGGCCGAGCCGGACCACCGCGGGGTGCTCGACCTGGTACGCGACCTCAACCACGAGTACGCGGCGGCTCCCGCCCTCTGGGAGCGGGACAACACGCCCGCGGGATTCTCGTGGATCACCGCGGACGCGGCCGACGACAACGTCCTCGCGTTCCTGCGGTACGCGGCGGACGGCACGCCGCTGCTGGCCGTGAGCAACTTCTCCCCCGCGGTCCGCGAGGGCTACCGGCTCGGTGTGCCCGACTCGGTCCCCGGCTGGTCCGAGGTCCTCAACACGGACGCGGCGCGGTACGGCGGCGGCGACGTCGTCAACTCCGGTGTCCTCAAGCCGGACCCGGAACCGAGCCACGGCCGGCCCGTCTCACTCCGTCTGACGGTGCCGCCACTGGCGACGGTGTGGCTGCGTCCGGCCTGAGGACCGTCGGGACGTCACTCGAAGGCCGCCGGGGAGTCGGGCGCGGCAGCCCCCGGGCGGTAGGTCACGGACCTGAGTCCCTCCGTGTGGCGGAAGCCGCCGTGGCGCTGGTGCAGCGGCCAGGACACCGGCGACGCGGTCGACGCCGACGCTGATGCCCTGGAACGGAGCCATGCCGATGAGCTGGTGCACCCTGTCCGGCGCGGCGCGCTCCACTCCGTCGACGGCGACCGACAACCGCCGGCGCGGGCCCTTCTCGGCGGTCACGGAGACAGCGATCTCGTGCGGACCCCGGGGCACAGGCCCCGCGTCGCTCTCCTGGAGCACGCCGTACTCGTTGTACGCGAAGTGCGGTCGGCCGTCCTCCACATAGAGGACGTAGCCGCCGCCCTGGTCCCCGTGCGAGACGAGGACGCCGTCGCCCGGCGCGTCCACGACGACGGGTGGCGTGCGTCATCGTGTCCCTCTCCGTGCGGTTCCGCCGTTGCGACGGCGGCAACATTGCGGTGGCGTGAATTCGCGCGGGGCGCCCGACGCCGTCCGGGGTGCACTCCCGCACAGGTGGGTGACCGTGCGCGGTTCGCGCGAAACTCCGCTGGTCACATGGGGTTTGACGGGAGACGGAGCATGGGACGCCGCCTTGTGCGCAGGCGCCGATGCAACCATCAGGCGACGCGGTGGCGGGGCCCGGATCACGCTTGACGGTGCCTCGCCGCCGCTGCGACGCTCCGGACCATGTCCGCGACGACCGCTCCCACGTCACGGCCCGTCGATGCCCGGCGCGATGCGCCGGTGGCGTGTACGGGCCGCTGTCCGGCCACCTTCCGGATCTGACGCACCCCGTCGGGATCCGACACACGCCACGTTCGGCGCGCGCCGCGTTCGACGCACTCCGCGTCCGGCGCGGCACCAGGTCTGACGGGCACCACACCCGTCGCCCCAGGGACACCCGCCCCCTCGGGACCTCATCCGTAGCGGCTGTGCGTTGCCGCCTCAATTGCTTCCGCTGCAAGGCCAATTGGCCGCGACGGGTTACGAACGCTCCTTCGCGCCTCCCGAAAGGACTCTCACCATGACCCCCGCACCCGCCACCGACACCCGCCCCGCCCAGGACTCCGACGACCCCGGCGTCGCGGTCGAGAAGGTCGGTGGCCGGCTCGGCGCCGTCCTCTCCGGCGTACGTCTCGGCGGCGACCTGCCGCCCGCGACAGTCGCTGCGGTCCGCTCCGCGCTGTTGCGGCACAAGGTCGTCTTCTTCCGTGGCCAGGACCACCTGGACGAGGACAGCCACGAAGCGTTCGGCCGGCTCCTCGGCACGCCGGTCGCCCACCCCACCGTCCCGTCCGCGGACGGCCGTTACTCGTTCCCGATCGACTCGGATCACGGCGGACGCGCCAACCAGTGGCACACGGACGTCACCTTCGTCCCCGCCTATCCGGCGTTCTCCATCCTGCGTGCCGTGACCGTGCCGCCCTACGGGGGCAACACCCTGTGGGCCAACACCGCCACCGCCTACACGCATCTGCCCGAGTCGCTGCGCGCGCTCGCCGACGGCCTGCGCGCCGTGCACTCGAACGACTACGACTACGCGGCGCTGCGCCCGGACGCCGTGCCGGAGCAGCTCGAGCGGTTCCGTGAGGTGTTCGCGTCGACCAAGTTCCTCACCGAGCACCCGGTGGTCCGCGTGCACCCGGAGACCGGTGAGCGCGTGCTGCTGCTCGGCAATTTCGTGCAGCGCGTCGTCGGGCTGACCGGCCGGGACTCGCGCGCGCTCGTCGACCTGTTCCAGTCGCACGTCGAGCGCCCTGAGAACACGGTGCGCTGGCAGTGGCGGGCCGGGGACGTGGCCATCTGGGACAACCGCGCCACGCAGCACTACGGCGTGGACGACTCCGACGACCACGAGCGCAAGCTGCGCCGGGTGACGATCGACGGTGACGTGCCCGTGGGTGTCGACGGCCGTTCCTCGGTACTCCTGTCCCCCGAGTCAGTACCGGACCCGGCGTTCGGCATCGCTTCGGGGAACTCGGCGACGTAGGACCTGCCGGCCCGGGGTTCGCACGCACCATTGGGCTCCCGTGATGCTCACCGGCCGCCGGTGAGCATCACGACGTGAATGCGATCCCCGGCGCGGCAACCTGGGGTCACGGAGTGGACCGCAGCGGCGGTGCCTGCCGCGTCATCCCCGGTGGCTGGAGCAGGGGCGAGGGCTCGGGGCCGGGGTCTTCGGAGTCGACGACGCCGGCGGCGGAGAGGTCGAACCCCGCGGGCCAGCGCGTCTGCTCGCTGGCCACGGAGCCGGTCAGGCGTGCTTCGGCGAGGTCGGCGGTCGTCAGGTCCGTGCCGCGCAGGTCGGCCATGCGCAGGTCGGCGCGGCGGAACACCGCGCCGCGGGCGTCGGCCTTGCGCAGGTTCGCCTCACGCAGGTCGGTCTCGGTGAAATCGGCGTCACGCAGATCGGTCTCGACCAGCCTCGCGCCCCGCAGGTCGGCCAGGGTGCAGCGAGCGCGGCGGAGGATCGCCGTCGCGAGGTCGGCGTGCCGCAGGTCGACCGAGACCAGGGACGCCTGCGTCAGATGGGCGCGGTACAGGCCCGCCGCCTCCAGGCAGGCACGGTCGAGGTTGACCTCGGGGAACCACAGGCCGTCGCAGTCGGCCCGTCGCAGGTCGGTGCTGCTGAGGTTGACCCAGGACTGCTCCCGGTGCCGGCACAGGACACCGAGCGCGGTCAGCGCCACCTGGCTGTCGGCCGCGCGGGTCTCCAGGGGCGCGATGTCGTTGATGGGCACGTCCGCCGCCGGCGATTCGGGACCGGTGAGCGGCCAGGGCAGGTGCGTACGCAGATACGCGGCCTGGATGGAGATGACGGCCTCGCGATCGCGAGCCGACTGCTCCGCGATCCGCCACAGCGCGTGCAGCCCGCCGATGCGTACATCCAGTTTGTCGCTGCCGAGCTGGTCGACCGCCCGGCTGAACCGGTCGGTCACGTAGCCCTCCTGGGTGGCACGCAGACCGTCCTGACTCACCCGCAGTTGCCGCCATGTCGCATAAGCGCCGAAAAGTACGACGAGACCGCCGATCGCCTGCAGAAGCGCCGTACGGACATCGTTCACCGCCTTCAGGCGGTCCTGAGCGGCGACGCTCGCCCCGGCGAGGTCGTGGTCGACCACCAGCCCCGGCAACAGGACGAACACCGCACCCAGAACGACGAGCCCCGCCGCCCCGGCCAGTAGCGCCACGGCTCCACGACGACTGATCAAGCGGTCGTGCCACGCCTGCCGCCCGCTGCCCTGCTCCCCCGTCCCCATGGGCACGGAAGCCTAGGCGCCGTCCAGTAAGCGATCAAGGGACCGGCCGCGCCCCACCCTCAGACCCCGTACCCGCAGGATCCGCCCGCCAGGAGGTCTTCGACCTCGCTGTGGGCGGCGTCGACGATGGCCGTCACCGCTTGCGCCGCTTTGGCCGGGCGGCCCGCGGCTACCGCGTCGGCCACTTCCTGATGGCGGCGTACTGCCGCCATGTCGATGTCGTGCGGCATCAGGGACAGCTCGCGGCGGGCCACGAGGAGTTCCTCCGTCACCTCCGCGAGCTGGGCGAACATGCCGTTGCCCGAGGCGCCGAGCAGCGCTCGGTGGAAGGCCGCGTCCGCCTCGACGAAGCCGGCGCTGTCGCCGGCCCGGGCCGCGCTCGCCATGGCGCGGGCGTGCTCCGACAGCGCCTGCCGGGCCTCGGCGTCACCGCTCGCCGCGGCCAGGGCCGCCGCGGAGGGCTCCACGGCGGCGCGCAGCTCGGCCAGTTCGCGCAGCTGGACCTCGCGCCGGGGCGAGGCCAGGCGCCAGCGGATGACCTGGGGGTCGTAGAGGTTCCACTCGGGCATCGGCCGGACCGTGATGCCGATGCGCGGGCGGCTGGTCACCGCCCGCTTGGACTCCAGCACCCGGACGGCCTCGCGCGCGACCGTGCGCGAGACGCCGTACCGCTCCTGGACGTCCTCCAGGCGCAGGACCTCCCCGGCGCGGATCTCGTCCGCCGCGAGGGACAGGCCGATCCGGTCGACCACCTGCCCGTGCAGGCCCTGAAGTTCCACGCCACTCCCTGTGTCGTCGTGTGCATCGTGTGCCGGCGGTCCCGCCCGGTGCGTTGTCGATTGTCACATCTGCGGCGGGAATCGGAGCACCGGGTGTGACGCTTCCCGCGGGATCATCGCAGCAGCTCAGGCATCATTTCGGCGAACTCGGCGCAGAACCGGTCGATCATGGCGAACTCCTCGCTGTCCAGGGTGTGCCCGGGTGCCCGGCAGTGCGCGGAGCCGAACCAGCCTCGGCGCACGGAGATCTCCTTCTCCGCGGCGACGATCAGCTCGACGCCCTGCATCCAGTAGGAGAGGTACGGCGTCATACGGGTGTGCAGGGCGACGGCGCCGGTCTCGTCGCCGCGCTCCCAGCGGCGCCACAGTTCCACGTACAACTCCGTGAAGGAGCAGCCCGGTTGGACGCCGACCGCGCCGCGGCGCAGGGCGTCGGGGAGCTGGAGTCCGGCGTATCCGACCAGGGCGGGCAGCGGGCGCTCTCCCTGGGCCAGCGCCGCGATGAGGCGTCCGGGCGGGGCCGACTCGACCTTCACCCAGCGGAGGTTGCGGTGTTCCGCGGCGAGGGTGTGCAGGGTGGGTGCGTCCAGGGCGGTGCCTGTCTGGGCGGGGGCGTACTGGACGACGACGGGCAGCGGGTCCACGGCGGCGAGCACGGACCGTACGTGGGTGAGCACCGCGTCCCGTGAGGGGCCGAGGAAATGCGGCGGCAGGACGTTGACCGCGTCGGCGCCTCGCTCGGCGGCGCTGACGGCCTGGGCGACGGCGTGCCGGGTGGCGTGGTCGGGGACGGACACGATCGCGGCGACGTCCGTCCGGCCGCGCGTGCGCTCCAGGAGAAGGCCGGTGAGCAGGTCCCGCTCACCCGCGTCGAGCTTGTGGAACTCGCTTGCGAAGCCGGGGAACATCACGGATCCGACGCCGGTGGCGAGGACGCGGTCGACCACCGTGGCGAAGCCGTCGGGGTCGAGGGCGCCGTCGTCGCGGAAGGGGACTTCGAGTACGGGTGAGACACCGCGAACGAGGGAGTCGACGTCCTTCGTCACCTGCTGTGCACCTTTCGCCTGCTTCTCTGATTCTTCGGTACTCATGACGGGGCCCTCAGAACGCCTGGCGGGGCGGGGCGGAGTCGCTGGCGCCCACCAGGAAGTCGAGGTCCACGCCGGTGTCGGCCTGGGTGACGTGCTGGGTGTAGAGGTACGTCCAGCCACGGTCGGCGGGCGGCGTCGGCGGCTGCCACTCGCTGCGGCGCCGCTCCAGTTCGGCGTCCTCGACCAGCACGTCGAGGCGTCGCGCGGGCACGTCGAGGCGTACGTCGTCCCCCGTGCGCACGAGGGCGAGCGGGCCGCCGACCGCGGCCTCGGGCGCGACGTGCAGGACGCAGGTGCCGAAGGCGGTGCCGGACATGCGGGCGTCGGAGATGCGGACCATGTCGCGCACCCCGGCGTCCAGGAGCTTCTTCGGGAGCTGGAGGTTGCCGACCTCGGGCATACCGGGGTAGCCCTTGGGGCCGGTGTTGCGGACGATGAGGACGGTGTCGGCGGTGACGTCCAGGTCGGGGTCCTCGGCGACGGCGAGGTAGTCCTCCAGCGAGTCGAAGACGAGCGCGGGCCCGGTGTGGCTGAGCAGCTTCGGGTCGGCGGCCGACTGCTTGATGACGGCGCCGTTCGGCGCGAGGTTGCCGCACAGGACGGCGGTGCCGGTGCCGGCGGGCTGCACCGGGCGGTCCATGGGGCGGATCACCTCGCGGTCATGGACCTGCGCGCCCTCGCAGTTGTCGACGAGGCCGCGTCCGGTGACGGTGACCGTGTCGCGGTGGAGCTGGTCGCGCAGGTCGTTGACGAGCGCGGGCAGTCCGCCGGCGTACGCGAACTCCTCCATGAGGAAGCGCCCCGACGGCATCAGGTCGATGAGCAGCGGGAGTTCGGCGCCGAGACGGTCGAAGTCGTCGAGGGCGAGCGGCACGCCGAGCCGGCCCGCGATGGCGAGGAGGTGGACGACGGCGTTGGTGGAGCCGCCGATGGCCGCGTTGATCCGGACGGCGTTCTCGAAGGCCGCGCGCGTCATGATGCGCGCCGGGGTGAGGTCGCTGCCGGCGAGTGCGACGGCGCGGGCGCCGGTCTCCTCGGCGAGGGTGCCGCGGCGTGCGTCGACCGCGGGCAGGCCCGAGCCGCCGGGGAGCATCATGCCGAGGGCCTCGGTCAGGCACGCCATGGTGGAGGCGGTGCCCATCGTCATGCAATGACCGGCGCTGCGGTTGAGGGAGCTCTCGAACTCGGTGAACTCCTCCTGGGTGACGGTCCCGGCCCGCAGTTCCTCGGTCATGCGCCAGATGTCCGTGCCGGAGCCGACGTTGCGGCCCTGGAAACGTCCGTTGAGCATCGGGCCGCCGGTGAAGACGATCGCGGGGACACCCGCGCTCGCGGCGCCCATGAGGGCGGCGGGGGTGGTCTTGTCGCAGCCGGTGAGCAGGACGACGGCGTCCAGGGGGTTGGCCCGTATCTGTTCCTCGATCTCCATCGCGGCGAGGTTGCGGTAGAGCATCGAGGTGGGGCGCAGGAACGGCTCGCCCAGGGACATGGCGGGGAATTCGAGGGGGAAGCCGCCGGCCTGGAGGACGCCGCGCTTCACGGCGTCCGCGATGAGCTGGAGGTGGCCGTTGCAAGGCGTCAGTTCGGAGAAGGTGTTGCAGATGCCGATGACCGGGCGGCCGTCGAAGTTGTGACCGCCGCGGCCCATCGCGCGCAGATGGTGGCGGGAGATGAAGCCGTTCTTGCCGCCGTCGCCGAACCAGGCGCGGGAGCGCAGCGGCGCCTCGCTGTCGTCGGGTGTGGGTTCGAGCGCGGCCATGTGTAGTCCTTCCGGTGCGATGCCAGGGCCGTGACCGCGGCCGTGATCAAGCCGTGTCCGACGCACCCCTTCAATGGTGCTATCAAATCACGATACGGTCCCGGCGTGTCCAGAGGATCGACGCGGATCCGGCACGAACGACCTGGGAGAGCCGTGGAATCGACAGTCATGAAGGCGGTGACCCGGCGGCTGATGCCGTTCCTGGTCCTGCTGTATCTGGTGGCGTACATAGACCGGTCGAACGTCGGCTTCGCCAAGCTGACGCTCCAGGACCAACTCGGCCTGTCGAACGCCGCGTTCACCTTCGGCCAGGTCGCTTTCTTCATCGCGTACGCGATCTTCGAGGTGCCCAGCAACGTCTACCTCGACCGATTCGGCGCGCGCCGCTGGTTCACCCGCATCATGCTCAGCTGGGGCGTGGTGACCGTCCTGACGGCGCTGGTCGGCAACGACTGGCAGTTCTACGCCGCGCGCTTCCTGCTCGGCGTCGCCGAGGCCGGCTTCTACCCGGGAGTCCTCTACTACCTCACCAAGTGGTATCCGTGCCGCTACCGGGCACGCATGACCGGCTGGTTCATGATGTCCGCGCCCCTCGCCTTCATCATCGGCAACCCCGTGATGGGCGCGCTCGACGACCTCGACGGCACGTTCGGGCTCGAGGGGTGGCAGTGGATCTTCATCGCGACGGGCGTGCCGGCGATCGTGCTCGGCTTCGTGACCCTGCGCTTCCTGCCCGACGGCCCCGAAGGCGTCCGCCGGCTCACGGCCGAGGAACGGGCCTGGATCGCCGGTGAACTCGCCGCAGAGGCCGACGCGTTGGGCGAGCGCGGACACGGAAGTCCGCTGCGCGCGCTGCGCGACAGGCGAGTGGTCCTGCTGTCGCTCTTCTACCTGTGCTTCCCGCTCGGCGCCTACGGGCTGAGCTTCTGGCTGCCGACGATCGTCGACGGCTTCGGCGGCCTCTCCACGACGGCCACCGGCTTCATCACCGCCATCCCGTACGTCTTCGTGGCCGTCGGCCTGTACGTCGTGCCGAAACTCGCGGACCGAAGCGGTGCGCGCTACCCGTGGATCGCGGGCACCGCCGCCGCCGGCGCCCTCGGCCTCGCGGCCAGCGCCCTGACCGGCAACCACGTGCTGCAGATGGCCTTCATCAGCGTGGCCGCGATGTGCATCTTCGCGGGGCAGCCGGTGCTGTGGACGCTCCCCTCACGCTTCCTGACGGGAATTCAGGCGGCCTCCGGCATCGCGGTGATCAACGCCGTGGGCAATCTGGGCGGCGGCTTCGGACCGATGGGCATCGGCGTGGTCGTCGACCGCACGGGGTCGGCCGTGGGCGGCCTGTGGTTCCTGGTCGCCGCCATGGCCGTCGCGGCCGTCGCCACACCGGGCATCCGGCGGCTCGTCGAGGGCGGGCCCGTGGTCGCCCACACGCCCGACGCGCCGGCCACGGCCACGGGGAGTACGAAGGTGTCAACTTGACCCGGCCCTATGGGACCGGGTTTGGAGGTAGCGCCCGACTGGCTGTCGGGTGGGCTCCTCCGTCCAGCCACCCTTACAGGGTGGCAGGGACGCGTGACTCACGCCCCGCAGTCCACACAGCCTCGCCCTTGCGGGCGATGTTGCGGGAAGCATTCCGGTCTGCGTGGGCAACGACCCCGCAGTTCCGGCACGTGAACAGGGCCTGGCTTGCCCGGTTCTTCTTGTCGATGTGGCCGCACTCGCAGCACTGCTGCGAGGTGTAGGCGGGATCGACGAAGACCACGGGGACACCGGCCCTGCGGGCCTTGTAGACGATGAAGCCTGCGAGCTGGGCAAACGCCCAGGAGTGCAGTGCGACCCGTTGGGGCTTGCGGAGCCGTACCCTCTGCCGGATTCCCTTGAGTTCCTCCAGGGAGATCCCGGCCGAGGTGCGTTCAGCCTCGGTCACGATCGTCTTCGCGATGATGTGGTTCTGGTTCTTCGCGTGACGCTGTTCACGCCGGTTACGCTTCTTCAACAGCCGCTTGGCGGACTTGCTGCCCTTGGCCTGCAGCTTCCTGCGCAGATCGAGGTGCCGCTTACGGTGCCGGTTCAGGTCCCGCCCGGCACTCTTGTGGCCGGTGGACGTAGTGGCGATGTTGACGATTCCCAGATCCACGCCGATGAAATGGGCGGGCTCGTACTGCTCGGTCTCGGGCACCTCGCAGGTCGCCAGCAGATAGAACACGCCGTCGCGTTCGACCAGGTCCGATTCACCCTGCCGGTGCTCCTGCAGCGTCTTGAGTGCGCCAGCCGAACAGGCAAAGCGGACGTTCTTGATACGCCCGGAGATTGTCCAGATACTCACCGTCTGCGCTTCGTACTGCCAGCTCAAACACCGGTCGTCATACGGCTGCGCAGCCTGGGGCCTAAAGACGATGGGCTTGGACTCAGCCTTGGTACGACGCTTCGATCCAGGCCTGCCGAGATTCCCAGCGCGGATGCTGGCCCTGAGCGTCGTGTAGGCATCGCGGGTCTTCTTGATCACGTGCTGCGCTGCCTGCGCCCCCAGCCCTCGCGACCGCAGTTCGGCGTAGGTGTGCCTGCGCAGCTCATACTCACGCGGCACACCGCGCTCGAACGCCACCGCCGAAACCCAGTTCGCGGCGTCATTGACCGTGCGCAGGGTGCGCTTAAGCGCGGATACCTGCACGGCATCCGGCATGAGTTTGACCTGCGTCACGACCTTCACACGGGCGATCGTAACGATCTATGTCACCACACTGGGAGCCAAATCCCAATATTCGTAGGGGTTGCACGGTCGTCCACACTCTCCACGCCCACTTGGTCTTCACACTCAAGTATCGGCGCGGACCGTTCACCGACGAGATCCTTGAACGCCGCGAGGAAGTCATGCGCGCCGTCTGCGCGGACTTCGAAACAGAGTTGGCCAAGTTCAACAGTGCGACCGACCACGTGCACCTGCTGGTGCACCACCCGCCCAAGGTCTCCGGTCCCAGCTGGTCGGCTCCCCCCAAGGGGCATCTCCGCCCGCAGACTCCGCCAGGAGCTTCCCCGGCATATCCGCACGTACCTCTGAGGTGACCACATCTGGTCACCCTCAAAACTTTGCCGCCACGTGCGGAGGCGCCCCGCCGTCGAGCAACAAGGAATACCTCGACAACCAGAGACATCCCAGCTGAGGCCGACCATGCGGGCCCGCGGGAACCGGCAGGTCAGAACAGTCCAGACAACCGCTTCCTCCCGCGCGTATCAACAACGCTCATGCTCAATACGGCTAGACCAGCTGAACGCGGTGGGGACGACGGGACGTCCCCACCGCGACGGCGTCACGCGCCGAGGCACGCGCGCACCGCCGCGATCAGGCGGTTGGCTCGGGCGTCGCCGTGGCCGATCATGCGATTGGCCACATAGGCGAAGCCCACCCCGAACTCGTCGTCACCGAAGGCGAATTGGCCTCCGGCTCCGTCGTTCCCGAAGCTGCGGGCGCCGAGCATCGGGCGGAAGGACGGCGAGTCGAGCAGGAAGCCCGAGCCCCAGCCCGCTCCGGCGTCGAAGCCGAGCCAGCCCTCGCCGGAGGACAGCTCGCGCAGCGCGTCGGTCACCGTGTCCGCCGTGAGCAGCCGTTCGCGGCCCCCGACCCCGGTGACGGCCGCCGCGTAGAGACGGGCGAGACCGCTCGCGGAGGCGACGGCGCCGGCCCCGGGCAGTTCCACGGCGTGCAGCTCGGGGTCGTTCCAGCCGTGCGGCTCGTCGAGGCCCGGAAAGGCCAGCGCGCCGTTCATCGTCACGATGCGCGTGAGCAGATGCTCGGGCCCCGGCATCGCGGGACGCCCCTCGGCCTCGGCGAGCCGGGCCACGCGTGCCGACTCTCCGGCGGGCAGCCCGATCCAGGCACGCAGCCCGAGCGGGTCACCGACCGCGCGGCGGAAGTACGCGCCCGGGGTGAGGCCCGTGATCCGCCGGATCACCTCGCCGACGAGGAAGCCGAAGACATGGCCGTGGTACTCGTACGCGGTGCCGGGCTCCCACAGCGGCTTCTGCTCCTCGATCGCGCGGATCACCGGCGTCCACGCGGCGATCTCCTCGAAGGAGAGCACCGGGTCGAGGGCGGGGACTCCCGCCCGGTGCCCGAGCACCATGCGCGTGGTGACGGTCTCCTTGCCGTGCTGTGCGAACTCGGGCCAGTACCGGCCGACCGGCGCGTCGAGGTCGAGCCGCCCCTCCTGGGCGAGGAGCTGCGCGCTGACGCTCACCAGGCCCTTGGCCACGGAGAAGACGGGGACGGTGGTGTCCTGTTCCCAGGCACGCCCGGTCCGCTCGTCCGCGACTCCGCCCCACAGGTCGACGACCTTGCGTCCCTCGGCGAACACCGTGACGGCGGCGCCGAGTTCGGGGAACTCCGTGAAGTTCCGCGCGAACGCGTCGGCGACGGCCCCGAACCGTTCGTCGGCCTCACCGTGGCGCTGCTCCATCGTGTCCCGTCCTTTCCTTCGCATGTCCCTGGGGACGCGGACCGCCGGGCAGGGGTGCCCGGACCGTCCGCGATCATTCGAATCGATCACGGTACGGGGGTGTGCGGCACTCCTCGAACGAATTTCACGCGGCGGGTGCGCGCCACCCACGCAGCGGACGTCGCCCCTCCCCCCGGGGTTGCCTCCCGGGACAGGGAAGCTACCCTTGCCGACGTACCGGACACGGGGTGCCCCGCACGAGGGCTGAGATCACACCCGTCGAACCTGAACCAGTTAGCACTGGCGGAGGGATGTCAGCCAATGTCGTTGCCCCATGCCCCGAGCAGCACCGGGTCCACCGGACCGCGCTCCGTCTTCGACGGGCGGATGCCCGCCGCGCCCGGTGACCTGCGGGTCGAGGCGCGCGGGATCGCGCCGGTCCCCGAGAGCCACCGCTACGGCGGCGCCGGGCGCCTGTTCACCGTGTGGTTCGCCCCGAACCTGACCATGACCGGGGTCTTCACCGGCACCGTCGGCATCGCACTCGGCCTGGACTTCGCCACCGCGCTGGCCGCCGTCGTCTTCGGCACGCTCGTCGGCGCCGTGCCCACCGCGTATCTCGGTACGTGGGGCAGCGCGACCGGCGCGGGACAGCTTCCGCTGGCGCGGCTCGCGTTCGGCCGGGCCGTCGCGGTGCCCGGCGCCCTGCAGTGGCTGTCGTCGGTCGCCTGGGACGCGCTGATCGGCCTGTTCGGCGGCGACGCGCTCGCCAGGCTGTGCGGCTGGCCCTTCTGGGTCGGCGTGCTCGTGATGATGCTGGCGCAGGGTGCGCTCGGTGTGCTCGGCTACGAGGCCGTCCACCGCCTGCAGAAGCTGATGACCTTCGTCCTGGCCGCCGCGTTCGTGGTCCTGGCCGTCAAGCTTCTCGACGGTGTCCATCCGGTCACCACCGGGGCCGCGCACGGCGCCGACCGGGCCGGCGCGTTCGTCCTGACGAGCACGATCGCGCTCAGCCTGTCCCTGTCCTGGGCCCCCTACGCCAGCGACTTCAGCCGCTATCTTCCGGCCGCCACCTCCCGTCAGCGCATGTTCTGGTTCACGCTCCTCGGCGTCACGGTCTCCTTCGTCGCCGTCCAGGCGCTCGGGCTGTGGGGCGCCTCCGTGTTCACCGACCAGACCGCGCGCGGGGTCGACGAGCTTCTCGGCGGGGGCGTGCTCGGCTCCTTCGGGCTGCTGGCCGTGGCGCTCGCGGCCCTGTGCAGCAACGCCATGAACGACTACAGCGGCTCGCTGGCCCTGCAGACGATCGGCGTCCGGGTCCCGCGGCCGCTCGCCGCGGCGCTCGCCGCGGTGCTCGGCTTCCCGCTGGTGCTGTGGATGCACGCGGCCGACACCGCGGCCCGCTTCCAGAACGTCCTGCTGTTCGTCGGCTACTGGATCCCCGGCTTCGTCGCGGTCGTGGCCGTCGACTGGTTCGCGCGCGCCAGGGCCCGGGGCGGCGCGCCGGTCGACCTCGCCGCCGAGAGCGCACGGCCGCAGCCCTGGTGGCCCGGACTCCTCGCCTTCGTCGCCGCCTTCGCCGCCGCGGTCCCGTTCATGGACAGCGGCCTGTACGTGGGGCCGGTCGCGAAGGCCCTGCACGGCGCCGACCTCGCGTACTACGTGGCCTTCGTCGCCGCACTCGTCGTGTACGCGCCCCTCAGGCTGCGCCGCCCGACCGCCGACACCCGGACCGCACCGCACGAGGAGGCCCGCACATGACCGTGCCCGTGAGCACCCGACGCGTCGCGCCGCCCCGCGTCCTGACCGTCGCCGGTTCGGACTCGGGCGGTGGCGCCGGGATCCAGGCCGACCTCAAGACGATGCTGGCGCTCGGCGCCCACGGCATGAGCGTCCTGACCGCCGTCACCGCGCAGAACTCCCTGGGGGTCCAGGGAGCGTGGGAGCTCCCCGTCGACGCGGTGCGCGCGCAGTACCGCAGCGTCGTGGACGACATCGGCGTCCAGGCGGTCAAGACGGGGATGCTCTCGTCGCCGGTGCTCGTCGAGACGGTGGCAGAACTGCTCGCCGGTACGGACGCCCCCGTGGTGGTGGACCCGGTGAGTGTCTCCAAGCACGGCGATCCGCTGCTCGCCGAGGACGCGCTCGACGCGGTGCGCACCAAGCTGCTGCCGGTCGCGACGGTGGCCACGCCGAACCTGGACGAGGTGGCTCAGCTGACCGGCCTCGCCGTCGCCGACGACGCGGGCATGCGCCGTGCCGCGGAACGGCTCCTCGCGTTCGGCCCGCGCTGGGTGGTCGTCAAGGGCGGCCATCTGCCCGGGGCGGCCGTGGATCTGCTCACCGACGGCACCGAGGAGCACTGGCTGCGCGCTCCCCGCCACGACAACCGGCACACGCACGGCACCGGATGCACCCTGGCGTCGGCCGTCGCCGTGGGTCTCGCCCACGGCCTGCCCGTTCCGGAGTCCGTCCGTCTGGCGAAGGAGTACGTCACGGGGGCGATCGCCGCCGGGTTCGCGCTGGGGTCGGGCATCGGCCCGGTCGACCACGGGTGGCGCCTGCCGGGCGACCGGTCCGGGGCCACGGGGCGTACGGACTGAGAGCCGCCGGGTCCTCCTGGCACACGCGCGACACGCCCGCACGCACACAAATCGGGGCCCGATGTGTGACCCGGCGCTCCCGTCCACTTGACTGTTGCCATGACCACCCTGCCCCGCCAGCCTCAACAGGCCCCGCCGACCGGCCACATGATCGTGTGCGGTGGTGACGCGCTCGCCGAGCGGCTCGCCGCCGAACTGCGCGCCGTGTACGGCGAGCGGGTCACGGTCGTCGTGCCCTCCGTGCGCGTCACCAGACAGGGTGCCGGTCCCGTCGGGCGGGCGCGGGCGGCCACCCTGCTCTCGCGGATGCAGGCGGTCGTGAACCGTACGGTGTCCGCCGTGGCCGACGACAGCGTTCCGCCGCCACGGGTCCTGGAGGCACCGGAACTCGACGAGGAGGCGCTGGCCGAGGCGGGCGTGTCCGACGCCGCCGCGCTGGCCCTCGTCCACGGCGACGACGAGACCAACATCCGGGCCGCCCTGGCCGCCCGCCGTCTCAACCCCCAGCTGCGCCTGGTCATCCGGCTCTACAACCGCAAGCTCGGCCAGCACCTGGAACACCTCCTCGATCAGGCAGCCGCGCTCTCCGCCCCCGGCGTCGACCCCGAGGCACTGGACACCACGACGACCGTCCTGTCCGACGCCGACACCGCGGCGCCGGCGCTCGCGGCCACCGCCGTCGCCGGTACCAGCAAGGTCGTCCAGGCCGACGGGCTCCTGCTGCGCGCCGTGGAGCGCACGCCGCCGGGCCGGGGCGAGGTCGCCGACCCGGGCCTGTGCACCCTCGCCCTGCTGTCCGCGACCGCCAACGATCCGGCGGGCGCGGAGGGTTCGGACGTGGGCGGCGCGGAGGGCCCTCTGCTGCTGCCCGACGAACGCACGGTCGCCGCGGCCACCGGGCGCGGCACGGTGGTCCTGGAAGCCGTCTCCCCCGCCGTCGCCGCACCCAACGGCCGCACGACCAGCCGCCGTATGCCTCTCAGCTCGTTGTTCTCGCGTCGGCTGCGCTGGTCCCTCGCCGGACTCGTCACGAGCGTCCTCGGTCTGGCCGTGGCGTCCTGGGCCACCACCGGCGACCACCCGCTGCACGCCGGATACCTCACGCTCCTGGACCTGTTCGCCATCGACGACCCGGCGATCGGGGAGCCGCTCGCCCGCCAGCTCCTCCAACTCCTGACGGGGCTCGCCGGGCTGCTCCTGCTGCCCGTGCTGCTCGCGGCGGTGCTCGAAGCCCTCGGCACCTTCCGGACGGCGTCGGCCCTGCGCCGCCCGCCGCGCGGGCTGTCGGGCCACGTCGTGCTGCTGGGCCTCGGCAAGATCGGTACTCGGGTCCTTGCCCGCCTGCGTGAACTCGGCATTCCCGTCGTGTGCGTGGAGGAGGACCCCGAGGCACGCGGCGTCGCCCTGGCCCGGCGCCTGCGCGTACCGACTGTCATCGGTGACGTCACGCAGGAAGGCGTCCTGGAAGCGGCGAAGGTGCACCGCGCCCACGCCCTGCTCGCCCTCACCAGCAGCGACATCACCAATCTCGAGGCCGCGCTGCACGCGCGGTCGGTCAAGCCCGACCTGCGGGTGGCGCTGCGCCTGTTCGACGACGGTTTCGCGACCGCCGTCTACCGCACGCTGCGCTCCGCGCATCCGCTCGCCCTGACCCGCAGCCGGAGTGTCTCCACCCTGGCCGCGCCCGCGTTCGCCGGCGCCATGATGGGCCGCCAGATCCTCGGCGCGATCCCCGTCGAGCGCAGCGTCCTGCTCTTCGCCGCCCTCGACGTGGCGGGACATCCGCTGCTCGACGGCCGGACCGTCGCCGACTCGTTCCGGGCCGGCTCCTGGCGTGTGATCGCGCTCGACGCCACGGCGCCGAGCGAGCGCCGCCCCGACCTGGCCGCGTCGCCTGACGACGACGACCCCGACCGCCCGGCCGGCCTCGTGTGGGACCTCCACCCCGGGTACGTGCTGCGCCCGCAGGACCGCGTGGTGCTGGCCGCCACGCGCCAGGGCCTGGCGGAACTCCTGCGACACGGCCCTTTGGCCCGTACCCGCGCAGGGGGCTCCGACGAGGCACCGTGAAGGTGTGCTCACTGCCTCTCGCCTTCGGTACGAGCCACCGGGCCCGATGTGATCATCGGCTCTCCGCGCGCCTTATCCTTGATCCCGCCACACCCCTCCCGCTCGTCCTCGCGCTCGCGCGGGGCGAACTACGTTCCGTGGCAACCAATTTGACGGGGCTGTCTTTCAAGGGTGGTGCGCAGGTTGTTGCTGGCGGATCGATACCGGTTGCACAAGGCCATAGGCCGCGGCGGTATGGGTGAGGTGTGGCAGGCGACCGACGAGATGCTCGGCCGGCCCGTGGCCGTGAAACTGCTCATCACCCAGGACGCGGACCCTTCGGCCGCGGCCAGGTTCCGTATGGAGGCGCAGACTTCGGCGTCGCTCAGCCACCCGCACGTGGTGGGTGTCTACGACTTCGGCTCCTGGGAGCACCGTTTCTACCTCGTCATGGAACTCGTCGAGGGCGGCAGCCTGGCCCAGGAGACCGGGGGCGGCGCGCGGCTGGCGCCGGAGCGGGTGGCGGACATCGCGGCCGGTGCTGCCGCCGGGCTCGCCGCCGCCCACCGCCAGGGCGTGGTGCACCGGGACATCAAGCCGGGCAATCTGCTGCTCACCCCCGACGGCACGGTCAAGCTGGGCGACTTCGGCATCGCCCGCTTCCTCGACGATCCCGCCGCCGGGCTCACCACCACCGGTCAGATCGTGGGGACCGGCCTGTACCTCGCGCCCGAGCGCGCTCTCGGCAAGAACGCGGGCCCGGCGTCCGACGTGTACTCGCTGGGCTGCGTGCTGTATCAACTCCTGACCGGAAACCCTCCCTTCCGGGCCGACACCGCGACCAGCCTGCTCTACCAGCACGTGGACGCCGCGCCCGTGGCCCCCGGCCGGCTCGGCGTCCGGCTGCCTCCGTCGTTCGAGAACTATCTGCTCGGCCTGCTGGCCAAGCAGCCGGAGGACCGGCCGACGGCCCAGGAGGTCACGGACTGGTTCCGTGCGGGCTCCTGGCAGGGCCGCCCCGAACCCCTCCCGGAGCCTGTGCCGGTGGCCCCTGCGCCGACACCCGCCCCCCACTTCCAGACCTCCCCGGAGATCCGGACCACGTCCACGACCTACCAGCTGCCGTCGTCCGGCCGGGCGGCGCGCCGCGGGGCGGCCCGGCGCGGCGGCGTCCTGGAGGCGGCGAGACGCAGACCGAGAGTCATCGGGGCCGTCGCCGCGGCCGCCCTGTTCGTCGCGTCCCTTCTGATCGGCATGGCGTGGTTCTCCCCCGACGACAGCGCCGCGAACGCACCGACGGGCGCCCCTTCGCCGTCCGCGTCCGCGCGCTGACGGGGCGCTCGGCCCCGCGGGACACGCTGCGGCGATGATGGGTGCGACGCCTTCGACCGACCACCATGGAGCTCACCGTGCACACACGTTCCTGGGCCGATCTCGCCGTCCACCGCAGCCGCGTCCGCGGCTGTCTCCTCGGCGGCGCGATCGGTGACGCGCTCGGGTACCCCGTCGAGTTCCTCTCCCTCGACGCCATCCGCGCCACGCACGGCGCGGCCGGGGTCACCGGCCTGGTGGCCGACGCGGACGGTGTGACGGGCCGGGTCAGCGACGACACTCAGATGACTTTGTTCACCGCCGAGGGGCATCTGCGGGGGTACTGCCGCGCCCGGGACCGGGGCATCGGCGGCGCCGAGGCGGCCATCGTGCACGACGCGTACCTGCGGTGGCTGGAGACGCAGAACCACCCCGGGCCGCCGCCCGAGGAGTACCTGCGCCACCGCATCGGGTGGCTGCGGCACGAGCCCTGGCTGTACGCGCGCCGCGCGCCGGGCAACGCCTGCCTGAGCGGCGTCGAAGCGGGATTCACCCCCGATCCGTACGGGAAGCCCACCGGTGAGCCGGGGCCGGTGAATCCGGACTCCAAGGGCTGCGGCGCCGTGATGCGCTCCGCGCCCTTCGGGCTGACGGACCTGGGCGCCCGCCGGTCGTTCGAACTCGCCGCCCAGTGCGCCCAGATCACGCACGGTCACCCCACCGGCTATCTCGCCTCCGGCGCCTTCGCCGCCCTCATCAGCCACCTCGTCGACGGCGAGTCCCTGGAGGGCGCGGTACTGCGGACGCTGCGTCTGCTCTCCGGCTACCGGGGCCACGAGGAGACCACGGCCGCGCTGAGCCGGGCCGTCGCGCTCGCCGAGGAAGAGGGCGAGGCGACTCCCGAGAAGGTGGAGACGCTCGGCGCCGGCTGGGTGGCGGAGGAGGCCCTCGCCATCGGCGTGTACGCGGCGCTCGCCCGCACCCGGCCGCAGACCTTCCACGTCGGCAAGCAGGGCACGGTGTGCGACCCGAAGCCGCCGCGCACACCGATCGAGGCCGCGTTCCTGCTCTCGGTCAACCACTCGGGCGACAGCGACTCCACGGGCTCCGTGTGCGGCAACATCCTCGGCGCGCTGCACGGCGACGTACACCTGCCACCCCGGTGGCTGACCGAGATCGAGGGACGGACCGCCGTCGCCCGGCTCGGCGACGACATCGCGGCCGAGATCCGGCCCGGCGAGAAGCGTCCCTGGAACTACTGACGCCCGCGCCCCCGCCTGCCGGCCAGCACCGCCCGCTCCTTGGCCGCCCGCACCGACGCCGACAGCCCTTCGATGTCGTACGCCCCGTGGTGGCGCCGTCCGTTGACGAAGAACGTGGGTGTGCCCGAGACGCTGCTGAGGTCGGCCGACTCGAGGTCCTCCGCGACCCGTCCCCCGCCGCTGTGCGCCCGCAGGTCCTTGTGGAACCGGTCGGTGTCCAGGCCGAGTTCGCCCGCGTACTTCAGGAGGTCGGCGGCCCGCAGGGCGTCCTGGTGGCTGAACAGCAGGTCGTGCATCTCCCAGTACGCACCCTGCTCCCCCGCCGCCTCGGCCGCCTCCGCGGCGAGCTGGGCGTGCGGGTGCACGTCGTTCAGGGGCAGATGCCGCCACACGTAGCGGATGTCGCCGAAGCCGGCGAGCAGTTCCCGCACGACGGGTTCGGCCTGTCCGCAGTAGGGGCACTCGAAGTCGCCGTACTCGACGACCGTCACCGGTGCGTGCCGTGGTCCGCGCACGTGATCGCGGTCCGGGTCGACCGGCACGGCCAGGTCGACGATGCCCTCGGCCGTTCCGAGCAGGGCACGCATCCGGACGGGGCGGGGCAGGGTTCCGATGACCCAGGAGACCAGCCAGGTCATGAGGAACGCGCCGGCCACCGCGCTGAGGATGCCGATCTTCGCCTCGGCCAGCTGGTCGCCGTCGAAGGCGAGGGTGGCGATCAGGAGCGCCACGGTGAACCCGACGCCCGCGATGGCTCCCCCGGCCGCGGTGGCGCCCCAGCCGACGGACGGGCGCAGCCGGCCTCGGCTGAGCCGGGTCGTCAGCCAGGAGGAGCCGACGATGCCGAGCGGCTTGCCCAGGACGTAGCCGATGAGGATGCCCAGGGTGATCGGCGAGCTGAACGCGCGGGCCAGTACGCCGCCGCTGATCTCGATGCCGGCGTTGGCGAGGGCGAACAGCGGCACGATCACATAGCTGGTCCACGGGTGGTACAGGCGCTGAAGCCGCTCGTTGGGGGACAGGGCCGAGGCGATGCCGGCGCGTACCGATCGCTCCAGTTCGGGGGTCGGCTGCTCGCGGAAGAGCCGGAACAGGCCGCTCGCCCGCTCCAGCGCGGTACGGCTCGCGGGGTACGCGAAGGTCAGCAGCCCCATGGCGAGGCCGATCACGACGGGGTCCACCCCCGACTCCAGCAGCGCCACCCAGGTCGCGACGGCCAACAGCGCGAACACCCAGCCGCGCCGGGTGCCGGTGGCCCGTACCAGCAGGATCACGCCGAACAGTCCGAGTGCCACCAGGAGGGCCGGAACGTCGATGTGGCCGCTGTAGGCGACGGCGATGACGATCAGCGCCACGAAGTCGTCGACGACGGCCACGGTCAGGATGAAGATGCGCAGGCCGCCCGGCAGCCGGTTGCCGAACAGGGCCAGCATGCCGAGGGCGAACGCCGTGTCGGTGGACATCGCGGCGCCCCAGCCGTGGGCCGTGCCCTGTCCTGCGTTGACGGCCAGGTAGACGGCGACGGGGACGAGCATGCCGCTGAGTCCCGCGACGAGGGGCAGCGTGACGCGGCGGCGTTCGCGCAGCTCCCCCATGTCGAACTCGCGCCGCGCCTCCAGGCCGACGACGAAGAAGAACAACGTCATCAGGCCGCTGTTGACCCACTCCCTCAGTTCCAGCGACACCCCGGCGGTACCGATCCGCACGGAGAAGTGTGTTGCCCAGAACGCCTCGTACGTGCCGGGGCCGATGTTCGCCCAGGCCAGCGCTGCGAGGGCCGCGACGAGCAGCACGGAGGCACTGCCGGTCTCGGTGCGCAGGAAGTCGCGCAGCGGCGTGCGCAGCTCGTCACCGCACGTTGTCTGCCCGTCGAACCCCGAGCTCATCGGCGGCATTCCCGTCTCTCGATGGCCCGCGCGGACCATGGCCGGCGGCGTCCCGGGCGGGCGCCCGAGCGCGGTGCGACGGTAGTTGACGCACGGCGGCGCGGACGAATCGACACGGCGGCCGCGTTCGAGTGCCCGCCTCGTGAGGCGGGCACTCGATCGGACCGGTGACCTCAGCCGAGGCCGACCGCGAAGACGTGCAGGTTGCCGTTGTCCGGCAGCGTCACGCTCTTGATGTGCTTGCCTTCCGGTACGTCGTAGGGCTTGGTGGCGAAGACGTACGCGGCGGGCCCGGCGCCCCCGGACTGGTTGCGGTGGTCGGTCCGGGCCACGGTGGTGTTGCCGAAGACGGGGTCCGTACCGCCACCCGGCAGCGTCCAGTCGCCGAACGACAGGTCCGCGGTCGCGGTGGAGCCGTCGGTGAAGGTCACCGTGGCGCTGCCGCGCTGGTCGCCGTGCGTCGCCGAACCCACGAACAGCAGCTTCCCGGCGTCCTTCGCCCGGTCCGCCAGGTCGATGCGCTGACCCGCGGCGGCGACGTTGTCGGGCCGTCCCTGCGGCGCGGCGGGCCACTCGAAGGACGTGCCGGCCACCTCGACGCGCGTGCCGCCCTTGAGACCGGCGGCTTCGAGACCCTGGCGCGAGTAGGTGTTGCCGTCGCCGTCGTAGTCACCCTGGCCGCGGTCGGCGTCGTCGGAGGAACCGGTGTTGTCGTACGCGGCCGCGAGACCGCCCTCAGGGGCGACGAGCACGAACACGGAGAGCTGAACGGGCTTGTCCGCTCCGCCCTTCCCACGGACGGTCACCGGGATCTCGTGGTAGCCCTCGGCGGTGCCGGCCGCGGCCTTCACGGACAGGGTGAGCGCGCCTGATCCGGTCTTCGCGTCGAGGCCGAGCGGCCCGCCCGCGGGAGAGACGGTCAGCCCTTCGGGGGCCTTCGTGGTGACGGTCAGCGTCTTGTCGTGGCCGGCCAGACGCTGCCCGTGGACGGTGACCTTCGCCCCGTCGCCGCCGGGAACGGCCGACGCCGCGTTGGGCGTCGCGCTCGCGAGGAAGGAACGCTCGCCCGAGCGGTACGAGGGCGGCGCGGCCTTCGCCGACGTCGCCCAGGTCTTGTCCGGCGTGCCGGACAGGGTGAAGTCCAGGCGCGCCCCGTTCTTCACCGCGGACTGCGGGAGGTAGGTGCGCTCCCAGGTGCGTCCGTCGAGCGCGAGCCCGTGGACGTACGGCGCGTCGGCGGACGCCTGCGGGGCGCGAATGTCCAACTCCCTTCCCTCGGCGGGCAGATCGAGGACCGCGCGCTCGAAGAGCGGGCTGTGCACGGCGAGATCGGCAGTGCCGGGTGTCGACGGGTACAGGCCGAGCGCGGCCCACACGTACCAGGAGGACTGGGCTCCGAGGTCGTCGTTGCCGGGTTCGCCGTCGGGCGTGGGGCTGAACAGGGTGGTGGCCACGTCACGCACGGCCTTCTGCGTCTTCCACGGCATGCCCAGGTGGTTGTACACCCACGGCACGCCGAAGTCGACCTCGTTCCCCGCCCACATGTAGGGCTCGTTCGGACCCGCGTTCAGCTTGGTGAAGAAGGTGTCGAGACGGTCGGCGGCCGCGTCGCGCCCGCCCATGGCCGCGATCAGGCCCTCGGTGTTCTGCGGGACGAGCCAGTTGTACTGCGCCGCGTTGCCCTCGTCGAAGCCGTCCTGGCCGAACTTGCCCGGGGGCGGCGGCTGGTAGGCCGGGCCGTCCGGGAAGCGGCCGTCCTCGCCGCGGGGCTGGAGGTAGCCGGTGGCGGGGTTGAGGATGTTCTGCCAGTTCTGGCCCCGGCGGGTGAAGGTCGCGGCGGTGTCCTTGTCACCCGCGGCCTTCGCGAGCTGCGCGATGGCGAAGTCGTCGATCGCCCACTCCAGGGTGACGGAGCCGCCCACCCGCTGGTGGTCGCCGCGCGAGGCGTCGTTGTTGGGCATGTAGCCGCGCTCGACGTACTCGCCGATCCCCGGCCGCTCCTTGTACGCGCCCGGGGTGTCGTCCACCGAAGTGGCGCCCTTGACCAGGTACTTCAGCGCCTTCTTGAGGTCGAAGTCGCGGGCGCCGAAGGCGTACAGGTTCGCGATGAGAGGGACGGAGTTGTCGCCCGTCATCTGCCCGGTGTAGTCGTTGGCCAGGGGCCAGCGGGGCCACCAGCCGCCCTGTTCGGCGTCGTTGACGAGCGACTGCGCCATGTCACTGGCCTGCTTCGGCCACAGCATCGCCTGGAGGGGCGCCAGCGAGCGGTAGGTGTCCCAGTCGGAGAAGTTGGCGTACTGGTTGTGGCCCGAGGGCAGTGTGCGCACCTTGTCGTCGAAGCCGATGTAGCGTCCGTCGGCGTCGTTGAACGTGTTCGGGTGCATCAGCGAGTGGTACAGCGCGGTGTAGAACGTCTTGAGCTCACCGGTGTCGCGCCCGGCGACGCGGATCCTGCCCAGCGCGGCGGCCCACTGGTCGCGGGTCTGCCGGTGCAGGGCGTCCAGGCTCCAGCCGGGCACCTCGGCCGCCATGTTGGCCTCGGCGCCGTCCACGGAGACGTAGGACATGGAGACCTTGGCCCGCACCGTGCGCGAGTCGGCCGTGCCGAAGGTGAGGTAGGCGCCGGCCTTGGGGGCGTCCACGGTGTCGCTGTCCTTGAAGACGGTCTTGCCGTCCCAGGTGCCGTGCGCGGTGAACGGGCGGTCGAAGGTGATCGCGTAGTGGACCGTGTACTCGTTGCCCTTGCCGCAGAAGTTGCCGGTCGTCGCGGACCCGGTCACCTGCCGGTCGCCGACGACGCGCAGGTCGGCGCGCTTGTCGCCGGCAAGACTGGCGCCGCCCTTCACGAGCACCTGGGCCGTGTCCGCCCCTTCGGGGAACGTGAACTGCGCCAGTCCCGTACGCGTGGTGGCGGCCAGTTCGGCCCGCACCTTCGAGTCCCCCAGCGTGACCGCGTAGTAGCCGGGTTCGGCCTTCTCGTCGTCGTGCGAGAAGGACTCGGTGCGGTCCCACGGGGCCGGGCCGACGTCTCCGGTCACGGGCAGGATCGGCACGTCGCCGAAGGCCGTGCAGCCGACCGAGGCGTGGTCGAGGCTGAAGCCGCGGATCTTGTCGCTGTGGTACTGGTACCCGGCGTACGAGCCTGCCGTGTCCGGCGAGAACTGCATCATGCCGAACGGGGCTGCGGGGCCCGGGAAGTTGTTGATCTCGCCGACGCTCTCGCCGCCCCGGCCCGTGCCGATGAGCGGGTCCACGTAGGCGGCGGGATCGTCCACCAGTGACGGCTTCGCGGCGGAGGCAGGGGAGCCGACTGACGTGGACAACGTTGTCTTGGCTGCTGACAACGTTGTCGGATCAGCGGAGGCCACCGTCGACGCCCCCATCAACAACCCGGCAGCCAGTGCGGCGGCCGCCGCACTACGGGTTCTACGACTTCTCGGACGGGTCACACATGCCTCCGTGGAAGATGGACGGCTCAGCCACCACACACTCCGGGAGCGGGTGCCGTTCGGTCAAGGGGCCTGCCGCGATTGCCCCTTGGGCCGCCGCGGCTCTCCTTGCCCGGCGCTCCTCTCACGCCCGCTCGGCGTTCCTGTCGAGCTTGAGGGCGTTGGCCCAGAGCGCGGTGGACGTCTCGACCAGCTCGTCGAGCGTGTGGTCCTCACCGAGCCCGTACGCGTAGTAGGCCATGCGGCTCACCATGCCCGAGAGCGCCCGCGCCGCCATGAGGGGGTCGAGGTCGCGGTCCGCGAGCCCACGGTCCTGGAGGTCCTTGATGGCGCGGGCGTTGCGGTCGGCGAACGCGCGGCTCCGTCGTCGCCTCACCTCCCGGAACCCGGAGTCGCCGGCGGCGACCTGGTCGAGGATCAGCATCAGCTTCGCGTTGCGCTTGTACGCCTCGAAGTAGGCCCGGTTACTGGCCTCGATCACGCCGACGGGCGAGCTGTCCTCGGGGTCGAGGCGCGGCATGCCCGGGTGCAGCATGTCGTCCTGCGCGACTTCGAGCACGGCCTGGAAGATTTCCTCCTTGCCGGCGAAATACGTGTAGAAGGTGCCGGTCGAGCAGGCCGCCTCGGCGGTGATGTCGGTGAGACGCGAGTCCAGATAACCGTCCCGTTCGAACACGACGCGGGCCGCGGCCACGAGCGCGGCGCGGGTCCGGGCGCCGCGCGCCGTGGCGGGCGGTTCACGCAGGGCGGAGGTGTCCGCGAGCGAGGGGATACCCTCCCCGTCGGATGCGTGGCCGCGGGTGGTCATGTCGTAGGGCCTTCCTCTGCTGCTGGCTCGTGCTGCTGCTCGCCGGTTCTGCCCGCCGGGCCGTGCCTCACCTGTGACCGGCCGTACGGGAGCGAGGCGATCTTCGCACACCCGCGTGCGCCGATCGCCTCCGTTCCCCCTCGGCTTGGCAGGGCCCCGCACCGGGGGCCGGACGGTCAGCGGGTGCGGCCCCACTGCGGCTCCCGGCGGCGCAGCTCCCGCATGGCGATGGTGCGCTTGTGGACCTCGTCGGGGCCGTCGGCGAGGCGCAGGGTGCGCAGATGCGCGTACATGCTGGCGAGCGGGAAGTCGTCGGAGACGCCGCCCCCACCGTGCACCTGGATGGCCCGGTCGACCACCTTGAGCGCGACCTCCGGTGCCGCCACCTTGATCGCGGCGATCTCGGTGCGCGCGTGCCGGTTCCCCACGGTGTCCATCAGGTACGCGGCCTTGAGGGTGAGCAGGCGGACCATGTCGATCTCGATGCGGGCCTCCGCGATCCAGTCCTGGATGTTGGCGCGGTTGGCGACGGGCTCGCCGAAGGTGGTGCGGGCCTGTGCGCGGTCGATCATCAGGTCGAGGGCACGCTCGGCCATGCCGACGGCGCGCATGCAGTGGTGGATGCGGCCGGGGCCGAGCCGGGCCTGGCTGATCATGAAGCCGTCGCCCTCTCCGGCGAGCAGCGCGGTGACCGGCACCCGGACGTTCTCGAAGACGACCTCCGCGTGCCCCTCGCGGTCCTTGTACCCGAAGACCGGGAGGTTGCGCAGGACGGTGACACCGGGGGTGTCGATGGGCACCACCATCATGCTCTGCTGACGGTGCGTGGCGGCCTCCGGCTCCGTCTTGCCCATCACGATGAGCACCTTGCAGTTCTTGTGCAGGGCGTTGGAGGTCCACCACTTGCGTCCGTTGAGGACGTAGTCGTCGCCGTCCCGCTCCATCCGGAGCTGGATGTTGGTGGCGTCGGAGCTCGCCACGGCGGGCTCGGTCATCGCGAAGGCGGAGGCTATCTCGCCGTCGAGGAGCGGCTTGAGCCACTTCTCCTTGTGCTCGTCGGTGCCGAAGAGCGTCAGCACCTCCATGTTGCCGGTGTCCGGCGCGTTGCAGTTGGTGGCCTCGGGGGCCAGATGCGCGCTGCGGCCCATGATTTCGGCGAGCGGGGCGTATTCGAGGTTGGTGAGTCCGGGGCCCCACTCGGGGTGGGGGTGGAAGAGATTCCACAGCCCGCGCTTCTTCGCGTCCGCCTTGAGGTCTTCGAGGATGGGCGGGTGGAAGTGCGGATCGCCCGACTCCGCCATCTGCGCCTCGTAGACCGGCTCCGCCGGGTAGATCCGCTCGTCCATGAAGGCGAGCAGCTTCTCCTGGTACTCCTTGGCCCTGTCGGTCAGCTCGAACACGTGGTTCTCCTCACGGAATGGATTTCAGAGTCCGGCGCGGCAGCGCGCGGCGCGGCCGGCCGACGGGAACGGGGGCCGTACTACGCGTCTGCCTGTGCTGCGTGCGTTGGCGTCGTCGTCACGTCCGGCCGCAGCAAGGCCCTCAACTCCGCTGCGGTCGTGGCCGCTTCACGGTGGAGGATGCCTGCGAGGCCGGCGCGTCGTGCCGCGACGATGTTGTGTTCGAGGTCGTCGACCATGACGGTCTCGGCGGGCTCGGCGCCCAGGCGCTCGCATGCGATGGCGTACGCGCGTCGGGACGGTTTGCGTACGCCGATCTCGCCGGAGATGACCACGGCGTCGAACATGGACTCCAGGTCGAAGCCCGCGTAGCAGTCGTCACCCAGGGAGTTGGAGAGCAGGCCCACGCGGTGGCCCGCGCCGCGCACCTCGGCGACGAGGTCGAGCATCGCCCGGTCGGGGCGCAGTCCGGCCTGCATCAGGGCCAGGAGGCCGGGCCCCTGGACATCCGCACCGTGCGCGCGCAGCCGCTCGGCGAAGCCGTCCTCGAACGCACGCTGGCCGAGCCGGCCTTCTTCGTGCTCGACGAGGAGGGCGCTGGAGCGCTCGTCCTTCGCGAGCAGCCGGAGCGGGAGCCGCGGATCCACGCCGAGTGTGGCGCCGAAGGCCTCGAACGCCTCGATCAGGCTGGTGGTCAGCACTCCCCCGAAGTCGAAGAGGACGGCGCTGATTCGGGTACTCAAGAGGCAGCCTCCTGGTCGCGGATTCGGCAGGCCTGCGCAACGTACCTGAACCCGGACTCAACTTCAATGACACGCACCCCGGCCCGGGCGCCCCGGAAATCTGGAGAAACCGGCGCATTCCACGCGTGTCGCTCCGGCCCGCCCCCACCGGATCCGGGCGAAAGTGGCCGGACAGCCGACCTGCCACCTCTAGGGCCTGTCGTCACATTCCCGTCGTCCGCCCGAGGGGCGGGCCCGGCGGCGTCCGGTGCGTGCGATCGCAAGGCGCCGGAGAGTCTTTGTAGCGGAGCTACCAGGGCTTTTCGGCAACGCCGCGAGCGTGCGTGCCAGACGCCGCCGGGCAGACGGGAATGTGACGACCGGCCCTGGCCGCCGGGCCCCCTCCCACTCCTCCGCCCGCACCGTCGCCCAGCCAAGCGCCCCACGGACGCCCCCGAGGATCCCGCCATGAACACCCGCCAGAACCTCCGCCGTTGCTGCCGCGCCCTGAGCCGTGGCGCCGCCCGGCCCAACGTGCTGTTCGGCGGCGTCTACGGAGCCGTCCTCGCCAGTTCCATGGTCGCCGCCCTCACCCAGTACGGGCGCTCGTCACGCGCGGACCGCCTGTACGACGCCAAGTGGCTCCTGATCACCGCCTTGGCCTCGGCCCTGGCGCACGGGTACGCGCACCTGATCGCCCAGCGCGGGGACGAGACCCACCACGGGGCGGTCGCCGCGGTGCGGGCGCTCGCCGAGGAGTGGCCGCTGCTCCTCGGCACGCTGCCGACGCTCGTGATGCTGTTCGGGGCGGGGCTCGACTGGTGGAACTACTCGGGGATCGAGTACGTCGCCCTCGGCTTCAACGTCGCCCTGCTCTTCGGCTGGGGTCTGACGGCGGCGCGGGTCAGCGGCCGGACATGGGCCCGGTCGCTGTTCCTCGGTCTGGGCGACGCGCTGCTCGGCCTGATCGTCGTCGTGGCGAACGCACTGATCAAGTAGCAGGCCGAGCGCGGCGACGGCGGTGCGTGTCAGGGCGCGGCGTGCGCGGCCATGACGTGCTTGATCCGCGTGTAGTCGTCGAAGCCGTAGCGGCTCAGATCGCGGCCGATGCCGGACTGCTTGTATCCGCCGTGGGGCATCTCGGCCAGGACCACCTGGTGGCAGTTCAGCCAGACGCAGCCGAAGTCCAGCTCGGCGCTCAGCCGCATGGCGCGCCCCAGATCGGCGGTCCAGACGCTGGATGCCAGACCGAAGTCGACGCCGTTGGCCAGGGCCACGGCCTCTTCCTCGGTGTCGAAGGGCTGGACGGTGACGACGGGGCCGAAGATCTCTCCCTGGACCACGTCGTCGTCCTGCCGGACGCCGGAGATGACGGTGGGCGGGAAGAAGTACCCGGGTCGGTCGAGACGCGTGCCCCCTGTCTCGACGTGGGCGTGTTCGGGGAGCGTCGCGATGACGGACTCGACGCGTGCCGCGTGGGCGGCGCTGTTGAGGGGGCCGTAGAAGGCGTCCTCGTCCGGCGCGCCGGTCGTCGTGGCGCGTGCGGCGTCGACGAGAGCCGTGAGCAGGGCGTCGTGGGATTCCCGTTGGACCAGGATCCGGGTGACGGCGGTGCAGTCCTGGCCGCCGTTGAAGAAGGCGGCGTCGGCGAGGGCGCGGGCCGTGCGGACGGGGTCGACGTCGGCGAAGACGACGGCCGGGGCCTTGCCGCCGAGCTCCAGGTGGACGTTCCTGACCTCGCGGGAGGCCTCGGCCATGACCTCGGACCCGGCCCGGGTGCTGCCGGTGATGGCCACCATGTCGACGTCCGGGTGGGCGACGAGCGCGCGTCCGGTGTCCCGGTCTCCGCACACGATGTTGACGACGCCCGGCGGGAAGACCCGCGCGGCGAGTTCGCCCAGCAGGACGGTCGACCAGGGTGTGGTGTCGGACGGCTTGAGGACCACCGTGTTGCCCGCGGCGAGCGCGGGCCCGAGCTTCCACACGGCCATCATCAGCGGATAGTTCCAGGGCGTGACCTGAGCGACGACCCCCACGGCCTCGCGCCGGACGTACGAGGTGTGGTTCTCCGCGTACTCGCCGGCGGCGACGCCCTCCAGGACCCGGGCGGCGCCCGCGAAGAAGCGCAACTGGTCCGCGCCACGGCCGACTTCGAGGGTCCGGGTCGCCTCGCGTGGCTTACCGGTGCTGCGCACCTCGGCGTCGACCAGCCGCTCCGCGTGCTCGGTCACCAGGTCGGCCAGGCGCAGGAGTGCCTCCTGCCTCCGGGCCGGGGTGCTCCGGCGCCAGGCGGGCAGGGCGCGCCGTGCGGCGGCGACGGCCGCGTCCACGTGCGTGGCGGAGGAGCGCGGCGCGGTGCCGTAGACCTCTCCCGTGGCGGGGTCGGTCAGCTCCATGCGGTCGGCGACCTCGGCGCTGCGGCCGTCGACGATGTTGTGCAGGGTCAGGTCAGACATGGCAGCTCTCCTTGCGCAGGGAGGCGACGGTGACGCCGGGGGCGAGGCGCCCGTCGGTCACCTTCAGCTCGATGAGGGCGGCCTTGCCGCTGTCGAGGGACCGCTGGAGCGCGGGCCCGAACTCGTCCGTGACGGTGACGGTTTCGCCGTGGGCGCCGAAGGCACGGGCGTAGGCGGCGAAGTCGGGGTTGCCGAGGCCGGTGCCGCTGACCCGTCCCGGGTAGGCCTGTTCCTGGTGCTGGCGGATGGTGCCGTACTTGGCGTTGTTCAGCACGATGATCAGTGGCTTGACACCCTCGGCCACGGCGGTGGCGAGCTCCTGGCCGTTCATCAGGAAGCAGCCGTCGCCCGCGACGGAGACGACCCGGCGGTCCGGATCGTGGATCGCGGCGGCCACGGCGGCGGGTATGCCGTAGCCCATGGACCCGTTGCGCGGGGCGAGTTGGCGTGTGCCGTCGTGGTAGGTGAGGAAGCGCTGCGCCCAGATGGCGTGGTTGCCGGCGCCGAAGGTGATGACGGCGTCCTCGGGGAGCCGGTCGTCGAGCGTGGCGAAGACGGTGGCGAGGTCGAGCGGATCCTCCTCCGGGACCGGGGTGCGGAACGCCAGATGGGCGGCCCTGTCCTGCTTGGTCCGCACGGCCCACGGCAGGGGGCTTCCAGGGCGCAGGGTGCGTACCGCGTCGGCGAACGCCTCGGGGGCGGCGAGCAGGCTGAGTTCGGCGGGGTACAGGGCGCCCGGCGGCTGCGGTTCGGGCAGCACCTGGACGAGCCGCGGTCCCGTGCCGTCGGTGGGGAGCAGCGTGAATCCGTCGGTGGCGACGTCACCCGGCGCGGTCCCGACGGCCAGCAGCAGGTCGGCCTCGCGCGCCCGCCGGGCGAGCGCGTCGTCGCGTCCGTAGCCGAGCGGGCCGACGTACACCTCGGACTCGTTGTCGATGAGGTCCTGGCAGCGGAAGTCCACCGCCACAGGAAGGGACCACGCCTCGGCCCAGTCCCGCACGGCCGTGCGGGCGTCCGGGGTCCAGCGGCCGCCACCGAGGAAGAGGAGGGGACGTTCGGCCGTCGTCAACAGCCTTTCCAAGCACGTGAGTTCGTCCGGGGTCACGCCGCCACCGGGGACGGGCAGCGGGGTCGCGTCGGCGACGCGGACGACGTCCGTGAGCATGTCCTCCGGCAGGCCCAGGACCACGGGTCCCGGCCGGCCGCCGCTCGCGACGGCGAAGGCGCGGGCGACGTACTCGGGGATGCGTGCGGCGTCGTCGACGGTCTCGACGAGCTTGGCGCTCGCGCCGAACGTGCCGCGCAGATCGAGCTCCTGGAAGGAGGCGCGGTCGGTGTGGCCGCGCGGCACCAGGCCGATGAAGAGGACCATCGGCGTGGCGTCCTGGAACGCGGTGTGCAGGGCGACCAGCGCGTTGGTGGCCCCGGGGCCACGGGTCGTGAAGCAGACTCCGGGGCGCCCGGTGAGCTTTCCATGGGCCTCCGCCATGTAGGCGGCGCCGCCTTCGTGGCGGCAGACGACCATGTGGACAGGGGCGTCGTGCAGAGCGTCGAGCGCGGCGAGGTAGCTCTCGCCGGGCACGCCGTAGACGGTCTCGACGCCGTGGGCGGACAACTGGTCGATGAGGACCTGGCCGCCGGGACGGGCGGGGTGGTGCTGGGTCATGCGGTGGCCTTCTGAGGTGCGGAGGTGTTCTCGGACGGGGTGGCGGACCGGCTGCCGAGCAGCGGGCCGGCCAGGAAGGAGCCGGCCGCGGTGCAGGCGGCGATGAGGACGAGGAGGAGGGCGACACCCCAGGACGCGCCGTCGGTGACGCCGGTGAGCCAGGCGGCCACGAGCGGGACGAAGCCGCCGAGGACACCGGAGAGGTTGTACGACATGGCGACGGCGCTGTAGCGGAAGGTCTCCGGGAACAGGCCCGTGACGACGGCGCCGATGGTGGCGTACGGGATGGAGATGACGGCGACGCCGAGCGTCACACCGAAGACGACGAGGGCGGTCCGGCCGGTGTCGACGAGCCAGAAGACGGGGAAGGCCACCAGGACGGACAGCACACCGCCGACGGCACACACCTTCCAGGGGCCGACGCGGTCGGCGATCCGGCCGCCGATGTAGATCACGACCATCTCGGCCACGGCGGCGAGGAGGGTGGCGTTGAGCATCACGGACTTGGCGACGCCCAGCTGTTCGGTGCCGTACGAGATCATGAAGGTGGTCAGCAGGAAGAAGCCGCCGATGCCGAGGAAGGCCGCGAGCACACTGATGATCATCCGGCCCCAGGTCTGGCGGAAGGCCTCGACGAGGGGCGCGGGCGCGGGGCCGTTCTTCTCGGCGTCCTCGATCATGGCGCGGAAGACCGGGGACTCCTCGATGCGCAGGCGCAGGTAGAGCGCGAAGACGAGCAGGCCGAAGGCGGCGAGGAACGGGATGCGCCAGCCCCACGCGTAGAAGGCGTCGTCCGGCAGCAGGCCGACGAGGGCGAAGGCGCCACTGGAGAGCAACGTGCCGACGGGTGAGCCGAGTTGGGGCACGGCCGAGTAGGTTCCGTGCTTCTCCTTCGGGGTGTGTTCCAGGGTGAGGAGCATCGCGCCGCTCCACTCACCGCCGACCGAGATGCCCTGCACGAAGCGGAGTACGGCGAGCAGGACGGGGGCCCAGATGCCGATGGTGTCGTACGACGGGAGGAGGCCGATGCAGCCGGTCGCCACGCCCATCAGGACGACCGTGATGATCAGCGCGGCCTTGCGTCCGTAGCGGTCGCCGATGTGGCCGAAGACCGCGGCGCCGATGGGCCGGGCCGCGAAGCCGACGGCGAAGGTCACGAAGGAGGCGATGGTCGCCGTCGTGGCGTCGAGCGAGGGGAAGAAGAGTTTGTTGAAGACGAGCGCGGCCGCGGTGCCGTAGAGGAAGTAGTCGTACCACTCGAGGGCGGTGCCGATGAACGCGGCGGACAGGAGGCGCTTGATGTCTGCGGTACCTGCCAGGGTGCGGCCTGTTGGCGGCGTCGTGCTGTTGGAGCTCACGGAATCTCCCGGGGGACGGCGACCGCTGGGCGGTCGGGGGACGGTGGAGCGGGGAGGGTGCTTCAAGGGGAGGCGGTCAGGCCCAGCGGGTCGTGGGCGACGGTGCCGCCGACGGACGTGGCCAGGACCCGGATCGCACCGATGCGGTCCGGCGGGACGCGGGTGGGGTCGGCGTCCAGGACGGTGAAGTCGGCCAGGTGTCCGGGGCGGAGGACGCCCTTGCGGTCGCCGTGGCCGGTGGCGTGCGCGGAGCCGACGGTCCAGGCACGCAGGGCGGCGAGTGCCGTGACGCTCTCGTCCGCGCCGTAGGCCGCGCCGGTCTCGGTGAGGCGTTCCACCATGGACTGCATCGCGGGCAGCGGGGCGCCGGGAGCGACCGGCCGGTCGCTGCTGCCGGGTACGACGATGCCCAGGTCGAGCAGCGAACGCAGCCGGTACGACCACGGGGTGCGCTCCGGCCCGAGCGCCGCCGACATCGCGTCGCCGAAGGCGTACAGGAAGTTGTGCTGCGGCACGGGCACGGCGCGCAGCTCGGCGAAGCGGGCCAGCTGATCGGGGCGTACGACTCCGGCGTGTTCGATCCGGTGCCGGACGTCGGGGCGTGGGTGGGTACGTTGGGCGCGGGCGAAGGTGTCGAGCGCGAGGTCGACGGCCCGGTCTCCGATGGCGTGGGCCGCCACGGTCCAGCCGGCCCGGTGGGCGGCCACCACGGTGTCGGCCATGGCCTCGGGATCGCCCTGGAAGTATCCGGTGGCGCAGGTGTCGTGGGGGCAGCCGCAGAAGGGTTCGGTCACGGCGGCGGTGCGGCCGAGCAGCGAGCCGTCGAGGAAGATCTTGACGGGGCCCAGCGAGAGCCGGTCGTCGCCGAAGCCGGTGCGCATGCCGAGGTCGAGGCCGAGGGTGATGGCGTCGTCGGCGTGAGCGGTGAGCGGGTGCAGCACGTCGGAGGCGGCCATCACCTGGGCCCGGGTGTGCAACGCGCCGCTGTCGCGGGCGAGTTGGTAGGCGGCGAGCTCCACCGGGCTGTGCCCGATCCAGCCGCCCCCGATGCCTGCCTCGGTGAAGCTGGTGATGCCCTCGGCGAGGTAGTGCCGGGTGGCGGCGCCGATGGCGTCGGCGAGGGTGGCCACGGGGTAGGGCAGCACCTGGCGTTGCACGAGCTGCTGCGCGGTCTCTTCGAGGAGTCCGTCGGGCCGCCCGTCCGCGTCGCGGGAGACGACGCCGCCGGTGGGGTCGGCGAACCCGACGGCGAGCGCGCCGGCCTTCTCCAGAACGGGTGAGTTGACGACGCAGGCGTGTCCGGAGGTGTGCTTGAGCCACACGGGGCGGCCGCCCGCCGCACGGTCGAGGGCGTCGCGGTGCGGCTGGACGCCACCGAGTTTGTGGTGGTCCAGCCCGGCGCCGATCACCCACGCGTCCGGTGGCATTCCTTCCGCGTGGTCGGCGACGGCGGCGTACACCTCGTCCACCGACCGGGCCTTGGACAGGTCGAGCTGGGCGAGGGTGAGGCCGAACCACGCGGTGTGGCAGTGGGCGTCGTTGAAGCCGGGGACGAGGGTGGCGCCACCCGCGTCCAGGACGCGGCGCGCGGGCAGGTCTTCGACGTCGTCGTCGAGTCCCGCGATCCTGCCGTGCAGGACTCCCAGGGTGCGGGCGGTGGGCCGGTCGTCGTCGAGGGTGAGGATGCGCGCGTTGCGCACCAGCAGGTCGAGGAGCATGGGGCGGTCCGTCCCTCAGGCGAAGTGGTGCAGTTGGGCGAGGGGCAGTTCGGTGACGGCGTCGGTTCCGGTGGGGACGTCGTCGACCAGGACGGGCGCGGGGTGGCGCGGCACGTGGACACGCGGCGTTGCGGTGTTGTAGAGCATGTCGGCCCGGGTCAGGCCGCGTGCGCCGGCGATCGGCGCGTACTGCAGACCTTGCGGGAGCGCGGCGCGGGCGGCCCGGTCCTCCAGTGCGGCCTGCGCGACGAAGATCCGTGACAGGCGTGCGGGGGCGTCGCCGAGTGCCCCGAAGTAGGGGCGGTAGGTGCGGGGCTGGGTCAGTCGGGTGGAGCCGGAGCCCGATCCGGTGTTGCCCCAGGCCACGAAGCCGCCCTTGACGACGAGTTCGGGCTTGGTGCCGAACCACGCGGGGTGCCACAGCACGAGATCGGCCATGCGGCCCGGCTGGAGGGATCCCACCTCGTGGGCCAGGCCGTGCGCGATCGCCGGATTCAGAGTGATCTTCGCCAGATAGCGCAACGCCCGTGCGTTGGCGGGGTGTTCCACTCCCCCGGCGCCGTTCGCGAGGGCCTGCACATGGGCGAGCTGCCAGGTCCTGCGCACGGTCTCGGCCATCCGGCCCATGCCCATGGAGTCGGAGTTGACGATGCTGATCGCGCCCAGGTCGTGCAGGGCGTTCTCGGCGGCGATGGCGTGGCCTCGGATGCGGCCCTTGGAGATCTCGATGTCGCTGGGCGAATGGTGGTTCTGCCGGTGCACCGTCATCGTCATCGGGAAGAGCTCGCCGACGGTGTTGGCGGTGTACGGAACCGTCGGGGTGGTCGACGAGGGAAGCACGTTGGGCTCGGAGAGGATCTCCAGGAGGTCGGGGTGACCGCCGCCGCCCTCCACGTGATAGGCGTGCACGGTGCGGCCTCGGGTGGCGCCGATGGTGTCGCACAGATAGCCGGACTCGTTCATGGAGTCGGTGTGCATGGCGACGGGCAGGTCCGCCTGTTCCGCGGTGCCCAGGCACGTCTCGATGATGCGCGGGGTGGCCCCGAAGTCCTCATGGATCTTGAAGCCGCCGGCGCCCGCGAGCACGGATTCGTCGAGCAGGGCGCGCGAGGTGGAGGAACCCCGGGCGAGGAAGGCGATGTTGAGCGGGGTGCCGCGCCAGGACGCCATCAGGGTGTGCAGGTTGTGCGCCGGGTTGCAGCCGATCTCCCACACGCCGCCCAGGCCCATGCCGACGAGCGTGGTGACTCCGGCGGACAGCGCCGCGGGTGCCACCTCGGGCGAGGAGAGGTGGACGTGGCTGTCCACGATGCCGGGGGTGGCGATCAGGCCCTCGCCCGGGATGACGGAGGTGTGCGAGTCGATGGCGAAGTCGACGTCCATGACGTCCGGGTTGCCGACGCCGCCGACGGCGACGATCCGGCCGTCCTTGATGCCGATGTCGGTCTTGCGGACGCCGAGCACCGGGTCCATCAGGACCACTCCGGCGACCACCATGTCCAGCGCGGAGTCCCGGTCGGAGCGCGGCGACGCCAGCAGCCCGTCGCGGACCGTCTTGCCGCAGCCGCCGAGCAGTTCGTCGCCGGGGGTGCCGTCGTCCTGCTCCACCTCGACCCACAGGCAGGTGTCACCGAGCCGGATCCGGTCGCCGGTCGTGGGCCCGTAGAGGGCGTTGTACGTACGGCGGTCGACCTGTGTCATGACGTCTCCTCATGGCGTGCGGTCACCACGTCGACTTCGCGTACGGCGCCGGGTTCGAAGGACAGTGCGGTGCCTGCCGGGATGTCGAGCCGCATTCCCGCGGCGGCCTCGCGGTCGAGCTCCAGGGCCGCGTTCGCCTCGGCGAGCGGGTAGTGCGAGGACAGGTAGACGGTGCGGTCTCCGTTGTTGCGGACGGTCAGCCTCGAGCGGAGCCTGCCCGTGTTGATCAGGACCGGGTCGGGTGCGGTGTGCACGGCGCCCGGCCCCGGCTCGCCGCTCCCGCCCGCGGTGGGGATCGGGTGGTCGATGGCCACCAGCGACGTACCGCTCGGGAACAGCGCCTCGACCTGGATCGTGGTGACCATCTGCGGCACCCCGTCCATGACGTCGTCCTCGGTGAGGACCTTGCGGCCCGCCGCGATCACTTCGTCGAGGGTCAGGCCGTCCCAGGCGGCTTCGAGAACCTCGTCGCAGATCAGGGCGATCGCCTCCGGGGCGTTCAGCCTCCGCCCGCGCGCCCTGCGGCGGCGCGCGAGTTCCGCGACGGTGAACAGCTGGATCCGCTCCAGCTCGCGAGGGGTCAAATGCACAGTTTCCCGGCCCTCCATGCGGTGGAATTCCGGCCACGGCCTGCCGGACACTCCAAGAATTCACGGGGTGTGGCGCGAAGCCAACGTTGATTTGGCGCCGATGGGACGGCCAGGATTGTGCACATGAACAGTGAGTCCATTCTCTTCCCGCCCCCGGATCCCCGGGTGACCGAGCTGGCCCGGCGCTGCCTGGAGGACATCGACAGCCTTGTCGGCCTCTGGGTGGAGTGCGTGCGGCCGGTCCGCGCCTCCTACGCGGAGCGCGTCTCGGAGGAGGACTTCCGCGCCACGGCGTGGGAGGCGTTCGAGTTCCTGCTGCGCACGGTCGCCGGGCTGCCCCTGTCCGAGCGCATCGCCTCCGTCTCCGAACAGGTCGGGGAGCGGCGCGCCCGCCAGGGTGTCCCGCTGGACTCCCTGCTCGCGGCGGCGCGCCTCGACTTCCGCGTCGTCTGGGCGGCTCTCGTCGACAAGGCGGGCGAGAAGGACAAGGCCGAACTGGTCACGTCGGCCTACCACGTGTGGGAAGCCGTGGAGAAGCACGTCACCGGCATCATGACCGCGTATCAGCGCACCATCCTGGACATGGGGCGCCGCGCGGCGGACGAGCGGCGCATGTGGTTCGCCCGGCTCCTGGACAGCGAGGGCCGCAATCCGACGGTGGTGCGGGACGCGGCGCTCGCCCTCGGCTTCCAGGCCGACGACCGGTTCCTGTGCGCGGTGGCCCCGCCGCAGCACGGGGCGGGCCTGCGCAGGGCCGCCACGGCGCTGCGCACGGCGGAGACGCCGGTCCAGTTGCAGGAGGTCGCCTCGGATCTGGTGCTCGCCGTGCAGCTGGGCCGGCGCAGCACGGCGGAGTCCGTGCTCGCGCTCCTCCAGGAGACCCCGTGCGGGGTCGCTTCCGCCGCGACGGGCCTTGCCGCGGTGCCTCGCGCGGTGGTTCTCGCGACGGCCACGGCGCGTGTGCTGCCGTCGGACGCGGCGGGGCCCCGACGACTCGAGGACAGCTGGCTCGACGTCCTGGTACAGCGCGCCGAGGGCTTCGGACGGGATCTCGCCGACGACGTCCTCAGCGGGCTCGACGCGGAAGCGGTTCCCGCCGGTGAGAGGAGGCGCCTCCTCGATACCGTACGGTCGCATCTGGCCGGCACCGGGTCCGTGGCGGACACCGCGGCCGCCCTGTACTGCCATCGCAACACGATCCAGCAGCGGATCAACCGGTTCGCCGAGGTGACCGGCCGCGATGTGCGGCGTCCCGAGGACGCCGCCCTGGTGGCCCTCGCCCTGCGCGCCCGTGACCAGCACGAGAAGGACCTCCGGCCATGAACAGCAAGCATGTGGCGTTCGACGACCTCGACCGAAAGATCGTCGCGGCCCTGATCGCCAACGCCAGGACGAGTTTCGCGGAGATCGGCGCGGACATCGGCCTCTCCGCCACCGCCGTCAAGCGGCGCGCCGACCGGCTGCGCGAGAACGACGTCATCACCGGATACACCGCCACGGTCCGGCCGGCCGCGCTCGGCTGGAGCACCGAGGCGTTCGTCGAGGTGTACTGCGACGGGGCAGCGCCGCCCCGTCGGCTCGCCGAAGTCGTGCGCAACCATCCGGAGATCACCTCCGCCATGACCGTGACGGGCGGCGCCGACGCGTTGCTGCACGTCAGGGCCACGGACGTCGGCCACTTCGAAGAGGTGCTCGAACGCATCAGGGCCGAGCCGTTCATCCGCAAGACGATCAGTTACATGGTGCTTTCCCACCTGCTGCCGGACAGCGCGGAGGCCGGGGCCCGCGAGGCCGCCCCGGACGACGCAGCGATCCAGCGCTGACCTGACGTTCTACGCAGCATTACTGCGGGCACACGCATTCAACTGGTCTTGTCGAGCGCGACCGCCGCTTCCTACCGTGGAGACACCCTCTGGTCGTCGTCCCGCAGGAAGCGGAGGTACCCGTCTGTGCCCAGGCGCTATCTGGTGTGTGAGCCCAGATACTTCGACGTTCACTACGCCATCAACCCGTGGATGCGCGACGACGTGCGGGTCGACACCGCGCTCGCCCTCGCGCAGTGGCAGAACCTGATCGACACCTACCGCGCGCACGGTCACACGGTCGAGACCGTGCCGCCGGTCCCGGGCCTGCCGGACATGGTCTTCGCCGCGAACTCGGCGCTCGTCGTGGGCGGGCGCGTCCTCGGCTCGAACTTCCACGCAGAACAGCGCCGCCCGGAGTCGGCGGAGTACGAGACGTGGTTCAAGGCGGCGGGCTACGACGTCCACCACCCGGCGTCGGTCTGCGAGGGCGAGGGCGATCTCGTACCGGCGGGCCGCTACGTACTCGCGGGCAGCGGGTTCCGTACGACGCGTGCCGCGCACGACGAGGCGCAGGAGTACTTCGGCGTGCCGGTCATCGGACTGCGTCTGGTCGACCCGTACTTCTACCACCTGGACACCGCGCTGTTCGCCCTCGACGACCCCGACGATCCCGACGGCGGCACCGTCGCCTACTACCCGGAGGCGTTCTCGGCCGGGAGCCGCGAGGTGCTGGCGCGCCTCTTCCCGCAGGCCGTGCTCGCCACTCGCGACGACGCCATGGCCTTCGGCCTCAACTCCGTCTCCGACGGTCGCCACGTGTTCGTCGCCCCGCGGGCCACCGGGCTCATCGACCAGCTCGGCCACCGCGGATACGTCCCCGTCCCCGTCGACCTGTCCGAGTTCCACAAGGCCGGCGGAGGCATCAAGTGCTGCACCCAGGAGATCCGTTCATGACCGTCGCCCCCGTCAAGGCCCCGCGTACCTCGGCCGAGCTCATCAGCGCCGAGACGCCGGTGCTCGCGCACAACTACCACCCCTTGCCCGTGGTCGTCGCCCGCGCCGAGGGCACCTGGGTCGAGGACGTCGAGGGCCGCCGCTACCTCGACCTCCTCGCCGGCTACTCGGCCCTCAACTTCGGCCACCGCCACCCGGCCCTGGTCGAGGCCGCCCACCGTCAGCTCGACCAGCTCACGCTCACGTCGCGCGCCTTCCACAACGACCGTCTGGCCGGCTTCGCCGAGGGCCTCGCGGAACTGACCGGCCTCGACATGGTCCTGCCGATGAACACGGGCGCCGAGGCCGTGGAGAGCGCCGTCAAGGTCGCCCGCAAGTGGGCGTACGAGATCAAGGGCGTCCCCGCGGACCGGGCGACGATCGTCGTGGCCGACGGCAACTTCCACGGCCGGACGACCACGATCGTCAGCTTCTCCACCGACGAGTCGGCCCGCGCCGGGTTCGGGCCGTTCACGCCGGGCTTCCGCGTGGTCCCCTACAACGACCTGGCTGCGCTCGAAGCGGCGGTCGACGAGACGACGGCTGCTGTCCTGCTCGAACCCATCCAGGGCGAGGCAGGAGTCGTCATCCCGGACGACGGCTATCTCACCGGGGTACGCGATCTGACGCGGCGGGCCGGCTGCCTGTTCATCGCCGACGAGATCCAGTCGGGCCTCGGCCGCACGGGACGCACGCTCGCCGTCGACCACGAAGCGGTACGCCCCGACATGCTGCTGCTCGGCAAGGCGCTCGGCGGCGGCATCGTGCCGGTGTCGGCGGTCGTCGCGGGCCGGGACGTCCTGGGGGTGCTGCGGCCGGGCGAGCACGGTTCCACGTTCGGCGGGAACCCGCTGTCCGCGGCGGTCGGCTCCGCCGTCGTCGACCTGCTCGCCACCGGCGAGTTCCAGCGCCGGGCGGCCGATCTGGGCGAGGCGCTGCGCACCGGGCTCGAAGCCCTCACCGGCAAGGGTGTCACGGGCTTCCGGGCCCGGGGGCTGTGGGCGGGCGTCGACATCGACCCGGCCATCGGCACAGGCCGCCGGATCAGCGAACTCCTGCTGGCCGAGGGCGTGTTGGTGAAGGACACCCATGGCTCGACGATCCGTCTGGCCCCGCCCCTGACCATCACCCGCGAGGAACTGGAGTCGGCGCTCGCCGCACTGGGGAGGGTGCTGGGCTAGCCCGAAGATCCCCTGGGCCGGCCCCTGGGAATCGAGGTCGTGGCCCGGTCGCCGTCACCGGTGGCCGGTCCATGACCTCGGACGTGGCGTGGGTGAGGACCGCTCTCCGCTCTCCCCGATCGAACACGGTGTGCCGCCCGCCGCAGCGGACGAACGGTGTTCGGGCGCGTGTCGACACGCCGCCCGCTGCTTGATTGGGTGGCACCATGCGCATCGACCGGCTCGACAACCTCGTCCTCACCGTGCACGACCTCGACGCCACAGTGGCCTTCTACACGAAGGTCCTGGGTATGGATGCGGTCACCTTCCGGGGCGGGCGCCGCGCCCTGGCCTTCGGCCACAGCAAGATCAACCTCCACGAGGCGGGCCACGAGTTCGAGCCGAAGGCGGCCCGCCCCACGCCCGGCAGCGCGGACCTGTGCCTGATCGTCGACGAGCCTGTCGACCGGATCATCGCCGAACTGGCATGCCACGGCGTCCCGTTGGAGGAAGGACCGGTGGAGCGCACCGGCGCCACCGGCCCCATCCTCAGCGTGTACGTGCGGGACCCGGACGACAACCTGATCGAGCTCAGCAACTACGCGTAGCCGATCGACCCGCACGCCCCGACCAGGACCTGTCGTTTGGATCACGCCGGGCTCGCGAGTGCCGGCACCGCGCCGCGCGGCGTGGTCGTCAGTCGCCGACACTCCGCATGGGCTCCTTCTTCCCCCTTGCGACGCACGGCACCGGCACCCGCTCCCTGATCCGGCCTGAGACAAACGAAAGACCCTAGCGCTCCTCGCGCCCCACGTCCCGTACGAGATCCAGCGCCCTGCCCAGTGTGGTCAGGCGCTCCTCCAGTGTGTCGCCGGCCGGGTAGAGGCGGACCGTGTCGACGCCCGCGGCGCTCCAGACCCTCAGGCGTTCGCGGACCATGGGCTCGGTGCCGATGAGAGTGGTGGCCAGGACCATGTCGTCGGTGACCAGTTCCGCGGCGCCGTCGCGGTCGCCCGCCTGCCAGCGGGCGCGGACCTCGGCCGCCGTGTCGGCCCAGCCCTGCCTGCTGTAGGCGCTGTTGTAGTAGTTGGTGGTCGCGGATCCCATGCCGCCCAGGCTGAAGGCCAGTTCCTTCTTGCGTCCCGCGACCATCGCGCGCAGCGCGTCCTCGTCGTCGGCGAACGCCACCTCCGCGCCCTGGCAGATGTCCAGGTCGGACCGCTTACGGCCGGCCGCGGCGAGCCCGGCGTCCAGATGGTCGAAGTAGGCACCCTGCGCCCCCTCGGGCACGAAGCTCGTGCCGAGCCAGCCGTCCGCGATCTCGCCGGTCAGCCGCAGCATTTTGGGGGAGAGCGTGGCCAGATAGACGGGCAGTTCGTGCTCGGCCCGCATCGACAGGCGCATCGGCTTCGCCTCGCCGCCGGGCAGCGGGAGGGTGAACTCCCGCCCCTCGTAGGCGAGTTTCTCTCCCGCCGCGGCCTGCCGGACGATCTCGACGGTCTCCCGCGTACGGGACAGGGGCCGCGCGAAGGGGACCCCGTGCAGCCCTTCGATCACCTGTGGTCCCGACGGTCCAAGTCCGAGCAGGAAGCGGCCTTCGGAGATGTTGGAGAGGGTGATCGCCGCGCGGGCGATCGCGGCCGGGGTGCGGGTGGCCAGCTGGATGATCCCGGAGCCGAGCAGCATCCTCTTCGTGCGAGCCGCCAGGTATCCGAGCGGCGAGGGGGCCTCCGAGCCCCACGCCTCGGCCACCCAGCAGATGTCCATCCCGAGCCGTTCGGCCTCGGTCACGAAGTCGACCGTCTCGCGCCAGCTGCCGCCCGAGGCCTCGATCGTCGTGGACGTACGCATCACTCACCCCGCCCTTCCGGGGCCGGGCCACCTTCGGCCAGGTCCTTGATCGCGTCGAGCGTGGCGGTGATGCTCCGCTCGAACTCCCGCAGCCGCACGAACACGATCTTCTGCTCCTTCTCCGGCATCCGGTCGATCGCATGGGAGAGCCCGGACCGGCCGGGGCCGAGCTGCATCCACTGGGCCAGCTCGGTGCCGCCGTCGTCGAGCGGTGTCAGGGTGAACTTCCACAGCGCACTGGGCTGTTCGGGGTCCTCGACCGCCCAGGCGAACACTCGGGGCACCTCGCACCGCACGACGTACGAGGTGGTCTGCCACTCCCCGAGCGACTCGTGCTTGCTGCGTCCGGCGAACCGCGCGCCGAGCGTCGGTCCCGCCGCCCCGTCCAGCCAGGCGACCGACTGGAGTTCGGCGCTGAGCGTGGGCATCAGGTCGATGTCGGAGACGAACTCCCACACCCGCTCCGGCGACGCGAGGATCCTTCTGCGGACCTCGACCGTCGGTTTGTCGGCGTAGCGCGCGCCCGTCCACTCCATTGCCGGTTGCCTCTCCGTCTGCGGGAAGTTCACTGTGCCGGTCCGTGGAAACCGGCCCTGAGCATGAGAGTTGCGTAGATAGACTCACTCGTCAAGAGGGCGGGACCGGGACGGGAGCACAGGAAGTCAGTCGGCGAACCGCGCCTTGATGTCGGGGCGTTCGGCCAGCCGGGGCGGGTAACCCGGCCCGAGACGTGGCCGCGTGTTGTCGGCCGTCATCGGCTCCTTGCACTCGCTGCACACGACCTCGGCGTGGCCTTCCCGGCCGCACCGGTCGTGGTGGAACACGACGGGCGGTCCGGCCTCCTCCGCGAGCCAGCGGTCGCCCCACCTGTTCATGGCGGCGAGCACGCCGAAGAAGTCGCGCCCCATGTCCGTGAGGACGTAGTCGTAGCGGACGGGCTCCTGCTGATAGGCCCGCTTCTCCATGAGCCCTTCGTCCACGAGGCGCCGGAGCCGGTCGGCCAGGGTGTTGCGCGCGATGCCGAGCTCCTCCTGGAACACGTCGAACCGCTTGATCCCGTAGAACGCCTCACGCAGGACGAGCGGCGTCCACCAGTCGCCGAGCAGGTCCATGGTGCGGGCGATGGAGCAGGGCCAGTTGGCAAAGGAGGTCCGCCTCATGCCGTCAGCATACGAGGGTCTCGGATTGAGACCCAGCAGTTCGGGCCCGACGAGAGGTCGGTTCGGGCGTTCCGTACGGCTGTGGCACGTGACCTACGACGCAAACTCCGCGTCTTTGTTGTGGAGCCCGTCGCGGAACTGATCCAGTGGCAGGGACCGACCGGCGCGAGGCGCCGCACGAGGAGGGGCTCACCCATGACGTCCGGGTACTTCACGTCCGTCGACGATGTGTCCGCGCGGCTCGCCGCGAGGGGCTACCTGGCGTCCCCCGCGGTGGCCACCACCGTCTTCCTCGCCGACCGCCTCGGCAAGCCGCTCCTCGTCGAGGGCCCCGCGGGCGTCGGCAAGACCGAACTGGCCAAGGCGGTCGCCGAGGTCGCGGGCGCCACCCTCGTCCGGCTCCAGTGCTACGAGGGCGTGGACGAGTCGCGCGCCCTGTACGAGTGGAACCACGCCAAGCAGCTCCTGCGCATCACGGCGGGCCGCGACGAGTCGTGGGACGAGACCCGTACGGACATCTTCAGTGAGGAGTTCCTGCTGCCGCGCCCGCTGCTGACGGCGATCCGCGGCAGCGACCCCAAGGTCCTCCTGATCGACGAGACCGACAAGGCCGACGTCGAGGTGGAGGGCCTGCTCCTGGAGGTGCTCAGCGACTTCCAGGTGACGGTGCCCGAGCTCGGCACGATCACCGCGACGCGCCGCCCGTTCACCGTCCTCACCTCCAACGCGAGCCGCGAGCTGTCCGAGGCCCTGCGCCGCCGCTGCCTGTTCCTCCATATCGGCTTCCCCGAGGAGGAGTTGGAGCGCCGGATCGTACGTCTCAAGGTGCCCGGGCTCGACGAGGCGCTGGCGCAGGCCGTGGTGCGGGTGGTCGGTGCGCTGCGCGCGATGGACCTGCGGAAGGTGCCGTCGGTCGCGGAGACCATCGACTGGGCCCGCACCCTCCTCGCCCTCGGCGCCGGAACCCTCGACGAGGAGGTCGTCCGCGACACGCTCGGCGTCGTCCTCAAGCATCAGGAGGACGTGCTGAAGGCGGCGGCCAAGCTGGATCTGGACGCCGTGTGAGCGCGACGGCGGCCGGCGTCCCGGAGCGGCTCACCGCGCTCGTGCAGGCGCTGCGCTCACACGGCGTCCGGATCGGCACCGGCGAGACCGTCGACGCCGGGCTCGCCGTCGAGGCGCTCGGCCTCACCGACCGCGAGCACCTGCGGGAGGGCCTGGCGGCGGCACTGCTGCACAGCGAGGGGCAGCGGTCCGTCTTCGATCCCGTCTTCGACCTGTACTTCCCCCGGAGTGTCGGCGCCCCGCAGGACACCCGGCACGAGCCGGGCGCCGGGCGTGCGTGGCGGGACTCCGACACGGCCGACCTGCGCGAGCGGCTCGCCGCCGCGCTCGCCGCCGACGACCAGGCACTGCTGGACCAGTTGGCGGCCGAGGCGGTGGACGGCCTCGGCGGCTACGGCACGTCGAACGGGGCGGGCGGCTCGGGCGGGTCCGGAGGGTCGGGCCGGCCGGACCGCCCCGACGGCTGGTCCTCGCACCAGACGCTGGCCCGGCTGCGTCCGGAGACCCTGCTCGCCCGGATCCTCGCCGGGATCAGGGCCGGGGCCTCCGGCGAGGACGAGTTCACCGACCGGCTCCAGGCGGACGAGATCCGCCGCCGCATCCAGGCGTTCCGCGGACGCGTGGGCGTCGAGGCGCGGCGCCGGGTCGCCGAGCGTCGCGGCACCGATGAGATCGCCCGCCGCGCCATCGCACCCACCGCCGACCGTGTCGACTTCCTCATCGCGGGACGCGCCCAGCTGGACGAGCTGCGCCGGGCGGTTCAGCCGCTGGCCCGCAAGCTGGCCACCCGCCTCGCGGCCCGCCGGCGCCGGGCAGCGCGCGGGCGGATCGATCTGCGCCGCACGCTCCGCGGGTCCCTGTCGACGGGCGGCGTCCCGATGCGGCCCGTGCTGCGCCGCCGCCGTCCCGCGCGCCCCGAACTCGTCCTCCTGTGCGATGTGTCCGGCTCGGTCGCGGGGTTCGCCAACTTCACGATGCTGCTGGTGCAGGCACTGCACGACCAGTTCAGCAAGGTGCGGGTGTTCGCCTTCGTCAACCGCGTCGACGAGGTGACCGACCTCATCGGCCGCGACGCGGCCGGGCCCGAGGGTCTCAGCGCGCGCATCCTCTCGGCGGCGGCGGTGACCGGCTGGCACGGGAGCAGCGACTACGGCACGTCACTGGGCGAGTTCGCCGAGCGGTACGCGGACGCGGTCGGCCCGCGCAGCACCGTGTTCGTCCTGGGCGACGCCCGCACGAACATGAGCGACCCCAACACGGGGGCGCTGCGGGACGTCGCCGGGCGCGCCCGCAAGGTGTACTGGCTCAATCCCGAACGGCGCTCGCTGTGGGACACCGGCGACTCGGCGGCCGACACGTACGCGGAGATCGTCGAGATGCATGAGTGCCGCAACGCCCAGCAGCTGAGCGCGCTGATCGCGCGGCTGCTGCCCGTTTGACCGCTCTCACGGCGGCGGTGCAGTTGTGTGCGCCGGGGCCCGACACGCATTCCGGGGCCGGGGTGCGCGCCGAGCGGGGTGCGTGGCGTGCCGGCGTCAGACGTACGCGCCGGAGTCAGACATGCGCGAGGAGCCGGTCCAGAGGGCGTGGCACCCGGTCGAGGTCGAGCCGCTCCACGAGCGAGCGTGCGTACTGGGCCTTGCGGCCGCTGTGCGTGCCCATGAAACGGCGCAACTGCCGCTCCACGCCCCGGTCCCGCTGCGCCGGCTGCTTCTGGAAGGTGCGGAAGGACCTCAAGTCGCCCTCGATACCCAGGACTTCCTGCACGGTGTCCGCGCCGAGGCCGCGGATCAGCTCGTCCTCCAGATCCGCGACACACACGTAGAAGCCGAGCTGCTCCATGTCCGCGTGGGTGAGGTGGGGGCTCGGGCCGGTCCGCTCCAGAACGCTGCGGAAGTAATGCTCCTCCCCCGCGTCGCACAGCCCGGCGACGGTGACGTCGAGCCCGTCCGGGCCACACACGGCGAGGAATCTCCCGATGCTCATGGCGCCGCCGAGCGGCAGCACCGCGACGCCCTCCTCGTCGAGGCTGCGCCCGCGCCGCCGGGCCAGCACCTCGACCGCGACCAGGTCGCTCTCGCCCTCGACCAGGACGACCTTGCGCACACCGGCCGCGACGGCCAGCGCACGGGCCGCCTCCGCGGCCGGCCCGTCGTCACCTCCGTGCGCCGCCCACGCTCCGGCCGCCCGACGGAACCGTCTCATCTCGTCCACACGCCCAGTTTCGCAGGGCACACGGTGCCCGCGTCCAGCCAATTAGCTCATACGTTCGAATCTAGGAGTACGCTGGCCACATGGCAACGCACCAACTCCAGGGGTCCCTGTTCGACCAGAGCGACGACGTGCGACTGCGCCCGCTGGACGGGATCCGCAGGACGGTGCTCGGCGACGGCGCCTGGATCGACCTGCTGCCGGGCTGGCTCGGTGGCGCCGACGCCCTGTTCGAGCAGCTGGCCTCGGAGGTGCCGTGGAAGGCCGAGCGGCGACAGATGTACGAGCGGGTCGTGGACGTGCCGCGCCTGCTCGCCTTCTACGGCGCCGGCGAGCCACTCCCCCACCCAGTCCTCGACGAGGCCCGGCAGACGCTGTCTGCGCACTACGCGGCCGAACTCGGGGAACCCTTCGCGACAGCCGGGCTGTGCCACTACCGCGACGGCCGCGACAGCGTCGCCTGGCACGGCGACCGCATCGGCCGCGGCGCCCGGGAGGACACCATGGTCGCCATCCTCTCCGTCGGCGCGCCGCGCGACCTGCTGCTGCGCCCGCGCGACGGCGGCGACGTGATCCGCAGGCCGCTGGGCCACGGCGACCTGATCGTGATGGGCGGCTCCTGCCAGCGGACGTGGGAACACGCCGTCCCGAAGACGACGCGGGCCGCCGGCGGCCGGATCAGCATCCAGTTCCGGCCGCACGGGGTGCGGTGACCGCCCGGCGCGCCCCGGAGTGCGATGATCCGGCGGGCCCGCACGGGGTGCGGTGATCCCGCGAGGTGACCGGATGCCGGGATCTCGGGCGTGACCGACACAACGAACTCACGGTGCGCCCGCGCGCCGAAGCCGACCCGCCCGCCGCGTCGAGGCCCTCGCCGGGTCCAGGTGCCCGACCGCTGCCCGGTGGGCCGGCCCGCCGACCCGGCTGACTCCCCACGGCACGACCGACGCCGGGGTCGCGCAGAGGGCACCCATGCCGTCGGACACATGGCACTCACCCCGCCAGAACTCGCCCTGGCCACGGCCGCCGGCTGCCCGAGCGGCGCGTGCCTGCCACGGAGCGGCACTTCGTCAGCACGCGCGCCCGGCGACGCGGAGTGGCCGCGCTGCTGCTCGACCGGGCGAACAGGACCGGCGCGGGGTGCGAGCAGACACCGGCGCTGGGGACCGAGTCGGCCGCGCGCATCACCATCGGACTGTACGAGCGCCCCGCCGCGTCGAGACCCCCGCCACGTCCACCGCCGACCGGACCACCGCCGACGGCCGGCTCGCCCGGCTGCGAGCGTACGTCGCCCCTGCCGCGCCCCCCTTGAACTCCTCGTGCTTCAACATCTCCTGACGACACATCAAACAGTCGTCAGAAACTTCGAGATCCACCCATCGGTCGCCCCTGCCGGGCCACCATCAGACACAGCTCCGGCCGGGAATCAGGACCCGAAGCCGCGGCAACGGACAAACCTTGACATCCATTCGACCGGGTCTCTACCGTCGGCCGAAGATCTTGAGCGTTCACGGCACCGAGCGAGCCGTGAGCACCTCGGTCTCCGTCGTCATCGGCACCGAACACCGGCGCGCACCCCCGCATTCCACGCCGGGCCACCGCCGACGGCCCGCCCACGACGAGCAGGACTGCCATGGCCACACCTTCACACGCCGGCGACTCCCCCGAGCGCGACGCGTTCCACCCCGACCTCCCGGACCATGGCGCACAGCCGCCACTGCGCGCCCGGCTCCACCACATCCGCGCGGGCGAACTGGACGGCGACACCGCGCAGACCGGGGGCATGCGGCGGTTCGCGGCGATCAGCGGCAGCACGGTCGGCTCCGAGCGCATCTGGATGGGCCAGACACACGTGGCCCCCGACACGGCCTCCTCCAACCACCACCACGGCGCTTCGGAGACGGCGATCCATGTCGTGAAGGGCCACCCGGAGTTCGTGTTCCTGGACGACTCCACCGGCACCCCTGAAGAGGTCCGGCTCCGCACGGCACCCGGCGACTACATCTTCGTGCCGCCCTACGTCCCGCACCGCGAGGAGAACCCGAGCCCCGACGAGGAGGCGGTCGTCGTCATCGCGCGCAGCACGCAGGAGGCCATCGTCGTCAACCTGCCGGAGCTGTACGTACTCGACCAGGATTCCCCGACGGGGAACTGACACCACGTCACCATCGCGGTCACATGAGCGGATCGGGGCGGAGACAAGCCCGCAGCGCACGCGCCATCCGGTCCGCCTCGCCGTCCGTCACCCACTCCTCCTCCGGCCGGCCGAGCATCGCGAAGACACCTGGACCACGCTGCTCCCGCGGAAGGTCGGGCGATCGGGGCACCACGTGAAAGTGCACGTGCGAGAAGCCTTCGGCCTCCGCGAACTGTGCCACGTAAGTCTTCTCGCAGCCGGTCACACTGCGCAGCGCGCGGGAGAGCCCGACCTGCCAGGTGCCCAGCGTCCCGGCCTCCGCGTCGGTCAGGTCATGGACGGCCGTCACATGACGTCGCGGCAGCAGCACCAGCCAGCCGGGCAGCGCCGTTCCGATGGCGTGGACCACTCGCCAGTGCTCGTCGAAGGCGATGCGCTCGCGTGGCGGCAGGCCGGCGAACCGCGCTTCCTTGCCGCACGCGTAACAGTCGGGATCCGTCATACCGGGGATCCTAGGATCCCGAACGGCGCTAGGCCCGTGGCGCCGTGACGCCGCGCCGGGGGCCGAGGTGATGGTCCGCGAGGTTCAGCGCCTCGCTCACCAGGCGCCGCAGATGCCCGTCGGGCTGCGCGTAGACCATGCGGCGGCCCTCCTTGCGGGCGGTCACCAGGCCCGCGAGACGGAGTTTCGCCAGGTGCTGGCTCACGGCGGGGCGGGCCGCGCCGCACGTCTCGGTGAGCGTCGTGACATCCGCCTCGCCCCTGCCGAGCGTGTGCAGCAGTACGAGACGGGTGCGGTCGGCGAGGAGGCCGAGGAGGTCGGCGGCGTAGGCGAGCTGCTCGCCGCTCGGATCTTGCGGGTGCGCACCGTGCGCAGGTGACAGGTGCATGCGTGCGCTCATACGCACATAATGGAACGGGACGCCTTCCGGTGTCCAGCACGGCCCCGATCCCACAGCCTCCGACCTCCAGACGCCGACCTCCACACTCCGCCCCGTCCAGGAAGGCCCGACTCTTGAGCCCTCAGCACGGACACGCAGCCCACGACGGCCCGCATCACCACGGCGGCGGTCACCACCACGACCACGGCCCCGCACCGGCGGCGGCCCGGTGGCGGCACCGGCTCGCGCATGTCCTCACCCCGCACTCCCACGAGACCGCCGACAAGACCGACCGGGCACTGGAAGCGTCGGCCCGGGGCCTGCGTGCCCTGTGGATCTCGCTGGCCGTGCTGGGCGCGACCGCGGCGGCCCAGGCGGTCGTCGTCGTCCTCTCGGGTTCGGTCGCGCTGCTCGGCGACACCGTCCACAACGCGGCGGACGCCCTCACCGCGCTGCCGCTCGGCGTCGCCTTCGTCCTGGGCCGGCGGGCCGCCAACCGCCGCTTCACCTACGGATACGGACGCGCCGAGGACATCGCCGGGCTCGTCATCGTCCTCACCATCGCCGCCTCCGCTGCCTTCGCCGCGTGGACGGCGGTCGACCGGCTCGTCAACCCGCGCGACATCACGTACCTGCCGGCCGTGGCCGCGGCCGCCGTGATCGGGTTCCTCGGCAACGAATGGGTCGCCCGCTACCGCATCCGCGTCGGCCGTGACATCGGATCCGCGGCGCTGGTCGCCGACGGACTGCACGCGCGTACGGACGGGTTCACCTCTCTCGCCGTGCTCATCGGGGCGGGCGGGGCCGCCGTCGGCTGGCGGCTCGCCGACCCGCTCGTGGGACTGGCCATCACCGCCGCCATCCTTCTGGTGCTGCGCGACGCCTGCCGTGAGGTCTTCCGGCGCGTGATGGATGCCGTGGACCCGGCCGTCGTCGACGGCGCCGAGCACGCCCTGGAACACGTACCCGGTGTCCTCGCCGTCGGCGAACTGCGGATGCGCTGGATCGGGCACCGGCTGCGCGCCGAGGTCGCCATCGTCGTCGACGGCGCGCTCAGCGTGCGGGCCGCCCACGAGGTCGCGGTCGCCGCGGAGCACGCCCTGCTGCACGCCGTGCCCAAGCTCACCGGCGCACTGGTGCACGCCGACCCGGCACCCGACCCCGGCGTCCCCGACCCCCACGCGGTCCTCGCCCACCACTCCGCGTAGAGAACCCGGAGGTTCGCCCCCTGCCCAACAGGGCTTTCACAGGCACCACTTAACATCACCGGTGATGACCGGGAGCAGGACGCAGCGTGCGAGGCGCGGCGCGTGGTGGGCCACGCGGATCGCCGCGCTCTGCCCTGCCCTGAGCGTGCTGCTGGCGGCACTGGTGATGTGCCTGGGCCCCGCGGCCCACGGCGCCGACGGCATGGCGGACGGCACTCTTCCCACGGCGACCTCTGTCACGGCCGGCGGCGCGGCGCACCATCATGCGCAATCCGTGTACCCGCACGCGGTGGAGACCGTCGCGCGACGGGGCGACTGCCCGGCCGGGGACAGGTGCTGCGACCCGGCCTCCCGTGGTGTACGCGCCGTGCTCTCCGCTCCCGTGCAGCCGCATTCGGCGGTGCTGCCCCGGATGCCCGCCGCCGCGCGGCCGGAGATCCCACCTCAGGGCCCCTCGGGCGTCCCGCCCTCCGGCACCGCCCCTGACCTCCACGTCCTCCAGATTCAGCGGACCTAGGCCGATGCCGGGCTGGGGCGCTCATCGCCCCGCCGTGCAGCACGCGCGCTCGCGCACGCCATCGTCCGTCCCGCAGAACCGCCGCGCCACGACACCGCGCGGCGGCGAGGAGTCATCCCCATGAGCAGAACCAGCAAGAAGGCAGCGGCCACCGCGCGCAAGGCCCGTATCGACGAGATGCGCCGCGCCCAGCAGGTCCGCGACCGGCGCAACCGCGTCATCACCATCACGCTCAGCACGGTCATCGTCGCCGGGCTCGTCGGCTTCGGCGCGTACGCCATCGGCAGCGCGAACGACAAGGACGAGCAGCGCACAGCCGCGGCGAAGAAGCCCGTGCGGGGCGAGAAGAGCTGGGACGCGAAGAAGCTCGGCCGCGACCACGTCACCGAGGCCGTCGCCTACCAGATGAACCCGCCCGTCGGCGGGGACCACAACCAGGCCTGGATGACGTGCGACGGCACTGTCTACACCAAGGCCATAGCGAACGAGAACGCCGTGCACTCGCTCGAACACGGCGCGGTGTGGGTGACGTACAACGGCAAGGCCGGTGACGCCGACGTCGCGAAGCTCGGTGAGAAGGTCGCCAGGACCCCCTACTCGCTGATGAGTCCGGTCGACGACCAGACGGGGCCGATCATGCTCTCCGCGTGGGGCCACCAGCTCAGCGTGGACAAGGCGTCCGACCCGCGGGTCGAGCAGTTCTTCACCAAGTACGTGCAGGGTGCGCAGACCCCCGAGCCCGGCGCCGCCTGCACGAACGGTCTGGAGGGGAGCTGACGACGGCGTCGGCGGAGACCGCCGAAACCGGTGAGGCGGCCGGGCGGTGCGCTCCGGTCCGGCTCCTCTTCGTCGGCGCGGCCGTCCTCGTCACCCTCGCGCGGGGCTTCGTCGACGCGCAGGAGTCGGGGATGAGGCGCATGGCCGACCTGCCACGAGCGCCCGGTTCGTCGCCTCGCTGACACGGGTGGGGTCGTCTCGCCGACCGCGGGACGGCCCGCCGGGTCACGGCCGCTCCGGCAGCGCCCCGGCGGGCCAGGCTCGCCCCGCCCCGCCCCGTCCCGTCCCGTCCCGGGAGAATGCGTCGCCACGACGGCGACCGTCGACCCGCGCGACCGATTCGCTGTCGCGGTCGCGCGAGCGATCCGCCAGGACGTATGTCCGGCCCTGCGGCGGTCGCTCGCCGCCATTCCGGGGGCCGGACTCCCGTTTCCGGGACACCGCCGGCCCGGACTGCTCCGGAGTCCGCACGCTGTCGCACGTCGCGACCGACCGACCCGGCCACTCATCGTGTGCGCGCAGGACGCCACCGGTGTCGTCGAGCGGCTTTCCGCTGCGCTGCGAAGCCGGTGGGTCGCTCCACGTGTTTCCCGGAATTCGGTGCCGCCCCCGGGGTGCTCAATCGGCCCGTGGCGGCTCCAATGGAAGGTGGGGAACCTCGGCGAGGAGGCCTGTCCATGACGAACGCCACGCGACTGCTGTCCGCTCTTCCTCACGAGCACCGCGAGCGGCTGATGACGCTCGCCAAGGAAGTGTCGTTCGACGAGGACGAGCGGATCTTCGAAGAGGGCCATATCGCCGACCGGTTCTGGGTCGTACGTTCGGGCGCGGTCTCGCTGGACCAGCAGGTCACGGAGCTCAGGCGGGTGACCGTCGCCTCGCTGGGCGCGGGTGATCTGCTCGGCTGGTCATGGCTGTTCCCGCCGCACCAGTGGGACTTCGGCGCCGAGGCGTTCAGCCCCGTGCGCGCCTACGAGTTCGACGCACGTGCGGTGCGCAATCTCTGCGATGCCGATCCCGCGCTGGGCATGACCCTGATCCGCACCGTCGCCGAGATCCTCGCGTACCGGCTCGGGGCGACGCGCGCCAAGCTCATGGAGCAGTACTCCATCCACCGGACGCAGCCGATCTGACGGTGCCGCGCCCTTACGTACCTCCGGCCGATTGTGAACGCCTCGACAAGAGCGTGCCGGATCTGTTGACTGCCCACACCCCCGGCGATATGAATCTCTGCACATAGGTGATTGTGCACATAGGGGTGAGGGTCGTGAAGTTCGAGTACGTCCTGCTCGCGTTGCTGTCGTACCGCCCGTTCAGCGGTTACGACCTGCGCAAGTGGGTGGAGACAGAAGGGCAGTTCCTCCGTTCGCGCGCCCATCACAGTCAGATCTACCGGCTGCTCGGGCGCATGGTCGACGACGGCTGGGTGGCGTACGAGGTCGATCCGCGCGAGGGGCGGCCGGACGCGAAGCTGTACCGGCTGACACCACGGGGGCGCGACGTCCTGATGGAGTGGGTGCACTCCCCCTACGACCCGCCCAGCCGCTTCCAGGACGCCGACTTCCTGGCCAGGTTCAGCTTCGCCGCCCCGCTCGACAAGGAAGCGGCGATCCGGCTGATCAGGACCGAACTCACTTATCGGCGCGCCCAGATCGCCGGCAACCGCGACCGCGACCGGCACATCGGATTCGAGAACCCGCTGCCCGAGCTGGACCAGGACCTGGCGCGCGAGATCAGCGACGAGCTGCACGCCTACGGCGCCGCGTCCGTCGACCGCTGGGTGGCCTGGCTCGAAGGGATGCTGCGGCGCCTGGAGACCGGACGACGGGAGTCCGAAGGCCTTACACCTACGCAGCAGCAGACAGGAGACGCCGCGTGAAGGCGATCATGGTGATGTTCGACAGCCTCAACCGGCGGATGCTGCCGCCCTACGGAGGCGACTGGACGCATGCGCCGAACTTCGCCCGGCTCGCCGAACGGTCCGTCACGTACGACAACTGCTACGCGGGCTCGATGCCCTGCATGCCGGCCCGCCGGGAGATCCACACAGGCCGGCACAACTTCCTGCACCGCAGCTGGGGCCCGCTGGAGCCGTTCGACGACTCGATGCCCGAACTGCTCAAGCAGAGCGGCGTCTACACCCACCTCGTCAGCGACCACCCCCATTACTGGGAGGACGGCGGCGCGACCTACCACGGCCGGTACAACACCTGGGAGTTCTTCCGCGGGCAGGAGGGCGACCCGTGGAAGGGGCAGGTCACGGATCCCGAGATGCCCGAGGACCTCAAGAAGGTCCGGTTCGGTGGCATCTACCGGCAGGACTGGGTGAACCGCGCGCACATGGCGACCGAGGACCGTCATCCGCAGACCCTGACGTTCGACGCGGGCCTGGAGTTCGTCCACACCAATCACGACGCGGACAACTGGTTCGTACAGATAGAGACCTTCGACCCGCACGAGCCGTTCTTCAGCCACCAGCGTTTCAAGGACCTCTATCCGCACGACTACGACGGCCCGCACTTCGACTGGCCCGACTACAAACGTGTGGTGGAGACGGACGACCAGGTCGGGCACGCCCGGTACGAGTACGCGGCACTGCTGTCCATGTGCGACCACTCCCTCGGGCGGGTTCTCGACACGATGGACGAACTCGGCCTGTGGGACGACACGTTGCTCCTCGTCTGCACCGACCACGGTCTGCTGCTCGGCGAGAAGGGTTGGTGGGGCAAGAGCGTGCAGCCCTGGTACAACGAACTCGTCCATCTGCCCCTGTTCGCCTGGGATCCCCGGACCGGCGCGACGGGCGAGCGGCGCGGGGACCTCGTGCAGACCATCGATCTGGCGCCCACCCTCCTGGAGTTCTTCGACGTCCCGCGGCCCGCAGACATGCAGGGCGCGCCGCTCTCGGACATGCCTGTACGCGAGGCGGGCCTGTTCGGCATGCACGGCGGACACGTCAATGTCACCGACGGCCGCCACGTCTACATGAGGGCGCCCGTCTCCCCCGATAACGCTCCACTGCACGAGCACACGTTGATGCCGACACACATGCGGGGCCGGTTCACGCCTCAGGAGCTGACGGACCTCGAACTCGCCGAACCCTTCGGCTTCACCAAGGGCGTCCGCACACTGCGCATGTCCGGGCGCACGCTCTTCAACCCGTACCAGCACGGCACGCTGCTCTACGACCTGGAGTCCGACCCCGAGCAGCGCACCCCGCTCGTCGACGACGCGGTGGAGTTGCGCATGGCGCGTCTGATGGTGGACCTCATGCGGGCGAACGAGGCGCCGCCCGGCCAGTACGAGCGGCTGGGCCTGCCCGCGGTGGGGCCTGTCACCGAGAAACACCTGCTGGTGCGCGCCCAGCGCGAACAGGCCGAGGTCGCCACGCAGCCCCTGCCGCGCGCCGACGACTACCCGGAGGGCCGCTTCTCGCTGCGCACCCCGATCCGGGCCCTGATCTCCGACCCGGTGGCGGTGGAGGTCCTGCGCCGCCACCTGCCGGGCGTCGTGGACTCGGAACTCCTGCAGATCCTGGGTCCGACGCCCCTGATCGACGTCGCCGCCCTGGCGGGCGGGCTCTTCCCGGCGCCGCGGCTGCGGAGGGTCGCCGAGGAACTCGCCGCGCTCTGACCGAACCGCGGCCCGGGCCGGCAGGTCCGTGCCGCCGCACCACCGCAAGTACGCCGGTGACGGGGCGGCCACCCCGTCACCGGCAGGCACCTCTCCCTCCGCACCGCTCCGCGAAGAACCATGCCAAGAAAGGGTGGCGCCATGCCCGAGCTTATCGATGGGCCAGCGAGAACGACCAAGGACATCGGACCACCCGGAGTGCACCGGCGCGGGCGCCAGCTGTCGCTGCTCGGCGGCGCGCTGCTGGTCGACAGCACCGAGGCGAGCCTCGTCAGCGGCCTGTTCCCGCTGATCCGGCAGTCGCTCGGCATCTCGCTCGGGGCACTCGGCGTCCTCACCGCCGCGAGCAAGATCGTGGGGGTGTTCACGGGCCCGTTCTGGGTGTGGGCCGCGCAGCGCTGGTCCCGCAAGGGCGTCCTCGTCCTCGCGACGGGCCTGTGGGGTGTCTGGGGGGTGGCCGCGGGCTTCTCCCAGAACTTCGCGCAGCTCCTCGTGCTCTACACGATCCTCGCGGCGGGCTACGCGGCCGCCCACCCCGTCATCACGGAGATCATCGGCGACCTCTTCGACAGCTCGTCACGGGGCCGCGCGGTCGGATTCGTGTACGGCGCCGTGGCGCTGGTCAGTTCGGTGATCGGGCCGCTCAAGGGGCAGTTGGCCGGCGTCGACGACGGCTGGCGCTGGGGACTGTGGGGCATCGGCGCGTTCAACATCGCGCTGGGCTGCGGAATCTGGCTGTGGTTCCGCGACCCCGGCCGGGGCGCCGCGGAGCGGCAACTCGCCGACCTGGACCAGGAGGCCCGCGCGGCACACGTCGCCAAGGTCACCTGGTCGCAGGCGGTGGCGCTGTTCAGGGTCCGCAGTCTGTTCATCCTGCTGGTGTCCCGGCTGTTGTCCGGCCACCTCCTGATCTCCACGTTCGGTGTGGTCTATCTGGTGGACGTGTTCGGCTTCAGCACCCAGGTCGCCTCGGTGGTGCTGCTCCCGATGGGCGTCGGCTACTTCCTGGGCACGCTTCTCGGCGGCTTCGCGGCCGACTGGGCCGCGCGCCGCAGCCCCCGGTACGGGCTGGTCGCGGTCTTGCAGGGCGCGCAGTTCGCGTTCGCCGTGACGGCGTTCTTCGGTACCCAGATCGAGTACGACGGCATCGCCCTGTTCGCGGTCTTCTTCGGCCTCATGGGCGTGGCCCAGGGGATGAACCCGCCGGTCAACCGGCCCATGGTCATGGCGGTCACCCCACCCGAGCAGCGTGCCGCCGCCTTCGCCATCTACGTCTCCGTCTTCGAGGCGATCGCCTGGGCGGCGTTCAGCCTCGGCGCGGGGTTCCTGGGCGACATGGTCGGACTCCGGCCGGTGTTCCTGTGGGTCCTCGTCATCCTGATGCTCGTCAACGGCGCGGTCCTCACCCTGCTGTACCGCCCCTACGCGCAGGACGTGGCGCGGGTACAGGGAGAACTCGACCGGCGCAGGAGCATGGCTCTGGGGACGGGGTGAGATCGGGGTGACGACAGCACCGCGGCCGGGCCGGATCCGTGCCGCCCGGCGCGCGGTGCGCCTCGACGTGCACGGGTCCTGCCCGGCCGCGGTGATCGGTCGGCGATCCTCAGACGCCGCTCGCCACCCCGTGTTCCGTCGCCTCAGCCGTCCTCTGCGGTGCCTGCAGCCCCCGCAGGCGTCGGAGTCGGGCCGTGCACCAGATGCCGATGGCCGAGATGACCATGAGCATGAGTGCCGTCGGCCAGTAATGGCCGCCCGCGGCCGCGGCGAGCGAGACCGCCGCGAGCGGCGCGAGGCCACCGAAGACCAGGTTGCAGATCTGGTAGGACAGCGAGATGCCGGTGTAGCGGACGTGCGGCGCGAAGCCCTCCGCCAGGATCGAGGCGATGGGCCCGTACAGCGCGGACATCACCAGGCGCATCGCCAGCATCAGCAGCCAGATCAGGACGACGCTGCCGGTGCCGAGGACCATGAACTGCGGGATCGCCAGGACGATCACGCCGGCCAGGCCCGCGATGACGACCTTGTGCGGGCCCACCCGGTCCGCCAGCCAGGACAGCCACGGCGTGACCAGGAGTTCCAGGAAGGCCGCGAGGGTGAGGCCGTTGAGGAGCATCGACTCGGACAGGTGGAGGTCACCGGTGCCGTAGGAGAGCAGGAAGCTGGTCACCACGTAGTAGCCGCCGGTCGCGGTGGCCAGGGCGAAGACGCCGATGAGGACCGTGCGCCACGCCTTCTGGAAGACCTCCACGACGGGCAGCTTCTGTTCGGTGGCGGCGTGCTCCTCACGCACCTCCGACATGACGGGCGACTCCTCGAGCTTCACCCGTACGACGAGGCCGACGACCACGAGGACCGCGGACGCCAGGAACGGCACGCGCCAGCCCCAGCTCATGAACGCGTCGCTGCCGAAGAGGTTCATGAGGCTGAAGGCACCGGTCGACAGCAACGCACCCACGGATGAGCCGAGTTGGGCGAACGAACCGAAGAACGAGGCCTTTCCGGGCGGGGCGTTCTCCACCGCGATCAGTACCGCGCCGCCCCACTCGCCGCCGATCGCGATGCCCTGGATCAGGCGCAGCGTGATGAGAAGGACCGGGGCCAGGGCGCCGACCTGGGAGTAGGTGGGGAGCAGACCGATCGCGAACGAGGCGACGCCCATCATCATGAGCGTGATGACCAGGGTCTTCTTCCGGCCGACGCGGTCGCCGATGTGACCGAAGACGATGCCGCCGAGCGGGCGCAGCAGGAAGCCGACGGCGAAGGTCGCGAACGCCGAGAGGGTCTTGAGGTAGGGCGACATGTCCTGCGGGAAGAACACGTCGTCGAAGACGATCGCCGCCGCGGTGGCGAAGGCGTAGAAGTCGTACCACTCGATGGAGGTGCCGGCGAGGGCCGCGAAGGCGGCTCTGTACGGGCTCTGTCGGGTGGCGGCGGGCTGTGTCGGCATGAAGCCTCCGGGGACAGGAGAGGCGCGGAAGGGCGGAGGGGGCTGTGCGGCAGGGAACTGTGCGGTGGCGAGGTCAGCGGCCGGGGGCGGCCCAGGCGCGGGAGCCACCGATCCAGGTCTCGCGTACGCCGATGGAGGCGAGTTCGGCCGGGTCCGCGGTGAGCGGGTCGCTGTCGAGGACCACGAAGTCGGCGAGCATGCCGGGGGCCAGGGCGCCGACCGCGTGTTCGCGGTGCAGGGCACTGGCCGCCGCCGCGGTGTGCGCGTGCAGGCCGTCCGCGACGGGCATGCGCAGCGCGGCGTCACCGAGGACGGTGCCGAGCACGGTGCGCCGGGTGGCCGCCGCGGAGATCGCCTCCAGCGGGGCGGGGGGCGCGACGGGCGCGTCGGAGCTGAAGACGACGGGCACGCCCGCGGCGCGGCAGGCGCCCGCCGGGTTGTAGCGGTGGCCGAGGTCGCCGACGGCGGTGAGTGTGCCGTCGCCGGTCCGCAGGTGGTGCTGGGGCTGCATGACGGGTACGACGCCCAACTCACCCATGCGGGCGATCTGCTCGTCGGTGGGCAGACCGGAGTGCTCGATGCGGTGCCGCATGCCGGGGCGCTCGCGGTCGGCCTGTGCCTTTTCGACGGCGTCGAGCACCATGCCGATGGCGTACGGGGACTGCGCGTGCGTGGCGGTCTGCAGGCCGGCGCGGTGGGCGCGGCCGACGAGCTCGGCGTACTCCTCGGCCGAGTGGTAGAGCTGCCCGTGGTGGCAGCAGTCCGCCGCGTATCCGTCGGGGAAGTACGCGGTCCAGCCGCCGAGTGTGCCGTCGGCGTAGAACTTCACGCCCTGGACGCGGAAGTGGTCGTCGCCGAAGCCGTTCACGACTCCCAGGTCGAGCGCGGTGTCGAGGAGCGCGGAGGTGAGGTAGGCGGAGACGCGCAGGCGCAGCGAACCGTCCTGGCGCGCCCTCAGATAGGTCTCCATCTCGCGGCGGGAGGCCTGTGCGTCGCCGACGGTGGTGACGCCGGCGGCGAGGAAGACCTCCTGCGCGCGCAGCAGGTGGTCGGCCATGATCGCGTCGGGTTCGGAGAGGTGGAAGTTCGGTCCGTGGTTGCCGATCTTCACGCCGCCGGGCCCGGTGAGCAGGTCACAGGCCGCGTCCCAGAGCTGCCCGTCGGGCTCGCCGGAGGGCAGACGGCCGATGCTGCCGCCCTCGGGGTCGGGGGTGCCCGCGGTGACGCCGCAGGTGCGCAGCGTGTGGGAGTTGACGACGCCGCCGTGACCGGAGGCGTTCATGACGTACACCTCGCGGTCGGTGGCGACGCGGTCGAGGTCGTGACAGGTGGGGTGGCGGCGCTCGGCGAGCCTGCGGTGCTCGTAGCCGAAGCCGCGCACGGGGACTCCGGCGGGCAGCTCGCGGGCGGCGTCGGTCAGGACGGCGACGAGGGTCTCGATGTCGGGGACGCGCTCGGGCCTGCAGTCGACCCAGGCCAGGGCCTGCCCGTACATCACGGGGTGGCAGTGGGCGTCGACGAAGCCGGGGTGGACGAGGCCGCCGTCGAGTTCGAGGTTCTCGTCGATCCGGCCGCCGAGAGCGGCGCGTGCCGTGTCGGCGGTGCCGACGTGGACGACGCGGCCGCCCCGGACGGCGAGCGCCTCCGCGCGGACGGGGGTTCCGGCGGCGGCCACCGCCGCGCCGGTCACCAGGAGCGTGCGGTCGGCGTCATCGAGGGGGTGGTGCATGAGGGGGCCTGCTTTCGACCGTGGGAAGACCATGAGGGCCGCCGCGCACAGAGAGAGCGCGGCGACTGATTCGTTCGCATGGACGATAAGCAACCGACGTTGACTTGACTAGATGTACCGCTGAGAAACTTTTCGTAAGTTCAGGAGAGTCATCGCTTACGTATCATCCGACCCGCCCCTCATTCGGCGGTCGGATCCTCGTAGCGCTCCTTGATGAGCTCCAGGTGCACCCAGCTCTCGACCGTGCGCACACCCCGCACAGCCCGCATGTCCTCGACGGCCGTCCGGATCGCCGCGAGGGATTCCACCGTGATCGTGCCGACCAGGTCCGCGCGCCCCATGCAGGAGGACAAGAAGGAGACCTGTTCACGCTCCGCGAGACGCGCGGCGACCTCGTCCCGCTCCCCCTCGACGCGCACCGCGAAGCCGCACAGGATGCCGAGGCCGAGGAGCTCGGGCCGCACCAGCGCGAGGACCTTCGCGACGCCGCCGTCGAGGAGCCGCAGCGTGCGCGCGCGGGCCGCGCCGGCCGACAGGCCGACCCGCTCGGCGAGCTCCGCGAACGGGAGGCGGCCGTCGGCCTCCAGCTCGCGCAGGACGAGCTGGTCGGTCTCGTCGAGTTCCGTGACGGCCGGCTCCCCCGCGAGCAGATACGGATCCTTGAGGTGGCGGGTGGAGATGAGCGGGTCCACGACGTCGACGCCGGGCAGACAGCGGACGCGTTCGATCGCCCGGTCCAGCTCGGCGATCCCCTTCGTGCGCAGCTCGGCCATGACCGCGTAGCCGCCCGCGGTCAGCGTGACGAACGGCGCCTCGGGCATGGCGGCGATGGCGCGCGCCACGGGCCCGGCCGGGCCGCGGACACCGATCGACAGATGCGCCGACGCGGTGAGACCCCGGACGGCGGGGTGCACGACGGCCGCCACGAGCACACCACCGCCCTCGAGGAGCCGCTGGACGCGGGCCCGGGTGGCGGGCCGGGAGAGGCCGACCCGCTGGGCCAGCGTCTCGTACGTCAGACGGCCGTCCGCCTGCAGCTCGCGGACGACGGCGAGGTCGATGTGGTCCAGGTCCACCGGGGCTTCCCCTCAGCTCGGCTGCCCGGGTGCGGCCGCACCCGGTGTCGGCGCCCATTGTCGACCACGGCGGCGCGGGCGCCGGACATCCGTGACATCCCTCACGAACACCCGTCTCATGCGGACTGGACAATTATGGAAGACGAAACGTAACTTCAACACCGAAGCGACCGACGAATCATTCGTCGCCCTGAGTTTGTCGCTCCAGGCGTGGGGAGAATTGAGATGGGTCAGCCCGTGGTGGTCTTCACCGACCCCGAGGAGCTGGATGTCGAGCCGGGCGAACGCCTGCTGCGCGACGCGGGTTTCGAGGTCCGCGTCGTCGGGAGTCGCGACCCCGCCAGGATCGCGGCGGCCGCGCACGACGCCGAGGCACTGATCGTCGGCTACGCCCCCGTGGACGCGGCCCTCCTGGACCGGCTGCCCACCCTGCGCATGCTGGCCACGATGTCCGCGGGCCACGACATGGTGGACACCGCCGAGGCCCGCCGGCGCGGCCTGTGGGTGAGCAACCTGCCGCACGCGGCCACCGAGGACGTCGCCGTGCACGCGCTCGCCGCCACGCTCTCGCTCGTACGTCACCTGCCGCACGCCGACGCCACGGTGCGCAGCGGCGGCTGGAACACGGAGTTCGGTGAACTCCCGCGCCGCGCAAGTGAATTGACGCTCGGCCTGGTCGGGTTCGGCCGCATCGCGCGCGCCGTGGCGCGGATGGCCGCGCCCGTCTTCGGCCGCGTGGCCGCGTTCGACCCGCACGCGGATCCGGCCGGCTGGCCGCCCGAGGTCGACCGGCTCGGCCTGGACGAGCTGGTCAGCCGCGCCGACGTGCTGTCCCTGCACACCCCGCTCACCCCGCAGACCCACGGCCTCGCGGACGAGGCCCTGCTCGCCCGGATGCGGCCGGGCTCGTTCCTCGTGAACGTCTCGCGCGGTGAACTCGTCGACGCCGACGCGCTCGTGCGGGCGCTGGACAGCGGGCATCTCGCCGGGGCCGCACTCGATGTGTTCCCGGTCGAACCCCCGCCCGCCGACGACCCGTTGCGCACTCACTCGCGCATCCAGCTCTCCCCGCACAGCGCGTTCCTCACCGACGCCTCGCAGCGCGCATACGTGTGTGCGCCCGCCGAGAACGTCATCGCCTGGCACCGCACCGGCCGCCCCCTCACCCCCGTGGTCGACCCGACTCTCGAAGGAGCCGTCTCGTGACCGACCTGCTGACCCCCGCCACCGATCAGGACGCCGCGCAGACGGAGCTCCGGCTGCGCCGCGAACTCGCCGCCGTCTACCGGCTCGTGGCCCATTTCCGGATGACCGACCTGATCTTCACGCACATCTCGCTGCGCCTGCCGGGCCCGGACCACCACTTCCTGATCAACCCGTACGGGCTGCTGTTCGAGGAGATCACCGCCTCCAACCTCGTCAAGATCGACCTGTCCGGGAACCCGGTGGAGCCGACCCCCTACCCGGTCAACCCGGCCGGGTTCGTCATCCACAGCGCGATCCACGCCGCCCGCGAGGACGCCCACTGCGTCCTGCACACGCACACCAAGGCGGGCTGCGCCGTCGCCGCGCAGCAGGGCGGGCTGCTGCCGCTGAACCAGATGTCGATGGAGTTCCACAACCGGGTCGGCTACCACGACTACGAGGGCGTGGCGCTCAACCTGGACGAGCAGAAGCGCCTCGTCGACGACATCGGCGGCCACCCCGCGCTGATCCTGCGCAACCACGGCCTGCTCACCGTCGGCGAGAGCGCGGCCCAGGCGTTCCTGCGCATGTACTACCTGGAGAAGGCCTGCGAGATCCAGGTCACCGCGCAGGCCGGCGGCGTTCCGCTCACCGTTCCCTCCCCGGAGGTGTGCGAGTACACCGCCCGGCAGCTCGCGGGCGAGGCGGAGGCCGACTCGGACTTCCAGGACGAGGACGCTTACGACCTGGCGTGGGCGGCGATGCTGCGCCTGCTCGACCGGATCGCGCCCGACTACAAGGACTGAGCGGGGGCCGAGCGCCGAACCAGGCGTCGGCTGACGAAGTGGACAGCGGGGCCCGTCGGGCCCCGCTCGCCCTTCGTACGGTGGCGCTTCGCCCGGAGTTCATCCTCACGTCACCCCGCGACCGCCGTGATCGGTAAGCATCTGTCCTTCCGATCGCGGTTTCATCAGGGGGAACGACAGTGCAGAGCGCCCGTGCCAGACGTGTGATCCAGCGGAGCGTCCCGGCCGGTGCGGCCGCCGTCGCGGCCACGCTCCTGCTCGTGGGGTGCGGGGCGGACGGCCCGGGTGCCACTGGCGGTCACGGGTCCCCGGCCGGCGCCTCCCCTGTCGCCGAGATCCACTGCGCCGGCAAGAGCCAGGTGCCGGGCTCGGGTTCGACGGCGCAGCAGAACGTGATGAAGTACTGGATCGACCAGTACCAGCGCGCGTGCCCCGGCGTCCAGATCGCCTACAACCCGCTCGGATCGGGCGCCGGCGCCGCCCAGTTCCTGCGCGGCGCGACCGCGTTCGGCGGCTCGGACAGTGCGCTGAAGCCCGAAGAGGTCGAGCTGTCGAAGCAGACGTGCACCGGCGGCCGGGCCATCAACCTGCCCATGGCGGGCGGCCCCATCGCGGTCGGCTACAACCTGCCCGGCGTCGACGGCCTGGTCCTCGACGCCCCGACCCTCGCCGGGATCTTCGACACCCGGATCACCACCTGGGACGCCCCGCAGATCCGCGCGCTCAACCCCGGCGCGAAACTCCCCTCGACCCGCATCCGCCCGGTGCACCGCTCGGACGACTCGGGCACGACACAGAACCTTCAGGCCTACCTCGCCGGAGCCGCCCCGGCCGCCTGGCCCTACTCGGCGGAGAAGTCCTGGCAGGCCAGGGGCGGCGGCTCGGCGAACGGCTCCAGCGGAGTCGTCTCCGAGGTCAACGCCTCGTACGGGTCGATCGGTTACTTCGAGCTGTCCTTCGCGGCGAGCAGCCACGTACCGACCGTGCGCATCGACACGGGCGCGGCGGATCCCGTCGCCCCGTCGCCGCAGTCCGCGTCCGCGGGAATCGCCGCGGCCCGCGTGGCCGGCGAGGGCAAGGACATGTCACTGAAGTTCCGCTACGGCCACTCGGCCGCGGGGGCGTACCCGATCGTCCTGGTCACGTACGAGATCGTGTGCGACAAGGGCAACCGGCCCGCCACGCTCCCGGCGCTCAAGTCCTTCCTCGCCTACACCGCGAGCGACGAGGGACAGCAGGCGCTGACCCGGATCCACTACGCGCCCCTGCCGGACACCGTCGCGGCTCAGGTGCGGCAGACCGTGCAGTCCCTTTCCTGACGCATCGGGACCGCACCCTCCGCGCGCGCCTTCCCCCAAATACGCCGAGGTCAGCGCGAGTTCGCGCGGCAGGGCGTGACGCCCCGTTCCCCTCGTCGCCCGTGAGTGTCACCATGCTGAGCCCGGGCATGTCCCGCGGCCTGACGGGAGGCTCGTATGGCTCAGGTGTACTTGCGGCGGCTGTCGCGGTGGCAGGCGGAGCAGCAGCGGGAAGCCGTCGCTGATGTGTACGTCTCGGCGTACCACGGCGCCGCGGGGGCCGAGTACCGCGACCGGCAGGGGTTCTTGGCCCGGTTCGAGCATCACGGCCGGCGGCCCGACTTCGACATGGTGGTGGCCGACTCGGGCGGTCTTGTCGGCTGCCTCTACGGGTACCGGGCCGACCGCACCGGCGACTGGTGGGCCGGCTTCCGGGGTGACCTGCCGACCGAGTTCGAGGAACTCACCGCGTCCGGCCGCACCTTCGTCCTCGCCGAGGTCATGGTGCTGCCCGCGCACCGGCGCCACGGCGTCGCGACGGATCTGCGGACACGGCTCCTGGCGCGCCACGACACCGACCTGCTCGTCGCCGCCGTGCCCCGGCCCGAGCCCGCCGTGCCCGAGGCTCCCGGCTCCGCGCTGCTGCGCTCCTGGGGCTGGCTGGACCTCGGCACGTCGGGCTCCGGCGACGCGCCGGGGGCGGGTGACAGTCAGGTGTGGGTGCGCAGGCCCGCGAGGTGAGCTCCGGCCGCTCCCCCAGCGCCCTCTACTGGACGGCGGGCATCTGAAGTCAACTGGCCACCCTGGACACCGTTGCCGCCGAAGGTCCCATACCGCCTCCCACCTCCTAAGACCGGCCTCCGAGCTCGGTTGACGCGCATGGGATGCTGAGGCGTCCGCGGATCATGGCTGGATCAGGAGAGTGCGGCAGAGTGAGGGCAGTGACACGGCTGACAAGGGTCGGTGGCACGTGGGACCGGTTCGTGGCGTCCGATCCGGGGCTGCTGCGGCTGATGGCGGGGCTGCGGACGGTCGGTGCGATCGCGCTCACCCTGGCCGTCCTCGCGGCGCTCCACACCGATGTGACACACATGGTCGCCGGCGCCATGGCCGCGATGGTGGCCACCTTCGCGATCAGGGAGAAGGACGTACGCGGCCAGGCGGTCACCCTCGCGCTCGGCCTGCCCGTGGCACTCGCGGCGGTGTCGCTCGCCGCGCTGCTGCACAACAGGGTCATCGGGGGTGACCTCTTCTTCATCGCCCTGATCTTCGGGGCCGTCTACAGCCGCAGATTCGGTGACCGCGGCACCGCGCTGGGTCTGATCGGCTTTCAGATCTACTTCGTCTCCCTGTTCGTGACCGCGACGGTGTCGTCGCTGCCCCTGCTGTACGCGACGCTGGCCATCGCCTTCGCGTGCAGCGCGGTCGTGCGCTTCGCCGTCGTGCCCGAGACACCGGAGCGGGTCCTCGGCCGGCTGCGCGACGCGTTCAGGGCGCGGCTCGCCCAGCTGGTGGACACACAGGCCGAACTGCTCGACGCCGAACCCGACCAGCTGGAGAAGGTCCTCGACGACCTGCGCCGGGGCACCGCGCGGCTGCACGAGACCGCGCTGATGATCCAGGGCCGCCTGGAGGAGGGCACCCGGGACTCGGCCACGGCCGCCCTCGTACAACGCAGGGTCGCCGACGCCGAGATCGCGGCGGAGCGGCTCGGCGTCCTGCTGCTCAACGCCCGCAGCGCCGAACGCGCCGACACCCTCACCCTGCACCTGCCGCACGCACCCGTGCCGGAGCCGTCGAAGCGCCTGTACGCCGACGACGACGCGACCGCCACCCTGCGCCGCGACCTCAACGCCCTGCACCTGCTCGTCGCCCGCCCCGTGTCGGGCGACCGCGGGACGGCGCTCGCGCACGTACGCAACCGGCTGCTCGCCTACCGCGACGAGGACAACCTGCCGCGCGGCTCCGCCGCCGTGCAGGACGTCTTCCGCGGGATCGGTGAGACGGCACGCGCCGTCATGGGTCTGCGCGTCGCCCTCGACGGACCGCAGGACGAGTCCGACGACACCCCGGCGACGACGCGCTCCCGCGAGGAACTCGACGCCGAGGACCTCGCGATCACCGGCTCCGAGCAGGACGAGGACGACGCGGACGACCGCACCGGGCTCCAGCGGCCCACGACGCGGGCCGCTTTCCAGGTCGCGGTGGGCTCGTCCCTGGCCATCGTCGGAGGCGAGTTCCTGTCCAGTCAGCGCTGGTACTGGGCGGTTCTGACGTGCTGGGTGGTCTTCCTCAACACCGCTTCCACGGGCGAGATCCTCGTCAAGGGATACCGCCGGCTCCTCGGCACCGTGTTCGGCGTGGTCGCCGGTGTCGCGCTCGCGGGCGTGGTCGGCAACCACACCTGGACGGCGTTCACCCTCGTCCTGGTCTTCATCTTCGCGATGTTCTTCACCGCACCGCTGTCGTACGCCCTGATGTCGTTCTTCGTCACGGCGATGCTGGGCCTGCTCTACACGCTGCTGAACACCTACAGCCTGGACGTGCTGGTCCTGCGGATCGAGGAGACGGCGCTCGGCGCCGCGTGCGGCATCGTCGCCGCGGTGCTCGTGCTGCCGGTGCACACGGACCGCCGTACCGACGAACTCCTCAGCACGGTCCTGGTCAGGCTCGGGGACGTCGTGTCGGCGGCCGTGGAGCAGCTCAGCGGTGGACCCGCGGTCGATCTGCTCGACAAGGCCCGGGACCTGGACACGGCCCTGGACGATCTGCGCGCCTCCACGAAGCCGCTGACACACCCGATCACGCCGCTCCGCGTGCGGCGGCAGACGGCCCGCTATCTGGTGGCACTTTTGGAGACCTGCGCCTATCACGCACGGTCCCTGGCGGCGACGGCCGAGCTGGTGCCGTACAGCAAGACCATCGCGGCGGATCCGCGGCTCGAGCGGGCCGGGGTGCGTATCGCCCACAACATCGGCGTGATCGACGCGCATGTGCGGGACGAGAAGACCGGTGGAGAGGTCCAGGCGGGCGCCAGCATCGCCTCGATGCTGGAGGCGGACGGGACCGGGGCGCTGCGCTCGGGCACGGTCACCTTCCGCGTGCTGCGGCATCTCCAGCGACTCGACGAGGGGGTCGTGGGTCTCGCCCGGCCGCTCGATGTGCCGGTCGCGGGACGTCGGCGCTGAGACGCCCAGGCGCTATGGCGCTGTGAGAAGCCGGGCACGGAGCGGGCCGGGGCGGCCTGATCGGCTGCCCCGGCCCGTCGACCGTGTCCGTCCGCCGGCCGTCGAGTGGCCGGCGGACGGGCGTTGTTCCGGAGGCTAGAGAACGCCGGACTCGGAGATGGTGACCTTCGCCGAGGGCGCGCCGCTGCGGGAGCCGAGGGCCTCGATCTTCTTGACGAGCTCCATGCTGGACTCGTCGGCGACCTCACCGAACACGACGTGCTTGCCGTCGAGCCAGTCGGTCACGATCGTGGTGATGAAGAACTGCGAGCCGTTCGTGTTCGGGCCCGCGTTGGCCATGGAGAGCAGGCCCGGCTTGGTGTGCTTGAGCTGGAAGTTCTCGTCGGCGAACTTCTCGCCGTAGATGCTCTTGCCGCCCGTGCCGTTGCCGGCGGTGAAGTCGCCGCCCTGGAGCATGAACTGCGGGATGATGCGGTGGAACGACGACCCCGCGTAGCCGTAGCCCTTCTCGCCCGTGGCCAGGGCGCGGAAGTTCTCCACCGTCTTCGGGACGACGTCGTCGAAGAGGTTGAAGCTGATGCGCCCGGCGGGCTTGTCGTCGATGGTGATGTCGAAATATGCCTTGATTGCCATGGCGACATCCTTGCACTCCCCGTGGCCCGCGCGCTCCTCGGGCCGGGTTTCGCACGTCGCACGGGCCGCGCGTCCACTCGATCGGCCCGCTCCCGGACCGGCGACGGCGCGGCGGCCGGGCAGCGACCCGCTGAACGAGGCACCCCGTTCGTACGTACGTGAATCGAGGGGACGGGCCGGCCGGCGTTCTCAACGCCCTTTCCCTTCATGGTCGTTGACCTTTCACCCGTACGCCGTTCCGCACCTTGGGGAGTCTGGATGAGGCACGCGCGACGCACCGCCCGGCGGATCACACGCCTTGCCGCCGTCGGCGGCCTGCTCTGCGGAAGCCTGCTGGTCACCCGCGCCATGGCGAACGAACCCGGCGCCTTCGCTCCCCCCGTCCCGGTGGGCGAACGGCTGGTGGACCAGCTCGGCGCCGCCCGCACGGCGGGCAGCTGGCTGGACGCGGACGGGCGGACGGTGGTCGCGGTGACCGACACGGGCGCGGCGGCGGACGTACGGCGGGCCGGGGCGCGGGCCGAGGTCGTGCGCCACAGCATGCGCGACCTGCGCTCGGCCGCCGCGACGCTGCGGGCGGCTCCGCGGGTGTCGGGTACGGCGTGGTCGATGGACTACGGCTCGAACGAGGTCGTGGTGCGGGCCGATTCGACCGTCTCCGCGAGGGACTGGTCGCGGCTGGGCGGCGTCGCCAGGACCATCGGCGCGTCCGTCCGCATGGAGCGCGTCCGGGGCACGTTCACCACGCGCGTCGACGGCGCCGCGCCGATCTTCGCGAGCGGAGGGCGCTGCTCGGCGGGCTTCGACGTGACCGACGGCAGGGACGCGTTCCTGCTGACGGCCGGCCACTGCGGCCCGGTCGGCACGACGTGGTTCGCACGGCCCGGCGACGCCACGGCACTGGGCACCACGGTGAGCGGCACCTTCCCCGGGAACGACTTCTCCCTCGTGCGTTACGGAGATGGCGTGCCACGCGCCCGAAGCGATGTCGTCGCCATCGGCGGCGGCCGTGGCGTGCGCATCACCGGGGCGGCCGACCCCGTGGTGGGCCAACAGGTCTTCCGCAGCGGCAGCACCACGGGGCTGCACTCCGGCCGGGTGACGGGCTTGAACGCGACGGTGAACTACCCGGAGGGCACGGTCACGGGCCTCGTCCAGACCACGGTGTGCGCAGAACCGGGCGACAGCGGCGGCCCCCTGTTCGCAGACGGGCTCGCTCTGGGCCTGACGTCGGGCGGCAACGGGAACTGCGATGCCGGGGGCACGACGTTCTTCCAGCCCGTCGGCGCGGCGATGACGGCCCTGGGCGTGCGCCTGACCGGCGCGTCGGGGGACGACGACGCGCAGGCGGGGGCCGGTTCCGGGCAGGCCCGGCCCGGCGGCGGCGACGTGGCACCGGTCGCGCCGCCCGCGGGCTCCGGGGCGGGCGCTGCGGGTGCGGGCGGGACGGGGACGGGAGTGGGGACGGGGACGAACATGGGCGGGGCCACCGACACCGGGGAGGGCACCGCCTCCGGCACCGGCGGCAGCCCCGGCACCGGCCCGGTGGCCGCGATCTCCAAGGTCGTGACCACCCGCAGCGTCGGCCCGGGCCTGCTGGTCATCGGGGGGAGCCTGATCGCTCTGGTGGCGGCGCGCTCCCTGCGCTCGTCACGGCGGGGGCGCGGGGCCTGGTGACCGGCAGGAGACCGGGCGTGCCCCCTGCGGGCCGCACGCGGCAGTGGCCCGGGACCGCTCCCCTCCAGATCTTCAGCTAAGACTGGACAGCTTGAACTGAAGGTTTTAGCGTGGGCGCATGAACAACGCCGAGGGCCTCGACCACGCCGAGGGCATCTCAGAATCCGCGGACCGTGCCGCGCGCGAACTGCGCGTGATGTTCAGCCGCCTCCGGCGCCGCCTGCGCGAGGTCTCCGACAGTCAGGACCTCACCCCGTCCCAGGTCTCCGCGCTCAACCGGCTCAGCAAGGCGGGGGCCGCCACGGCCAGCGGTCTGGCCGCCTCCGAGGGCGTGCGGCCGCAGTCCATGGCCGCCACGCTCGCCGCGCTCGACCAGCACGGGCTGATCGAGCGCCGCCCCGACCCCGAGGACGGCCGTCGCCAGCTGGTCACCCTCACCGACGCCGGCCGCGAGAGCGCGGAGGGCACCCGGCAGGCCCGCGGGGAATGGCTGGCCCGCGCGTTCCAGGACCAGTACTCGGAAGAGGAGCGCCGGACCGTCGTCTCCGCGCTGACCCTGCTGGAGCGGCTCACGGAAGCCTGACGGGAACGCACACCCGTCACCGTCGACCTCGGCGACCCGCCCCGCCCCGCCCCGCCCCGTACCGAACCACCCCGAAAGGCCCCACTCATGGCTCTCACCACCCTCGACGAGCGCACCGCCCTCGTCGTCATCGACCTCCAGAAGGGCATTGTCGGGGCGCCCACCACCCCGTACACCGGCGCCGAAGTCGTCGCCCGCTCGGTCGAGTTGGCTCGCGCCTTCCGCTCGCACGGCCTGCCGGTCGTCCTCGTGCGCGTCAGCGCCGCCGCCGACGGGGCGGACGCCGTACCCGGACGTAACGAGACGCAGGGACGCACCGGCGCCCGGCCCGAGGGCTGGGACGTCATCGTGGACGAGCTGTCCGGCCACCCCGAGGACATCACGGTCACCAAGCGCAACTGGGGTGCCTTCTTCGGTACCGACCTGGACCTCCAGCTCCGCCGCCGCGGCATCACACAGGTCGTGATGACCGGCGTCGCCACCAGCATCGGTGTCGAGTCCAGCGCCCGCGCCGCCCACGAGCACGGCTACCACGTCACGCTGGCCACCGACGCGATGACGGACCTGGACGTGGAGGCGCACCGCAACAGCATCGAGCGGATCTTCCCGCGTCTCGGCGAGACCGGCACGACCGAGGAGATCGCCGAACTCCTGGCGAAGACCCGCGCCTGACCAGCGAGTTGCTCCGTGACGACCGCCCCGCCACTGGTCGGATTCCGGCCGGTACGCCGCCCGACCTTGGCGGAACGGACCCGTCCGGGACAGGATGCCCCCATGAAGGGTGATCTCTTTTCCAGCGAGCACGTCGTACAGCCCGCCTCCGCGCCGGGAATGACCGCGCAGAACGCGAAGTCGATCCGCTACGTGGTCAATGGCGACATGATGGCCCGACAGGGAGCGATGGTCGCCTACCGCGGGAATCTGCAGTTCGAGCGCAAGGGCCAGGGCATGGGTGGCATGCTCAAGCGCGCGGTCACGGGCGAGGGCCTGCCGCTGATGACGGTGCGCGGGCAGGGCGAGGCCTGGTTCGCGCACGAGGCGCAGAACTGTTTCATCGTCGACGTCGAACCGGGCGAGGCGCTGACGGTCAACGGGCGCAACGTCCTGTGCTTCGACTCCACTCTCTCCTACGAGATCAAGACCGTGAAGGGCGCGGGGATATCCGGCGGAGGCCTGTTCAACAGCGTCTTCACCGGCCAGGGCAGGCTGGGTCTCATCTGCGAGGGCAACCCGCTGGTCATCCCCGTGTCCCCGCAGCAGCCGGTGTGTGTGGACACGGACGCGGTCGTGGGCTGGACCGCGCATCTGAACACCTCGTTGCACCGGTCGCAGTCCATCGGGTCGATGATCCGCGGCGGTTCGGGCGAGGCCGTCCAGCTGAAGCTGGAGGGTGAGGGATACGTCGTCGTGCGTCCCAGCGAGGCGACTCCGCAGAAGGCCCAGCAGCACTGACGACGCCTGTTGTCCCCGCGCCCGGCGAGATGTCGGCCCCGGGAGCCGGTGAGCCGTCGCCCCGAGGCGCGTCGGCTCCGGGTGCGACACCCCAAGGCGCTTCGGCGCCAGGTGCGTCATCTCAAAGTGCGTCGGTTCAAGGCGTCATCTCAAGGTGCGCTGCCACCTGACCTCGCCGTCGTGCATCCGGTCCGTGGGTGCCAGTCCGCACGCCGTGGCGACGGCCGCCGACGCGGCGTGGTCCGGGTGGATGTGCGCGACGACGGTGCGTACGGGCCACCGCCCGAGCCAGTCGACCAACGCGAGCCCCGCCTCCGTGGCGAGGCCGCGTCCCTGCCACGGCGCTCCGACGACCCAGGCGATCTCGGCTTCGAGCCCGTCGTCCCCGGGGCCGACCGTGGCCTGGACCGTGCCGGCCAGACACTCCTCGTCCCTGATCCGGAGCACCCAGTTGCACCAGGAGACGGCCGGGTCCGGGGAGCCCGCGAGCAGACGCCCGTAGCGTTCCCACAGATCCAGTGCCGACAGCGGCGCGCCGCCGATGAACGTGTGCAGGGACGGGTCGCCGAGCACCACGGCCATCTCATCGGCGAACTCCACCTCGAGCGGCAGGACTTCCAGCCTTCTGGTCGCGATGTCCGTCGCGGTCACGGGTTCGCGGAGTCTGTCCATCGCGCCACCGTACGTCCACGCCGGTGCGCCGGACACCGCGACCACGGCATCCGGCGCACCGGCCCGCCCAGGCTCTACTGAACGGTGATCGCGAACACGTGGATCGCGTCCGCGTCGGGCAGGGTGACCGTGCGGATCGTCTTGCCCGCGGCGAGCGGGACGGAGTTGCCGAACAGCTTGTAGCCGACGCCGAAGTTGGCGGGGCCGGTCGGGGTGTTGCGGTGGTCGGACGTGGCGACCGTCGTCGCGCCGTACTCCGTGCCCGCCGTGCAGCACCAGTTGGGGAAGCCGAGACTGCCCGTGCTCGTGGTGCCGTCGGTGTACGTGACCTTGACCTGGCCCGAGGTGAAGCCGGCCTCCGCCCCGAGGAACCAGAGCTTGGAGCCGCTGCCGGTGAGGGTGATCGACTGGCCGGCGAGTGCGACGTTGTTCGGAGTGCCCGGCTTGGCGGCCGGGAACGTCCAGGTCACGCCGTCCTTGCTGACCTTCGCCCCGGGGGTGACCCCGGCCGCGGCGAGGGCCTGGGCCGAGTAGCTGTCGCCACCGCCGTCGAAGTTGCCGGTCGTGTAGTTGCCCTCGGCCGGCGGCGCCGCCTCGTTGGTCACGCCGACGTTGTTGAAGGCGGCGTCGAGGCTCGGGTACGGCACCTCGGTGACGATCGAGGCGCGTCCCGACACGGAGCCGTCACCCGCGCCACCCGCGCGGTAGCGGGCCGTCGCGGTCAGAGTCGAGACCGTGGTGCCGGGCTCGGCGTCGGGGCCCTTCGCCGTGACGGTCGCGGTGGCCGAGCCGCCGGGCCGGACCTTGCCGAGGGACACCTTCGACGTGCTGAGGCGCCAGCCTTCGGGGGCGCTGATGCGCAGTTGCGCGCCGGTGAGTCCGGTCGGGCCGTGGTCCGCGAGCGCGATCTTCCAGGTGGAGGCGGCGCCTTCACCTCCGGTCCGTGTCCAGGTGATCGCGGTGGCGGGCTGCACGCGGTGGGCGGCGCCGGCGTGGACGCGGTACAGCACGGTCGCGTGGGCGGGCACGTTCGCGGCGATCGTCCCCGTGGTCTGCGTGGTCCGCTTCGACCAGAGGTCCTTGAGGAGGTACGAGGATCCGGCGGGCAGCCCCGCCTCGGCGGCCGTCGTCGTGATGGTCCGCGCCTCGTCGGAGGAGTTGAACAGGGCCACGGCCCGGTCACCGTTCGCGAGGGGCTTGGACAGGACGTCGTAGCCGTCGCCCTGCTGGACGATGCGTCCCTGGAGGCCCTTGGCGTCCTGGTCGACGGCGATGACGTCCTTGTTGCCGAGGACGGCGAGCGCGTCGGGCGAGGCCTTCGTCAGGTCGGTGCTGGAGATGAGAGGGGCGGCCATCACGGACCACAGCGACATCTGGCTGCGGATCTCGTCGCCGGTGAGCCGGGACTGCCCGGCGAGCAGGAAGTCGGGATCGTTCCACCGGCCGGGGCTCTGCAGATCGGCGAGCGGCACGTTGTAGCCGTAGTTGTACTTGATGGAGGCCCACTTGCCGCGCGCGGACGACGACTCCATGGCGACGTCGGCGCCCTCGCGCCACAGGTTGCCGACCTCGGCGGACCAGGAGATGACGTGGTGCCAGTCCTTCTCGCCCTCGAAGTAGGCGGGCGCGGAGACGGAGTAGACGATGGGCCGGCCGGTGTCGAGGAGCGCCTGGCTCATGTCGCCGTAGAGCTTGTGGTAGACGTCGTCCGCGCTCTGGCCCGTGGGGACGGGCACGTTGCAGCCGTCCAGCTTCAGATAGTCGACCTTCCACTTGGCGAAGAGGTCGGCGTCCTGCTTGATGTGGCCGTACGAGCCGGGATAGCCGCCGCACGTGGCCGTACCGGCGTCCTCGTAGATGCCGAACTTGAGCCCCATGGAGTGCAGTTGCTCGCCGACGTAGGCCATGCCGTGCGGGAAGCGGGTGGGGTCGGGGACGAGGTTGCCGTCGGCGGCGCGGGTGTGCGTCATCCAGCAGTCGTCGGTGGTGACGGTGTCGTAGCCCTTGGCGGCCAGCCCGGAGGAGACGAGTGCGCGGGCGTTGGCGAGGACGGTTTCCTCGCTGATGTCGCAGCCGTAGTAGGACCAGTTGTTCCAGCCCATGGGCGGGGTCGGGGTGAGGTTGGGGTACGGGGTGGTGGCCGCGGCGGCGGGTGCGACGGACGGTCCCGCGAGACCACCGAGCGCGAGTGCCGCGGCGGTGGCGGCCACGGACACGGCGCGAACGGCGCGGGCCCGGCTGCGGCGCGAGGGGTGCAAGGTGGTGCGGCGCCGTGCGGATCTGTGCTCTCTGTGAGCTCTCCCGGACAAGGGATCTCCCGTCTACGAGCGTCTACGAGCGCGCCGGGGATGACGCGACGGAGACACCGTGCCGAGAGAAGCTCGTTCCTGCAAGATGTATGGCGACTTCTTGCACAAACAATCAACTGGTGTGGCAGTTAGGCGACATGTGCCCCAATTCGCCGCGATCATCCGCCCGTTGACCTCCGGGTTGCCGGTGAACCCCGGGCGAACTCCCGTACAACCCTTGCTCCTCATGCGCTGTCGAACAGGGCGCCGGACAAGGAACGGGCCCTTTCCGGACATCCCCCGCGCTGCCCGGTCGTCCTTCTCGTCAGGAGCCGCTCATGCGCAAGAACCGTTCCGCCGCCCTGGCGGCGGCGTCATTCCTCCTTCTGTCCGGTGCGGCCATCGCCACCGCGCCCTCCGCCTACGCCGGAACACCCGGAGGCACGCACGCCGACGACCGCAACAGCGATTTCAACGGAGACGGTTACGAGGACGTCCTGATCGGCGCACCTGGCGCCACCGTCAGCGGGAAGAAGGGCGCCGGCCTGGTCACCGTGCAGTACGGATCGTCGAGGGGCATCGGGACCACCCACGTCGCCCGCTTCAGCCAGTCGACCTCCGGTGTGGCCGGCGCCGCCGAGACCGGTGACGCGTTCGGGAAGGCCGTGGCCACGGGCGACCTGGACGGGGACGGCTACGACGACGCGATCGTCGGCATCCCCGGCGAGGACATCGGCACGACCACGGACGCGGGCGGTGTGGCCGTCCTCTGGGGTTCCGAGGCCGGCCTCACCGGTGCCGCCAGCGACTGGCTGGAGACACAGGAACCCGCCGCCGGGGAGAAGTTCGGCACGGGCGTCACGGCGGCGCACTTCACGAACGACACGCCGGGCGACGTCCTCGCCGTCCTCGACCGGGACGACCTGGAGCTCTTCGCCTACGGCTCCGCACCGCAGCCCGCGTCGAAGGCACCGCTGGAGCGCCGCTCCACGAACCGCCTGTCCGGATCGGCCGACGAACGCGACATCGTGCCCATGTCACTGACCACCGGGGACTACGACAACAACGGCTTCGCGGACCTCGTCGTCTCGGGCGTGACGGCGGGCTCCGAGCCAGGACACGGCTGGTCGTCGTACCTGTCCGGACACGCCGACGGCCTCACCTACGAACGCGATCTGCGCGGCGGTCCCGTGGCCGCGTCGGGCGACATCGACGGCGACGGATACGACGACCTCGTGACCGGTGAGCCCAACTCCCCCGACGACGGCGGAGCTTCGATGACCGGCGGCCTTGTGGGCGTACGCCCGGGCGGCCCCGACGGGCCCTCGTCCGACGTGCGGTGGTGGACGCAGGACTCCCCGGGCGTGCCCGGCACCGCCGAGCGCGGCGACGGCTGGGGCACGGACCTGTCCGTCGCGGACACGAACGGGGACGGGTACGCCGACGTGGCGGTCGGCGCGGCCGGCGAGGACATCGGCACGGTCGCCGACGCGGGCGCCGTGTGGGTGCTGCGCGGTGCGTCCTCGGGCCTGACCGCGACCGGGGCGCAGTCCTGGGACCAGAACTCGGCGAACGTGCCGGGCGTGCCGGAGAAGGGCGACAAGTGGGGCGGCCAGGTCCGCCTCACCGACCCGAACCGCGACGGCCGCTTCGGCCTGCTCGCGGCGGCACCGGGCGAGAACACGAACGACGGCGTGGTCTGGGTGTTCTCGGCGGGCTCCGGCGGCGTCACCGCCTCCGGCTCGTGGACGTACGGCGCGGGCTCACTCGGCGCTCCGTCCGCGGACGCGCTGTTCGGCGCAGCCGTCGACGAGTAGCGCCGTCGACGCGCAGGACCGCCAGGAGGGCCACCCGAACCAGGCCGCCCGCCTCTCCACCCCCTCGGAGACGGGCGGCCTTCCCCACTTCCCGTACGTCCATCTGATGACCGGCCGACGCCAGGTAGCACTCAAGGCGTACGGCACAACACATACGTGGACGGATCCGCCGGGACCCTCGCCGCTCGTACGTTCTTGATCGGAACGCAGCGGCACGACGGGACCGGCGAAGGGACACGGCTACATGTACGGCAAGGCATTCGCCCCTGAATATCAGGGCGAGTTGCGCACGGCCCTCGGGGTGAACTCCTCCTACGAGGATGTGCGCGCGGCAGCGGACCGGTCCCTCGAAACGGCGGCGGGCCCCTTGGAGCGGGCGCGCGCCGCCCTGGCGCTCGCCGAGGCGAACCGACGGCTCGGCAGGGTCCGCGAGGCGGGCGAGGCGTGGCGCGGCAGCTATCGCGACGCGCGCACCGCCGGGCACGCGGGAGCGATGGCCTGGGCGCTGTGGAGCGGCGGCACGCTGGCCCGCCAGTGCGGCTCGCTGCGTCTGGCGCGGCGGCTCCTCGGACACGCCGTCACCCTCGCCGCCGGAAGCGACGACCGGCTCGCCCACGGCTACGCGCTCGCGGGCCTGGCGGAGACGGGCCGCATCCAGGGCGACTACCCGGCCGTCGCCGCCCTCCACGAGGAGCTGCTCGCACAGGGCCGGGCGCACGGCGAACCCCGGCACATGGTCTGGGCGATGTCCGGCATCGCCCAGATGCATCGCAACACCGGCGACCACGCCAAGGCCCTGGAACTCTTCGAGGAGTCGGTCAGGGTGGCCACGGAGGCGGACGACGCACGGGGCCGCGCCTGGTCGCTGCGCGGCGTGGCCGATGTGCTGTCCCTGCGGGGCGAAACCGACCGGGCACTGGCCCTGCTCTCCGAGGCCGAGGGCATCTGCCAGGCGATGGATCTGGCGAGCGCGCTCGCGTACAACCGCAAGATGCGCGCCAACGTCCTTTACCGGGACGGGCGTTACGAGGCGGCCCGGGACACCTACGCCTCGACACTCGCGGAGTTCCGCGCTCTGCACGAACCGCGCGGCGCGGCGCTGTGCCGGCTCGGCCTGGTCAAGTCGCGCTCCCGGCTCGGCCGCGGGCGACGCGCCACGCTCGCCGAACTCGACGTTCTCGAGGCCGACTTCACACGGATCGGGCTGCGGCACGCGCGGGAGATGGTGGTCGCGTTCCGTACGGAGACCACTCGGGGCGCCGTCCGGTCCGAGCGCCGTGAGGCGGCCTGACCGCCGCGCTCAGTCCGCGAGTGTGATGCGGATGCCCACCGTGCCGTCGAGGCCGCGGCGCAGACGGCTGCCGAACAGCGTCAGCCTGCCGAGCAGGCCGTACTTGCTGCGGATCAGGTCGCGATAGCGGGCGGTGTCCTGGGGGGAGCAGATCTCCGCGGTGGCGGGCGACTGATCGCCGGTCGGGTTCCCGCGGGCGTCGCACGGCCCCACCAGGACGTCCGCGCGCTTGCGGATCCGCTTCACCTTCCACGAGTCGGCGGCTGTCCAGGCACCGAGCGCGGCCCCGTCCCGGATCACCCAGACGGGGGTGGCCACCGGGCTGCCGTTCTTCCGGAAGCTCGTGACCAGCAGATACTTTCCGGCGCCGAGCCGCGCGAGCCGCGTGTCGTCCATGCCTCGAGTCTACGGCGCCCGGGCGGGCGACTGTCGGGGTCCCGTCACGTCCGCCACCGAAGGTGTGAACGTTGCACCATTTTGTGAAGAAGGTGAGGGCTTTCTCTGCATGACGGTGATCCGCACCCCCGAGCCCACCCGGGCCCGCCACGATGATCACGCCGCGTGCCTCCTCCATGGCATCCAGATCGGGGTGCGCAGGGCCAGGAGACTCCAGGAGCGCCGATGCCTTCGGCGCTCCTGGAGTCGTGCGGCACTCCCGCGGCCGGGGCGTCAGCGCAGGGCCGCGGCCAGGAAAGTGCTGAGCGACAGGGAAAGCCCCACGATCGCCATCACGAGGGTGCCGTACTCACGCCAGGCCCGGCGCCGGTGCCCCACCTGAGGCCGGTACCCACCGCCGTGCGGGCCTTCGGGATCGATGGGGACCTGCTGTCCGTGCGACTGGATCACGCAGGATCAACTCCCTTGCCGGGCAGCACGATGCGCCCGAGATCAGCCACGCAGCAGACCTCCATGGCGGATTCGCGCCCTCCGCGGCACCCACAGGGAGATGGCCATGACCGACGGTGGGCCGCCCAGCGGGGAGCAGAGTGGTGGTGGGCCGTACGGATTGCCCCGGCCCGGACCGGTCGGCGCCTTCCCGCCATTGTTTCCGGGGCCGTGGTCCGCTCCTCATCCCCCGATGCCATCTGCTCTTCCCGCAGGGCATCTGACGGCCCTTGTCCCCCTGCGGCGTATGGTCGAGCGCCTCGTCGGCGGAGCCGTCCGGAGCGCCGTTCGTGCCGGGAGAGTCATCTGCGCAGCCTCTCCACGGACGGCGTCGGATCACTCCAGGAGGTCCGCGACGAGTTCGGCGAACTCGTCCGGTGCGGCGAGGCGGATGCCCAGGTCCTCGGCCTTGGCCCGCTTGGAACCCGCGCCCTCGCCGGCGACGACGAGCGAGGTGCGCTTGGAGACGCTTGAGGAGGACTTGCCGCCGGCCCGCTCGATGAGTTCGTTCATCTGGTTGCGGCTGAGCTTCTCCAGGGGGCCGGTCATGGCTCCCGTGACGACGACGGTCATACCGTCCAGCGGGCCCGCGGCGGCCGGTTCGCCCGCTCCGTCCGTCTCGGCGTCCGGGGCGGGCGGGGTGGCTCCAGGTTCCGTCATGTTCACCCCCGCCGCGGCCAGCCGGTCGATGAGCGGGGCGAGTTCGGCCAGCTCGGCGACGATCACCGGGGCTTTCTCCGCGCCGATGCCCTCGACCCGCTGCATCGCCTCGGCGTCCGCGGCGCGGATGAGGTCCATCGTGGCGAAGTGGCGGGCGATACGGCGGGACATGGACCGCCCGGTGCCCCGCACGCCGAGCGCGCACAGGACCCGGGACAACGGCTGGGCCTTGGCGGCCTCGATCGCGGCGAGGAGGTTGTCCGTGCTGGTCTCCCCCATCCGGTCGAGCGCCAGGAGCCCGTCACGGGTGAGGGCGAACAGGTCGGCGAGGTCGGCGACGAGGCCCGCCTCGACCAGCTGGACGACGCGGGTGGCGCCGAGGCCCTCGATGTCGAGCTGGTCGCGGCCCGCCGCGTAGGAGAGCGAGGCCACCAGGTGGCAGTTCCGGCCGCGTTCGCAGCGCCAGCGCTGCTCACTCGTGTCGATGCCCGAGCCGCACTGCGGGCACACGTCGGGGAACGCGATCGGCCGTTCGTCGCCGGTGCGCAGGTGGGCGACGGGCGCCTCGATGCGGGGGATGATGTCGCCCGCCTTGTAGACCATCACGTGGTCTCCGAGCCGCAGGTCGCGCCGGGTGATGTCGGCCGGATTGTGCAGCGTGGCGTACGTGACCGTGCTGCCGTCGATGTCGACGGGTTCGAGGACGGCACGCGGGGCGATGACGCCCGTACGGCCGACGTTCCACTCGACGTCGAGGAGGCGGGTGATCTTCTCGACGGCCGGCAGCTTGAAGGCGATGGCCCAGCGCGGGGCGCGCGTGCCCGAGCCGGCGGCCTCCTGGTCGGCCGCGAGGTCCGCCTTGACGACGATCCCGTCGATGCCGAAGGGCAGCTCGGCGCGCAGGCCCGCGATGTGTTCGACCCGCGCGAGCACCTCCCCGACGGTGTCGACGGTGAGTCCCGAGACGGCCGTCGTGGCCGGTGTGTTGACGCCGAGCGTGGCCGCGCGGTCCATCAGTTCACCGTGGGCCAGGGAGCGCAGTGCCTCGGTGTGCTCGGCCGACGTGCCGGGCAGGGGCAGCAGGCCGTACGCGAAGAACGTCATCGGCACGGTGTAGGCGCGCTCCTTGGCCCTGAGCGTGCCCGCGGCGGCGTTCCTCGGGTTGGCGAAGGGGGCGCCGCCGTGCTCCGTACGCACCTCGTTCGCGTGCTCGAACTGGCCGATCGTCATGAGGACTTCGCCTCGCACCTCGACCGTGTGCGGCTCGGTGAGGCGGTCGGGCAGGCCCTCGATGGTGCCGATCGCGTGCGAGACGTCCTCCCCGGCCGTCCCGTCGCCCCTGGTGATCAGCCGCGTGAGGCGCCCCTCGTGATAGCGCGCGGCGATGGCCAGGCCGTCCAGCTTGGGCTGGACGTTCCACCGGGTCACCTCGTGGCCGATCCGGCGGGCCACCGACGCGGTCCAGGTGGTGAACTGCTCTCCGTCGAAGACGTTGTCCAGGCTCAGCATCGGGACCGTGTGCGGCACGTCCCCCTCGACGGCGCCGCCCCCGACCTTGCCGGTCGGCGAGTGCGGCAGCACCTCGTCGGGGTGGTCCGCCTCGTACGCGGCAACCGCCCGCACGAGCCTGTCGTACGCGTCGTCGTCGAGGGCGGACGTCCCGCCCGTGTAGTAGGCGCCCGCCGCCAAGGACGCGTCCGTGACGGCCTGGGCGTAGGCAGCGGCATCGGCCAGGACGAACTCACCAGAAGTCGTTGTCATGCTGCCATCGTGCCTGGTGGCACTGACAATCGACCGGAGGCGACGGCGGCGCCCGGGATCAGGGGATCCCGTTCACGCCCGCAGCCGGTCCCGCGCCTGCACCCCGTCCCCGAGGCCCGCCACCCCGAACGCCTTGCCGAGGCCTTCGGCCGGCATGTCGCCGTAGATCGTCTCGTAGGAGCCCTCGGGCACGACGTACGTCTCGTGCCAGATCCCGACGTTCGTGCCGCCCTTGCGTGCGTACCGGTTCATCCGCGCCCACCACGGGTGATGGCGCTTGTCCGGGGCCGCGGCGTAGGCGAGCAGTTTCTCCTTCGACTCCCAGTACTGGACCACCATGTAGGTCCGCGGCGAGGCCGTGAGCAGGATGTGATGCAGGAGGCCGAGGGAGCGGTCGCGGTTCAGCTCCTTGAGCATCAGGGGCATCGCGACGAAGACAGGCAGCCAGCGGTGGACCGCCCAGAAGTGGTTGATGCGCATGCCGATCAGGAAGACCACCACCTCCCCCTGCGCTCCCGCGGTCATCCGTCCGGAATACGTCTTCGCACCCATGTCGCCCCCGATTCGGCCGAGTTGGAGAGTGCCGCTACCCATACACCCGTGCTTGGATAGTGGCACTGTCCAAGAAGGGGTGCAAGAGATGCGGCTCGCGGAACTCAGCGAACTGAGCGGGGTCTCCATCCCCACCATCAAGTACTACCTTCGGGAGCAACTCCTGCCTCCTGGACGGCGCATGACGGCCACTCAGGCCGAGTACGACGACTCCCACCTGCGCCGTCTGCGTCTCGTGCGGGCACTGATCCAGGTGGGCCGAGTGCCGGTGGCGACCGCTCGCGAGGTGCTCGCGGCCGTGGACGACGACTCACTGGGCCGCACGATCCGCATGGGGGCGGCCCTGTGGGCGTTGCCGCAGCCACCCGAGGCACCCGAGGACGACCCGGCCACGGTCGAGGCGACCTCGGCCGTCGACCGGCTCCTCGTGGAGCTCGGCTGGGACACCGCGCGCGAGATCGGCACCCACTCCCCCTCGTACCGCACGCTCGTCACGACGGTGGCCACACTCAACCGTCTCGGCTACATCTGCGGAACTCCCGAACTCACCCCGTACGCACGGCACATGGAGCGCGTCGCCGAGCACGACATCGACCGGCTCGACACCTTCCCCGAGGAGGTGGAGAAGGTCGAGGCCGCGGTCGCGGCGGCGGTCCTGTACGAGCCGGTCCTGCTCATGCTGCGCAGGCTCGCCCAGGAGGAGCACTCGGCGCGCCGGTTCGGACTGTGAGGGCCGCGAGAACTGCGAAGGTCACGAGGACGGTGGCCCCGCGCGTCCGCGCGCGCCACCTCACACCGACGGGTCGAACCCTGTAGCCATCCGGGCGTACGCGTGCAGCATGGCGATCACCTCGGCGCGGGTGCGGCGCCCCGCGAGCACCTCCATCTGGAAGCCGTCCTCCATCGCCACGAACCCGGCGGCCAGCTGCCCCGCGGGCTCGGCGAGCACGAAGTGCCCCTGCGCTTCACCGAGAACCAACGTGGCGTAGTACACCGCGATTTGACGCTCCGTCAGTGTGGCGTCGAGGGCCGCCGCCCGGGGGTCGCGCAGGCTGCGCGGCCAGTACTCGAAGAGCAGCCGGGGCAGCAGGTCGTCCGGCCCGTCGGCGACGCCGTGCTCGACGCAGGCCCGCAGCCGGTCCCGGGCGTCCGGGAACTTCTCGGCGCTCTCCTCGCGCTCGCGGCTGAAGCGCTCGATGGCCCGCTGGAACGTCTCGTACATCAGCTCGTCGAGGTCGTCGTAGTAGTAGAGCACCGCCGCCGACGTGACCCCGGCCTCCTCGGCGACATCGCGCAGCCGCAGGCCTTCGAGGCCTCGGCTGTGCAGGGCGCGCAGCGTGGCCTGGTGCAGTTGCGCCCGCCGCGCCTCCTGGTCCTTGCGCCGTCCCACGACCGCCTCCGTCCGATCCGGGTCCCACCCGATTCACTGATGCTGGGGTAAAGATACCGAACCCGCTCTTGACAGGTCTCATGGCTCATTCGTTAAATCTGCGTTTAATGAAACGTCGCCGCCGACCAGAAGGCCGCCGTGAACCCTGATCCCCCTCAGACACTCGCCCCCGCCACCACGTCCCCGCCCCCCTCCAAAGGCCTGCGGAGCGGGTCCGTCGGACTGCTCGCCTCCGTGGCGCTCGGCCTGTCGTCGGTCGCCCCCGCCTACAGCATCGCCGTGACCCTCGGCTTCGTGACGGTGGCCGTCGGACACCTCGCGCCCGCCGCGCTCCTCCTCGGATTCGTGCCGATCCTGCTGACGGCGTTCGCCTTCCGCGAGCTCAACAAGGAGATGCCGGACTGCGGAACCACCTTCGTGTGGACGACGCGCGCCTTCGGCCCCTCGTCCGGCTGGCTCCTGGGCGGCTGGGTCACCCAGTTCGCCACGGTGACGGCCATGGCCGCGCTCTCCCAGGTGGGCGCCGGATACCTCCTCGGGCTCCTCGGCCTCGACTCACTGGCCTCCGACGAGACCGCGGTCGCCGTCACCGCGGCGCTGCTCATCGGGGCCATCACCGTCATCGCGTACCGCGGCCTCCAGCTCGCCGCGGTCGTCCAGTACGTCCTCCTCGGGCTCCAACTCCTCGCCCTCTTCGGCTTCGGCGCCGCCGCGCTCGCCCGGCACGGGGCACTCACGCCCTCGCTCGCGTGGTTCGACCCGTTCGGCTTCGACAGCTTCGGCGCGTTCACCAAGGCGGTCCTGCTCTGCCTCTACATCTACTGGGGCTGGGACGCGCTGCTCACCGTCAACGAAGAGACCCGCGACAGCGAACGCACTCCCGGAAGGGCCGCGCTCATCTCGACGCTCGTCCTCCTGGTCACGTATCTGTTCACGGCGGTCGCCGCGATCAGCTTCGCGGGCACGGGCACCTCGGGCCTGGGACTCGGTAACGCCGGCAACGCGGCCGACGTCCTGTCCGTTCTCGGGCCACCCGTCCTCGGCTCGGCACTCGCCAAGGGCGTCCAGCTCGCCGTCTGCGTCTCCGCGATCTCCGCGCTGCTCACCTGCGTCGTCGGCAGCTCGCGGGCCACGCTGTCGATGAGCGTCCACGGCGCTCTGCCCCCGGCGTTCGCCCGTGTCCACCCGCGCCATCGCACACCGTCGTTCGGCACCGTCTTCATGGGCACGGCCGCCGCGGTGCTCCTCGCGGCCCTGACCTGGCTCTCGCCCGCCTTCCTCGGCGACGCGATCCTCTCCATCGGCCTGCTCATCGCGCTCTACTACGGCGTCACCGGCCTGGCCTGCGCCTGGCTGTTCCGTGGACAGCTGCGCCGGTCCTGGCGCGACGCACTCCTCAAGGGTGTGCTGCCGCTCGCCGGCGGGCTGGTGATGCTCGCCGCGTTCGTCCGCAGCGCGATCGACATGACCGAGCCCTCGTACGGCTCCACCTCACTGTTCGGCGTCGGCGGCGTACTCCTGATGGGCGTCGGCTCCGTCCTGCTCGGCCTGGTCGTGATGCTGGCGCTGCGCCACCGCTTCCGCCCCTTCTTCCGCGACGGCCGCACGGCCGTCATCCGCCTGACCGTCACCGAGGACTGATCCATGCGCACCCTCAGCATCGCCGCCGTACAGACCGCTCCCGTCCCCTTCGATCCCGAGGCCACCTGGGCGCTGTTCGCCGACCGGGTCCGCGCGGCCCGCGCCATGCTTCCGCACGTCCAGCTCGTCGTGGTTCCCGAGCTGATGCTGTCCGCGGAAGCGCCGCTGTTCGACGCCCGCGAGGACTGGATGGACAAGGCGGCCGTCACCGTCCCCGGGCCGCTCACCGACCGCCTCTGCGACCTGGCCCGCGAGACGGGCCTGTGGCTGATACCCGGCAGCGTCTACGAGCGCGCCGACGACGGCACCGTCTACAACACCGCCCTCGCGGTCTCCCCGCAGGGCGAGATCGTCGCGCGCTACCGCAAGGTCTTCCCCTGGCAGCCCTACGAAACGACGGCGCCCGGCAGCGAGTTCGTCGTCTTCGACATGCCGGGCATCGGCAGGATCGGCCTGGCGATCTGCTACGACGGCTCGTTCCCCGAGACCGCGCGCCAGCTCGCCTGGCTGGGCGCAGAAGTGATCGTCCAGCCCACCCTCACCACCACCAGGGACCGCGACATGGAGATCGTCTGCGCCCGCGCCAACGCCTGGACGAACCAGGTGTACGTGGTGAACGTCAACGCCTCCGACCCCGCCGCCGTCGGCAACAGCGTCATCGTCGATCCCGAGGGCACGGTCCGCCAGCAGGCGGGCCCCGGCCAGGAACTCCTGGCGGACGTCCTCGATCTGGACGCCGTCACCCGCGTCCGCGCGTTCGGCTCCTCGGGCCTCAACCGGCCCTGGGCCCAGCTGGAGAGGTACGGCTCCAGCATCCGACTGCCGATGTACGGCGGCACGTTCCAGCCGCGGCCCGAGCGCGGCTGAGCTCCTCGCCCCGGGCCCGCCCTTCGGCCACCGAAGGAGCGGGCCCGGACTTCAGGAGTGGAAGGCGAGGTACGGAGCCAGCGCCAGGAGTGTTGCTACGAGGGCGTACTTGAGCCGGCGCGCGGGCACGGCGTGGGCGATCTTCCAGCCCACGATCACGCCGACCAGCTCCGGGACTCCGACCAGCGCGGCGAGCACCCAGTCGACGGAACCGTGCAGCACGTACCCGACCGTGCCGATCGCCGCGATCACCACGGACTGCGCCTGCGCCGCGGCCAGCGCGGACAGCACCGGCAGCCCGCAGACGACCAGGAGGGGCACGCTCAGCATCGGACCGCCGAGGCCGAAGAGCCCGGCCACGACGGCGACCGCGAAGCCCACCAGGGCGACCAGCGTTCGCGGCACATTCACCGGCTCGCTCCCCGCGACCGGCGTACGGCGCTCGCGCAGCCACACCAGGACACCCGTCACCGTGACGGCACCCGCGAGCAGCATTCCGAACCCCCGCCCCGAGACGAGGGTGTTGAGCAGGACACCGAGAGGCGTGCCGACGAGCGCGGCCACGGCGAGGACCGTCGCCGTGCGCCGCGTCGCCGCGTCCCGCAGCTGTCCCGACCGGGTGTACGCGGCCGTGCCGAGCGCGCCGGTCGCCACATGGGTGGCGATGGCGGTCCCGGCGACGCCGGCCGGGGAGAGCCCCGTCAGCAGGAACATCCCGATCGTGGGCAGCACACCGCCGGGCCCCACCGCGGTGATCCCGATGCCTCCCGCGAGTCCGAACAGGGCGAGGAGCAAAAGAGTGAGGACGTCGAGGTCCATGGGCATGGGGGTGTCTCCAGAAGAGGGCCGTGCGTGCGGGGACTTCGGTCAGGCGCGGGGCGGTACGGGGCCCCGGTGGACCAGGGCCTGCAGGGCGAACCGGTCGGCGCGCACCCGCAGGGTCTCCGCGTCGACGGGGCGGCCGTCGGCCAGACAGGTGAGGCGGTCGATCGCGAACAGGGCTGCGCCCGCGGGGATTTCGAGCAGCCGCGCGGTGTCCGGTTCGGCGGTGACGGCGTGCACCGTGACCTCCGCGCTGCCGAGGCGGTGTCCCGTCGTCTCCTCGATGAGGTCGAAGACGTCCCGGTGGGCCAGGTCGCGGTCGAGCAGGGGCCGGCCGATGTCGGGGGCGAGCCAGGTCGAGTCGACGGAGAGGGGACGGCCGTCCAGGCTCCGCAGGCGCTCCAGGTACACGGCCCCCGACCCGTCGGGGAGCCGCAGCCGTTCGGTGACCGCGTGCGGCGCGTGGGGCACGATCCGGGCCGCGCGCACCTCGTTGGTCACGGTGCCGTAGTCGACGAGCGTCTCCGCGAGGCCGGTGAGGCGTTCGAGACCGTGCCCGTATTTCGCCGTCACGATCCGGGTGCCGATGCCGCGCCTTCGGATGATCAGCCCCTCGTCGCCCAGCAGAGCGAGGGCTTCCCTGATGACATTGCGGGTGGCGCCGAGCGCACGGCCGAGCTCGCGTTCGTCGGGCAGCGTCCCGTGCGCGTAGACACCGGACGTGATCTGCTGACGAAGCGTGTCGGCGACCCGCCGCGCCCGCTCGGCCCGGGGTGGGGTACCGCCGGGGTGCGGGGGCCGGCCCTGCCGCGGGGATTGTTCGTCACGCTGGGGGTGGTTCGCCACCGTTCGTCACCTGCTTTCCGGGCCCGAAGCTACCCCACCACCCGCACCTGCCGTGTCACGCCGGCGTTACGCCACCCATCGTGACCTGCGAAAACCGTTGAGCTGCGGCTTTGTGGTCGGACTTCCGGGTTTCGCCGGGCCGCGCACGTACCCCTCGTGCCGGATTCCGCTCGCGTGCTCTGGGGCTCGCTGCTCGAAGGTGCGGGCCGGGCGGGCCGATGTTCCGGTGACCAGCATCATGTTGGGGCTTCTCCGACTGGTGTCGCTGCGCTCCGACTCGACAACAGCCGGCTCTTCGCCAGGCATGCTGTCGCACCTCCTCGGCGCGCTCCCCCGCCCACGGCGGCAGCCCCACCGGCCGCTACTCTGCCCGGATGCGCGATGGGGGAAGCGGCGACAGCGCCATGAGCGAGAACGACGACAAGAGGCATGCCGAGTACGGTGACGCGACACCGGCGAGCGGTGCCGGTGCCACCGCGGTGCGGCGGCTGGCCGGCCGGTTGCGTGCTCACCGGCTGTTGTCGTCGGCGGTGGCGGTCGCCGTCGTCGCGGCGGTCGCCGTGCCGCTGGTCCTCGCCGGATCCGGTGCCGACGCCCGGCCGTGCACCCCGGTGTCCGACGCGACGCGCGCCCTCGCGGGCGATCCCGCCGCCGCCACCGAGGCACTGGACCCCGGTGACCGCCTGGACCGTTTCGGTGGCGCGAAGCGGCTTCTCGCACACGACGGGTTCTGCGGGGACGGGGCTCGCGCTCTCGGCCGGGTCATCGACGCGGGCACGCGCGCGTCCGGCCCCGGAAAGCCGCACACCATGGCGCAGGCCCGCAGCGCCTACGCCGTGGCCGCGGCGCTCAGCGGCCGTGAAGTCCCGGCGGCCCTCGCTCCCTCGGTGGCGCGGATGCTCGCCGAGTACGAGGTGGACGCCCTCCGCGACGACGGCTTCGAGGGCTTCGGCAGCGACGACGTGACGGGACCCGCCGTCCCCGCTGCCGAAGCCGCCCTCGACGACCACGGCTGGGTCCGGCTGGGCCGCTTCCTCTCCCCCGGCGAGGCGCACGCCACCTTCGAGTACGGCGACCGGTACGCGGACGTGACCGCGGACATCCCCGCTCTGGTCGCCGAACTCGCCAAGAACCCGGAGGCGTTCGCCGTCCTCTACGACGCGCACCGTGCCCAGCTCGCGCACTATCTGGAGCGGCTGACCCGCCAGGGCGGCGACCCCGCGTACCGGCCGGGCGACAGGTACGCAACCCCTACGACCTGGACCGACAACGACCTCCAGGACCTGGCCGAACACATCGGCACCCTCATGGCCCTGCGCTCCGGCTACGCGAAGGACGGCACGGTCCAGGACGTCGCGGCGTTCGACAGGTCGGTGCGCGAGCACAGCCGCGGCACCTTCCGACCGGTGTCGCATCACCTCACGACCCGACCACCGATGGGCGACATCGCCGACCGGCCCACGTCGGGGCCTCTGCGCGGCGACGTGATGGACGGCCGGCGCCAGATGTTCACCGTGCTCGACCGGTGGGCCACGCAGCGCGGCGTCCCGGCCGAACGCGCCGCCGCCATGCGGCAGCTGATGGACGACTCCTACGTACGCGCCCTGTGGATGATCCACGTCGAGCGCTTCTGACATGCCGCGACGCGGCACTGTCGCTCAGAAGCGCCGAGGCGCCGTCCCTCAGAAGAACCGCAGTCCGGAGCAGCCGCGCCGCCGCACCTGGTCCTCGGCGAACTCCTCGAGCAGACGCCGCCGGTCCGCCCTGCCGACGCCGGGAGTGTCCTTCGTCGCGTCGAGCGCAAAATTGGCCGCCTCGCCGTCGCAGCGGGCCGTGGCGGTCAGGGGCCGTCGTTCGCCGTTGTCGTCCGATGCCGTGAGGCGGTTGCTCCAGTCCCCGTACCAGGCGCCGAAGGTCATGCCGGCCTGGTAGCTGTCGTCCGTGCGCAGAGAGCAGGTGCCCGTGGGAGCCGTGTCGTTCGTCTCCGCCACGAGACGCCACCCCGCGTCCTTCGCGAGACCCGCTCGGGCCACCCAGTCACACCCGGTGCCTTCCGCCTTCGCCGGGGACACGGTTCGCTGCCATCGCTCTTCGGTGTCGAACCCGGCCGCCTTGCGCGGCATCTTGAGGGGACGCGCGCCGCAACCGAGCTTCTTCGAGGCCGCGTTGGCGAGGGCAATTGCCGTCCGGTACACGGCTCCGGGGGCGTTCTTCTCCTCGTCCCTGGACACCCCGACGCGGACCAGCATCTTCCGGGGCCTGCCCTCGGCGTCCTTGCCCAGCGTAGGGCACGGCGTCACGATCCGGATGCCTCCGTAGCCGTCGACGATCCCGGGCAGCCCGCCCGACAGCACGGCCTGCTGCCCGAAGCCGCCCTCGTTGAAAGCCCTCTTGAACTCCCGGTCCTGGTCGTCGCGGCCGGTGTACGCAGACATGGCGACCAGCGTCACGCCCTCGGTGTGGTCCCCGTCGTAGGCGAGGCTGCACCGGTAGAAGCCGAGTTCCGGAACCCGGCGCGTCTCCTCCTTCGTGAACCGCGCGTCGTCTGGTGTGAGTTGACCGACGGAGTCACGGGGCAGCACACCGTCGCAGGCGCGTCCGACGAGCCACCAGTCCTGTGCATACGGCTCGGCGATGTAGCCCCCCAGGCCGAGGACTGCCGCGGCCGCCACCGCCACCTTGATCCAGCGCCGCATCGTCCCTGCCCCCGTCACCACCGAAAACCGTCCGGCCCCCGTGGCCTTTCGCGTCCCGCCGGACCCTACCCGGCCCGGCCGGTCGCTCCGTGCCCCGGCCCGGGCCCTCCCTCTCCCGGCTCAGGCGGTCAGCGTGCGCACCGGGCTCCCCGCGAGGAACGCCTCGATGTCCTCGACGGCGCCCTCGAAGTAGCCCTCGTAGTTTCGGCGGGTCACATAGCCGAGGTGCGGCAGGCCCAGGAAGTTCGGCGCGGTGCGCAGCGGGTGGTCGGCCGGCAGCGGTTCCGTCTCGAAGACATCGGCGCCGGCGCCCGCGATCCAGCCGTCGTGCAGGGCACGTACCAGGGCGTCCTGGTCGACGATCGCGGCGCGCGAGGTGTTGACCAGGTAGGCGGTGGAGCGCATGCGCTTGATCTCGTCCGCGCCGATCAGGCCTCGGGTGCGGTCGCTGAGCACGAGGTGGACGGAGACGAAGTCGCTGCTCTCCACAAGCTGCTCCTTGGAGGGCGCGAGGGTGACACCGGCCGCGGCCGCACGCTCTTCGGTGAGGTTCTCGCTCCACGCGGCCACCTCCATGCCGAAGGCCTGGCCGACGCGGGCGACCTTGGTGCCGATCTTCCCGAGCCCGAGGAGGCCGAGGCGGCGTCCGTGCAGGTCGGCGCCGAGGGTGCTCTGCCAGGGGCCCGCGTCGCGCAGGGCGTTGCTCTCGCGCACCACGTTCCGGGCGAGGCCGAGGATGATCGCCCACGTCAGCTCGACGGGCGGCTCGGAGTTGCTGGCGGTGCCGCACACCGTGACGCCGTGCCGGGCCGCTGCGGCCAGGTCGATGGAGGCGTTGCGCATTCCCGAGGTGATGAGGAGACGCAGCTGCGGAAGTCGGGCGAAGAGGGTGTCCGTGAAGGGCGTGCGCTCCCTCATCGCGACCACGATCTCGCAGTCGCCGACCGCCGCGACGACGGCGTCCTCGGTCGGCAAGTGGCGCTGGAGGGAGCGGACTTCGACGTCCGTCCCCACTCTGGTCCAGTCCGCCATGGACAAGGCCACGCCTTGATAGTCGTCGAGCACGGCGCAGCGCAGTCTGGTCAACGCAACTCCCCTGAAAGGTCCGGTACCGGAAACACTAATGGCTCCCCCAGGCGGCCGCGTGACGGCCTCGGCCGGTGATCAAATGGAGCATGGCGTCACGCGACACGAACATACTCATGCCCGTCCTGATCACCGCCCTGCTGTCCTGGCTCGTCACCGGATGCGCGTCCGGCGGCGGCAGGGGCGAAGGTACAGGGGACGGCTGGAGTCCGCCGCCCCGGCACGCGGGCTTCGACTACCAGATCGGTGGCGCCCATCCGCCCGCGAAGGACGTCCGCGTCGTGAGCCGCGACCGGACGGCGCGGCCCGCCCTCGGCCTGTACAACATCTGTTACGTCAACGCCTTCCAGGCGCAGCCCGACGAACGGGACGCCTGGCCCGGCGACTTGCTGCTGCGTGACAGGAACGGTCGGGTCGTCGTCGACCGGGACTGGGACGAGCCGCTCCTCGACATCGGCACGGCGAAGAAGCGCGAGCGCGTGGCGGCGCGCGTCGGCCCCTGGATCGACGGCTGCGCCGACCATGGCTTCGACGCGCTCGAGCCGGACAACTACGACAGTTACACGCGCTCGAAGGGCCTGCTGAGCGCGCGGGACGCGAAGGCGTTCATGTCGTTGCTGGTGAAGCGCGGACACCGGGCCGGGCTCGCCGTCGGCCAGAAGAACACCGCCGAACTGGCCTCCGACAGCCATCAGTTGGGGGTCGACTTCGCCGTCGCCGAGGAATGCGGCGCCTATGACGAGTGCGGTGTGTACGCGAAGGCCTTCGACGACCGGGTCGTGGTGATCGAGTACACCGACGCCGGCCTGCGCAAGGCGTGCCGCGCCTTCGGAAGGCGATTGGACATCGTCCGAAGGGACCACGACGTGACGACTCCCGGCAGCGAAGGTTATGTGCGGCGCACCTGTTGAGGGATGAGCGGGTACGCGTCAGGCAGGATGCGCAGGACCGGCGGCGCGGTGTCCCGCAGGGCGATCGCGGCGGCGTGTGTGCCGCGCAGCGGTCCGAGGTCGAGGGAGCGCAGGGACCAGCCGGAAGGGTGGACGGCGTCGTGGCGTGGACGGTCACCCACGTAGTCGGCGTCGAGGGCGCGGCCCAGGCCGACGCCGACGCCCTTGAGGTAGGCCTCCTTGCGGGACCACACCCGGCAGAAGGCCGCGGCGTGTGCCTGCGTCGGGAGCGCGGCGAGATCGGCGCGTTCCGCCGGGTGCAGCATCTCCACCAGGTCACCCACGGCCTTGGGGTCCGGCACTCGCTCGGCGTCCACCCCCACCGGGCTTGCCGCCACGCCGATCAGGACGAGCCCCTCACAGTGCGAGAGGGAGAAGTGCAGCTGCGGGTGGGGGCCGGGCAGGGCCGGGCGTCCGTGCGGGCCGCCGCACCGCGGGCACGCCTCGCGGGTGAACCGGACACTCCCCGGCGAGGTCCCCAGACAGGCGCCGAGGAGCCGACGCAGGGAGATGTGTGCGGCCAGGTACAGGCCGCGGTCCGAGCTCCGCCTGAAGGCGGCCGCCCGGGCCCGCTCGTCCGCGTCGAGAGCGGAGTCGTCGAGTGGGGGCTGCGGTTCTCCGGGCCACGGGGTCCGGAGCAGCCACAGGGACGGGCGGCCGTCCCAGGGACCCGGTGTCGCCGGAGCCGCGGGCTCGGGGCCGAGGTCCGGCCCCGGCGCGACGTCCGGGGCCGGGGTCACGCCGACCCCGTCGTCGTCACGCGGTCCACCGGCCCCGACAGCCCGCCCGGGTCACTCCGCGGCGCCCGCGCCCGTGCGGCATTCCGGATGGCCCCAGCCCTTGGGGTTCTTGGCGATGGGCTCGCCGGCCGCGTAGGGACGGCCACAGACGCAGCGGCCGGGGAACTTGGCGTTGAGCGTGCGGGTCGAGGCCGTCTTCGACCGGGCCGAGGCCGACTTGGGCTTCCTCTTCGACGGGCCGGCGACCGTGTCAGGTGACGCCGGGGGTTCCGGGGACCCGTAGACGGTGCCCGCCGGTTCCTGGACGACGGCGGCCTGGCTCGCGGCCCGGTCGGCGAAGTCGTTCAGCCGGTCGCCGTCGACCTGGTGCGCGGGGACGTAGCGGAACTCGACGGCGCGCCCTTCGAGCAGCGCGTCGATGCGGGTGACGAGCTCCTGGTTGGCGACCGGCTTGCCCGCCGCGGTCTTCCACCCGTTGCGCTTCCAGCCGGGCAGCCACGTCGTGACCGCCTTCATCGCGTACTGGGAGTCCATCCGGACCTCGAGCCGCTCGCCCGGGTCCGTGGCGGCGAGGAGTCGTTCCAGGGCGGTGAGCTCGGCGACGTTGTTCGTCGCCGTACCCAGCGCGCCCGCCTCCCAGCGGACGGGGGTCTCCCCGCCGTCGGCGATGACCCAGGCCCAGCCGGCGGGCCCTGGATTTCCTTTCGACGCCCCGTCACACGCGGCGATTACGCGATCTGCCATGACACCGATCATGCCAGTGCCGGTGAGCTGCGAACGCCACCCCCCTTCGCCCACCCCGGACACGCGCGCGCCCGCACCGGCCGTCAGGCCCGCTCCACCAGCCGTTCGGCCGCGGAGCGCGCGGTGGCGAGTACCGCGGACCGTTCCGCGCCGCGCTGGCCGATCACGATGCGGGTACTCAACCCGTCGAGCAGGGCGAGGAGTTGGGACGCGCGCTCGGCGGTGTCGAGGGGCGCGAACCGCCCCTGCCTGACGCCCCTGTCCAGAAGGGTCTCCAGGTCCTCCTGCCAGCCCCGGTCGAGCTCGTCCTGCGCCTCGCGCAGCGCTTCGTCGGTGGAGGTGCGGGCCCACAGCTCGATCCACAGCGTCCAGCGCGGGTCGCGCGGGCCGCGCGGCAGGTACAGCTCGACGAACTGGTCGAGCTTGCGCTCGGCGGTGACGCGCCGGGACAGGAGCGCCCGGCGCTGGTCGGCCAGGCCGCTCTCGCTCCAGCGCAGGGCTTCGAGGAGGAGGCGGTCCTTGCTGCCGAAGTAGTACAGGATGTGGCCGCCGCTGGTGCCCAGACGCTTGCCGAGCGCCGACATCGTGAGCGACGCGAGGCCGTCCTCGGCGATCGCCGTCATCGCCTCTTCGAGCATCCGCTCCTGGGCGACCTGCCCGTCGCGCCGTCGCGCCGTAGCCGCCACAGCCCGCCTCCCTGATCCGTGGTCCCGACGCCATGACCCTATCCGGCGATTTCCCAGAAGGGTCTTGACGTACGCGACGAGGAGGCGCATCTTGAATGCCGTTCAAGAACTTAGAACGACATTCAAGGACGGCGGGATGACACAGCAGCACACCGCGGACCCCGGACCCGTGGAGGCCGGACCGACGGTCGCCGCCACCGGTGACGAGGTCTTCCAGGTCGAGACCCACGGCATCGACCCCATCCCCGACGAGGAGCGGCACGGCGGCGCCAAGGACCTCTTCTGGCTGTGGTTCGGCTCGAACCTCACCTTCACGTACGTGATCAACGGCGCGCTCGCCGTGTCCTTCGGGCTCTCGTTCTGGGAGGCGACCGCGGCCGTCGTCATCGGCGGCCTGGCCTTCTTCGCGATCAGCGCCGCCGGACTGAGCGGAATCCGCACCGGCACCGCGACCCTGGTGATCTCCCGCGCACCCTTCGGAGTCCGCGGGAACTGGCCCGCCGGCCTGCTCAACTGGATCGTCTCGATCGGCTACACGATCGTGAACACGGTGGTCGGCGCGCTCGCCCTCGAAGCGTTCTGCGCGGACCTCGGCTGGCACGGCTCCGCCGCCCGCGCCTTCGCGCTGGCCGTCACGATGGTGCTCACCTTCGCCGTCGCCCTGTGGGGCCACGCCACCGTGCAGTTCGCCGAGCGCTGGATGGCCTACATCCTCGCCGTCGGCTTCGCCGCGCTCCTCGTGTTCCTCGTCCCGGGCGCCGACACCGGCGCTTCGACCGGCGGCGTCCCCGGCGCCTCGGGCTGGAGCCTCGCGTTCGTCGTGATGCTGGCGGGCCCCTTCTCGTACGTCCCGATGCCCGCCGACTACACCCGCTACCTGCCGCGCACCACGTCGCTGCGCTCGATCACCTGGAGCGGCGCGCTCGGCGGGCTCGTCTCCTCGGTCGCGCTCGGTGTCGCGGGTGTCGCCGCCGCCACGCAGGCCGACATGTCCGACGCGGTGGCCGGCACCGAGGGGCTGCTGCCGGGCTGGTTCCAGCCGCTCTTCCTGGCCCTGGTGCTCGGCGGCTCCGTCACGAACTCGATCATCACGCTGTACTCGTCGAGCCTGAACCTCCAGGTCCTCGGCATCCCGTGGAGCCGCTCCAAGGCGATCCTCATCAGCGCGGGCGTCACCGTGGCCGGCTCGCTCTACGCGCTGTTCCTCACGGACTTCACCGACTCGCTGCTGTCGTTCCTGTCCCTGCTGATCATCGTGTTCGCGCCGTGGGGCGGCGTCTTCCTCGCCGACATGGTGATGCGCCGCTGCCGGTACGACGCCCCCTCCCTGCACACCGGCCGCGACGGCGCGTACTGGTACCGGTCCGGCTACCACCCGGCCGGCGTCGTCGCCCTGCTCTCCGGCATCGTCTTCGCCTCGCTGACCTGCGACTCCGAGCTCTGGACCGGCCCACTGGTCGCCCCGCTCGGCGGCGCCGACCTGACCCTGCTCGGCTCGGTCGTCTCGGCCCTCGTGTACTGGGCGCTCGCCCGGCGGACCGTCGCCCCCGCCGCGTAGACCTTCCCCCGAACACCCGTATCACCAGAGGAGTTACCCCTCATGTCCCACTCCCCCGCCCCCGCCCCCGCCGACCTCGTCCTGCGCGGCGCGCACATACACACCGTCGACCCGGCCCTGCCCGAGGCGCAGGCGCTCGCCGTGCGCGACGGCAAGATCGTCTGGCTCGGTGCCGACGCGGACGCCGCGGCCTGGACGGGGCCCGGCACCGAGGTCGTCGACGCCGACGGGAAGCTCGTCCTGCCCGGCTTCATCGACGCGCACAACCACGTACGGCTCGGGTCCGACGACGCCTGTGTCCAGCTGTCCGGCGCGGACACGCTCGGCGAGATCCACGACCGGATCCGCGTGTGGCGCGCGGCGCACCCCGAAGCCGCCTGGATCGAGGCGGAGGCATTCGACTACTCGGCGATCCCCGGCGGCCGGATGCCCACCGCCGCCGACCTCGACCCGGTGACCGGCGACACCCCCGCGTTCGTCCTCAGCTACGACGTGCACACCGCGTGGCTCAACACGGCCGCGCTGCGCCGCCTCGGCATCGACAAGGACCGCACGAGCCTGCCGTTCGGCGAAGCCGCGACCGACCCCGAGACCGGGGAACCCACCGGATTCATCAAGGACTTCGCCGTCAAGGGCCTGTCACGCGACGGGCACCGCGCGCTCCAGCAGCTCGGCGTGCCGTGGGCCTGTGCCGACCGTCAGTACGGGCGCCTCGCCAAGTCGCTCGACGACGCGATCCGCTTCGGCATCACGACCGTCGTCGAACCGCAGAACTCCGTCGACGACCTCGCCCTGTTCGAGCGCGCCCGCGCCGAGGGCCGGCTCCGCTCGCGGATCGTCGCCGCGCTCTTCCACCCGCGCGGCACGACCGACGCCGACCTCGACGACTTCGCCGCCGCCGCGGAGCGCCACGCCGACGACCGGCTGCGCGTCGGACCGCTGAAGCTCTACATCGACGACGTCGTCGAGCCGCGCACCGCCGCACTCCTGGAGCCGTACACGGGGTGCGGCCACCACCGCGGCGAGACGTTCTACCCTCCGGAGGAGTTCGCGGACCTCCTCGCCAAGCTCGACGCGCGCGGCTTCCAGTGTTTCGTCCACGCGACCGGCGACCGCGGCATCCGCACGGTCCTCGACGCCGTCGAGCACGCCCGCACGGTCAACGGTGAGCGGGACGCCCGCCACCAGGTCGTCCACGTCGAATGCCTCGACCCGGCCGACACCGCGCGCTTCGCCGCGCTCGGCGTGGTCGCCTGCATGCAGCCGAGGCACTGCGCCCCCGAGGTCGCCGGCCCCGGCAAGGACTGGGCCGAGAACGTCGGCACCGACCGCTGGCACAAGGCCTGGCCCATGCGCAGCCTCCACGAGTCGGGCGCGGTCCTCGCCTTCTCCAGCGACTGGAACGTGGCCGAGATGGACCCCATGGTCGGCATCTACACGGCGGTGACCCGACGCCCGCTGGCCGGCGGCGAGCCCTGGATGCCCGGCGAGACCGTGGACGTGGAGACCGCGGTGTACGGGTACACCATGGGATCCGCGTACGCCAACTTCCTTGAGCACGAAAGGGGTTCGCTGAGCGTGGGCAAGGCCGCGGACTTCGTGGTCCTGTCCCGCGACATCCTGAGCGCCGCGCCCGAGGACATCCCGGGCACCGTGGCCGAAACCGTCGTCGTAGCCGGCAAGATCGAGCACCGCGCCTGAGAACCGCACACGAACCCGCGCACAAAAGGGTCGATTAGGAGGGATAAAGTAGCGCGTCCACTCTTCGTCCGCCCGAGACGCCTCAGGAGAACCTACGTGACCTCAGCGATCGCCCCGACCGAAGCGACCGAATCCGCCGCGACGGACGTCACCTCCGAAGAGGCCGTCCCGGCGCAGGCCGGGCCCGCCGATGCCGAGGCGAACATCTGGGTGCCGGGCGGAACTCCGGACGACGCCCCGGACGAGATGACGGGCGAGACGTCGAAGGACACGTCGGACCTCACCGGGGACGCGCGCTCGCAGGACACGTCGGAGGTCTCCGAGCAGGTCGCCGAGGACGCACGCGCCTTCGGTGTCTACGCCCGGACCGGCGGCTGGGCGTTCGCCCTCATGGTGGCGCGCAGCGTGCGTCCCGGCGGGCAGGCCGTGGGCGAGACCCCCAAGATCTCGGCCCGCCGGTTCAGCGAGCTGGCGGGCTGCTCGGCCGAGCGCGTCATGCGCTACTACAAGGCCTGGGACAAGGCCGCCGACGACGGTCTCGTGCCGCAGTTCGAGGCGCTCGCCCCGGGCCAGGACGTCGAACTCCCGGACTCCGACGTGTGGTTGTCGTACTACGCGTCGCGCTCCATCGCCGTGTCACCGCGCGGCCACGCGATCTCGGCGGCCGCCGAGGCCGAGGGCATCCGCCCGACCAAGGCCCTGGAGGTCGCCGAGAACCCGACCGCGCTGCGCGCCGCGATCCTCGCCGACCCCGGCACCGCCGAGGCGGCCAGGAAGGCCCTGATGGACCGCCTGGAGGAGGACCCCGCCCTGCGCACCGAGCTGGTCAGGGACATCGTGCGGGCGGACGACCTGAAGAAGGCCGTCGCCGCCGAGGCGAAGGCCGGCGACCGGGTCGAGTACGTGCGTCAGATCGCGGAGAACGGCCAGATCAAGACGCCGGCCGGCCAGAAGATCGAAGCACCGCGCGAACTGCGCGAGGAGGCCGAGCGCCACCTCTCCCTGATCGACGAGCTGGACGACGGCGAGGAGGCCGGTGAGTGGGCGCGTGAGGCGTACGACACCGTCCGCGAGCTCGTCACCCAGACCGTCGAGAGCGACCCCGACCTCCGGGTGAAGGAGCGCAGGGCGAAGTTCTACAACAGCCTGCAGAAGGCGACGAAGGTCTTCGAGGAGCTCACCCTCGACGACGCCGAGGACGACGTCTACGAGGACGACATGCTCAAGCGCCTCGAAGACCTCCAGCAGGCCATCGCCTCCTGCATCTCGGCGATCCAGGCGAAGGTTCTGTAGGACGGAGCACGCCGCGGGGCGCCGGACAGGCGCCCCGGAACGGCCCGGGCGAACGCGGCGTCGCGCTCGACGCCGGCCGGGGCGGTGGCGAGCGCCGCCTCGCAGCTGATGCGCGCGGAGCACGAGCGGATCACCGCACTCCTCGCACGGCTGCAGGAGACGCTCTCCGCAAACGGCGCCGGCCCCGGCCTGGTGCTCCCCGAGGTGGAGCGGCTCACGGACCAACTGGAGAGGCACCTCCTCCACGAGGAGGAGCAGCTCATCCCGCTCCTGGACGCGGCGGCGGGGTAAGCCGTCCTGCCTCACGTCCCGTCACGACATGGCCTCGTGCCACGAGACCGGTGACGACAAGGCCTCCTGCCACGAGACCGGTGACGACAAGGCCTCCTGCCGCAGCCAGGTCACGACAACGCCGGCCCCTCCCGGCCGCAACCCGGTCACGACAAGGCCCTTGCCCGAGGACCGGTCAGGCCGCCTCGGTGACCTTCGCCGCGAAGGCGTCCAGGTTGCTCATGGCACGGGCGATGCGCTCGTCGAGGGAGAGCGACTCCTCGTAGCGGCCCGCCCTCAGTTTGGGCTGCCGCTTGCCGCGCAGATAGAGCGAGCAGGCGAGGTCCGCGCAGAGGTAGATGCCGACGGTGTTGCCCTCCCGCCCGCGCGCTCCGGCCAGGGGCGCCGCGAGGAGGGCGACACCGGAGGAGGCGTGCCCGGTCAGGCACACCTGGCAGATGCTGGACTTCACGGCGCTGGTCCGGCTCACGGAGGGGACCCGCAGGGTGATGCCGAGGGGCCCGTCGGGGCCGGGGCGCACGAGGTGGGCCCGCAGAGGCGCTCCCGGGTCGATCCAGCCGAGGAAGTCCAGGTCCTCCCAGGGGAGCTCGGCGAAGTCGAGGGGGAGCTTCATCCGGGCGGCCTCACCCTTCGTGCAGTTCACGAAGGACGCTCGGATCTGTTTCTCGTTCAGTGGTTCCACGTGCGGCGACGATACCCACCGCCGCTCGCACAAGCATCCGCATTTCCTCGCGGGCGCAGTCGTCACCCGTGCGGCCGACGGGGCGTGAACAAGCCGCGCCGCGCCCAAGAGCACCCCACCGGCTCCGGCCGTACGGCACACGCCCCGACCGCCTCGCCGGTGTGAGCACATGCCCCGACCAGACAGAACACGCCCTTGTCCGGGCCCGAGCAACAGGGTTCGGCCAGATGTCCCCACTGGGCGGAGTGGCCGATCTTCGCGTGGACGGTTGGATGCCCGAGGCATCTAATGAAGATCACCAAGGAAGACTCACCGCCTGCGAGGTCACCATGACCGTGACACCCCCCACGCCGGACACCGTCGCCTTCCCCCAGGACCGCACGTGTCCCTACCACCCGCCGGCCTCCTACGATCCGCTGCGCTCGGCGCGGCCCCTGTCCCGTGTCTCGCTCTTCGACGGGCGGACCGTGTGGGTGGTCACCGGCCAGTCGCTCGCGTGCGACCTGCTCATCGACCCGCGTCTGTCCACCGACCGGGAGAACCGCGCCTTCCCGATGCCCACGGAGCGCATCGCCCTGTCCCGCAAACGGCGCATCGCCCTCCTCGGAGTCGACGACCCCGAGCACAACACCCAGCGCCGCATGCTGATCCCGAGCTTCACCCTCAAGCGGATCACGGCGCTGCGGCCCCGCATCCAGGAGACCGTGGACCGGCTCCTCGACGCGATGGTCGAGCAGGGGCCGCCGGCCGACCTGGTGAGCGCGTTCGCGCTGCCCGTGCCGTCGATGGTGATCTGCTCACTGCTCGGGGTGCCCTATGCCGATCACGACTTCTTCGAGGAGCAGTCACGGCGGCTGCTGCGCGGGCCGGACGTGACGGACACGGAGGCCGCGCGCGAGCAGCTCGACGCGTACCTGGGCTCGTTGATCGACCGCAAGCGGCGTGAACCGGGGGGTGACGGGCTGCTCGACGAGCTCATCCACCGCGGGCCGGACGAGAAGGAGATCGACCGCGAGGAACTGATCAGCCTCGCCACGATCCTGCTGATCGCGGGGCACGAGACGACGGCGAACATGATCTCGCTCGGCACGTTCACCCTGCTTCGCCATCCGGAGCGGCTGGAGGAGCTGCGCTCCGCCGACTCGCTGCTGCCCGCCGCGGTCGAGGAGCTGTTGCGCTTCCTGTCCATCGCGGACGGCATCCTGCGCGTCGCCACCGAGGACATCGAGGTCGCGGGCGAGACCATCCGGGCGGACGACGGGGTGGTCTTCTCCACCTCGCTCATCAACCGCGACGAGGACAGCTTCACGGCCCCCGACTCCCTAGACTGGCACCGCCCCACGCGCCACCACCTCGCGTTCGGCTACGGAGTCCACCAGTGCCTGGGGCAGAACCTGGCACGGGCCGAGATGGAGATCGCGCTGCGGTCGCTGTTCGCGCGGCTGCCGGGGCTGCGCCTGGCGGCGCCCGCCGAGGAGATCCCGTTCAAGCCAGGCGACACGATCCAGGGCATGCTCGAACTACCGGTCGCCTGGTGACCGCCCGAGCCGTCAGAACCGAGCCCGGGCCTTCCCGACCGACCCGTGGGAACCGACCCATGAGAACCGAACCCGAGCCGTGAGAGAGGCGCAGACCGTGCGGATCCGGATCGACAAGGACAGCTGTGTGGGCGCGGGCATGTGCGCGCTGACGGCACCGAACGTGTTCACGCAGGACGACGACGGCTTCAGCGAGGTGCTGGAGGGCCGCGAGGACGGCGCCGGTGACCCGCTGGTGCGGGAGGCGGCCCGCGCCTGTCCGGTGCGGGCCATCACCGTCACCGACGGCTGAGGTCCCCTGCTCAGACGGGCGGTACGACGGCCACCGGGCACGGCGCGTGGTGCATCACGGCATGCGCGACGGAGCCGATGCGGGACCCGACGGCCGAGCGGCGGGCGCGGCGGCCCACGACCACCAGTTGGGCCCCCGCACCCGACGCGAGAAGGACCTGGCCGGCGCTGCCGATCTCGACGTGCTCCACCACCGGCACGTCGGGATACCGCTCGCGAAGCGGTTCGAGCGCCTCGGCCAGCGCCTTCCTCTCGTACGGCTCCATGCCGCCGGCCTCGTCGAGGAGCTTCAGCGAGGCGGGGCTGTACGCGTACAGGGGCGGCAGTGTCCACGCGCGGACGACCTTGAGGGTCGCGCCGCGTGCGGACGCGGTGGTGAAGGCGAACTCGAGGACCGCGCGGCTGTCCTCGGGCGCGCCCTCCTGGCCGACGACGATCTCGCGGCCCGCCGCCTCCGGTTCGGCGCGGTCGTCGGCCCTCACCAGGACGACGGGCCGCGGCGACTCGGCGATGACCTGCTGCCCGACCGATCCGACGAGGAAGCCGACGAACGCGCCGTGTCCCCGCGAGCCGAGGACGAGGAACTCCGCGTCCGCGGCGGCGGCGAGGAGCGCGGGAACGGCCGGGTCGGACGGGGACTCGACCGACACCGGGAGCCGGGGGTGACCGCTCGCCACGGCGCGCCCGGCCTCATCGGCCACACTTCTGGCCCAATCGGCCTGCGCCGCGGCATCGGGCGCGGACGCCGCCACGTCCGGCAGCGGGGACCAGGCGTGCAGCAGGCGCAGCCCGTACCCTCGGCGGACCGCTTCGCGCGCCGCCCACGCCGCGGCGGCCGAGCTCTCCGGCGATCCGTCCACTCCCGCGGTGATCCAGCGGTCCATGCGCCTGCCTCTCCGTCGCTGATCAGGTCCCGACCAGTGTGCGTCAGCGAGGCGGACGACACCCCGGAGCGTCCTAGGGCCGGTCGTCACATTCCCGTCGTCCGCCCGACGGGCGGGCCCGGCGGCGTCTGGTGCGTGCGATCGCAAGGCGCCGGAGAGTCCTTGTAGCGGAGCTACCAGGGCTTTTCGGCAACGCCGCATGGGGGTCCCCCCTGCTCGAGCAGAGCCGAGAGCTAGGGGGAGTGCGTGCCAGACGCCGCCGGGCAGACGGGAATGTGACGACAGGTCCTAGGCGCGGCTGCCTGCGGCGCCGGTGGGTGCCGTGACCACGTCTCCGAGGAACTGCGACCAGCCACCCGTGGGTGCTTCCCCGACCTCCAGGGAGCGGAGCCGGTCGAGCACGTTCGGATCCTGGGCGTCCAGCCAGTCGACGAACTGCCGGAAGGAGACGAGACGTACGTCTTCCTTGCCGGCGATCTCCTTGAAAGCGGCCTCGACGGCGTCCATGTAGATCCCGCCGTTCCAGTCCTCGAAGTGGTTGCCGATGAAGAAGGGCGCCCGGTTCGTCTCGTACGTCCTGTTGAAGCCTGCGAGGTACGCCTCGGTGGCCTGCCGGCGCCAGCCCGCGTAGTTGGAGGAGGGCCCTCGCGTCGAGTTCTTCGACTGGTTGGCCAGGATGTTGTAGTCCATCGAGAGGACCTCGAAGGTGTGGCCGGGAAACGGGATGGCCTGGAGCGGCAGGTTCCACAGCCCCTGTCGCTTCCCGGGCCAGCGCTGGACACCGCCGGGCGACGAGGCGTCGTAGCGCCAGCCCAGCTCGCGGGCGATGGGCAGCAGGTTGTCCTGGCCGAGCAGGCAGGGTGTGCGGCCGCCGACGAGTTCCTTGTCGTAGTCGAACGGCAGGGGGTCGTCTTCGTGCCAGCCCGTGTTCGTACGCCAGGTCTTGACGAACGCGCGCGCCTGTTCGATCTCGCTGCCCCACTGTGCGGGCGTCCAGTTGGCGACGGAACCGGACCCCGCGCAGAAGTGGCCGTTGAAGTGCGTGCCGATCTCGTGACCCTCCAGCCAGGCCTGGCGGACGTACTTCAGCGTGTCCTTGAGGTGCGCGTCGGTGAGGTACCCGACGTCGGAGGCGCCGACGGGGTTGTTCGGCGGGTCGTAGAGACGCTTCTTCGACTCGGGCAGGAGGTACAGGCCCGACAGGAAGAACGTCATGTGGGCGCCGTGGTTCTCGGCCAGTTCGAGGAAGCGTGGAAAGAAGCCCTTGCCGACCTCGCCCGCACCGTCCCAGGAGAAGATCACGAACTGCGGCGGCGTCTGGCCCGGTTCGAGCGGGACGGGCGCCGCGGGTTGCCTCGGCTGCTTGCCGGTGTACGCCGTCGAACCGTCACCGATCAGCTGGGGCGCGACCTTTCTGCCCTGGTCGGGCTGGCGGCCGGGGCCCGCGGGCGGTCGGTCCGCGTCCGCGCCCGTTCCGCATCCGGCAAGACCCGCGGCGGCGGCGCCCAGGCCGATCCCGAGTCCCAGACCCACGGCTCCTCTGCGGGTGATCTCACTCATCGGCATCCCAACCCGCGTCCGCGAGGGACGCGTTGTGCAGCCCCCCTCACTACACACGCACCGTAAATCCGATAAGCACACAAATAGTTCATTTAGGTCGGCGCGGCGGGCAAAGCGCTGTGCATGGCGCCGGCCGGGCCGGAGCCCGCAGGCCGGGAGGGGCCCCGATGCCGGGTCAGCTCGCGTCGGGGTCGCCGACGACCTTCCCCGGGTTGAACAGGTCCAGCGGGTCCAGTGTGTTCTTCACCGCGCGCTGCACCGCGCAGACCTCGGGACCGAGTTCCTGCCGCATGCCGCCCCGCTTGAGCAGGCCGACGCCGTGCTCCCCGGTGACGGTGCCGCCCGCCGCGACCGCGGCGCCGAGCAGCTCCTCGAACGCGGCCTGCGCCGCGCGGCGCGCCTCGGCGTCACCGGGCGGGGTGATCAGGAGCGGGTGAAGGTTGCCGTCCCCCGCGTGCGCGATGGTCGCGATCCGTACCCCGTGCCGCTGCCCGATCTCCTCGACGGTGGCAAGCATGGTGGGCACGGCCGAGCGGGGTACGCAGATGTCTTCGGTCAGCACGGGGCCCAGGCGTTCGAGAGCCGGGTAGGCGAGCCTGCGGACGTCGAACAGTGCCTCCGCCTCGACGGCGTCGGTGGACTGTTCGGCCCAGAGCGCTCCCGCGTCCGTGAACGCCTCGGCGACCGCCGCCGCCTCCGCCGCGCCCGCGTCACCCGGCGCGTCGATCCGCGCCAGGAGCAGCGCGGCGGCGCCGGGTTCGATCCCGAGGTGCTTCCAGTCCTCGACGGCCTGCATGCAGTGGCGGTCGAGGAGTTCCAGGGCGGCGGGCTGGAGGCCGCGCCGCGTGCACAGCGCGACGGCGGCGCCTGCCGCGACGAGGCCGTCGAAGGCGCCGACGACGGTGCGGGGTTCGGCGGCGGGCGCGGGACGAAGGCGGAGCGTGATCTCGGTGATCACCCCGAAAGTGCCTTCCGAGCCGACGAACAGACCGGTCAGGTCGTAGCCGCTGACACCCTTCGTGGTGCGCCGGCCGAACCGGACGCGACTGCCGTACTCGCCCGCGGGCCCGCCCATCACGGCTTCGAGACCGAGCACGTAGTCGCGGGTGACGCCGTACTTGAGGCAGCACAGGCCGCCGGCGTTCGTCGACACGTTGCCGCCGATGGTCGACCAGGGGGCGCTGGCCGGGTCCGGCGGGTACCAGAGGCCGTGTTCGGCGACGGCCGCCTTCAGATCGTTGTTGACGACGCCGGGCTGTACGACGGCGAGCAGGTTCTCGGTGTCGATCTCCAGGATGCGGTTCATCCGCGAGAGGTCGAGGACCAGGCAGCCGTCGGTGGCGTTCGCGCCGCCCGAGAGCCCGGTGCCGGCGCCGCGGGTCACGACGGGTACGGACAGCGCGGCACAGGCGCGCACCACCTGCTGCACCTCGCCGGCGTCCGTCACCCGGACCGCCGCGAGCGCCCGGCCCACCGGCGCCCATTCCGCGTCGTCGTGGCTGAGCCCGGACAGCACGTCGCCGTCCTCGATCAGGGCGAGGCCGGGCAGCGCCTCGGCCAGGTCGTTCAGGAGTTCGCGGTCGGATGCCGTGTCGATGTCGTCGTCTCCTCGCGCGAGAACCGTTCGATTACGGTCGCAGTCTAAAGACGGCCTTGATCCACTTCCCGACCGGTACCCGCTCCACGATGACCTCGGTGGCGAGGGCGTGGACGATCTCGAGGCCGTGCCCGCCGATGCGCGCGGGATCCCTGGCGAAGAGGCGGGGGACGGCGGCGCTGCTGTCGTAGACGGTGACGGCCACTTCGTCCTTCGATCCCTCGAGATCGAGGACGTACGGACCGTGGCTGTGGCGGTCCGCGTTGGTGACGAGCTCGCTGACCAGAAGCAGCAGATCACCGCGGGACCTGGCGTCGATCAGGGCGCACCACTCGGACCGCAGCTGTTCGAGGAACACCTCGGCGAAGGCGCGCGCGTCTGCGATGCAGCCCGGCTCTCCGGTGTACTGCGTCACCCGGCGCAGCGGCTCGGCGGGGTCGGCAGCACCGGTCGGCATCAAAGCTCCGTCCAGGTACTCGGTCATGCGGTTCTCTCAATGGAATCGATCGGCACAGTAACTTCCCTGCAGACCTCCTGATACCCAGTGGCGCGTGCGGCAGTCATAACCGGCCGGAACGGGCGGCAGGGCCTGCCGCCCGTTCCGTTCCGGTCACGCGGTGCGCGAGGTCAGCAGCTCATTTTCCACGTATGGGAGTCGCCGCTGTCGTTGCCCCAGCTGTCGGAGGCGATCTCCTGGCCCGGGGCGAGGCAGACGGTGCCGAGACCGACGAGGCCCGGGTTCTCGTAGACCTGCACGTGGTCCTTGATGCCCGGGCCCGAAATGCCATGGTTCGCCCAGGAGGAGTCCTGGTCCTGAATGGGGTCCTCCCAGTCATGGTCGTCGCCGGACCAGTTGGTGCGCTGACCGCCGAAGTCCGCGTCCGTCCAGGCGCAGAACTGGCCGCTGGGGCACGAGGCTCCGAAGGCGGAGGACGAGGTGGCGACGGCGCCGCCGCAGGCGAGGGCGACGGCCGCGAGGAGCGCGGCGGAGTTCTTGATGATCACTGCGTCTCTTTCTCTTGCTGCTTCGCTTGCTGCTTCTGGTGCTGAATCGGCTGTTGCCGCTTCTGCCGTTCCTGGTGGGCGAGGAGGTGCCTCGCACGGTTCAGGGCGTGCTCCCGAAGGCGCTGCCAGTCCGCGACCTCGGTGCGGTGTCCGGCCCGCACCGAGGCCAGGCTGGTGTTGCGGTGGGCCGCTTCGGGCTTGAGGTTGTTGACGACGGTCGATACCTGGAACCAGCGGCGCTGGTCGCCGTAGAGGTCGCGTTGCGCCGAGGCCAGGCATCCGTCGGTGTGGGCGCGCACGGAGTATCCGGTCGGCAGCCTCAGGGAGAGTTCGGTGCGTCCGGCGCCGAAGAGGGCTTCGGACAGGCGTTCCTCCTGGGCCTGTGTGCCGGGCCGTCTGCCGGGGCGCGGCGGGGTGAGCCCCTGTGCGGTGAGGCAGCGGTCGGTCAGGAGCCGGGTGGCGGCCTTGACGGTGTCGTCCGGGGAGAGTGCGGGCCCGGGGTCCGGGGCCGCGCAGCCGGTGACGAGCAGCCCGGCCAGGGACAGCGCGCCGAGCACGGTGAGTGCCCGGAGCGGCCGTACCCAGGGGCGCGGTCGGTGGGTCATCGACGGATCAGCCCGCTTCGCATCCCATCTTGTTGTCGCTGACACCGTCGAACTTGGTGGCCCACGCCTCCCAGTTCTCGTCGTAGTCGTCCTTGCGGATCTCGCGGTAGAGACAGCTGTTCCCCGGTCCGTAGCTGATCGCATAGACAGTGCCGCCGACCCGGGAGTCGAAGGAGTAGGCGTGGCGCTGGGTGCCGTTCTCCGCCTCGGCGTAGCCGGGTGGCGCGTAGCACCAGGCCTGGCCGTGCTGCCCCGGCTCGGTCCAGAAACAGACCTGTCCGGGTCCCGCGGCGCGCGCGGAACCGGCCGGCGCGGTGGCGACGGCGGTCGGGGCGGCGAGGGTCAGCGCGGCGGCGACGCCGGCGAGTGCGGTGGTGAGCAAGGCGGTGCTGCGGTGCATTCGAGCGGCTCCGAAAGAGTGGTGACTGCGCTGTGCATGACCACAATCCCCCGGCGTTTACGCAGGTAAGCGCAGCGCCACCCGTACCGGCTACTAGTCATATGGGCGCCGCGTCGATCACGGGTGGGGAACGAGCGCGGCTCGGGACGCGCGGGTGCGCTGCATCCGCAGGGCGTCGACCGACTCGGCGAGGAACTCGTATTCCGTGGTGTCGTCGCGAGTGATCAGCCGGACGAGTTTCCCGGCGGCGAGTTCCTCGGCCACTTGTTCCTGCCGCTCGATATCGCCGCACCAGTCGCGCAGCGCAGCCGGCACGTCGGGGACGGTGTCGGCGACCGGGGCAATGGCGTGTTCGGGGAAATGCGGATTTCCGGGGCGTGGATCGAGCCGTTCGGCTATCCAGGAAGCGCGGTCGCGCAGCCACCACATCGCGAGCGGCAGAGTGGGCGCGCGATACGTTCCGAGCGGTACGCCGACGCGCTGACCGCCACAGATTCCGTATGCGGTCACATGGCACAGGAATTCCTCGTGCACGTTCTCCCCCGTCGCGTCGTTCGCCGTCCTGCGGGCCTCACTTTCCTTCCGTTCGATGTGCGTGATCCGTGCGGATGCGCCGGGCCGGACCGGCGAAATGATCTATTGGTCGGACGTCATTCAACTTCCTCAGAAGACGAGTATCGACACTTCCGACGCGCTGTCACCACGCCTTTCTGGCCAGTCTCCTGGCATATTCGGAGCACCGAATGGCCGGAATGGAACGGGTGCGCGGGTGTGAAATCCTCGCCATCGAGGAAGCAGCACGTCATGCACTCCAAGGACGTTCTCACCGACGCGTTCGGACGGATCCACGAAACGGTTCACTCGGCGATGGAAGATCTTTCCGCCGAGGAACTCAACACCCGGCTCAATGACGACTCGAACTCGATCGCGTGGCTGATCTGGCACCTCTCACGCGTGCAGGACGACCATATCTCCGACGCCTTCCAGACCGATCAGGTCTGGCTCGCCGACGGCTGGGTCGACCGCCTCGACCTCGCCCTGCCACCCTCCGACACGGGGTACGGCCACAGTGACAAACAGGTGGCCAAGGTGCAGGTCCCGTCGGCCGATCTGCTGCTCGGCTACTTCGACGCCGTGCACGAGCGCACCCTCGCCCACGTGGCAGGACTGACCGACGCGGACCTGGACCAGGTGATCGACGACACCTGGTCCCCGCCGGTCACACTGGGCGTGCGACTGGTGAGCGTCATCTCGGACGATCTCCAGCACGCGGGCCAGGCCGCCTTTGTGCGGGGGATTCTCGAGCGCCTCTGAGACCCGGCGCGCGCCCCGTGTGAATCGGGCGCACCCAGTCACTGTGTTCGCACGGTTCCAGCCATCGGAACGACGCAGTCCACTACGAGGGAAAACCCCGCACAGGATTGACGGCTCCTGCGCGGAGGGGCCGCCGGCCACTCCCTACCCACGCCCAGGCCGGCGGCCCCGTTCACCACTCCCCCCGCGTCAGCCCCCGAGCCGCTCCTCGAGCCGGACGGTGACGCGGTCTCCCGCCTCCTTGCCGATCGCCTTGCGCACGTCGGCCCTGACGGGCAGCTTGTGCCGCCCGTCCCCGAGAGCCATGAACGAGCTCCGGAACGGATGACCGTCGACCGTGCCCCTGACCTTGACCAGTCCGCGCGTCCTGAAGAAGGCGGCCGATTCGGGCCATACGACATAGGTCCAGCCGCCTTCGCCGGGACTCTTCTCCAGGACGGCGGCGAACTCCTCGCTCAGGGTGCTGGACGTGCTCATCTCTGCCTCCTCAGGGGTCCTTCGTCACCACTGAAGACCCTCCGCGTGCGGGAAACTCATCGCGCCCGGAGCGTTCCGACAGCCTCCTCGGCACGGTTGAGGTCTTGACAACTCGATTGGTCTGGACCAGCTTTGGGCCCTACAGCGGTGGCCACCGTTCACTCCCGCCCCCTTCACTCCCCCACCGGAGGCAGTAAGTGGACCGTGCACACAGATGGATCAAGGGCGCACTGGCCGTCACCGCGGCCACGGCGCTCGGCGTCACCGCTCTGGCGACCACGGCGCAGGCCGCCGACATCAACGTCGCCAAGAACGCCGGGTTCGAATCGGACCTGAGCAACTGGACGTGCTCCGCCGGCACCGGTTCCGTGGTCGGCTCCCCCGTGCACGGAGGCGCCAAGGCGCTCAAGGGGACACCGACCGCGCAGGACACCGCGCAGTGTTCCCAGGCCGTGGCGGTCAAGCCCAACTCGACGTACACACTGAGCTCCTGGGTCCAGGGCAGTTACGTGTACCTCGGCGCGAGCGGCACCGGTACCACCGACGTGTCGACGTGGACCCCGGGATCCTCCGGCTGGCAGCAGCTCAGCACCACGTTCACGACCGGCGCGAACACGACGTCCGTGACCGTCTACACGCACGGCTGGTACGGGCAGAGCGCGTACTACGCCGACGACGTGAGCGTGCTCGGTCCCGACGGCGGCGGTGGAGGCGGCGATCCCGTGGTGATCCCGGCGGTCCCCGCGGGACTCGCGGCGGGCGCCGCGACGTCCTCCTCGGTCGACCTCTCCTGGAACCCGGTCTCCGGCGCCACCGGCTACAACGTGTACCGCGACGGCTCGAAGGTCGCCTCCGTCAGCGGCGCATCCGCAACCGTCACCGGACTCGCCGCCGCCACCTCGTACAGCTTCCAGGTCAGCGCGACCAACTCGGCCGGTGAGTCCGCGAAGTCGGCGGCCGTCACCGCCAGGACCGCGGCTTCCGGGGGCGGTGGCGGCGGCACCGTGCCGAAGCACGCCGTGACCGGCTACTGGCAGAACTTCGACAACGGCGCGACCGTGCAGAAGCTGCGGGACGTCCCCTCGCAGTACGACATCATCGCGGTGTCCTTCGCCGACGCGACCAGCACGCCGGGGCAGATCTCCTTCACGCTCGACCCCGCCGTCGGATACGCGTCCACCGCCGACTTCAAGGCCGACATCGCCGCGAAGCAGGCCGCGGGCAAGTCCGTGATCCTCTCGGTCGGCGGCGAGAAGGGCAGCGTGTCCGTCAACAGTGACGCGTCGGCCACCGCGTTCGCCGACAGTGCCTACTCCCTGATGCAGCAGTACGGTTTCGACGGCGTCGACATCGACCTCGAGAACGGCCTCAACTCCACCTACATGTCGAAGGCCCTGCACCAGCTCTCCGCGAAGGCCGGCGCGAAGCTGGTCCTCACGATGGCACCGCAGACCATCGACATGCAGTCCACTTCGGGTGAGTACTTCAAGACGGCGCTGAACGTGAAGGACATCCTCACGGTCGTCAACATGCAGTACTACAACAGCGGTTCGATGCTGGGCTGCGACGGCAAGGTGTACAGCCAGGGCTCGGTGGACTTCCTGACCGCACTGGCCTGCATCCAGCTGGAGGGCGGTCTCGACCCGTCCCAGGTCGGCCTCGGCGTCCCGGCGTCGACGCGCGGAGCCGGCAGCGGCTACGTGGACCCCTCGGTCGTCAACAACGCGCTCGACTGCCTGACGCGCGGCACCGGCTGCGGCTCCTTCAAGCCCGCGAGGACCTATCCGGGCTTGCGGGGCGCGATGACCTGGTCCACGAACTGGGACGCGACGGCGGGCAACGCCTGGTCGAACAGCGTTGGCCCCAAGGTGCATTCACTCCCGTAGCACCCTGCCGCGGTACGGCGGCACTCCGTTCGGCGGCTGCCACCGTCGGGCGCCGGCAGCGTCCTCCGTGGCATGCCGCGCGATCGTCTCGCGGGTGCCGCGCTCGCACACCGCGTCTCCCAGCCCCCGCCGGGTCCTCGCGCACATGGAGGAAGTCGGTGGGGGTGAGGGACGGTTCGTGGACGCCCCCGATCCTTCAGTGGGTCGGGGGCACGGCGGCCTGCTGCAGAGCGTGCTCCGGCGCGCACCGGGCCACGAAGCCGTCCGCGCCCCGGTCCAGTTTCCGAGGCCGCGCACACTCGTCGGTCCGCCACGCAGGCGCGTCAGCCCGCCATGAAGACGAGCGTGCCGTCCGGGAGCCGCGCCTCGATCCGGGCGCCGTGTTCCACGGTCCGGCTGACGGTGCAGTACTTCTCGTGGGTCAGCCGCACGCCGCGGGCGAACGCGTCATCCGCCTGCTTGTCGCCCTCGGGGAGCTCCAGTTCGTAGCTGATGCGGACCGCGCCGACGCGGCCGTCGTCCTCGGGGCGTGACACGGACTCCACGACGATGCGCAGTCCGTCGTGTTCGACGGTGCGGGCCGTACGGTCGGTGACGAGGCCGCCGCAGCCGCCGAGCGCGGCGAGGAGCAGCTCGACCGGGGTGAACGACGGCTGCACGTCGGGATCTTCGGCGGCGCCGATGCGGACCTCGGCGCCGCGGTCGTTGCGCGCGGTCCAGTCGCGGAAGCCGTTGCGGACGGTCTCGATGCGGTAGTCGGCCATGTCGGGTGGTTCTCCCTCGCTGCGGTCGCCCGGTCCTGCTCGTCCCCGGCACCGTACGGGCGAGGAGGCGCGGGGCGGTGCAGGCCGGACCGGCGGGCGGGCACGAACGCCCGCTCGGTCGCGTCAGGGAGTGGGTAGGCGCCCGCCGCAGCGCGCGCAGTAGGACGCCGCGGCATCGTCGGAGACGCGGTCACAGGCGGGGCAGATCCGGCTGAGCAGGCAGGCCGGTTCGCCGCCCTCGTGGGCCGGGGGCCTCGCGATGGTCAGGCCGGGGCGTCGCCGGTGAGCGGTGAGGTAGGCGAGACCGTGCGCGCCGGCCGTCACGGAGCGTCGTTCGCCGCGCGCGACGAACACCAGGGCTCCGGGGGCGAGTTGCTCCTCTTCGTCGGCATGCCGGAGCAACCCGTCGCCGTCGAGGACGACGAGCAGGACGTCGAGGTCCGGCTCGACGTGCTCGGCGACGGCGGTGCCGGGCCGCAGCCGGACGAGGTTCGCGTCGAGCTGCCGCGCCGCGCCGTCGAGCTTCCACAGGGCGCCCGTGCGGGACTCGTCCGCGGTGCGCAGCACGTCCGCAAGTGACACTCGGCCCGACGGCATGGCTCTCCTCCTCGGTCGGTACGTCGTGGACTCCGCAGCCTACGGCGTGCACGAGGGCACTCCCAACGGCTGTCAACTGAAGGTTGACACCCTCGCGCTGTCAACCTACGGTTGTCACATGACGGAATCTGCGGAGCCAGTAGGCATGACCACACCCGTACGCCTCGACGACCTGATCGACGCCATCAAGAAGGTCCACACCGACGCGCTCGACCAGCTCTCCGACGCCGTGATCGCCGCGGACCACCTCGGCGACGTCGCGGACCATCTGATCGGCCACTTCGTGGACCAGGCACGCCGCTCCGGGGCGTCCTGGACCGACATCGGCAGGAGCATGGGGGTCACCCGGCAGGCAGCTCAGAAGCGGTTCGTGCCCAAGGCCTCCGGCGAGGTCGGCGACCTCGATCCCAGCTCGGGCTTCGGCCGCTACACCCCGCGGGCGCGCAACGTCGTGATGTCCGCGCAGAACGAGGCCCAGGCCGCCGGCAACGACGAGATCCGGCCCGAACACCTCGTCCTCGGCCTCCTCGCCGAGCCCGAGGGGCTCGCCGCGCAGGCCATCCGGGCGCAGGGCGTGCTCCTCGACACCGTCCGGCAGAACGCGACGGCCACGCTGCCCCCGGCCGTCTCCGACGTGCCCGGCCTCGTCAAGTTCGACGCGAACGCGAAGAAGGCCCTGGAGCTGACTTTCCGCGAGGCGCTGCGCCTGGGCCACAACTACATCGGTACGGAACACATCCTGCTGGCCCTTCTGGAGCAGGAGAACGGCTCGGGCACCCTCGCCGAGTCGGGCATCGACAAGGCCGCGTCCGAGGCGCACATCGCGGATATGTTGGCCACGATCGTCAAGGCGCGTGCCGAGCAGCAGTCCTGACGGTCCGTCCGCCGGCCGGGTGTCCCGCAGTGCTCGTGGCGCTTCGGGACACCCGTGCGGTCCTGCGCCGCTCGCGGCCCTGATGGGAGAATGCCCCCATGACTGAGCGCGCAGGAACCCAGGCCCGGCCGGAGGACCTCGTCGACATCGATGAACTCGTCGACGCGTATTTCACCAAGATCCCCGACGTGGACCGCCCCGAACAGCGCGTCGTCTTCGGCACGAGCGGGCACCGAGGCTCCAGCCTGGACGGCGCGTTCAACGAACGGCACATCGCGGCGATCACGCAGGCCATCGTCGAACACCGCACGGCCGAGGGCATCACGGGCCCCCTGTTCATCGGACCCGACACCCACGCCCTCTCGCGGCCCGCGCTCGACACGGCACTCGGCGTCCTGGCCGCGAACGGTGTACGCGTCTTCGCCGACGCCCACGACGGATACGTGCCGACCCCCGCGCTCAGCCACGCCATCCTGCGCTGGAACAGCGCCGCGTCCGACGAGCTCGGCCAGGCGGACGGCATCGTCATCACGCCGAGCCACAACCCGCCGCGCGACGGCGGCTTCAAGTACAACCCGCCGCACGGCGGCCCCGCCGACTCCACGACGACCTCCTGGATCGCGCGCCGCGCCAACGAACTGCTCGCCGACGGCAACCGCGACGTGCGCACCACCAAGGACGTGACTCCGGAGACGTACGACTTCCGTGAGCGGTACGTCGAGGAGCTGAGCACCGTCATCGACACCGACGCCATCCGGGCGTCGGGGCTGCGCATCGGCGCGGACCCGCTCGGCGGGGCGAGTGTGCACTACTGGGCACGGATCGCCGAGATGTACGGACTCGACCTGACGGTGGTCAACCCCGAGGTGGACCCGACCTGGCGGTTCATGACGCTCGACTGGGACGGCAAGATCCGGATGGATCCCTCGTCGGCCCCCGCGATGGCGTCCGTCCTCGCGAAGCGGCACGACTACGACCTGCTGACGGGGAACGACGCGGACGCCGACCGGCACGGCATCGTCACGCCCGACGCCGGGCTCATGAACCCGAACCACTACCTGGCCGTCGCGATCCACTACCTGGCGACGCACCGCACCGGCTGGCGGTCCGACGCCGCGATCGGCAAGACGCTGGTGTCGAGCGCCGTCATCGACCGGATCGTCGCGTCGCTCGGCCGCGAGCTGCTCGAAGTCCCCGTCGGATTCAAGTGGTTCGTGCCGGGACTCGTCGACGGGGCGGTCGCCTTCGGTGGCGAGGAGAGCGCGGGCGCGAGCTTCGTGCGCAAGGACGGCGGCGTCTGGACGACCGACAAGGACGGCATCCTGCTCGCGCTGCTGGCGGCCGAGATCACCGCGGTGACCGGGAAGACCCCGTCGCAGTACTACGCCGAACTCGCCGCGGAGCACGGCTCGTCCTCGTACGCCCGCGTGGACGCGAAGGCCACGAAGCAGCAGAAGGCCCGCCTCGCCGAGCTCAGCGGCGACGCGATCACGGCGGACACGCTCGCGGGCGAGCCCATCACCGGACGGCTCAGCCACGCGCCGGGCAACGGCGCCGCGATCGGCGGCGTGAAGGTCACCACGGAGAACGCCTGGTTCGCCGCACGGCCGAGCGGCACGGAGGACGTGTACAAGATCTACGCGGAGTCGTTCCGCGGCCCCGACCACCTGGCCCAGGTGCAGACGGAGGCGCAGTCGATCGTGGACGCGGCGCTGGCGGAGGACTGACGGACGTGGGCGGCGGGGGGGGGCGCGCGGCGGGCCCCGCCCCCCCCCCCCCCCCGCGGCGCGCCGCCCGCCAGCCCCCGCGGGCG
>NZ_JBHJYS010000030.1:0-62317 GCF_042270245.1 Streptomyces sp. NPDC055955
AACGCCCGGTTACATTCCGAACCCGGAAGCTAAGCCTCACAGCGCCGATGGTACTGCAGGGGGGACCCTGTGGGAGAGTAGGACGCCGCCGAACTCCTTTTATAGAGCTGGTCCCTGAACTTCGGTTCAGGGACCAGCTCTTTTTTGTTTTGCGTCACTTGTCGTTCACGTTGCGCAGCCAACATCCCGTGCCATGGGGACAGTTGCAATGCTGAGGGCCGCCGGTATCGGAACCGGTGACGAGGTCATCGTGCCCGCCTACGGGAACGTCGAGGTCGCGGAGGCCGTCGAACTGGCCGGTGCCAGGCCGGTGTTCGCGGACATAGATCCGGACACGTACTGCCTCGCCCCCGCTTCGGTCGAGGCCGGCGTCAGTGCGCACACCGCGGCGATCATCGCCGTACACCGCTTCGGGCAGCCGGCCGATGTGGCGCGGCTGTGGGAGATCGGTGCGCGACGCGGGCTGCTCGTCCTGGAGCAGGGTGAATCGGAGCAGCCGCACGACGGGCTCGTCCAGCGGCGGGCGCACGCCGGCTATCTGAACGCGCGGCTCAGTGGCGTACGGACGCCCGCCGGGAGCGATCGGCACACCTATCAGCAGTACGTCGTGCGAGTGCCCGGCAACGGCCGCCCCGACCGGGACGCCTTCGCACATGCCATACGGGCCAGGGGAATTGACTGCCACGTGCCGGTGAAGACGCCCGTGCACCGGCTGCCGCGGTTCCGGCGTGACGTCGCTCTGCCGGAGACGGAGCGGGCGGCCGACGAGACGCTGGCGCTGCCCGTCAGTGCCACGCTGTCGCGGCGCGAGCTCCACAAGGTCGTCTCCGCGTGCAATGCGCTCGGTGGGCTGCTGCAGCCCGCTTTCTGACGCGCGGGCGGGGCGGTTCGAACCGAGCTGAAGTTCGGGTATGCTTAATTCCGTTGCTGCGGGGGAAACCTCGGGAAAGCAACAGGCCCCTATAGCTCAGTCGGTAGAGCGTCTCCATGGTAAGGAGAAGGTCAGCGGTTCGATTCCGCTTGGGGGCTCAGACATAAAGGCCTCCGCCCTTTCGGGCGGAGGCCTTTTGCGTTGGGGCCCCTCAGTCCTTCTGGAGTTCCGGGACGCGCATGGTCAGGATGGCCATGTCGTCCGAAGGGGCGTCAGACGCGAATCGCTCGACCGCGCGCATGATGCGGGCCGCCACCGCGCCGGCCGTCAGGCCCGTACAGGTCGTCAGCACGTCCGCCAGGCCGTCGTCGCCCAGCATGCGGGTGCCTTCGCGGCGTTCGGTGATGCCGTCCGTGACACAGAGGAGGACATCGCCCGGTTCCAGTGTCATCGTCTGCTCGTAGAGCTCCAGGTCCTCCATGACGCCGAGGAGCGGCTGCGGCTCCGCGTACGGCTCGACCGTGCCGTCCTGGCGCAGGCGCAGGGGGAGCGGGTGGCCGGCGCAGACCATCTTCAGGACCGACGAGCCGTCCTCCTGAGGCCACAACTCGCCGTAGAGGAGCGTGAGGAAGCGGCTTCGGGCGCCCTCGTCGAGGATCGCGGCGTTCAGGCGCTCCAGGACCGCGGGGCCGCCGAAGCCCTCGCGGGCCAGGAGGCGCAGGGCGTGCCGGGCCAGGCCGGTGACCGCCGCGGCCTCCGGCCCCGTACCGCAGACGTCGCCGATGGCGAAGCCGTAGGCGCCGTCGCGGATCGGGAAGAGGTCGTAGAAGTCGCCGCCCACCTCGTTTCCCTCGCCGGCCGCGCGGTAGATGACCTCGACCTCGACGCCCGGGATGTGCGGGAGCTCCGGTGGGAGCAGGCTTCGCTGGAGGGACTGGCTGATGGCCATGCGCTCCGAGTAGAGGCGCGCGTTGTCCAGGGCGAGGGCGGCACGGCGGCTCAAGTCCTCGGCCAGTTCCAGGATTTCCTGGCGGAAGTGCTCGTCGGACGGCTTGCCGAGCGTGAGCATGCCGATGACGCGGTTGCGGGCGACCAGAGGGAGGACGACCGTCTCGCCGCCGACCGCGGAGGCCGTGGCGAGGGTCGTGCCGATGCCCGAGCTGACGCTCGCCGGCGCGCCGAGGCCGAGACTGCGCTTGGACGTCCGCAGAGCCGCCTGGTGGGCCGCCTCGGCGGGTGCCGCCCAGACGCGGGCTCCGGGGGTGGGTACGGGGTCGGGCGGGGCGATCTTGGACAGGAGCGCCTTGAGGCCGTCGATGCGCTCCTCGTCCTCGTGCAGGACGTACGAGAGGTACGGCTCCGAGGACTGGTCGGCGATCGTGTAGACGGCGCACCAGGTGGCGAGCGTCGGGACCGTCATCTGGGCCATGAGCGCCAGGGTCTGGTCGCGGTCGAGGGTGCCGGCGAGGAGGTCGGACGCCTCGACGAGGAAGCTGAGGGAGCCGCGGCGGAGCTTTTCGAGCTCGCCGAGGCGGGCCGACTCGACGGCCAGGGCGATGCGATCGGCGGCGAACTGGAGGCGCAGGGCCTCCTCGTTCGAGTAACGGCCGGGTGCCTCGGCGGCGACGCCGAGGGAGCCGGTGAGGCGGCCCTCGACCTTGAGCGGGACCGTGACGACCGAGCGCATGCCCGTGCCGTTGAGGAGGGGGACGGCGCCGGGGACGACCATGAGGTCCTCGTGGACGGCCGGCATGCGGGCCGAGCCGTAGCGGCCGGGGCCCACCTCCACGGGGACGCGGGCGAAGCGCTGGCGGGCGGACGGAAGGCCCGTGGAGGCGCGGACCTCCAGCTCGGTCTCGTCATCGGTCGCGAGGAGCAGGAAGGCGGAGTCGCCGTCGAGCATGTCGCGGGCGCGTTCCACCGTGCGCTGGAGCAGGCCGTCTAGGTCGTCAGGGGCGGGTGAGCCGATGAAGACCTCGAAGGGGTCGGACGCGTTGCCCTCGGACAGCGTGCCGCTCTCCGAGGTGGTCTGGCCGCGCAGCGGGGTCTGGAGGACGGCGCGCTCGTGGTCGCGTACGAGGAGGCAGACCGTGGAGGGGTCGCCGTCGGCGTCGCGCACGCGCAGGTGGGAGGCGTAGACGGGCGTCACGCGGCCGTCGGCGCCGCGGATGCCGTAGCTGCCCTCCCAGCGCGAGAACTGCAGCGCGTCGACGATTCCCGTGCTCGTGCCGGGGGTGTGCGGCCAGGCCGCGAAGTCGGTGAGGGGTTTACCGACGACCTGTTCGGCGACGTATCCGAAGAGGTGCTCCGCGTCCTCGCTCCAGGCGGCGACGGCTCCGGTGCGGTCGATCTGGACGACGGCGACCCGCACACGGCTGTCGGCCAGCGGGAGGAGGTCGGTGGGGAGGGCGGGGCCCGCGGTGCGGGTGCCCACCGAGCGCTGGGGAAGGGCGAGTTGGAACCAGACGAGTTTGTGGGTCGGCGTGTAGTCGACGCCCCAGCGGGTGGCGAGGGCCGCGCAGAGCTGGAGGCCGCGGCCGCCCTCGCGGTCGGGGTTGCCCATGTTGATCGCGGACTGCTGGAGCGGGATCTCGCGCTCGGGGTAGCGGTCGGCGACCTCGACGCGTACGCCGTCGTCGGTGCGCAGGCACAGGACCTCGGCGGAGGTGCCGGCGTGCACGACGGCGTTCGTCACGAGTTCACTGGTGAGGACGACCGCGTCGTCGATGATGTCGGGGAATCCCCAGCCCTGGAGGGTGTCGCGGACGAAGGCGCGGGCGGTCGCGACGGACCGCCCGACGGGGTCGAAGGTGGCAGCCGCGCGCGCGGTGATCACAGAACTCCCTGTATCAGTCGTACGAGTCTCGACGCCCAGGTCTCCCGAACTCATGGCGCGGTCGCCCCTCCGATGCCCGTTGTTCTCGTGCCACCGCCCTGGCCGGGCGGACCGGGGTGGGTGGACAGCCGCATGCAAGGTTACTTACCTTCGCCGTCCATGCGGATGCCGGTCGCTTGTGTTTCCGCCCGGAGGGTGTGCGGACGGTGTGCGAAGCTGCCGAACTGTTATGGCCTGGTTCTGCCATGGTGAAACACTGGGCAGGCTTCCGAAGAGAACCCGAGCAATCCGAGCAGTACGGCCGACCCTTGCGGGAGGGACACAGTGGAGTCTGGCGCAGCGTCGCGAGGCACGAATACGCGCGCAAAGGGCGGACAGTCCCTGGCGAAACAGAGTAAATCGCGCAATGGGACCACGGCGGTGGACACCGCTGCCCTGAACAGACTGCTCGCCGGTCTTGTGGCGATGCGGGACGGCAACTTCCGCAAGCGCCTCACGGTGTCGGGCGACGGCCTCATGGCCGAGATCGCCGCGGTCTTCAACGAGGTCGCGGACCGGAATCTGCACCTCACCGGCGAGCTGTCGCGGGTGCGGCGGATGGTCGGTCGGGAGGGGAAGCTCACCGAGCGGCTCGAGACGGGCGCCTGTGAGGGCTCCTGGGCCGCGGCGATCAACGCCTCGAACGCCCTGGTCGACGACCTCGTGCGCCCGGTGTCCGAGGTCGGACGGGTGCTCACGGCGGTCGCGGAGGGCGATCTGTCGCCGCGTATGGAGCTGCGTTCGCAGGTGCCGGACGGCAACGGCCATCCGCTGCGAGGCGAGTTCCTCAAGGTCGGGCGCACCGTCAACAACCTGGTGGACCAGCTGTCGACGTTCACCGACGAGGTCACGCGAGTGGCCAGTGAGGTGGGCACGGAGGGCAAGCTGGGCGGTCAGGCCCGGGTGCGCGGTATGTCCGGTTCGTGGAAGGATCTCACGGATTCGGTCAACACCATGGCGTACCGGCTGACGGCTCAGGTGCGTGACATTGCTCTCGTGACGACCGCGGTGGCAAAGGGCGACCTGTCCCGGAAGGTCACGGTTCACGTCGCGGGCGAGATGCTCGAACTGAAGAACACCGTGAACACGATGGTGGACCAGCTGTCGTCCTTCTCCTCAGAGGTGACCCGCGTGGCCCGCGAGGTGGGTACGGAGGGCGAGCTCGGCGGCCAGGCGCAGGTGCCGGGTGTGGCGGGTGTGTGGAAGGACCTCACCGATTCCGTAAATCTTATGGCCGGCAACCTGACCGCCCAGGTGCGAGGGATCGCGCAGGTCACGACGGCGGTCGCCAACGGTGATCTGTCGCAGAAGGTGACGGTGTCGGCACGGGGCGAGGTCGCCCAACTCGCCGAGACGATCAACCAGATGACGGAGACGCTGCGCACGTTCGCCGACGAGGTCACGCGTGTGGCCAACGAGGTCGGTGCGGAAGGGCAGCTCGGCGGGCAGGCGAACGTGCCGGGCGCGGCGGGAACGTGGAAGGACCTCACCGATTCGGTGAACACGGTCTTCCGGAACCTGACCACGCAGGTGCGCGACATCGCGACCGTCACGACGGCGGTGGCGAACGGTGATCTCTCGCAGAAGGTGACCGTCGACGTCGCCGGCGAGATGCTCGAGCTCAAGAACACCGTCAACACGATGGTGGACCAGCTGTCCGCGTTCGGCTCCGAAGTCACCCGCGTGGCAAGGGAGATCGGTGTCGAGGGTGAGCTGGGCGGCCAGGCGCATGTGCAGGGCGCGGCCGGCACGTGGAAGGACCTGACGGACTCCGTCAACACGGCCTTCCGCAACCTGACGGGCCAGGTCCGCAACATCGCGCAGGTGACGACGGCGGTGGCCAACGGCGACCTGTCGCAGAAGGTCACCGTCGACGTGTCCGGCGAGATGCTCCAGCTGAAGAACACCGTGAACACGATGGTGGACCAGCTGTCGTCGTTCGCCGACCAGGTGACGCGCATGGCGCGCGACGTGGGCACCGAAGGACGGCTCGGCGGTCAGGCGCGGGTCGACGGCGTGTCCGGCACCTGGAAGGAACTCACCGACTCCGTCAACTTCATGGCGGGGAACCTGACTTCGCAGGTGCGCCAGATCGCGCAGGTGACCACGGCGGTGGCGCGGGGCGACCTGTCGCAGAAGATCGACGTGGACGCGCGCGGCGAGATCCTCGAGCTCAAGAACACCATCAACACGATGGTCGACCAGCTCTCCGCGTTCGCCGACCAGGTGACGCGGGTGGCCCGCGAGGTGGGCACGGAAGGCCGGCTCGGCGGTCAGGCGCAGGTTCCCGGCGTCGCCGGTGTGTGGCGCGACCTGACCGACTCCGTGAACGGCATGGCCGGCAACCTCACCGCCCAGGTGCGCAACATCGCGCAGGTCGCCACGGCGGTGGCGCGCGGTGACCTGTCGCAGAAGATCGACGTGGACGCGCGCGGCGAGATCCTGGAGCTGAAGAACACCCTCAACACGATGGTGGACCAGCTCTCGAACTTCGCCGAGCAGGTCACGCGGGTCTCCCGCGAGGTGGGTACGGAGGGCATCCTCGGCGGGCAGGCCGAGGTCCAGGGTGTCTCCGGCACCTGGAAGGACCTCACGCAGTCCGTGAACGGCATGGCCAACAACCTGACCCTTCAGGTGCGCAACATCGCCGAGGTCACCACGGCCGTCGCCCGCGGCGACCTGTCCAAGAAGATCACCGTCGACGCGAAGGGCGAGATCCTCGAACTCGTCACGACCGTCAACACGATGGTGGACCAGCTCTCGTCGTTCGCCGAGCAGGTGACCCGCGTGGCCCGTGAGGTGGGTACGGAGGGCCAGCTGGGCGGGCAGGCGCGGGTGCGGGGCGTCACGGGCATCTGGAAGGACCTCAGCGACAACGTCAACCTGATGGCCAACAACCTGACCAGCCAGGTGCGCAACATCTCGCAGGTCGCGGCGGCCGTCGCCAACGGCGACCTCACCAAGAAGGTCACGGTCGAGGCGCGCGGTGAGGTCGCCCAGCTCGCCGACACGGTCAACACCATGGTGACGACGCTGAGTTCGTTCGCCGACCAGGTGACCCGCGTGGCCCGCGAGGTGGGCACCGACGGAATCCTCGGCGGTCAGGCCCGCGTACCGGGAGTCTCCGGTACGTGGAAGGACCTCACCGAGTCCGTGAACGGCATGGCGTCGAACCTGACCGGACAGGTCCGCAACATCGCGATGGTCACGACCGCCATCGCCAAGGGCGACCTGACCAAGAAGATCGACATCGACGCCCGGGGCGAGATCCTCGAACTCAAGACGACCATCAACACGATGGTCGACCAGCTGTCTTCGTTCGCCGAGCAGGTGACCCGGGTCGCCCGAGAGGTGGGTACGGAGGGCCAGCTGGGCGGTCAGGCCCGCGTGCGCGACGTCGACGGCACCTGGCGCGACCTGACCGAGTCCGTGAACGAGATGGCAGGAAACCTGACCCGTCAGGTGCGTGCCATCGCGGCCGTCGCCACGGCGGTGACCCGCGGCGACCTGAATCTCAAGATCGACGTGGACGCGGCGGGCGAGATCCAGGCCCTGCAGGACAACATCAACAAGATGATCTCCAACCTCCGCGACACCACGGTGGCCAACGAGGAGCAGGACTGGCTCAAGGGCAACCTCGCCCGTATCTCCGGCCTCATGCAGGGCCGCCGCGACCTGGAGGACGTGGCCTCGCTGATCATGAGCGAGCTGACGCCGGTCGTCTCCGCCCAGCACGGCGCGTTCTTCCTGGCGCTCCCGACGGACGAGGCCGAGGCCGGTTCGGCGCCCGAGGACGCGTACGAGCTGCGCATGCTCGGCAGCTACGGCTACTCGATGGGGTCCATGCCGACCTCGTTCCGGCCCGGTGAGACGCTCATCGGGACCGCGGCCCAGGAGAAGCGCGCGATCCTCGTGGAGAACGTGCCGCAGGGGTATCTGAAGATCGCTTCCGGGCTCGGGGAGGCGCCGCCCGCACACGTCATCGTGCTGCCGGTGCTCTTCGAGGGGACGGTCCTCGGTGTGATCGAGCTGGCGACGTTCCAGCCGTTCACGCAGATCCAGAAGGACTTCCTGAACCAGATCGCCGAGATGATCGCGACGAGCGTGAACACCATCTCCGTCAATACGAAGACGGAGGTGCTGCTCAAGCAGTCGCAGGAGCTCACCGAGCAACTGCGCGAGCGGTCCGCGGAGTTGGAGAACCGGCAGAAGGCGCTCCAGGCGTCCAACGCGGAGCTGGAGGAGAAGGCCGAGCTGCTCGCCCAGCAGAACCGCGACATCGAGGTCAAGAACACCGAGATCGAAGAGGCCAGGCAGGTCCTGGAGGAGCGCGCCGAGCAGCTCGCGGTCTCCATGCGGTACAAGTCCGAGTTCCTGGCGAACATGTCGCACGAGCTGCGTACGCCGCTCAACTCCCTGCTGATTCTCGCCAAGTTGCTCGCCGACAACGCGGACTCGAACCTGACCCCGAAGCAGGTCGAGTTCGCCGAGACGATCCATGGCGCCGGTTCCGACCTGCTCCAGCTGATCAACGACATCCTCGACCTGTCGAAGGTCGAGGCGGGCAAGATGGACGTGTCGCCGACCCGCATCGCTCTGGTGCAGCTCGTCGACTACGTGGAGGCCACTTTCCGCCCGCTGACCGCGGAGAAGGGCCTCGATTTCTCCGTACGGGTCTCGCCCGAACTGCCCGCGACGCTCCACACGGACGAACAGCGCCTGCTCCAGGTGCTGCGCAACCTGCTGTCCAACGCGGTCAAGTTCACCGATTCCGGGGCTGTCGAACTGGTCATCAGGCCGGCGGGCGCGGACGTGCCCGACGCCATCCGTGAGCAGCTCCTGGAGGCGGGCTCCCTGCGGGAGGCGGACGGCGACCTGATCGCCTTCTCCGTGACCGACACCGGCATCGGCATCGCGGCCGGCAAGATGCGGGTGATCTTCGAGGCGTTCAAGCAGGCCGACGGGACGACGAGCCGCAAGTACGGCGGTACGGGCCTCGGCCTGTCCATCAGCCGTGAGATCGCGCGGCTCCTCGGCGGTGAGATCCACGCGCAGAGCGAGCCCGGGCGTGGCTCCACGTTCACGCTGTACATGCCGCTGCACGCGAGCGAACTGCCGCCGCAGGGCTACCCGCAGCTCGCGCCCACCATCGAGCCGGGGATGCACGCCGTGCCGCTGGAGGCCATGCCGCCCGAGGCGTCGATGCCTCCGGAGGTCAGGTCGTACCAGGACACCCAGCACGGTCCCGCCGCGCTCTTCAGGCGGCGCCGCAGGCAGGTGGCCGCGCCCGAACAGCGGCCGGCGCTGCCGGGACAGCCCGGGCAGCAGGCGCCGGCGGCGCCCGCGCAGGAGCGTGCCCAGGAGCAGTGGGCGGGCACCGGTCAGGAAGGGGCACCGCAGGAACGACGCACGTTCCTCTTCGGTGGCGAAAAGGTGCTCATCGTCGACGACGACATCCGTAACGTCTTCGCCCTCACCAGCGTCCTGGAGCAGCACGGCCTGTCCGTGCTGTACGCCGAGAACGGCCGGGAGGGGATCGAGGTCCTCGAACAGCACGACGACGTGACGGTCGTCCTGATGGACATCATGATGCCGGAGATGGACGGCTACGCGACGACGACGGCGATCCGCAGGATGCCGCAGTTCGCCGGTCTGCCGATCATCGCGCTCACGGCCAAGGCCATGAAGGGCGACCGGGAGAAGGCCATCGAGTCCGGGGCCTCCGACTACGTCACGAAGCCGGTCGATCCGGATCATCTGCTGACGGTGATGGAGCAGTGGATGCGCGGGGAGTGACAGGGTAGGTGTGCGTCGCTGAGCAGTTGCTGACCGAGTCTGCCCGATGCCGTGTAGAACCGCGGTATCCGGGGAACCTTCTGGTCTCCCACTGCGTTTGTGGTACGTGCACAGTGACATCGCGGTGACAGGGTGTGGCGACGGGCGGGGTGCGGCTACCATGACCGGCACAAGGACGGGCGACGCAAGGGAGTCGCCCACTGGGGCGGCTTCCGGAGCCGCCCCAAGTCCTGCGGACAGGGGCGGCCCCATGCCGGGGCGAGGAGGGCGGGCCATGGTGCAGAAGGCCAAGATCCTCCTGGTCGATGACCGGCCGGAGAATCTGCTGGCGCTGGAGGCCATCCTCTCCGCGCTCGATCAGACACTGGTGCGGGCATCGTCCGGGGAGGAAGCACTTAAAGCGCTGCTCACGGACGATTTCGCGGTCATTCTGCTGGATGTCCAGATGCCGGGAATGGACGGTTTCGAAACCGCGGCGCACATCAAGCGTCGGGAGCGGACACGCGACATCCCGATCATCTTCCTCACGGCCATCAACCACGGCCCGCACCACACGTTCCGTGGGTACGCGGCCGGTGCGGTGGACTACATCTCGAAGCCGTTCGACCCGTGGGTCCTGCGCGCGAAGGTCTCGGTCTTCGTCGAGCTGTACATGAAGAACTGCCAACTGCGGGAGCAGGCCGCCCTGCTGCGGCTCCAGCTCGAGGGCGGCGGGAAGTCCGACGTCGGCGACTCCAAGGAGCCGGCCGGGCTGCTGGCCGAACTCTCCGCACGGCTCGCGGCTGTTGAGGAGCAGGCCGAGGCGCTCTCTAAGCAGCTCGACGACGAGTCGGCGGACGCGGCCGCGGTCGCCACGGCGGCGCACCTCGAACGCAAACTCACCGGGCTGCGCCGTGCTCTTGACGCTCTGGAGCCCGGCACGGGAAGCGGCGCACCGTCACTTCCCTCGCAGAACTGAGCAGCAGCCCACCATTTGAGGAAGCGTCACTTCCGGGCACACCGATCCGCGACACGGACGGGTGAAGCAGTAGGCACACGTGTCCACAGTGGCCTCCACCGGTAACCTCGCACCCATGGCCTCACGTCCCGCAGCCAAGAAGACGCCCGCGAAGAAGGCGGCCGCGCCGACCAAGGCTCCGGCGAAGAAGGCTCCTGCCAAGAAGACGGCCGCGAAGAAGCCCGCGGCCAAGAAGGCGCCCCCGAGGAAAGCCGCGGCGAAGAAGCCCGCGCCCAAGCCGGTGCCCAGCCCCACCGGGGGCGTGTACCGGCTCGCACGCGCGCTCTGGCTGGGCGTCGCGCACAGCGTGGGCGCGATGTTCCGCGGCATAGGCCGTGGCGCCAAGGGGCTCGACCCGGCGCACCGCAAGGACGGCCTCGCCCTCCTTCTCCTCGGTCTGGCGCTGATCGTCGCGGCCGGCACCTGGTCGAATCTGCGCGGACCCGTCGGCGATCTCGTCGAAATGCTCGTCACGGGAGCGTTCGGCCGGCTCGACCTGCTCGTACCGCTGCTGCTCGGCGGCATCGCCGTACGTCTCATCCGGCACCCCGAGAAGCCCGAGGCCAACGGGCGCATCGTGATCGGCCTGTCCGCCCTCGTGATCGGCGTACTCGGCCAGGTCCACATCGCCTGTGGTTCGCCGGCCCGCACCGACGGCATGCAGGCCATAAGGGACGCCGGTGGGCTGATCGGCTGGGGCGCCTCCACCCCGTTGAGCTTCACCATGGGCGAGGTGCTCGCGGTGCCGCTCCTCGTCCTGCTCACCGTCTTCGGGCTGCTCGTGGTCACCGCGACGCCCGTGAACGCGATTCCGCAGCGACTGCGGCTGCTCGGCGTGAAGCTCGGCGTCGTCCATCCGGACCCCGAGGACGACGCGCTCGGCGTGGCGGACGACGATGAGCGCTACGACGAACAGTGGCGCGAGTCCCTGCCCGCGCGTTCCAGGCGGCGCCCGGCGGACCCCGAGACGTACGACCCCGACCAGGCGGAGCAGGAGGCACTCTCCAAGCGGCGCAGGCCCCGGCGCACCCCTGTGCAGCCCGTCGTGACCCGGCCCATGGACGCGGTCGACGTGGCCGCGGCGGCCGCTGCCGCGCTCGACGGGGCCGTGCTGCACGGTATGCCCCCGTCGCCGCTGGTCGCCGATCTGACGCAGGGGGTCGGTACGGAGCGGGAGAGCGCCCCGGAGCGCATGGCGCCGGTGCCCACCGCGCGGGCGAAGGCGCCGGCGAAGGAGACCGAGGAGCCGGCAGCTGAGCCCGCGGCCGCGGTCGCGGCGGCCAAGGCGGGCGTGCCCGACCTGACGAAGTCCGCCCCCGACGCCCCGCGCGACCTCCCGCCGCGTGCCGAGCAGCTTCAGCTGTCCGGCGACATCACGTACTCGCTGCCGTCGCTCGACCTCCTGGAGCGCGGCGGCCCCGGCAAGTCACGCAGTGCGGCCAACGACGCCGTCGTCGACGCGCTGTCGAACGTCTTCTCCGAGTTCAAGGTCGACGCCCGCGTCACCGGCTTCACGCGCGGCCCGACGGTCACCCGCTACGAGATCGAGCTCGGCCCCGCCGTGAAGGTCGAGAAGATCACGGCGCTGGCCAAGAACATCGCCTACGCCGTCGCGTCCCCCGACGTCCGGATCATCTCGCCCATCCCCGGCAAGTCCGCCGTGGGCATCGAGATCCCGAACACCGACCGCGAAATGGTCAACGTGGGCGACGTCCTGCGCCTCGCCGACGCGGCCGAGGACGACCACCCGATGCTCGTCGCGCTCGGCAAGGACGTCGAGGGCGGTTACGTCATGGCCAACATGGCCAAGATGCCGCACATCCTCGTCGCCGGAGCCACCGGCTCCGGAAAGTCCTCCTGCATCAACGGCCTGATCACCTCGATCATGTGCCGGGCGACCCCGGAGGACGTGCGCATGGTCCTCGTGGACCCCAAGCGCGTCGAGCTCACCGCGTACGAGGGCATCCCGCACCTGATCACGCCGATCATCACCAACCCCAAGCGGGCGGCCGAGGCGCTGCAGTGGGTCGTGCGCGAGATGGACCTGCGCTACGACGACCTCGCGGCGTTCGGGTACCGGCACATCGACGACTTCAACCAGGCGATCCGCGACGGCAAGCTCAAGACGCCCGAGGGCAGTGAGCGCGAGCTGAAGACGTACCCGTACCTGCTGGTCATCGTCGACGAGCTCGCGGACCTGATGATGGTCGCGCCGCGGGACGTCGAGGACTCGATCGTGCGCATCACGCAGCTCGCGCGCGCGGCCGGCATCCACCTGGTGCTCGCCACCCAGCGCCCGTCGGTCGACGTCGTCACCGGCCTCATCAAGGCCAACGTCCCCTCCCGGCTCGCCTTCGCCACCTCCTCGCTCGCCGACAGCCGCGTCATCCTCGACCAGCCCGGCGCAGAGAAGCTGATCGGCAAGGGCGACGGGCTGTACCTGCCGATGGGCCAGAACAAACCCACCCGTATGCAGGGCGCCTTCGTCACCGAGGACGAGATCCACGCCGTCGTCCAGCACTGCAAGGACCAGATGGCGCCCGTCTTCAGGGACGACGTCACCGTCGGGACCAAGCAGAAGAAGGAGATCGACGAGGACATCGGCGACGACCTCGACCTGCTCTGCCAGGCCGCTGAGCTGGTCGTTTCCACACAGTTCGGCTCCACGTCGATGCTCCAGCGCAAGCTGCGCGTCGGCTTCGCGAAGGCCGGACGGCTCATGGACCTCATGGAGTCCCGGAACATCGTGGGGCCGAGCGAGGGTTCCAAGGCGCGTGACGTTCTTGTGAAGCCTGACGAACTGGATGGAGTGCTCGCAGTGATCCGCGGGGAGGCTCAACCCTGAGGCGCGCGTCGATGGGACAGCGCGCGCCCCGCAGGACGAACGGACGACTCATACTCGCGATCGACGCTCACTCGTAAGGGAGCGTGAGGCAACCGTTTCCCCTCCGCGTACGTCAAGTTGAGGGAGGGGACGGGTAGGTGTCCCAGCATCGGGGTGACCGGCCCTCGTGTCCGGCCATTCCGATGGCGTAAAGGTCCGACCGCCCGGTTGCCCCACCCTTTCGTACCCCCCCTAGACTGAACCTCCAGCAGGTGGTTACACGCTCGAAAGGCGCCCTCGTGTCCATCGGCAACTCCCCTGAAGACGACCGTCCTTCGGATGACGTTCGCGCGACGACCCCGCCGGCCGTCGAGCAGGCGCACACGCCCTCGGACGACCGCCCCTCGATCGGACGCGTCCTCCGTCAGGCGCGCGAAGACGCCGGGATGACCGTCGACGAAGTCAGTACGTCCACCCGAGTGCGCATCCCGATCGTGCAGGCGATCGAGGAGGACGACTTCTCGCGGTGCGGCGGCGACGTCTACACGCGCGGTCACATCCGGACCCTGGCGCGTGCCGTGGGCGCCGATCCCGAGCCGCTGCTCGCCCAGTTCGCCGACGAGCACGGTGGGCGGCCCGCGCCGACTCCGGCCGCTCCGCTGTTCGAGGCCGAGCGGATCAGGTCCGAGCCGCGCCGGCCGAACTGGACGGCGGCCATGGTCGCCGCGATCGTCGCGGTGATCGGCTTCGTCGGGTTCACCGCGTTCGGCGGCAGCGACGACGGAGCCAAGCAGCAGGCCGCCGAGGGCGCGACACCGGCCTCCGGCAAGCCCAAGCCTACGCAGACCCCCAAGGCCACCAAGCCCACCGACCCCAAGCCCGACCCGACCGACAGCGCGATCGCGGCCGCGCCTCGCGACAAGGTCACCGTCAAGATCAACGCGGCGGACGGGCGCAGCTGGATCTCCGCGAAGGACCACAACGGACGGATCATGTTCGACGGTCTGCTCGAACAGGGCGAGTCGAAGACCTTCCAGGACAGCCAGAAGGTCGACCTCGTCCTCGGCGACGCGGGCGCCATCCAGCTGTACGTGAACGGCAAGCAGGTGGACAACGAGTTCGAGGCCGGACAGGTCGAGCGCCTCACCTACACCAAGGGCGATCCCGAGGTCGGATGAGCGGGAGGTTGCCCGGCGATGATCTCCGGGTAACCCTCGCGGGCGGTGCTGTCGGCGGGACGAAGTAGTCTTGAGCCCATGCCCGAACGCCGTACCGTCGCCCTTGTCACTCTTGGCTGCGCCCGTAACGAGGTGGACTCGGAGGAGCTCGCAGGCCGCTTGGAGGCGGACGGCTGGGAGCTCGTCGAGGACGCCGAGGCCGCAGACGTCGCTGTCGTCAACACCTGTGGCTTCGTCGAAGCCGCCAAGAAGGACTCAGTCGACGCCCTTCTCGAAGCCAATGACCTCAAGGGCCATGGCAGAACCCAGGCCGTCGTGGCCGTCGGCTGCATGGCCGAGCGGTACGGCAAGGATCTGGCGGAAGCCCTCCCCGAGGCCGACGGCGTGCTCGGCTTCGACGACTACGCCGACATCTCCGACCGGCTCCAGACCATCCTCAACGGCGGCATCCACGCCTCGCACACCCCGCGCGACCGACGCAAGCTGCTGCCGATCAGCCCCGCCGAGCGGCAGGACGCGGGCGCCGAGGTGGCGCTTCCCGGACACGCCCCCGTGGACCTGCCCGAGGGTCTCGCGCCCGCGTCCGGCCCCCGCGCCCCGCTGCGCCGTCGCCTCGGGACGAACCCCGTCGCCTCGGTGAAGCTGGCGTCCGGCTGCGACCGCCGCTGCTCCTTCTGCGCCATCCCGTCCTTCCGCGGCTCCTTCATCTCGCGCCGGCCCAGCGACGTCCTCGGTGAGACGCGCTGGCTCGCCGAGCAGGGAGTCAAGGAGGTCATGCTCGTCTCCGAGAACAACACCTCGTACGGCAAGGACCTCGGCGACATCCGACTCCTGGAGACGCTGCTGCCCGAGCTGGCCGCCGTCGACGGGATCGAGCGGGTGCGCGTCAGCTATCTGCAGCCCGCCGAGATGCGCCCCGGCCTCATCGACGTCCTCACGGGAACCGACAAGGTCGTCCCGTACTTCGATCTCTCGTTCCAGCACTCGGCGCCCGCCGTGCTGCGTTCCATGCGGCGCTTCGGGGACACCGACCGCTTCCTCGACCTGCTCTCCACGATCCGTGACAAGGCGCCGCAGGCCGGTGTCCGGTCGAACTTCATCGTGGGCTTCCCCGGTGAGAGCGAGGCCGACCTGGCCGAGCTGGAGCGCTTCCTCACCGGCGCCCGCCTCGACGCGATCGGCGTCTTCGGCTACTCCGACGAGGAGGGCACGGAAGCGGCGACGTACGAGCACAAGCTCGACGAGGACGTCGTCGCCGAGCGCCTCGCGCGAGTGTCGCGGCTCGCCGAGGAGCTGGTCTCGCAGCGCGCGGACGAGCGCGTCGGCGAGGCGGTCCACGTGCTCGTCGAGTCCATCGACGACGAGGACGGTGCCGTCGGTCGCGGCGAGCACCAGGCGCCCGAGACGGACGGACAGGTGCTGCTCACCAGCAGCGAGGGCCTGAGCGTGGGTCGTATCGTCGAGGCAAAGGTGATCGGCACCCAGGGCGTCGACCTGGTCGCGGAGCCGCTCGAGTGTTCTGAGGAGGCGGGCAGATGACCGGAGTCCCGGCATCCGCAACGGGCGGTTCCGGTAGGCCGGCGCCCGGCGGCAAGTTGGGCGCTGCGGCCGTCAACCAGGCCAGCCTGTGGAACATCGCGAACATCCTGACCATGCTCCGGCTCGTCCTCGTGCCGGGCTTCGTGGCGCTCATGCTCGCCGACGGCGGCTACGACCCCGTCTGGCGCGCCTGGGCCTGGGCGGCCTTCGCCGTCGCCATGATCACGGACGTCTTCGACGGACATCTGGCGCGCACGTACAACCTGGTCACGGACTTCGGGAAGATCGCCGACCCCATCGCCGACAAGGCGATCATGGGGGCGGCGCTCGTCTGCCTCTCGAGCCTCGGCGACCTGCCGTGGTGGGTGACGGGAGTGATCCTCGGGCGTGAGCTCGGGATCACCCTGCTGCGCTTCTGGGTCATCCGGTACGGGGTGATCCCGGCCAGTCGTGGCGGAAAGATGAAGACCCTCGCCCAGGGCACGGCGGTCGGGATGTACGTCCTGGCGCTGACCGGGCCGCTGGCCACGTTCCGGTTCTGGGTGATGGCGGTGGCGGTCGCGCTGACCGTGCTCACCGGCCTCGACTACGTGAAGCAGGCCGTGGTGCTGCGCCGGCAGGGCATGGCGGCCGAGGATGCCGCCCGCGACGAACGTGAGGCGGCGGCGGAGCAGTGACGTCCGGAGCGGTCGGCGGTGGCGGGGCGGACGGCCTCGCCACCGCCGCCGTGGTGCTCGGGCTGCTCGCGGAGCGCGGCGAGACCCTCGCGGTCGCCGAGTCGCTCACCGGCGGCCTCGTGGCGGCGGACATCACCTCGGTGCCGGGTGCCTCGCGCGTCTTCCGCGGATCCGTCACCTCGTACGCGACCGAGCTGAAACGGGACGTCCTGGGCGTCGACGGCACTCTCCTGGCGGAGCGCGGGGCGGTGGATCCCGAGGTCGCCCTGCAGATGGCGACAGGGGTGCGCAGGATCCTCGGCGCGGACTGGGGGATCGCGACCACGGGCGTCGCCGGGCCCGACGAACAGGACGGGCAGCCGGTGGGGACGGTCTTCGTGGCCGTCGCCGGGCCGGAGGATTTCCTTGCCTTCGAGGCGGGTTCCGGAGGGGCTGACGCGGGAGCCGGCGCCGGGGTTGAGCGGTCAGGGGCTCAGGACGGCAGTTTCGCTCGTAGCCGGAAAGTGGCCGCGTTGCGGTTGAACGGCGACCGTTCGGAAATCCGTATGGAGAGTGTACGGAGTGTGCTTGAGCTGCTCCTTGAGCAGGTCTTGAGCGAACGCGCAGAGAATGAGCGGGCACAGGATACGGAACAGAACGGGGGGTTTTGATGTTTACAGCCCTGAGTGAACACGACATCGCTCCCCGCACGGCCGCGGCGCAAGGCGGTACGGTGGGGCGTGAAGGATGCGGCTACGCGGTCCGAGGAGGGAGCCACCGATGATTCTGCTCCGTCGCCTGCTGGGTGACGTGCTGCGTCGGCAGCGCCAGCGCCAGGGCCGTACTCTGCGCGAAGTCTCCTCGTCCGCCCGAGTCTCGCTCGGCTATCTCTCCGAGGTGGAGCGGGGGCAGAAGGAGGCATCCTCCGAGCTGCTGTCCGCTATTTGCGACGCGCTTGACGTACGGATGTCCGAGCTCATGCGCGAGGTGAGCGACGAGCTCGCCCTCGCCGAGCTGGCCGAGTCGGCAGCGGCTACTGATCCGGTGCCCGCACCGGTTCGCCCGCGGCTCAATTCTGTCTCCGTGGCCGGTGTCCCACCGGAACGGGTGACCATCAAGGCGCCTGCGGAAGCGGTGGACGTCGTCGCTGCGTGATCCCGCGCGGCGTGACGCCTCGTGCAGGTGTCACTCATAAGTGTGTGAAAGCCCCGGCCGGGAGATCGGCCGGGGCTTTTGCATGGCGAGGCTCTCTCATGGTGAGGCTCTCGGATGTCCGGTGGCGCGCGGGTGGGGTGCCTGGAGTGGCGGGCCAGGGGACGTGCCGGGCCGCGCTCGACATGCCCGCATCAGGGCAGTCGTGCCATGGTGAAGGGGATTTCGACGTGCGCGGGAGCGCCTTCGGTGTGCGGGAACGCCCCCGGAGCGCCCTGCCGCCGGGTGGCGCCGGCGTTCGGGCTCGATCCGATCCGATCCGGCGTGGGGCAGGAGGTGGCGGCCGTGGCGTGGCGGACTGTGCGGGGAATACCGGCAGGGGTGTGGCGGACCGTGCGCTGGATACCGGCCGTGGCCTTCGGGGCGCTGTGGTGGTGGGGCCTGCTGCGTCTGGTCTTCTCGCCGGACGCGGGTGCCTTCGAGGGGGCTGTGGCGGCCGGTGGGTGGGGGCTGAGCCTGCTGCCGGTGCACACCGTGCCCAAGTCACGGGCGGCGGGAGCGGTGGGATCCGTGCGGTCGGGTGGGACTTCCGCGGGGTCGATCCGGCCCCCTGGAGCGCCGGCGGGGGCGGTGGGGGCCGGTGGAGCGTCTGTCGGGGGTGCGGGGCGGGGCGGGACTTCTGCGGGGGAGATGCGGTCCGCCAGGGCCGGGGGCGGGTGGCTCACCAGGGCATGGCGACGCCGCCGTTCGGGCGGAGGATCTGGCCCGTCGTGAACGATGACGCGTCCGATGCCAGGTGCAGGACGGCGTGTGCGATGTCGTCCGCCTCGCCCACGCGGCCCAGTGGGGACATCCGGACCATCAGGGCCTCCGTGTGCGACTGCTCCGACGCGTCGTGCCGGCCGGTCATGGGTGTACGGATCCAGCCGGGCGCGACCGCGTTGACGCGGATGCCCTGCGGACCGACCTCGGTCGCCAGGGTCTTCGTCAGCTGGACGACGGCGGCCTTCGAGACGCCGTAGCAGAGCAGTCCGGGGCCGCCGGTGTCCACGGCCCCCGACGCCATCGTGACGATGCTGCCGCGTGTGCCCGTCGCGATCATGGCGCGGGCGGCCTCCTGGCAGGCGTACAGCACGCCTTTGAAATTGATGCCGAGGACGCGGTCGAGGTCCTCGTCGCGGGTCTCCAGGACGGGGCTGCTGTGCATGATCCCGGCGATCGCGGCCATGGCGTCGAGGCGGCCCGTCGCGTCGACGGCCGCCGCCACCGCCTCGGCGAGCTGGGTGCGGTCCGCGACGTCGAGGGGGTGTGTGCGGGCCGTGCCTCCCCTGGTCTTGATCAGTGTCGCCGTCTCGTGCAGGCCCTGCGCGTCGCGGTCGGCGCAGTGCACAGTGGCTCCGGCGTCGGCCAGGAGCAGGGCGGAGGCACGTCCGATGCCGCTCGCGGCGCCGGTGACGAATGCGGTGCGTCCGGTGAGGTCGTACGCGGTGACGGGCATGAGGGGACCGTACGAGCACATCTGACGGATCGTCAATTAGCTTGTAAGGGCTATCTGGTGAGGCTGTGTCATCTGGCGGGCGGGAGCTGTCCGGCGTAGTGAGGGGCCGGGCCGTGTTGACAGGAGGGGCACCAGTAGGTGGGGCGTTGGCGGGAGCCGTCGCCCTGGTCCGCCACGCGGATCGGGGTGCGGCAGCGCAGGCAGGGGCGGGGCGCCCGGCCGTAGACGTAGAGCCGCTGGCCGGGGCGGCCGCTTCCGGTGGTGACGCGCGCGGGGCGGTCGCGATTGGCTTCGAGGAGCTTCTTGGCGAGCTCGGGGAGGCGGGCGGCGGTGTCGTGCGGGAGGTCGCCGACAGGCAGCCATGGGGTGACCTGGAGGAGGAAGCACAGCTCGGACTTGTAGACGTTGCCGATGCCCGCGAGATTGCGCTGGTCGAGGAGGGCCTCGCCGAGGGCGCGGGCCGGGTCGCGCAGGAGGTTGCGGAGGGCCGTGGCGGCGTCCCAGTCCGGGCCGAGCAGGTCGGGGCCGAGGTGGCCGACCACCTTGTTCTCGTCGGCCGTGCGCAGGAGTTCGAGGACGGGGAGGCGGTAGCCCACCGCGGTGCGGGTGGCGTTGCCGAGGATCGCGCGGATCTGGTGGCCGGGGCCACCGGTCCACCGCTCGCCCGGCGCGTACACCTTCCAGGAGCCGTCCATGCGCAGGTGCGAGTGAAGGGTGAGGCCGCCCTCGATGCGGGTGAGGAGGTGCTTGCCGCGCGGGGTGACGTCGAGGACGGTGCGGCCGGTCAGGTCGGCCGTGGCGAAGCGGGGGACGCGCAGGTCGGAGCGGATGAGCACCTGGCCCGCGAGGGCGGTGTGCAGACGCCGCGCGGTCTGCAGGACGGTGTCTCCTTCGGGCATGGGTCAAGGGTGGCACGGGTTGCTGAGGTGGCGTGGGGCGGTCGGCATGTGCCGACAGGGCGGGGAAGGGGGCGGTGGTGGCTCACTGGGTGGGGGCTCGGGGTGAGGTCTGAGGGAGGGCTCGGTGTGGGCTCGGGGTGAGGTCTGAGGGAGAGCTCGGTGGGGGCTCGGAGCGATGTGGAGAGGCAGGTTGGGGTGGGCGTGTTCGGTGACGGGGCGGGGGCTACGCGCGCAGGCGTAGGCCCCGTGGGGTTGCGTGGAAGCCGGCTGCCTCTAGAAGGGGCGAGAACGGGGAGGTCAGCGCGGCTGAGCCGTTGATCCGTTCCACGGTGATCGTGCCGAGCGAGCCGGCCTTGGCGGCGTCGGCCAGTGCCTCCGCCGCGGCGGGCAGCCGGGAGTCCTCGGCCACGTCGGCGGCGGTGAGCGTGCCGGCGTCTCCCTCGGATGCCGGCCAGGCGAGCAGGGTCTTGCCGCCGCGCTCCATGTACAGGGTCAGCTCGCCGTCGACGAGGACGACCAGGGAGCCCGCCTTGCGGCCCGGCTTGTGTCCGGCGCCGGTGGGGGAGTCGGGCCAGGGCAGGGCCGCCCCATAGGCGTTCGCCGGGTCGGCGGCGGCGAGGACGACGGCTCTGGAAGCGGCTCTGCGGCGGCGCGGGGCGCGAGCGGGGCCGGAGCCGAGGCCGGGGTCGGGGTGGCCGGGTGCGGGCCAGGAGTCGGAGTCGGCGAAGTCCGGGGGGAAGTCCGGGACGGCGCCCGGGGGAAAGTCCGGGGGGAAGTCCGGGACGGCGTGAGGTCCGGTGGTCGTGGGCCATGAGGGGTCCCAGGACGCCGACGCGTCGGTCGTGGGGTTCGCCGGTGAGCCGGGCGGGCCCGCGTAGGGGTCGGGTGGGGTGTCGCCGCGATCGCGGGCGTTCGCGGCCGCGCGCAGGCGGTCCACCGCGCCGTCCATCGCGAACTGCGCGGCGCCGAGGCCCTCGACGACGTACCCCCGCCGGGCCTGGCCGCTCTCCTCGAATGCGGACAGGATGCGGTACACCGCGGAGAAGCCGCCCTCCACACCTTCCGCGGCGACGGCGCCCCGGGTCACCACGCCGTGCCGGTCGAGGAGCGTGCGGGCCAGGGCGTGGGCGCGCACCGTCGGGTCGGGGTCGGCCGCGGGCAGCAGCGACCAGCGGCCGGCGACGGTCGGAGGGCCCGATCGGGAGGCGGTCCGCGCGGCGGCGGTGAGGCCTCCGTAGCGCCCGCGCGGGATCGCGCGGCGGGCGCGATGAGCCGTGGAACCCGCGGTGCGGCCCGACCCGAGGAGCGAGCGCATCGGGGCCAGCGTGTCGTTCGTGAGCCGGCCGGACCAGGCCAGATCCCAGAGGGCGTCCGCCAGCTGGGGATCGGTGGCGTCGGGGTGCGTCGTCGCGCGGACCTGATCGGCGATCTGACGGAAGAACAGACCGTAGCCACCGGAGAGCGTGTCCAGGACGGACTGGTGGAGAGCGGTGAGCTCCAGGGGGTGCGGTGCGGGGAGCAGGAGGGGGGCCGTGTCGGCCAGGTACAGGGAGACCCAGCCGTCCTTGCCCGGCAGGGAACCCGCGCCCGCCCACACGACCTCGCCCGACGCCATGAGCTCGTCGAGCATCGCGGGCGCGTAACCCGAGACCCGGGACGGCAGGACGAGCTTCTCCAGGGCGGACGCCGGTACGGACGCGCCCTGCAACTGCTCGACCGCACGCACCAGACCGTCCACACCGCGCAGCCCGTGACCGCCCAAGTGCTGCCACTGGGGCAGGAACTGGGCGAGGGCCGCGGGCGGGACCGGCTCCAGCTCGTGCCGAAGAGCCGCGAGCGAGCGCCGGCGCAGACGGCGGAGCACCGTCGCGTCGCACCACTCCTGGCCGATGCCCGCCGGATGGAACTCGCCTTGCACCACCCGCCCGTTCGCCGCCAGGCGTTGCAGGGCGCCGTCCGTGACCGCCGCGCCGAGACCGAAGCGGGTGGCGGCAGCGGCCGAGGTGAACGGGCCGTGCGTGCGCGCGTACCGGGCGAGGAGGTCGCCCAGGGGATCCTTGACGGGCTCCGTGAAGGCCTCGGGTACGCCGACCGGCAGCGCTGTGCCGAGCGCGTCCCGCAGCCGGCCCGCGTCCTCGATCGCCGCCCAGTGGTCAGCTCCCGCGATGCGGACCCGGATCGCCCGGCGGGCGGACGCCAGCTCCGGAGCCCACTCCGGCTCGGCACCCCGCTCCGCCAACTCGGTGTCCGTGAGCGGTCCGAGGACGCGCAGCAGGTCCGCGACGCCCTCGACGTCCTTGATGCGGCGGTCGTCGGTGCGCCACTGGAGCTCCTGCTCCAGCTCGGCGAGCACGTCCGCGTCGAGGAGCTCGCGCAGCTCGGCCTGGCCGAGCAGTTCGGCGAGCAGCCGCGAGTCCAGCGACAGAGCCGCGGCGCGTCGCTCCGCGAGCGGGGAGTCGCCCTCGTACAGGAACTGGGCGACATAGCCGAACAGGAGGGAGCGGGCGAACGGGGAGGCCTCCGGGGTGGTCACCTCCACGAGGCGGACCTTGCGGGACTCGATGTCACCCATCAGCTCGGCGAGGCCGGGCACGTCGAAGACGTCCTGGAGGCACTCCCGTACGGCTTCGAGGACGATCGGGAACGAACCGAACTCGCTCGCCACCTGGAGGAGTTGGGAGGCGCGCTGGCGCTGCTGCCACAGCGGGGTGCGCTTGCCGGGGTTGCGGCGGGGCAGCAGCAGGGCGCGGGCCGCGCACTCACGGAAGCGGGCGGCGAACAGGGCCGAGCCGCCGACCTGGTCGGTGACGATCTGGCTGACGTCGCCCTTGTCGAAGGCGACGTCGGCGGCGCCCAGAGGAGCCTGGTCGGCGTCGTACTCCGAACCCGTCCTGGAGGGCTCCTGGTCCAGGAGGTCGAGACTCATGAGATCGGCGTCGGGAAGGCGCAGCACGATGCCGTCGTCGGCGTGCATGACCTGAGCGTCCATGCCGTACTTCTCGCCGAGCCTGGCCCCGAGAGCGAGTGCCCAGGGGGCGTGCACCTGCGCGCCGAAGGGGGAGTGCACGACGACCCGCCAGTCGCCCAGCTCGTCACGGAACCGCTCGACCACGATGGTGCGGTCGTCCGGGATGTGGCCGCAGGCCTCGCGCTGCTCGGACAGATAGGCCAGCACATTGTCGGCGGCCCACGCGTCGAGGCCCGCCGTGAGCAGCCGCAGCCGGGCGTCCTCCGGGGACAGGGAGCCGACCTCGCGCAGGAACGCGCCCACCGCGCGTCCCAGTTCGAGCGGCCGGCCGAGCTGGTCGCCCTTCCAGAACGGGAGTCGGCCCGGCACTCCGGGCGCGGGGGAGACCAGTACGCGGTCACGCGTGATGTCCTCGATGCGCCAGGAACTCGTACCGAGCGTGAACACGTCGCCCACCCGGGACTCGTAGACCATCTCCTCGTCGAGCTCGCCCACCCGGCCCCCGCCCTTCTTGGGGTCGGATCCCGCGAGGAACACCCCGAAGAGGCCGCGGTCCGGGATCGTGCCCCCGGAGGTGACGGCGAGGCGCTGGGCACCGGGGCGTCCGGTGATCGTGCCGGCGATGCGGTCCCACACCACGCGTGGACGCAGCTCGGCGAACGCGTCGGAGGGATAGCGTCCGGCGAGCATGTCGAGGACGCCGGTGAACGCGGACTCCGGCAGCGACGCGAAGGGGGCCGCGCGGCGGACGAGCGCGAGGAGGTCGTCCACCTGCCAGGTGTCGAGCGCCGTGATCGCGACGAGCTGCTGGGCCAGCACGTCCAGGGGGTTGGCGGGGATGCGGAGGGACTCGATGGAGCCTGTGCGCATCCGCTCGGTGACCACGGCCGCCTGGACGAGGTCACCCCGGTACTTCGGGAAGACGACGCCTGTGGAGACCGCGCCCACCTGGTGTCCCGCGCGGCCCACGCGCTGGAGGCCGGACGCCACGGAGGGCGGGGACTCCACCTGGACGACGAGGTCCACCGCGCCCATGTCGATGCCCAGCTCGAGGCTGGACGTGGCGACCACGGCGGGCAGCCGGCCCGCCTTCAGGTCCTCCTCGACGAGGGCGCGCTGCTCCTTGGAGACCGATCCGTGGTGGGCGCGGGCGATGACCGCCGGCGCTCCGTTCGCCGCGCCCGAGCCGCCCATCAGCTCGGCCGGTGCGTGGTCCTCGGGGAGGGCCTCGCCCGTCGCCCGCTCGTACGCGATCTCGTTGAGCCGGTTGCACAGGCGCTCGGCCAGGCGGCGGGAGTTGGCGAAGACGATCGTGGAGCGGTGCGACTGGACCAGGTCGGCGATGCGCTCCTCGACATGGGGCCAGATGGACGGCCGCTCCGCGGCCTGGTCGGAGTCGGCGACGGGCGAGCCGCCGAGTTCGCCCAGGTCCTCCACGGGCACGACCACCGAGAGGTCGAACTCCTTGCCCGAGCGCGGCTGGACGATCTCCACCTTGCGCTGTGGCGACAGATAACGTGCCACCTCGTCGACGGGACGGACCGTCGCCGACAGGCCGATCCGGCGGGCGGGCCGGGGCAGCAGTTCGTCGAGCCGCTCCAGGGACAACGCGAGATGGGCGCCGCGCTTGGTGCCCGCAACCGCGTGCACCTCGTCGAGAATCACCGTCTCGATGCCCGTGAGCGCGTCCCGCGCGGCGGACGTGAGCATCAGGAACAGCGACTCGGGCGTCGTGATCAGAATGTCCGGCGGTCGGGTCGACAGGGCGCGGCGCTCCGCGGGCGGAGTGTCCCCGGAGCGGATGCCGACCTTCACCTCGGGCTCGGGCAGTCCCAGGCGCACCGACTCCTGCCGGATACCCGTGAGCGGGCTGCGCAGATTGCGCTCCACGTCGACCGCGAGGGCTTTGAGGGGCGAGACGTACAGGACGCGGCAGCGCTTCTTCGGGTCGGCCGGTGGCGGCGTCGACGCCAGCTGGTCCAGGGCGGCCAGGAACGCGGCCAGGGTCTTGCCGGAACCCGTCGGCGCGACGACCAGCACGTCCGAGCCCTCGCCGATGGCCTGCCACGCCCCGGCCTGCGCGGACGTGGGCGCGGAGAACGCCCCCGTGAACCAACTGCGGGTCGCGGGGGAGAAACCGTCGAGCGGGCTGCGTGCGGACCTGACCATGCACCCATCGTGCACCTCCCCACTGACAATGGCCCGGACCTGCGCAAACGCTCCGCGTCCGAACCACGGCGGCGGGTGGCGCGGCCCGCTCGTGGCGCAGAATGGACCACATGGCGGGGTCGGGAACGAAGGAATGGGCCAGGCACTGGCGCTACGAACAGCTGCCGGGCCTCGACCTGCTGCGGGCGCGCTACGTCCGCCACACCTTCCCCCGCCACAGCCACGACGGGTACGTCTTCGGCGCGGTCACCAGCGGCATCGAGGACGTGGGACTGCCGACCGGCACGGTGCACGCGGGACCCGGCACCGTCGTCATGATCAACCCCGAGGTGGCGCACACCGCACGGGCCGGGGACCCCGACGGCTGGGCGTACCACACGCTCTACCCGTCGGCCGATGTCATAGCGGAGATCGCCGGCGAGACCACGTCGGTCCGTGGGACGGCCGCGTTCGCCGAGCCGATCGTCGGTGACCCGCACGCGGCCCACCTCATCCGCGAGGTGCACCGCGCGGCGGAGGAGGGCAACGCGCTCGCCGCCGACAGCCTGCTGCGCATCGTGGTCGCCCGGCTCCTGCGAGATCACGGGCAGCCCATGACCGCGCGCCCCATGCGGTCCGCCGGCGCCACGATCGCGGCACGCGCGCGTGCCGTGCTCGCCGAGCGTATGGCGGATCCGCCGTCGCTGGAGGCCCTCGCCACCGAACTCGGCACCAGCCCGTTCGCCCTGCTGCGCGCCTTCAGGGACGCGTACGGGATGCCGCCGCACACCTGGCTCACCGACGCGCGTGTGCGGGCCGCCCGCCGCCTCCTGGACAGCGGCACGGCGCCGGCCGACGCCGCCGTGACGGTCGGCTTCACCGACCAGCCGCATCTGAACCGGCACTTCACGCGGATCGTCGGCGTACCGCCCGGCGCCTATCAGCGGGAGCGCAAGAACGTACAAGACCCGGCCGTGCGCTCCCTCGTACTGTCACAGGCGTGGCAGAACAGACAACGACCGCGGCGATACGCGCCGGATCAGCACGGGACGGGCAAGCAGGGCGACCGGGCGACGGGAGGCCTGAGAAAGCCGATTCCGCCGTCGTCCGGGACGCGCTCGGCGTCGGCGTCGCCGTCGGACTCTCCGGGTTCGCCTTCGGCGTGACCTCGGCAGGCAGCGGACTCAGCGTGCTCCAGACCTGCGCGCTCAGCCTGCTCGTGTTCACCGGTGCCTCGCAGTTCGCCCTCGTCGGCGCGATCGCGGCGGGCGGCAACCCGCTCACCGCCGCCGCGGGCGCCTTCTTCCTCGGCGTGCGCAACTCGTTCTACGGGCTGCGCCTGTCCCAACTGCTCGCCCTCCCCCGCGTGGTGCGCCCCTTCGCCGCGCACTGGGTCATCGACGAGACCACCGCCGTCTCGCTCGCACAGCCCACGCGCCGCAGCGCCCGTATCGGCTTCACCGTCACGGGACTGACCCTCTACGTGCTGTGGAACCTCACGACCCTGCTCGGGGCGCTCGGTGCGGAGGCCATCGGGGACACCGACGCCTGGGGGCTCGACGCGGCCGGCCCCGCGGTCTTCCTGGCACTGCTCGCGCCGATGCTGCGGACATCCACGGAACGGGCCGTGGCCGGTATCGCCGTCATTCTCGGCCTCGGGCTGCTGCCTGTGCTGCCGGCCGGTGTGCCGGTCCTGGTGGCCGCGCTCGCCGCGCCGGCCGTGCTCTACGCGAAGGGCCGTCGGGCGGCACGGAGAGCGACCGGAAAGAACCCACAAGCGGAACCGAAGAAGGCCGACGGCCGACAGGGAGAGGGCCGATGAACATCTGGATCGCGGTCGCGGTGACCGCAGTCGGCTGCTACGCCGTCAAGCTCATCGGCCTCCTCGTACCCGCCGGAGTCCTGGAACGGCCCGTGGTCCGACGACTGGCGGCGCTGCTCCCCGTGGCCCTGCTGGCCGCGCTCACGGCCCAGCAGACCTTCGCCGACGGCACCACGCTCGTACTCGACGCGAAGGCGGCCGGGCTGGCCGCGGCAGCGGTCGCGCTGATCCTGCGTGCGCCGTTCCTGGTCGTCGTCGCGGCGGCCGTCGTGGTCACGGCCGGGCTGCGTGCCGTCACGGGATGAACCCCCACGCGCGCGTGGACCCCTTGCGTACCCGCCACCGCACTCAGTGCGCCACCGGCACCTGCGGCACCGACCCCGCCGCGGGTTCCGGTAGGCCGAGTCGCCGGGCGGTTGCCTCCGGGCGGCAGAAGAGCGCCGCCAGGACGCCCGCTGTCACCAGCAGCCCGGAGGTGAGGAGCCAGCCCTCTTCGTAGCCGGCCGACACCGACCGGGCGCGGTCCACCATGCCGCCGAGCACGAGGGGCGACAGGACGCCGCCCAGCGCGTAGACGAAGGTCAAGGTGCCGAGGACGACGCCGCGTGAGGCCGCGGGGGCGATGCGGGCACAGGCCGTGGAGGCCACGGTCAGCATCACCATGGCGAGCGCCATGGGACCGAGCATCAAGGGCACCTTGACCGCCGGCGAGTCCGTCGTGCCGTACACGGCGGTGGCGCAGCCCGCGACGGTGACGAGAAGACCGGCACCGGCCCCTGGGGGCAGGCGCCGAGGTGTGCCCTTGCGGGCGGAGCGCCGGGCGATCAGGCCGTGGCCGAGGAGGACCGCCCCGCCGGCGAGAGCGCCGAGGCCGACCATCGTGCCTGCCTGGTGAAGGTCCCAGCCGACGACGCTCTCCAGGTAGTCGGGTGCCCACGTCAGCATGGTGCTCATCGACCAGTAGGCGGCGAACGAGCCGAGCGCGGCGGTCAGGAACGTGCCGGAGAGCAGGATGGCGCGCAAGGGCACTGTGGCCGTCGTCGACGTCTGCTCTGCGGCCTCGGACGGCTTCCCGGGGAGCGGCGGGGCCAGCGGCCCGTCCGCGCCCCACAGCCGCCAGCAGACGGCCCACAGAAGGCCCGCCAGACCGACGACACCGAACGACCAGCGCCAGCCCCAGTGCGCGATCACCCAGGTGAGCACCGGCGAGGCGACGGCCACTCCGGCCGCCGCGCCGACGAGCAGGACCGCGGTGGGCAGGGCCCGCTCACGCTGCGGGAACCAGCCGTGGACGTGGTGCATGGCGACGGGGGATGCGGGCCCCTCCGCCGCACCGAGGAGCACGCGCGTGGCCAGTAGCGTGCCGAACCCCGCCGCTCCCCACAGCATCGGCAGTTGCGCCACCGACCACAGCAGCGCGAGCACCAGCAGGAGGGTCGTCGTCCGCACGCGCCGGGTGAGGGCCGAGATGCCGAGCGCGGCCAGCGAGAACAGCGCGAAGAACGCCGACTGCGCCGTGCCGAACTCCTGCCGCGTGATGCCGAAGTCCGCCCGGATCTCCGGGCCCGCGAGCCCGAGCACGGCCTTGTCCGCGAAGTTCACGAGCATGAAGGCGAGCAGCAGCCACGTGGTGCGCCAGGCCCGGCTCATCAGCAGCAGCCGTCTTCGTCGTCGACCACGCCGACGCTGATGGCCCCTTCGGCCCGCCTGCGTCCCTCCGGGGAGCGCGTCAACTCCGTCTGCACGTCGGTGCCGGCGACCACGGCCGCCGATTCGGCGGCGGCCCAGTGGAAGACACCCCGCGCCATGGTCGAGGTCTCCTGGAGGGCACGCCGTGCGAACACATCGGCACGCACGCGTGCCACCTCCTGGTCGGCGGGCGCCGCGAGGGCCGCGGTCTCCGCCAGATGCGACGCGAGGCGCAGCTCCCCGGCGGCGAGCAGCTCGGAGGCGCGGAGCGCCAGCGCGGACGCCCCGCCCGCGGCGCGCGCGAACTCGGCCGCGACGTCCGCCTCGGGAGCCGGCTTGAGGTGCGCGGGGTTCTGGTCGTACCAGCCTCCCCACAGGCGCCACAGGTTGCGTACGACGAACTCCGGCTCGTCGTAGGCCGGGTGGAGGTACGGCTTCGCCAGCAGTTCCTCGGGGACCTTCACCCCGTGGATGACCGCGTCGAGGCGGTGGCCCCCGTTCATCAGCTCCCTTGTCTGCTCGCACAGTGACTCCAGGAGGCGCGCGGTGTCGTCGAGGGCCTGGTGGACGCGGTGGGACCCGACTACGGGAACGCCGTGTCCAGGCAGGAGGAGTTCGGCGCCGAGCTCCTGCATGGCGCGCAGAGCGCGTGCCCAGTCCTCCGGATAGCGCTGCACCTTCTGGGGGTTGCCCGCGTTCGGCGTGTTCCAGATGAACAGGTCGCCCGTGCACAGCGTCCTGAGTTCGGGGATCCATACGTAGGTGTGGTCGTCGGTCTCCCCGCGCGCGTGCACCAGCTCGAACGTCACCTCCCCGCGCCGCACAGTCAGACGGTCCCTGTAGACGACGTCCGGATAGCGGTACGTGGTGGGCCACTCCAGGGAGGGCACTCCGAACTGTCGGCGATTGATCCAGGAGTTGTAACCCGCCGTCCTGATGTAGCGGTCGAACCGCGCGGGGACAGCCTCGTGGGCGATCACCTCGGGGCGCGGGCCGCCGCTCTTGTCTGCCTCCTGATCGAAGGGGGACACTCCGAAGACGTGGTCCACGTGACCGTGCGTGTACACCACGGAGCGCACCGGTCCCGCACCGAACCGGGAAACGGCGTCGTGCAGTTGGGCCGCTGTACGGAAGTCGCCCGAGTCGACGAGGACCACGCCGTCGCCCGTGTCGAAGGCGGCCACGTTGGCGAACGCCGGGAAGAAGCCCACGCGGTCACGCAGGCGCACCAGTTCACCCCCGGAGTACGTGCCCGTCAGATGAGGCAGCAGTGTCTCGGTGCCCTGCCAGACCCGGTCGATGTAGTCGCCGTACGAGCCGTGCGCGGAGTGCTGGGCGTGGTCCTGCTCTTTGTGTCCGGTCATGTCCTCGGCTCCTCGTGTGCGGTGCGGTCGATCGCCGTCGGCCACGAGTTTCGGCCCTTGATGTGAGATCGAACACCGCCTCGCGTCACACGTCCCACCCGTGGGTAATGTGACGCGTCACAAACGCAGTGCCCGTCCATGTCCATGGGGGAATGGAGGAACAGTGGCCCTGTCGCCCGAAGCCCGCTCCCTGGCCGCGCGCTGCGAACCGAGGGTCAACGAACTCGCCCGCCGCATGGCTCGCGAGGCGTTCGAGGAACTGCCCGGATACGCCGAACTCCCGGATGACGTGAAGGACTTGGAGGTCGCCGCGACCGTCCGGCACGGCGTACGGCTCTTCCTGCGACGTGTCGGCGAGCCGGACCTGGTCCAGCCCGGCAGCAACCGGCTGTTCCGCGAGCGTGCCGCTCAGCGGGCCGAGGAGGGCATGCCGCTGCACCTCCTCCTGCGCACCTACGCGCAAGGCCTGTACGCCCTGTGGCAGGCCTTGCGCGACGTCGCGGACCCCGGGGAGGAAGGCGCACTGGTCGAGCTCGTCGACGTCCTGCTGCAGTCGCACCCGGGCATCGTGGGCGCCGTGGCCGAGACGTATCTCGACGAGCGCTCCGCCCTGGAGGCCGAGCAGCGGGCCCAGGTGCGCTCCCTGGTGCGAGGCCTGCTCGACGGGATGGTTCCGCCCGGGCACGTCCTTTTGGACCAGCTCCGCCTCGAAGGGCCCGCTCTCGTACTGGCCCTCGGCCTCGACGCGGATCCCGCCGAGGGGCCGGTCGCCGTGCGGCGCAGGCTGCGTCGGCTGCAGACCGCCCTGGACCACACCTTCGGAGTGGAGGTGCTCGCGCTCCTGGAGGCCGACGGCGGACGGGTCATCGTGCCCAAGGACTGCCCGGCCCCGGACGATCTGGCCGGCCGTCTCGCCAAGGCCGGCGGGTTCGAGGTCCGGGTGGCCGCCGTGGAGGTGGCCGGCCCCGAGGAGGTGACCGCGGCGGCCCGCACCGCCACCGAGATCCTGCGCATCGCGCGCGCGTGCGGCATCCCGCCCGGGCTGCATCGCTTGGACGACGTGCTCCTGGAGTACCACCTGTCCCGCCCCAGCGAGACGAGCCACCGGATAGCGGCCCTCCTCGACCCCGTGGCCGGCCGGCCCGAACTTCTGGAGACCTTGCGCACCCATCTCGCCCACCAGCAGGACCGCAGGGCGACAGCCGCCGCGCTCGGCCTGCACCCCAACACGGTCGACAACCGGCTCGCCCGCATCGGCGAGCAGACGGGCATCGACCTGTCGGCTCCGCGCGGGACGGCACTCGCCATCGCCGCGCTTCTACTGAGGGACGCGGTCGACGCCTCCTGAGGCGCCGCCCACGAAGCCGTCAGACGATCGGCCGCCCGTACGCCCGCAGCGTGCGCAGCGCCTCGACCGTCACCATGGGGCGCGCCTCCAGGGCGACCGCCGGGGCCCACTGGTGCCAGCGGATCGGCCACCCGCCGTCGTCCTGCTGCTCGCCCGCGAGGAAGTCCAGCGAGCGCGCCATCTCCTCATCCGTGAACCACGCCCGCGCCAGCGACTCCGGAGCCTTCGCGTAGTCGTGCGGAAGATGGTGCTCACCCGGCGCGTAGCCGGGCGCCACGGGGTACTCGTCCGGCCGCTCCGGATCGAGCAGCGCAAGCCGCTGCTCGCGCACGAGCCGGCCGAGCCGGTCGGCGGCCGCCTCCGCGCGCGGGCGGTCGGGGGCGCCGTCCAGAAAGGCGACGGCCGCCTCGATCTCGTAGGGATGGGACTTCTTCAGGGACTCGACCGCGGCCCAACAGAAGTCGGTCGCCCGGAACAGCCACGCGTGCCACACCTGGTTGCGGTGCAGCAGGCCGACCACGGGGCCCGTGGCGAGCAGCTCGCTCGGCGGGTCGTCCACGACCGGCACGAAGGGCGCGCACGGGTAGCCGCGCTGGCTGGGATGGATCGCCGGGAGAGCGCCCTCGGGGGTCGACACGGACGTCAGGTAGCGGCACACGCGCTCCACCCGCTGGCCGCTGCAGCGGCCGATCGAGTCGAGGACACGCAGCGCCAGCCCGGTGTGCAGGGGCTGGCTCACCGGGCCCCGGAGATCGGGTTCGAGTGCGTGGCCGAAGCCCTCGTCCTCGTTGCGGTAGGCGGAGAGGGCGGTCTCGACGGCGTCGGCGCCTGCCCGGCCCGCGCCGAGGAAGTGGTAGGCGAAGCGTCGCTGTTCCAGCACGCGCGCGGTCAGCCAGACGAAGTGCTCGGCACGGGAGAGCGGGGAGGGCGCCGAGCTGGTCTGAGGGAGTGGGGATGCTCCGTTTTCGGCCATGCACCGAACCGTAGGACGGAAAGCGTTCTCGGTGAGCCTTCCGTGCCGGGCTGCACTCTCAGGGGCGGGATACTGGTGTCATGCGGTTGACGGTTTTCTGGCAGCGGATGGCGGATCACTTCGGTCCCGGCTACGCCGACACGTTCGCGCGTGATCATGTGATGACGGAACTCGGTGGGCGCACCGTGCACGAGGCGCTCGACGCCGGCTGGGAGGCGAAGGACGTGTGGCGCGTGGTGTGCGGCACGATGAATGTTCCGTCGGAGGACCGCTGACCTGCTCGAACGAGCGGGGGTGGTGACCGGTTGTCGGTGGCGTGGGTGAGACTGGCTCCGTGGCACCCATAGACGAGACCTTCCAGGCGACACCCGACGCCTCTCCGCCCGGCCGGACACCCGCTGGGGGCGGGGCCGCGAGTGCGCGTGCGCGGATGCCGGGCTGGCTGCCGCGCGCCATGGTGCTCGCCCTGGCCCTCATCGCCTGTTTCCAGCTGGGCAGTTGGGCGTTCCACCAGCTCATCGGGCTGTTGATCAACGTATTGATCGCGTTCTTCCTGGCGCTCGCCGTGGAGCCCGCCGTCAGCTGGATGGCCGGGCGCGGCATACGCCGGGGGCTGGCCACCGGGGTCGTCTTCCTGGGTGTCACGATCGCCGGCGCGGGTTTCGTGGTCCTGCTCGGCTCGATGCTCGCGGGCCAGATCGTCAGCATGGTCGAGGACTTTCCCGCCTACCTCGACTCGGTGATCAATTGGATCAACCAGACGTTCCACACGGACCTGAACAGGGTCGCCGTCCAGGACAGCCTGCTCCACTCCGACTGGCTCCAGAAGTACGTCCAGAACAGCGCGAGCGGCGTCCTCGACGTGTCGGGGCAGGTCCTCGGAGGCCTGTTCCGGCTGCTGACGATACTGCTGTTCTCGTTCTACTTCGCCGCCGACGGCCCCCGGCTCCGGCGCGCGCTGTGCTCGGTGCTGCCGCCCGCCAAGCAGGCGGAGGTGCTGCGCGCCTGGGAGATCGCGGTCGACAAGACCGGCGGCTATCTCTACTCGCGCGGCCTGATGGCACTGATCTCCGGGATCGCGCACTACATCCTGCTCGAGGCCCTGGGTGTGCCCTACGCGCCCGTGCTCGCCGTCTGGGTCGGCCTGGTGTCCCAGTTCATCCCGACCATCGGCACGTATCTGGCGGGCGCCCTGCCGATGCTGATCGCTTTCACGGTCGACCCCTGGTACGCGCTGTGGGTGCTGATCTTCGTGGTCGTCTACCAGCAGTTCGAGAACTATGTGCTCCAGCCCAAGCTGACGGCGAAGACCGTGGACATCCATCCTGCGGTGGCCTTCGGCTCCGTCATCGCGGGCACGGCGCTCCTCGGCGCGGTCGGCGCGCTGATCGCCATCCCCGCGGTGGCGACGCTGCAGGCCTTCCTCGGGGCGTACGTGAGGCTCTACGACGTCACGGACGACCCGCGGGTGCACGGCCACCGCACCAGATCCGGGACGTCACCCCTCCAGCGCCTGCGGGCCGTCCTGCGCGGGCCGGACGATCCGCGGGCCGAAGCGGAGCCGGGGCCGGAGGCGGCCGAAGACGGGGACAGGGGCACGCGGGGTTAGACGGCTACCGGCAGAGCGTGCTCAGTAGGTGATCGCCGCCCAGATCCCGGCGGCGGCGACGGCGGCCGCGTAGCAGGCGACCGCACCGCGCATCGCGCCGTTCCTGGTGCTCTCGTTCCATGCCGTACGGGACATCAGCCAGGCCAGCGCGGGCAGGACGAGTACGGCGTGCAGGCTGACGCCGTGCAGAGGCTTGAGGGGCGCGGTCGAGTGGTAGGCCGCTTCCTGGTGGCCGGTCCTGGTGAGGATCACCCCGCGCGCGATCATCGCGGCGCCGGACGCCAGCGCGACGAGCAGCATCGCGAAGCCGGAACGCAGCGCGAGTGACATCCCCGTGGGCCCCGACGGCCGGCGCCGGAACGAGGCGACCGCGAACACGGAGAGCAGCACGACCAGGATTCCGCCGCCCACGGCGAGGGACATGGACACGGCGGTGTCGAAGCCGGACTCCATGTTGAGATGCGACGGCACCCGCCGCCATGCCTGGAGGGTGATCCCGCCGACCTCCAGGACGCAGTCGGCGGCGAACACGACGAGCAGGACGTTCCTGGTGCGGGCTCCGATCCGCAGATACGACGTCACCCAGGTGAGCGCGATCAGCGTCAGGCCGAAGGAGACGCCGAACGTGACCGGCTTGCGCCATGAGACAGGTCCGTCCCACGGCCCTCCGTCGACCGCGAAGACCAGCAGGTGGGCAAGGCCGGACAGGGTCAGGACCGCGCCGGTGGCGTAGCAGAGGCGCTCGGAGGGACGGGCGGCGCGCCACAGGTCGCGTACCGCGCCGGTCAGGGCGGGGCGTGCCGGGCCAGGCAGGGGAGTGGCTGTGGTGGGTGAGGACATCAGACGCGCGCCTCCTCGGGGCGGCCGAACCGGAACACCGACATGGCACCGGCCACGAACACGCCGGCGAGGGCGAGGGCGAGGGCGAGGAGTTCGGCCGGAGCGGACGCGATGAGGAGCGAGTCGCCCGAGGAGGGGTGGTCGCCGGTGCCGGGAGTGACGACGGCGCCGACGCCGATGAGCGCGCCGACGGTCAGGGCGAGCCCGGCGGTCCAGCCGTTCGGCTGCCAGGCCGGCAGGACGGCGGCCGGCACCGGGATGACGATGCCGGGCGGCACGGCGAGGCAGTCGGCGCCGGACGCGATCCGGCCGACAGCCGACACCGCGGGCAGCGGCAGGGACGCGAGCGTGACGACGACGCCGGGGCCCACCAGACCGCGGACCCGCCGGTGGGCCGGGAGCTGGTCCTGCGGGATCCCCGGTCGGTGGTTCTGCGCGTTCTCCATGGCACAAGCCTCGCGATCAGGGGCCGTGCCGTCGTCCCCCGGCCGGAGGCACCGCTCGTACGCCGGGGGGAGTAGCCGCCGATCGGCAGACGGGGGTCCGTAGGTCTGCCGGTGGTGACCCCGGGCTTCAGAAGGCCGCCGGATCGGGCTCAAGCAGGCTGCCGGGTGGAGGCCGGCTCTCAGTGCGAGTCCTTCACCTTGTCCTTCACCTTGTCCGTCATCGCCGGAGAGGGGGACCTCCCGCCGGTGCCCGCGTCCCAGGGCGAGGAGGCCGGGTCGGTCCCCGGCGCGGCCGGCTGAAGGCTTGGTGCTGAACAGCTAGAGGATGGCAGGCCGGACGCCTAAAGGACGGTCAGGCCGAGGGGGGCGAGCTTCGGCATCTCGGCGGTGGCGTCGTATTGCTGCCACGACTTTCCGTCGTAGTGGCGGAGGAAGGCCGAGCGCGCGTCGGCCTTCTCGGTGGCGCTGCTCGCATGGGCTCTGTCGCGACCGATCGCCCAGCCGTCGGTGGCGGAGGCGGCGGCGATGTCCAGGTCGGCGTCGTCGGACTCGCTGACGTACGTGCTGCGCCGGCTCTCCCCCTCCGGCAGGCGGGCGTGGGAACGGCGAGGCCGGCGTCGGAGAGGCGGGCCTGGGCGAGGCCCTCGGAGTCGCTCGTATCCCGCCCGCACCTTGCCGGAGGGAGGATGAGGAGGACGGTCGGCACCTCGGTTCTGCGGCACAGGGGGCAGAGGTGTCTACGCACCTCCAGGCCTCGGGAGCCCCGGAGTTGACTCGGAGCGCCGGAGTCCACGAGGTCCGCATCGCAGGGCGCGTGGTGTGCGTGGTGCGCTTGACACCAAAATCGAACATCCATTCTTATGGAGTGTCCGGCGGCTCTCTCCCCAGTGTTTTCGGGGATTTCGGTGAGAGTGGCAGGGCTGTGAGCCTCGAGTTATCCACAGGCGGACGGGCGTCGAGGCCGATTGTCAGTGGCAGGCGTTAGCGTCTTTGACGTGAAGCGATCGACTCAAGCAAATCGGGTGGAACCCATGGCAGGTACTGACCGCGAGAAGGCGCTCGACGCCGCGCTCGCACAGATTGAACGGCAATTCGGCAAGGGCGCAGTGATGCGCATGGGCGAGCGGCCGAACGAGCCCATCGAGGTCATCCCCACCGGGTCGACCGCGCTCGACGTGGCCCTCGGCGTCGGTGGCCTGCCGCGCGGCCGCGTGGTGGAGGTGTACGGGCCGGAGTCCTCCGGTAAGACGACCCTGACGCTGCACGCCGTGGCCAACGCGCAGCGGGCCGGTGGCGCCGTGGCGTTCGTGGACGCCGAGCACGCCCTCGACCCGGAGTACGCGAAGAAGCTCGGTGTCGACATCGACAACCTCATCCTGTCCCAGCCGGACAACGGTGAGCAGGCGCTCGAGATCGTCGACATGCTGGTCCGCTCCGGCGCGCTCGACCTGATCGTCATCGACTCCGTCGCCGCCCTGGTGCCGCGCGCGGAGATCGAGGGCGAGATGGGCGACTCGCACGTGGGTCTGCAGGCCCGCCTGATGAGCCAGGCGCTCCGGAAGATCACCAGCGCGCTCAACCAGTCGAAGACCACCGCGATCTTCATCAACCAGCTGCGCGAGAAGATCGGCGTCATGTTCGGCTCGCCGGAGACGACGACCGGTGGCCGTGCGCTGAAGTTCTACGCCTCGGTGCGACTCGACATCCGCCGCATCGAGACGCTGAAGGACGGCACCGACGCGGTCGGTAACCGCACGCGCGTCAAGGTCGTCAAGAACAAGGTCGCGCCGCCGTTCAAGCAGGCCGAGTTCGACATCCTCTACGGCCAGGGCATCAGCCGCGAGGGCGGCCTGATCGACATGGGCGTGGAGAACGGCTTCGTGCGCAAGGCCGGCGCCTGGTACACGTACGAGGGCGACCAGCTCGGCCAGGGCAAGGAGAACGCGCGCAACTTCCTGAAGGACAACCCCGACCTGGCCAACGAGATCGAGAAGAAGATCAAGGAGAAGCTGGGCGTCGGTGTGAAGCCGGAGGCGCCCACGGCCGAGCCCGGGGCCGACGCGGCGGGTGCCACCCCCGCCGAGGACGCGGCCAAGACGGTGCCCGCGCCCGCGAGCAAGGCCACCAAGTCCAAGGCCGCGGCGGCCAAGAGCTAGTCCGTGACGCGACGAACCGACTGGGCCGATCACGCCTACCCCGCCTCCCCGACGGATCTGGGCGACGGGGGCCCGGGTGACCCGGACGGGTACGGGGCGCCGCGTGACGGCGACGGACCGAATGACGGCGACGGGGCACGGGGCGGTGGCGGTACCCGTGGCGGCGGGCGCAGCCGTGGCCGTCGGCGACGCGGCGGATTCGGCGAAGCGGCCGGAGGGCAACAGGACGGCGGCTCCCCGTCCTCGTCGAGGGCCGAGAAGGGGGAGCCGCCCGCGGACCCGGCGGAGCGGGCGCGCGGCATCTGCCTGCGCCTGCTCACCGGGCAGCCGCGCACGCGCAAGCAGCTCGCTGACGCGCTGGCGAAGCGGGACATCCCCGACGAGGTGGCGGAGGAAGTGCTGTCCCGCTTCGAGGAGGTCGGCCTGATCAACGACGGCGCCTTCGCGGACGCCTGGGTGGAGTCGCGCCATCACGGCCGGGGGCTGGCCCGGCGGGCGCTCGCCCGGGAGCTGCGGACCAAGGGGGTGGACTCGGCGGTGATCGACGAGGCCGTCGGGCAGCTCGACTCCGAGCAGGAGGAGGAGACCGCCCGCGAGCTTGTGGCCCGCAAGCTCCGCTCCACACGCGGTCTCGACCGCGACAAGCGCCTGCGACGCCTCGCGGGCATGCTCGCCCGCAAGGGATACCCGGAGGGCATGGCGCTCCGGGTGGTCCGCCAAGCCCTGGAGGAAGAGGGCGAGGAGACCGAGGACCTCGGGCTGGGGGACTTCTGAGCTCCGCCTGGTCGGGGGGACTTCTGGGCCCCGAGTCGGGGGACTTGTGAGCCCTTGTCGGGGGGTTCGGCGCTCGTAGTTCCCCCGGGTGTGAGGGGGGACGTTCGGGCGCGTCGGGTGAAGGGTGTCCGAGCCGACGTGGCGATGGTGGCCGCGTCCGCCTGGCGAAGGGGTTCTTGAGCTCCGCCGAGTGCGTGGGGTTCTGGGCTCCGCCGGGGTGTGGGGTTTCTGAGCTCCGTCGAGTGTGTGGGGTTCCTGAGCTCCGCCGGGTGAGGGAGAGGGCGGCGTCGGTACGGGGGTCCGACGCCGAACTCGCCCTCACCCAGGTGGGGTTAACCCCCGGGCCATGACGCCTGGTCGCCGCAGTGCACAGAGATGTGTGCACAGGCGAGTGTGGACGCATGACACCGGAACCCGGCTCCGCCGCTCCCGCCGGCGGTCAGGAGCTGAGCGATCTCAGCGCTCTGAAGGCGCTGGCTCAGCCCCGCCGCCAGCAGATCCTTCAGCACCTCACCCTCCACGGCCCCGCGACGTCCGCGACGCTGGCCCGCGACCTCGGGCTCAACACCGGCGCCACCAGTTACCACCTGCGTGAGCTGGCGCGCTACGGATTCGCCGAGGAGAGCTCGACCCAGGGCGCGGGCGGGCGTGAGCGCTGGTGGCGAGCCGTCCCGGGCGACCGCCGCTTCCCGCCCCGCGGTCGTCAGAGCCCCGAGACCCGGCTCGTCATGGACGAGTTGAACCACCTCTCGTACGCCGCCGACCTCGAACTCTTCGAGCAGCTCCAGCGGCAGGGGACGGACCTGGGGGAGTGGGCCGACGCCTTCCCCTACTCGCGCGGCACGATTCGGCTCACGCTGCCCGAACTCCGCACTTTCTTCGAGGAGTTCATCGCCCTCCTCAACCGCTACAAGCGCCCCGACAGCGAGACCCCGGACGGCGCACGCACCGTCCTGACCCGCCTGCTCGCCTTCCCGGCGCCGGTCCGCGCCGACGACACCCGCCTTGATGGCGCCCGCACCGATGACACACGCACCGATGGCAACCGTGCCGACGGCACCCGCGTCGGTGACGCCTCGGTGTACCGGCCCTCGGTGCGCCATGCTCCCGCTGATGACGCCCAGGTACGCCATGCTCCCTCCGCGGACGCCCCGGCGAACCAGCCCCCGGCGCACCAGGTTCCCTCCGCCGACGCCCGGGCGTACCAGCCCCCGGCGCACCATGCCCCCGCCGACGACGCCGGAGCGCGCCACGCCCCCGCCGACGGAAGTCGGGTCCCGGACGGTGAGATCCCGGTCTGCCACACCATCGACGAGACGGACACGCCATGATGCTGCGCTACGCACTGCACACCGTCCGGGACCGCAAAGGGGGGTTCCTCGGTGCCTTTGTCGCCCTCATGTGCGCGGCCGCCCTCATCGCGGCCTGCGGCACCCTTCTGGAGACCGGCCTGCGCGGGACCATCCGCGCCGAGCGGTACGCGGCCGCCCCCGTAGTCGTCTCCGCCGACCAGAACGTCCACAAGACCACGGTCAAGCACAAGAAGGGCAAGACCAAGGTCAAGCGCAAGGCCAAACCCATCGCCGAGCGGGCCTGGCTGCCCGGGGACACCGCGGGACGGCTTCGCGGACTCCCGGGCGTCGAGCGGGTCGTCCCCGAACTCACCTTCCTGGCACAGCCCTTGGCGCCGGGAGCCGCCCCCGACCGGCCCGCGTACGGGCACGCCTGGGACTCCGCCACGCTGACCCCCTACGCCCTGGCAGCCGGGACCCCACCCGCCGAGCCCCAAGACCTCGTAGTGGACCGGGACCTGGCGGACCGCGCCCACCTGGCGCCCGGGGACAGCCTCACCGTCCAGTCCACCCAAGCTCCGCGCACCTACCGCGTCACCGGGATCGCCGCGCCCGCCGGGCATGCGTCAGTGACCCACCAGACCTCCCTGTTCTTCACCGCTTCGGAGGCCCGCCGCCTCGCCGACCACCCCGGCCAGGTCACCGCCCTCGGCGTCTTCCCCGCGCCCGGCCAGAGGCCGGCAGAGCTGGCGCGTGCCGTCGCGAGGGCACTCGACGGCACGACCGCCCAGGTCACCACCGGCGACGCCCGTGGCCCCGTCGAGTTCCTCGACGCGGCGGGTGCCCGCATCAAGCTCGTCAGCATGGGTGGCGCGATGGGCGGCACCTCCCTCCTCGTCGCGGTCCTCGTCGTCGTCGGCACCTTCGCGCTCTCCGTTCAGCAACGCCACCGTGAACTCGCCCTGCTGCGCGCCATCGCGGCCACACCCGGGCAGATCCGGGGGCTCCTGGGCCGTGAGGCGCTCATCGTCGGCGCCGCCGCGGGCGTCCTCGGCTCCCTCGCCGGGCTTCCGCTCGGAGGGTGGCTGTATCACCGCTTCGTCGAACTCGGAGCGGTGCCGCCGACCCTGGAGCGGACCGTCAGCGTCTTCCCGTTGTTCGCGGCCGTCGGGGCCACGCTGCTCGGCGCCTGGGCCGCCGCCCGGATCTCCGCCCGCCGCATCGCCCGTATCCGCCCGGCCGAAGCGCTCACGGAGGCCAGGGTCGAGCGTGCCCGGCCCGCCTGGGGGCGCGTCGCGGCCGGGATCGCGCTTCTCGCGGGCGGCGCCGCCCTCGTCGCCGTACTCAGTGTGCTGCGCACGGAACCGGCATCAACTCCCGTGACCTTCCTGGCCGTTGTCGTCCTCGCCTCTTCCGTCGCGCTGCTCGGTCCGATCCTGGTGAGGGGTGCCGCGGCGCTGCTGGCCGGACCGTTGCGCCTCACCGGGCCCGGCGGCAAGCTGGCCGTCGCCAACCTCCGCGGCAACGCCGCCCGCATGGCCGCCGTGGTCACCCCGCTCGCCCTTCTCGTCGGCATGACCTGCACCGTCCTCTTCACTCAGCCGACCCTGGGAAACGCGGCACGAGCGCAGGCGCGCGAAGGAATCCGGGCCGACTGGATCGTCGCGGCCCAGGGCCCCGGCGTCCCCGCCGAGGCCGCACGCGCGCTCCGTGCCGCCAAGGGCACCGTCGCGACCGAGGTCGTCCGCACCACCGTGCGCGTAGGGCTCGACAAGTACCCGGCTCAGGGCGTCACCCGCGCGGGCCTCACGCGTACGTGGGACCCGGACGTCACCGCGGGATCACTGAAGGACTTCCGGCGGGACGGCGTCGCCGTCAGCGCACTCGCCGCCGATCAGCTCCACGTCAAGCCCGGCAGCAGGCTGAAGCTGACACTCGGGGACGGCACACCGGCCACCCTCGTCGTGGCGGCCGTCTACGCGAGGGGTCTCGGCTTCGGCGATCTGACCCTGGCCCATGACCTGGTGGCCCGGCACGTCGACAATCCCCTCGCCTCCTCCGTGCTCGTCAGGACCAGCCGTACACAGGAACAACTCACGAACAGCGTCCGGGAGTTCCCCGGTCTGCGCGTCCTCGCTCCCGCGGCGGCCGACGACCTCCAGGCCGCACGGCAGCAGGACAACGCCGAGGTCAACCTCCTCGCCATGGGCCTGATCCTCGCGTTCACCGCGATCGCCGTCGTCAACACCCTCGCGATGTCCGTCTCCGAACGCGTCCGGGAGTTCGCGATGCTCCGCCTCGCCGGCGCCACCCGCCGTCAGGTCCTGAGGATGCTGCGCATCGAGGCTCTCGCCGTGCTGCTCATCGGCACGACCCTGGGCAGCGGCATCGCACTGGCCGTCCTGACGGCGTTCAGTGTCGGCATGACCGGTAGCGCCGCCCCCGCCGTCACGCCCCTCGTCCACGTGGCGGTGGTCGCCGCCGCCGGACTTCTCGCGCTCACTGCGACCGCGCTGCCCGGCCGCGCCGCCCTGAGGCCCCGACCGGTAGACGTGGCAACAGCCAAGGAGTAGGGGCCGGTACGCAAGGGTGGGTGCTCCCTGCGCCGGGGCGCCCACCCTCACGTACTCCTGCGGCCGCGCGTGACCATCACTCGGCCACCGGCAGCCCCGCCGCCTTCCACGCCTGGAAACCGCCGACCAGATCCGTGGCCTGGTGCAGGCCCAACTGCCGCAGGGAGACGGCGGCGAGGCTCGACGCGTAGCCCTCGTTGCAGACGACCACGACGCGCAGATCGTGGCTCGTGGCCTCGGCCGCGCGATGGCTGCCCTGCGGATCGAGCCGCCACTCCAGTTCGTTGCGCTCCACCACGAGTGCCCCGGGGATCAGCCCGTCCCGCTCGCGCAGCGCCGCGTAGCGGATGTCGACGAGGAGCGCGTCGCCCGCCGCGGCGGCCGTGTAGGCCTCATCGGCCTCGACCCGGTCCAGTCCGAGGCGCACCCGGTCGAGCAACTCGTCGATGCCCTCGGGTCGTTCACCCCGTGATGCGCTCAGGTCACTCACCCCGGCAGTCACGTCACTCACCCTGCCCCCTTTGCTCACTGCCAGTCCTCCGGCCGCTCCACCGTCTCGAGTCGCAGCACCGCGCCCGTGCGGCTGTAGCGGCGGATCTGCGGGAGCGGCGGGTAGTAGGCGTGTACGGAGATCGCGTGCTCGCTCGTGGACTCGTTGAGAACCTCGTGCACATGGTGCTGCCCGAAGGCCCTGCCCCGGCCCGCGGACAACGTCCGTTCGCAGTCGACTCCTTCGGACAGCTCGAGCGTCTTCCAGCCGTCGGCGGGCAACCGGGCCGTGAGTGAGTTCTCCCTGAGCTCGCCGGACGCCGTGAGGAAGGCGCCGACGGATTCGGCGTGGTCGTGCCAGCCGGTGCCGGTGCCCGGCGGCCAGCCGATGAGCCAGGCCTCACTGCCGCCGGGCCCTTCGAGCCGCACCCAGGTACGACCCTCGGGGTCCAGCGGGAGCGAGGCGATGAGTTCGTGGTCCTCGGCGCTGCGGCGAACGAAGTCGAGGAGGTCACGCTGCGTGGGCGCGGCGGTCACCAGGGAAGGGGAGGCAGGGGAGGCTGAGACAGACATGGACACCGTCCTGAAGGTTCGCGGAAAGCGCGCGACAAGGCCCGTGAGAACCGGTGAACCCGGACAGAAGGGGGCGCGCTGAAGGGAGAGGCGAATTCAGCAGGACGGGCGACACACGCAGCCCGCATAGCGGACGAGGTCCATATGGACCCTCCGCCACAGGCGCACATCGGTGTCGGTCACGCTCCGGAGTACACCATGGCGGAGGGGGTCGGTCAACTCGTTCCGGCGGCGCTTGCGGCCTTCGCGCCGTCCTCCACGGGCCCCCCGAGCGCGGCTTCCGCGGCCGCGTACAGCTCAGCGGGATGCACCCCGCTCAGGGCCGTGACCAGGTGGCCGTCCGGGCGCACCAGCAGAACGGAGTGCGCCGGGGCGCCGGGGTAACTCTCCGCGACCAGCAGCTCAGCCTCGTGCGGCAGGGCCGTGACAGCGGCCGCGAGCCGTGGCATGACCCCGGCCGAGACCCAGTGCCGCCGCTCCCACACACCCGTGCCGGGCGCGATCAGGACGACGAGCAGATGCCCGAGGCCGAGCCGGTCCCGCAGCCGGACGAAGGACCCGTCGGGGGCCGTGACCCGCACGTCCCGGACCTGCGCACCCGGAGCCGTACCCACGTCGGCCGCCGCTTCGGAGGGTTCCGGCGCGAGAGGCGACTCCGCGTACGCCCCTGGACCGCCCAGCGCTCCGTGCCCCAGATGACCGTCCGTGAGCAGCGCGTCATGGCCGCGCGCGGAACCGGCGACGTACGAGCGCAGCCCCTTGCCGCCCCGCAGTATCGGCAGCGCCTGGTCGGCGGCGCGCAGCCGGCCCGCGACGACGGCACGGCGCTCGGCCTGATAGCTGTCGAGGAGCGCCTCGTGCGGGCCGTCGTGCCAGGCGAGGGCCAGCTTCCAGGCGAGGTTGTCGGCGTCCCTCAGGCCCTCGTCGAGGCCCTGGGTGCCGAGCGCGCCGAGCAGGTGCGCCGCGTCCCCGGCGAGGAAGACCCGGCCGACCCGCCACCGCCGGGCCAGGCGGTGGTGGACCGTGTGCACTCCCGTGTCCAGCAGCTCGTACGGCGGTGTCGAGCCGGCGCACCAGCCCGCCAGCGTCTCCCGGATGCGGGTCACCAGGATGTCGGGCGTGACCAGCTCGCTGCGGGGCGGCAGCAGCCAGTCGAGGCGCCAGACGCCGTCGGCGAGGGGGCGGCCGACGACCTCCCCGCCGGACGGGCCCGACGTCCGCCAGGGAAGGCTCCGGTGAAGCAACGCCTCACCGGGCCAGGGAAGTTCCGTGCGCAGCGCGGCGACGGCGTGTCGCTCGACGGACGTGCGGCCGGGGAAGCGGATGTCGAGCAGCTTGCGGACCGTGGAGCGCGGGCCGTCGCAGCCCACCAGGAAGCTCCCGCGCCACCAGGTGCCCTTCGGGCCGCGGGTGTGCGCGGTCAGTGCGCCGCTCTCCTGCTCGATCGAGTCGAGGCGGCTGTTCACGGCGACCTTGATGAGCCGCTCGCCGGCGGCGGCCTCCCGCAGGGCGCCCGTCAGTTCGTGCTGGGCCAGATGCAGGGGCGAGGGCAGCTGCTCGCCGAAGGTGAGCTCCCGCATCACCTGTTTGCGCCGCAGGGAACGCCAGCCGGTCCAACGCGTGCCCGTCGCGTCGAACGACGTCCGGGCGAGCCGCTCCACGAGGGCGGCGGTGTCCTCGCGGAGGATCACGGTCCGTGCGGGGCGCTGTTCGTCCTTGCCGGGGCCCTCGTCGAGCACGACGGAGGGCACGCCGTGGCGGGCGAGAGCGAGGGAGAGCGTGAGCCCGACGGGGCCGGCTCCGACGACGATCACCGGGTCCACGGCGCGGCTCCTCCTGCCCCGGGGAGTGCTGTGGGAGGCGTACAAGAAAGGGCAGTTGGAGCGGGGTGCGCGATCACAGAACGTATGCAACCCATTGCGGGTGCTTGCGTCAAGTGACGGAGGCAGTGGTGATCAAGCCACTGCCTCCGTTTGCTCACATCTCGTCAGTTCTTCTGCAGAGCCGTTCAGTCGGTCCCGTCCACGACGGAGGGCTCGGCGGCGGCCGCCACCGCGATGCCCGTCTTCGCGCGACGGCCGCGCCGCTCGATCCAGGTGGCGAGCCCGGCCAGGGCCAGACACAGTGCCACGTAGATCGCGCCGACGACGATGACCACCGCGGTGATGGGGTTCTCGCCGTTGACGATGATGTTGCTGGCCATGGTGCGGGCCGCGAACAGGAGCTCGCTGTACGTGATGATGTAGCCGAGCGAGGTGTCCTTGAGGGTCACCACGAGCTGGCTGATCATCGTCGGCAGCATGGAGCGCACGGCCTGCGGCAGCAGCAGCATCGTCATGACCTGCGACTTGCGCAGCCCCAGTGCGTACGCGGCTTCCACCTGTCCGCGCGGCACGGCGTTGACGCCCGCCCGGATCACCTCGGCCTGCACACAGCCGTTGTAGACCGTCAGGCCGATGACGAGCGCCCAGAAGGCGGTGTTGTCGCCGACGACGCCGAGGTCGTTCTTGTAGGTGAGGAACAGGAACCACAGGGCGTAGATCGTGATCAGCAGCGGGATCGCGCGGAACAGCTCGATGAAGCCCGTGGCGGCCCAGCGGACCGTCTTGTGGTCGGACAGGCGGGCGACGGCCAGGAGCAGGCCGAGCACCAGGGAGAGCACGCCGGCGACGGCGAACACCTTCAGCGTGGTGAGCACGCCGTCGCGGATGCTGGTCCGCACGCCGGCGTTGTTGAAGATGTTCCAGACCTCGGGCTCCAGCTGCCCCTTCGCGCTCATCCGGTAGAGGGTGAACGCGAGCAGGCCGAGCACGGCCAGAGAGCCGACCACTGTGTAAACGCGGTTGCGCACCCGGGCCTTGGGGCCCGGTGCGTCGTACAGGACGCTCGAACTCATCGTGCGACCCCCATGCGCCGCTCGAGCAGCCGGAAGAGACCGCTGATGGTGAAGGTGATGACCAGGTAGCCGAGAGCCACCCAGAGGAAGATCCAGGCGATGGCGAAGCCCTGGTCGCTGAGCAGCTTCTGCACGCCGAACAGCTCGGTGACACTGAACGCGCCCGCGATCGCCGAGTTCTTCGTCAGCGCGATGAAGATCGAGCTGAGCGGCGGCAGGACGGTGCGGGTGGCCTGCGGAAGGATGATCAGACGCAGCGTCTGGAAGAAGGTCATTCCGATGGACCGGGCGGCCTCGGCCTGTCCCAGCGGCACCGTGCTGATGCCGGACCGGACGGCCTCGCACACGAACGCCGAGGTGTAGAAGCCCAGCGCCATGAGGGCCTTGGCCCACGGGCTGAGGCCCGGCATGAAGATGACCGGAACGACGAACCACGCCACAAGGAAGAGCAGGGTCAGCGGGGTGTTCCTGAAGAGCGTGACCCAGGCGGTGCCGAAGAAGCGCAGCGGGGGCACGGGTGAGACACGGAACCCGGCGATGATGACACCCAGGACCATCGCGAGGAGCCCGCTGGCCAGGGTCAGCAGGACGGTGCCTATGAACCCCTCGCGGAATTCCGCGAGATGGTCGAGCAATACGTTCACGGGGATGTCCTCGTGGGCGGCGGCGGACAGGCAGCGAGGGCCGTGCCACGGGCGCACTGTGCGGTTGCGCCCGTGGCGGGCCGGTCACTGCCGGGGGGTCGTACGGTGCGGGCCGGGGCCCGCACCGTCAGCGCGTCAGTAACGCTCGAGGGCCGGCGGCGCGGTGTACGCGGACTTGGACAGGCCGAGCGTCGCGTCGTACGCCTTCTTGTAGTCGCCGTTCTTCTCGTGCGCCTCGAGGGCGTTCGAGACCGCCTCGCGCAGCGCCTTGTCGTCCTTGTTCATGCCGACGCCGTACGGCTCCTCGGTGAACGGCTTGCCGACGACCTTCAGCTTGCCCGGACGCTGGGCGGCGTAGCCCTTGAGGATCGCGTCGTCGGTGGTGACGGCGTCGACCTCGTTGTTGAGCAGCTGCTGCACGCACTCGGAGTACTTGGACAGCTCGACCGTCTTGGCGCCGTACTTGGGCTTCTTGATCTCCTGGAGCGGGGTCGAGCCCTTGATGGAGCAGACCGTCTTGCCCTTGACGGAGTCCGGGCCCGTGATGCCCTTCTCGTCGCCGCGGACGAGGAGGTCGGCGCCGGCCATGAAGTACGGGCCGGCGAAACCGACCTGCTTCTTGCGCTCGTCGTTGATCGTGTACGTGCCGACGTAGAGGTCGACCTCGCCCTTGGAGATGGTCGTCTCACGGACGTTCGAGTCGATCGTCTTGAACTCGATCTGCGACGGCTTGAAGCCGAGGTCGGCGGCGACCATCTTGGCGATCTCGATGTCGAAGCCGGAACGCTTGCCGTCGGTGTCCTGGAAGCCGAGGTACGGCTGGTCGTTCTTGGCGCCGATGACGATCTTCCCGGCCTTCTGCGCCCGCTTCAGCGTCGCGGAGTCCAGCTTCACGCCCGAGGCGACCGTGTACGTGGGCAGCTTCGGCTGGCCCTTGCCGCCGGCGCCGCCGGCGGGCTTGTCACCGGCGTTGCCGGAGTCTCCGCCGCACGCGGTGGCGGCGAGGGCGAGCACGGCGACAGTGGCCGCCGCGGCGGCGGACTTGCGGAGCTTCATGGTGAATATCCTTCGTGTCGGCAGAATTCGGCCGTGGGAAAGTCGGACGCCCGTGCGTCGGCGTCAGTGGTGCAGGATCTTCGACAGGAAGTCCTTGGCCCGGTCGCTGCGCGGGTTGCTGAAGAACTGGTCGGGGGTGGCCTCTTCGACGATCCGTCCGTCCGCCATGAAGACCACGCGGTTGGCCGCCGAGCGCGCGAAGCCCATCTCGTGGGTGACGACGATCATCGTCATGCCGTCACGGGCGAGCTGCTGCATGACCTCGAGGACCTCGTTGATCATCTCCGGGTCGAGGGCCGATGTCGGCTCGTCGAAGAGCATGATCTTGGGGTCCATCGCCAGCGCCCTTGCGATCGCGACGCGTTGCTGCTGGCCGCCGGAGAGCTGAGCGGGGTACTTGTCCGCCTGCGTGCCGACGCCCACCCGGTCGAGCAGGGTGCGCGCCTTGGCCTCGGCCGCCTTCTTGTCCGCCTTGCGGACCTTGATCTGCCCCAGCATCACGTTCTCGAGCACGGTCTTGTGCGCGAAGAGGTTGAAGGACTGGAAGACCATGCCCACGTCCGCGCGGAGGCGGGCCAGCTCCTTGCCCTCCTGGGGCAGCGGCTTGCCGTCGATCGTGATGGCACCCGTGTCGACGGTCTCCAGGCGGTTGATCGTGCGGCACAGCGTCGACTTGCCGGAGCCCGAGGGTCCGATGACGACGACGACCTCACCACGCGCGATGGTCAGGTCGATGTCCTGGAGCACGTGCAGCGCGCCGAAGTGCTTGTTGACTTGGTTCAGTACGACCAGCTCGTCGGCCGCGGGAATGGCGTCCTTGGTCACCGATACATCGGTCATCGGGTCTTGCTCCATCCTCCTCGGTTGGGAGGACAGTAGTAATGCAGTACGACCAGCGTCATTACATCTGAGGGGAACTTGAGCATCACGATCCGGCTTCGACCGGCCACGATGCGTGAAGAGGGTGCCCCTGCTCGTACCGGCTGGATAACGGAAGGCGTCGGTAACCGGAACACTCTTGACGGCGTCCTTATGTTTCGGAGTGGATGCCCTGGTGGGTCGCACACGCGTGCGCGCACAGAGCCTGCCCGCGTACCGGGGCCGAACGACCGATGAACCGAAGGGGGCCGTGATGAGACTGCTTCTCGTAGAGGACGACGACCATGTCGCCGCCGCCCTGTCGGCGGTCCTCGCCCGGCACGGCTTCGACGTGACGCACGCCCGCAGCGGCGAGGAAGCGCTCCGGGCGCTCGTCCCCGAGGCGGACGTCTTCGGAGTCGTACTCCTCGATCTCGGCCTGCCCGACCAGGACGGCTACGAGGTGTGCGGCAAGATCCGCAAGCGCACGGCGACACCCGTGATCATGGTGACCGCGCGCTCGGACGTACGCTCCCGCATCCACGGCCTCAACCTCGGCGCCGACGATTACGTGGTGAAGCCGTACGACACCGGGGAGCTGCTCGCCCGCATCCACGCGGTCAGCCGGCGCAGCGTGCCGGACGAGCCCTCCGCGTCGGCCGAGGACGGTCTGCGGCTCGGGTCCGTGCACATCGAACTGCCCACCCGCCAGGTCAGCGTGGACGGTTCGGTCGTCCAGCTGACCCGCAAGGAGTTCGACCTCCTGGCCCTTCTCGCGCAGCGCCCCGGGGTGGTGTTCCGCCGGGAACAGATCATCAGCGAGGTCTGGCTCACCAGCTGGGAGGGGACGGGCCGCACCCTGGAGGTGCATGTCGCGTCCCTGCGCTCCAAGCTGCGCATGCCCGCCCTCATCGAGACCGTGCGCGGGGTCGGGTACCGGCTCGTCGCGCCGGCCGCCTAGAGGCCACGGGTGCGCGCTCGCCTCCTCCCGCTGCTCATCGTCCTCATGGCGGGCGTGCTGCTCGCGCTCGGCTTCCCGCTCGCCGTGAGCGTGGCGGCGGCCCAGCAGCAGAAGGTCGTCGTCGACCGCATCGACGACACGGCACGCTTTGCCGCGCTGGCCCAGTTCGTCACCAAGCGCTCGACAGGTTCCCGCGTACGCGTCACGGACGAGCGCCAGCAGACCCTGCAGAACGAACTCACCCGCTACCACGAGGTGTACGGGATCCGCGCGGGCGTCTTCTACCGCAACAGCGACCCCATGGGGCGCGCCCCCGAGGGCTGGCAGCTGCCCCACGACGGAGCCGTGCGCGAGGCCTTCGACGAGGCCCTGTTCTCGCGCGGCAGCCACGACCCCCAGCAGGTGTGGCCCTGGCAGCGCGGCCGGCTCGTCGTCGCGTCACCGGTCATCAGCGACGGCGACGTCGTCGCGGTCGTCGTCACCGACTCGCCCACCGGCAAGATGCGCTCCCAGACGCTCCAGGGATGGCTGCTCATCGCGGCGGGCGAGGCGGCCGCGATGCTCCTGGCCGTCGGCGCCGCGCTGCGGCTGACGGGCTGGGTCCTGCGGCCCGTGCGCGTCCTCGACGCGACCACCCACGACATCGCCACCGGGCGCCTGAAGTCCCGCGTCGCCTCGGCCGGCGGACCACCGGAACTCCGGCGCCTGGCCCGGTCGTTCAACGAGATGGCCGACAACGTCGAGGACGTCCTGGAGCAGCAGCGCGCCTTCGTCGCCGACGCCTCGCACCAGCTGCGCAATCCGCTCGCCGCCCTGCTCCTGCGCATCGAACTCCTGGCCTTCGAGCTGCCCGAGGGGAACGAGGAGATCGCCTCGGTGCGCACGGAGGGCAAGCGGCTCGCCTCGGTCCTCGACGACCTCCTCGACCTGGCCCTCGCCGAACACACCGAGGCGGACCTGCGGCTCACGGACATCGGCGAGCTGGTGACCGAACGCGTGGGCGCCTGGCGGCCGGTCGCCGACGAGAAGGGCGTGACGCTGACCGAGGACTGCCCCGCGGTCACCGGCTGGGCGGACCCCGTGACCCTGTCGAGCGCCCTGGACGCGGTGATCGACAACGCCCTGAAGTTCACCCCCTCCGGCGAGGAGGTGAAGGTCCGCGTCGCCCGTGACGGAGAGTTCGCGCAGATCGTGGTCGCGGACCGCGGTCCGGGCCTGCGCGAGGACGAACTGGCGCGGATCGGCGACCGGTTCTGGCGCAGCGCCGGCCACCAGAACGTGAAGGGCTCGGGCCTCGGCCTGTCCATCTCGCGGGCGCTGCTCGCGGCGGGCGGCGGCTCCATCACGTACGCCCCTCACGAGCCGCACGGGCTGCGCGTGACGGTGGCGGTGCCCCGGACGCACCGGGAAGGCTGAGGCGGGCGGGCCGGGGCCCTACGGCTTCACCGAGCGGTAGTAGCGGCGGGCGCCCTCGTGCAGCGCCAGCGGATCCGTGTAGAGCGCCGTCCGCAGGTCCACGAGCTGCGCCGCGTGCACCTCCGTGCCGATGCGGTCGCGGCTGTCTATCACCGTGCGCGTCAGCGCCTCCGTGAGGCGGGGGTCCGCACGGTCCGTGGTGACCAGCAGGTTCGCCACGGCCAGCGTGGGCACCGAGACACCCTGCTGCGCGTCCGGATAGGCGTCCGCGGGCATCACGGCCGCCCGGTAGTAGCGGGACGCGCCGCCCTGCTTGTGCAGCGCGTCGACGAGGTCGCCGAGCTCGACGAGACGGATGGGGTAGTCCTCCGACAGCTTGCGCACATGGGTCGTCGGCAGACCGCCCGACCAGAAGAAGGCGTCGATGTCGCCGTCCTCGAGCGCCTGGGGCATGCCGTCGATCCCCGTGGAGACCGGCTTCATGTCCTTCTCCAGGTCGAGGCCGGCGGCCTCGACCACGCGCTCCGCGATGAGCCGTACCCCCGAGCCCCTGCCGCCCACGGCGACCCGGAGGCCGCGCAGGTCCTCGACCGACCTGATCGACGACGAGCGGGGTACGACCAGCTGCACGTAGTCGTCGTACAGGCGGGCGCAGCCGCGCAGCCGGTCCCCTCCGGCGCCGCCCTGAAGCTTGTACTTCTCCACGGCGTCGGCGGCCGCGATCGTGAAATCGGCCTTCCCCGTGGCGACCCGCTCGACGTTCTCCTGGGACCCCTCGCTGTTCGTGAGGCGCACGTCGAGGTCCGGCAAGTCGTGGCCGAGCGCGGTCTTGAGGAGGTTGCCGTAGCGCTCGTACACGCCGGTCCGCTGGCCCGTACTGAAGGTCACGCTGCCCCCCGGCCTCCCGTCGTCCAGCGGCAGCAGCCACCACAGGAGCAGCCCGAGGACCACGACGGCGGCGGCCGAGCCCTCCAGGGCCCGGCGCCTGCTGATACGGGGGAGTGCCTTGGGCATGCGGGCGATCCTGCCATTTCACTCACCGTGCTGGCCAGGGGCGCCGGCCGGTCACCGCGAGCGCCTCTCCAGTGGCGCTGCAGCCGCGCCCGGCAGGCTGATGCCGACGACGGGCGGCCGGAAGGGCCGCCGCGAAGGGAGTTCGCCATGTCTCAGTCCGTCGGGACCCTCCGTCAGCAGGTCACGGGTGACCTGTACGCCGAGGTGCAGACGTTCTACGCCCAGCAGATGCGCCGGGTCGACGCCCTGGACATCGAGGGCTTCGCCGACACCTTCACCGACGACGGGGAGGTCGTCCACGCCGGCGGTCAGCGTCAGAGCGGCCGGGCGGAGATGATCGCCGGGATGCGCGCCAACCTGCCGCGCTACAAGGACATCGCCGTCCGCCACTGGTTCGGCCACCTCCTCATAGAGGCCGACCCCCAGGACGAGGACACCATCCGGGTCTCGTACTACACGCTGGTCACCCAGACCGACCGCGAGGGGAAGGTCTCCTTCCAGCCGACGTTCACCGTCGACGACGTGCTCGTGCGCCGCGACGGCGGGCTGCTGACCCGCTCGCGCGTCATCCACCGCGACAGCCCCGCCGCTCCCGCGGCCTCCTGACCGGCCCGCACACGGAACCGGCCTCGACACGGAGATCCGGCACATGGCCGAGGGGCCCCGGTCGAGGGGCCCCTCGGCCATGTGCCGGCCGATGACACGCGGTGGGCGGCGGCTCAGTCGATGCTCCGGCAGATGTGGGGTTCACTCCCGTCGTCGTCGAGGTCCCCGGCCAGCAGCAGAGGTATCCGGCACGGCACCCCGTGGAACTCCAGGTGCGTCGGGGGTGCCACGTGCGTCTCGCGGTCCAGCAGAATCGTCTCCATCGACGACTCCTTTCAGTACGGCGGTCTCATCGGTGCGGGGACTCGTCCTCCGGTCTGTGAGGCGACGGCTGTGCGGTTCCGGTCCGTGAGGTCCGGTCGGATCCGGGCTGTGAGTTCAGGGCTGGGTGGTCAGGGCTGGGTGGTCAGGCGTGACACGAGGGCAGGGCGCCGTGGAAGGCGACCATCTCCTTGAAGGACGCCGCGACATCGATACGGGCGCCAGGTGCCAGGCCCTCGAGTTCGGCGTACGCGCGGTGCAGGTTCCCGACCAGGCGCTCGGAGTCCAGGAGCCCGGCGAACGCGCCGAGGTCCGCGTCCCGGGCCGCCTGGAGCGGGCCCACGCCGCGCCGCAGGCCGTCCCGCGCGAGGTCCTGGAGCCGGCGGACGTAGGCCTCCGTCGCGTCGAGGAGCTCGGGGCCGCCGACCGGACCGTGCCCGGGGACGACCGCGGAGGCACCGAGCGCGCGCATGCGCTCCAGGGCTCGCAGCGACCCGGTGACGGAGCCCATCAGGAGGTACGGGGTCACCCCCGACCACACCACGTCCCCGGTGAACAGCACACCGCGTTCCGGCACCCACGCGATCACGTCGTTAGCGGTGTGGGCGGGGCCCACGTGGAGCAGCTCGGTCCGCAGGCCGCCGTCCGCGTGCAGGGTGAGCTCGTCCCGGAAGGTGAGCGTGGGCAGGGTCAGCGGGGTCTCGCCCCACTCGACGTCCGGCCACAGGTGGCGCAGGCCGAGGCCCGCCTCCTGCGTGTCGGACCGGGTGCCCGCGTGCGCCACGACGACGGCACGCGGCGTGAACTGGCCGTTGCCGAACGTGTGGTCGCCGTGGAAGTGGGTGTTGACCACGTAGTCCGGGCCGCCCGGAACCACACGCTCCACCTCCTCCCGCAGCCTGCGGGTGCGGGACTCGGTCGCCGCCGTGTCGATCAGGACCGCCTGGCCGCCGCCGGCGACGAGGCCGGCGTTGTTCAGGCACCAGCCGCCCTCCGGCTGGACGAAGGCGTACACCCCGTCGGCGACCTGGCGCAGGTTGCCGGGCGCCGCCACGAAGGACGCGGTTGTCGCACTCACGCGGCCGCCTCCCGCTGCTCGGCGGACGAGGCGGACGGCGCGGACGAGGCGGGCGTCAGCCGGCCGAACTCGCCCTGGTGGAACAGGAGCGGGTCCGGCTCGGACGACCCACCGGACAGGGCGACGACCCGCCCGATCAGCAGCGTGTGGTCGCCGGCCGTGTACTCCGCGTCCAGCACGCACTCGACGTACGTCTCCGCCGCGGGCAGCACGGCGTTGCCGGTGACGCCCTCCTCGGCGGACAGGCGCAGCATCGCGGCCCGGCCCTCAGGCCGGTCGGGCCGGCAGAACTCCAGCGCCAGATCCAGCTGCGCCTCGGTGAGCACGCTCACGGCGAAGCTGCCCGCCCGCGATATCCGCGGGCGCATCCGGCCGGACGCCTTGACGGAGACGAGGATCAGCATCGGGTCGAGCGAGACCGAGGTGAGGCTGTTCAGGGTCATCACGATGGTCTCGTCGCCGCTTCCCTGGGTGAGCAGGGTGACGCCCGTCGGGAATCGGCCCATCGCGGCCCGGAAAGCGGCCACGTCGGGTTCGGCGAGGGTTGCGCCGGCGGTCACAGCAGTCATGTCAGGTACTCCGTTTCTGCTTGTCGTCAGGGCCGTCGCGGGCGTCGCCGGGATCGGCGGCACCGGGGCCGTCAGTAGTTGCCGAGCCCACCGCAGACGTTCATGGCCTGGGCGGTGATGGACCCGGCCGGGTCCGACGCGAGGTAGCCGACGAGCCCGGCGACCTCCTCGGGGGTGGAGTAACGGCCGAGCGGGATCTTGGCGTTGAACCTCTCCTGGATCTCCTGCTCGCTCACGCCGTAGTGGCCCGCGTAGCCCTGTCGCACGCGCTGGGCCATGGGGGTCTCGACGTATCCGGGGCAGACGGCGTTCACGGTGATGCCGGTCGCGGCGAGTTCCTTGCCGACGGCCTTGGTGAAGCCGATCACTCCGTGCTTGGAGGCGGAGTAGGGCGCGGCGAGCTCGACGCCCTGCTTGCCGCCGGTGGAGGCGATGTTGATGATCCGTCCCCAGGACCCCTCGCGCATCAGGCCCGTGCCGAGCACTTCCCGGGTGACACGGAAGGTGCCGTTCAGGTTGGTCTCGATCACGTCGTCCCAGAGCGCGTCGGGCAGCTCCGCGGTCACCCCGCCACCGCCGCGGCCCGCGTTGTTGACGAGGATGTCGATGCGGCCGTACTCGGCCACGGCGGCGGCCACGGCCTGCTGGATCTGTGTCAAGGACGTCACGTCGCACACCGTGCCGGCCACCTCGTGGCCCTGCTCGCGCTGCGCCTTGACCATGGCGGCGACGTTCTCCGCGTCCCGCGCCACACCGAACACCGCGACGCCCTGCCGGGCCAGCAGCTCGGTCACGGCCAGACCGATCCCGCTGGTCGCCCCGGTGACGAAGGCCACTCGTCGTCCCGCGTCTGTCATCGTGCTCTCCCCATCGCTCGTGTCGATCCGGTCCACGTCGGCTCGACGGTGGGCCCGTGGCCTTGCGGGTTTCTCGCCCCCGGGTGGAGCCGTGGTGGAGGCCGGCTGTTCGAGCCGTACTCGACACGGGGCCTAGCGAGGGCCGTCAGCTTGGGCGCATTCGATGCCGTGGCCGGGCGGACACCTGGCCGGAGCGAGGAGGCCCCGTGCCCGAGCAGACGCAGACCCTGCCCGACGTCAGGAAGTCGGTGACCGTCGCGGCGACGCCCGACGCGTGCTTCAAGGTCTTCACCGAGCGCCCGGCGGACTGGTGGCCGCCGAGCCACATCCTGGTGCGCAAGGAGCGGGCCGGCCTCGCGTTCGAGGCGGGCGTCGGAGGGCGCTACTACGAGTGGGACGTGGAAGGCACCGAGATCGCCTGGGGCCGCGTGCTGGAGTGGGTGCCGGGCCGCCGCCTCGTCATGACCTGGCGGATCGACCCCAACTGGCAGTCCATCCCCACCGACGACGGCGCCAGCCAGATCGAGGTCGACTTCGAGGCTGTCGACGAGGGACGCACCCGTGTCTCGCTGGCTCACGTCAAGCTCGACCGGCACGGTCCCGGCGCCGAGCGGATCTTCAAGGCGCTCGACGGGCCGAGCCCCGGCGAGACGCTGGAGCGCTTCGCCCGCGCCCTCACGGACGGGTCCGGATCGTGAGCGTCGACCTCGGCGTCCTCGCCGCTCCCGTCCCCGCCCCGGCCGTCCCCGTCGCGGGGCTCGTCGCCGCCGCCGACGGGATACGCCCGCTCGCGGCGCGCCACGCGGCGGACGCGGACACGGGCCGCGTCCTGTCCCGCGAGGTCACCGACGCGATACGGGAGGCCGGGTTCGCCCGGCACTTCGTGGCCGCCCGGTTCGGCGGCACGGAGGGCTCGTTCGCCGACCTGACCCGGGCCGTCATGTCCGTCGGCGAGGGCTGCGCCGCCTCGGCCTGGTGTGCCTCGCTCGCCGCGTACTCGGCCCGCTTCGCCTCACACCTGCCCGAGCAGGGGCACCAGGAGCTGTGGGGCGCGGGTCCCGACACGGTCGTGGCGACCGGTCTGATGCCCGCCGGTCGGGCCAGGCAGGCGGACGGCGGCTGGCGGGTCACCGGCGAGTGGGCCTACGTCAGCGCCGTCGACTTCGCCGACTGGGTCATGGTCTGCGCGGCGGTCGCGGGCGGTGAAGGCCCGCCGCAGCTGCGCTTCTTCACCCTGCCGCGGGGCACGTACACCGTGCGCGAGACGTGGGACAGCATCGGGATGCGGGCGACGGGCAGCCACACGGTCGTGGTCGACGACGTGTTCGTACCGGCGCATCTGACCTTCGACCGCGCCGACATGCTCACCGGCCGCAACGGCGCCTCCCGCGTGTCCGCCCACAACGTGCCCTTCCAGGCGGTGGGCGGCCTGACCTTCATCGCCCCCGTCGTCGGCGCCGCCACCGGCGCGCTGGACGCCTGTACGGGATCGATCCAGGGGCGCCGGCGCAACCAGACCGCCGAGCTGACCGTCGTACGTGCCTCCGGCCGGATCGACGCCGCACGCCACCTCGTCCTGGAGAACGCCCAGGTCCTCGACCGGCGCCTCTTCACCCCCGAGCACATGGCGCGCAACGAGCGGAACGCCACCTTCGCCGCCGAGATCCTGCGCGAGGCCGTGACTCTCCTCGTGGGCGCGGCCGGGACCGGAGGGCTCGGCGAGGGACACACGCTCCAGCGCTTCTGGCGGGACATCACCTCGGCGACGAGCCATGTGGCGCTGCAGTACGACACCGCCGCCCGCAAGAACTACTCCGCGGTGCTGCTCGGCCCGGAGGGATGATCCGTACCGCACGGCGAGGGGGCGTCCGGCACCATGGGCGCCCCCTTCGCCCTGTGTGACGGGACGCCTCAACTTGCTCTAGTTCAGGGCGACTTGGCCTCGATCGGCTCTCCGTACGGTGAGGTCCGACCCGTAACGTCCCAAGCGGAGGATCTATCGTGACAGTCACCCAGGAGACAGCCAGCCAGGAGACGGCGCCCCAGGGCGCCGGCTGCCCGGTGGCGGGCGTGTTCCCCTTCAGCGGTTCCAGTTACCGTGGCCCCGCCCCGGAGTACGCCGCCCTGCGCGCCGGGCAGCCGGTGGTGAAGGTGCCCACCGCGGGAGGTGTGGACGCCTGGCTGGTCACCCGTTACGAGGATGTGCGCCGGCTCTCCGCCGACCCCCGGCTCAGCAGGGCCCAGGCCTGTGGCGAAGGCGCCCCCCGTGTGGGCGGCACGATGCACACCACGCCGGAGATGATCATCTCGCTCGACGCGCCGGAGCACTCCCGGCTGCGGAAGCTGGTGGCCGGCGCGTTCACCATGCGGCGGGTCGAGCGGATGCGGGCCAACGTCCAGAGGGTCACCGACGAACTCCTCGACGACATGGCGGCCAAGGACGGGGTCGTGGACCTCGTGCAGCAGCTCGCGGTGCCGCTCCCGCTGACCGTCATCGGGGAACTCCTGGGCGTACCGGCCCAGGATCTGCGGGAGTTCGAGCAGTGGGCGCGCGCCTTCGCCACGGTCGACGACCGGGCCGGCGGCGAGGAGTCGCTGCACGCGCTCGGCAAGCTCAGCGAGTACATCGTCGGGCTCATCGCCGACAAGCGCGCCAACCCTGCAGACGACATGCTGTCCGAGCTGATCGCGGCCCGCGACGACAACGACCGGCTCAGCGAGCCGGAGCTGGTCACCTTCGGCTTCACGCTGATCGGCGCCGGCTTCGACACCACCGCCAACCAGCTGGCCAACTCCGTCCTGGCCCTCCTCGTGGACCACCAGGACCAGTGGCGCCGGCTCGTCGAGGACCGCTCCCGGATCCCCAGGGCCGTCGAGGAACTCCTGCGCCACGTCAACCTGTTCGCGACCGACACCTCCGGATTCCCGCGTATCGCGGCCGAGGACATCGAGGTCGGCGGCGTGACGATCCCCAAGGGTGACGCCGTGCTCCTCTCGCTCGCGTCGGCCAACCGGGACGCGGAGGTCTTCCCCGACCCGGACCGGCTCGACCTGACCAGGGAGCGCAACCCGCACATCTCCTTCGGCCACGGGATGCACTACTGCCTCGGCAAGCACCTGGGGCGGATGGAGATGGAGATCGCCATCGAAGGCCTGGTGCGCCGCTTCCCGGAGCTGCGGCTCGCGGTCCCCGAGAGCGAACTGCCGTGGCACAAGGGGGAGATCAACCACACGCTGACCAGCCTTCCGGTCGTCCGGGGGCAGTGAGTCCGCGGCTCCGTGCGGTCCCGTCCCCTCCCGGAAAGGGGACGGGACCGCAGGCGTACCGAGGCAGGTGGGGCAGCGAGAAGCCGCCGCACCCCGCGCGAGGCGGTGGGTACGGCGGCGGGATCCCGGGCGGGTCCACACCCGCGGGTGCGGACCCGGCTCAGGTGCGCACGGCGACCCTCGTTGCGGGGGACGTGCGGGGGAGCTTCTTCAGGTCGAAGCCGGGCGCGCGCACCTCGTCCGGCGTCAGGGCGCTGCCCGAGGCGAGCAGCCGGCGTGAAATGCCGTGGTCCGCGGGCCGGTTCACCGACTCCACGCCGATCAGGCGTCCGGCACGGAAACAGAAGACGGAGAAGCGTCCGCCCTCCACGTCGCCGCTCGTGACCACCTCGTCGTGGCCCGCCGTGAGTCCCGCCAGCTGCATCCGCAGGCCGTACTGCTCGGACCAGAACCAGGGCACGGAGGTGTACGCGAACGGCTCGTCGCAGATCCCGGCGGCCACGCACTTCGCCTGGTCGGAGGCGTTCTGCACCGACTCGATGCGCAGGTGGCGCCCGGCGTGCGGGCTGGGGAAGCGGGCGCAGTCGCCGAGCGCGTAGATGTCGGGGTCGCTGGTGCGCAGCCGCTCGTCCACGACGATCCCGTCGCCGACCATCAGATCGGCGGTCAGGGCCAGGTCGGTGTGGGGCAGCACCCCGACCCCGATCACGGCCAGGTCGGCGGCGATGCGTTCACCGCCGTCCAGTTCCATGACGTGGACCTGTCCTTCGGTGTCGCCGTGCAGGGCCGTGACCTCGCGGCCGAGCAGCACCCGCACCCCCTGGGCGCGGTGCTCGGCGACGACCCTCGACGACAGCACCGGGGTGAGAGCCCGGGCCAGCGCCCGCCGCTGGACGTCCACCACCGTCACCTCGTGGCCGAGGCCGCGCGCGGTGGCGGCGACCTCCAGGCCGATGAACCCGGCGCCGACCACCACCAGGCGGCGGGGCGGCCCGCTCAGCCGCGCGCGCAGCTCGTCGGCGTCGGCCCGCGAGCGCAGGGTGAGCACCCCGTCCAACGAGGCTCCGGGCACCGGAAGTTGCCGGGGCCGGGATCCGGTGGCGAGAACCAGACGGTCGTACGGCACCCGCAGTCCCGACCGCAGCGTGACGGTGCGGCGCTCAGGGTCGACGCAGGACGCGCGGTCCCCGACCCTGATCTCGATGTCCCGCTCGGCGAAGAACGAGGCGGGGCGCAGGGCCGTGTCCTCGGCGGGCGCCGTGCCGGCGAGGTACCCCTTGGACAGGGGGGGCCGGTAGCCGGCCCACGGGGGTTCCTCGCCGATCAGGGTGATGCGGCCGGTGAAGCCCCGGCCGCGCAGTGCGGCCGCCGTCTCCACTCCGGCCTGACCGGCACCGACCACGACCACGGCGGGCGCGGCCATCAGCTCTGTGCCTCGGGCAGGTGCACCAGCAGCCCGTCGAGGGCCTCGGTGACCGGCAGCTGGCAGCTCAGCCTGCTGTGCTCGGTACGTTCGCACGCCGTGCCGTAGAGGACGTCGTCCTCGACCGGGTCCATCTCGGGCAGTACGACGGTGCTCGCCGCGTCCACGTAGACGTGGCAGGTGCCGCACTGGGCGGAGCCGCCGCACTGGGCCTCGATGCCGTCGACGTTGTTGAGCTTCGCGCCGCGCATGACCGTGTTGGGCGCTTCTACGTCGACGACGGTGACGGTTCCGTTCGGATGCTGGTAGGTGATCTTGGCCATCGTGGGCTCTCCTCGGGGAATGTCGGCCGGCCGTGCGGAGACACGCCCTGGGACTGTGGCGAGAGGTCCTGCAGCGGCGGTGGAGTGCCTCTCGACGCAGCGGGTCGAGCGGGGCTCCGTGCGGCCTCGACGCGCGGTCCGCCGCACCGGCGCAGCGTGTTCGTATGACCATGACCACGCGCACGCACCGCACACCAGGACCTTCGCCAAGGGCCGCGCCCCGACTCGGGCTCGTGCTGTTCGCCTGCTGCCTGGGGCAGTTCATGAACGTGCTCGACGCCTCGGTGGTGAATGTGGCGCTGCCCGTCATCTCCGACGACCTCGGCTTCGATCCGCACAACCTCCAGCTCGTCAACAACGCCTACACCGTGGTGGTCTGCGGCTTCCTGCTGCTCGGCGGGCGTCTCGCGGACCTGTTCGGGCAACGCCGGATCTTCCTGGGAGGGGTCGGCCTGTTCACCCTCGCCAGCCTGGTCGGCGGGGCGGCCGACAGCCCGACGACCCTGATCCTGGCCCGCGCCCTCCAGGGGCTGGGCGCCGCGGTCATGGCCCCCGCCACGCTCACCGTGCTCGGCACCACCTTCACCGAACCGGCCGCACGGGCACGGGCGTTCGGCTGGTGGAGCGCCGTCTCGGGGACGGCGGGCGCGGTCGGTGTGCTGGCCGGAGGAGTGATCACCCAGTGGTTCTCCTGGCGCTGGATCCTGCTGATCAACGTCCCCATAGGACTGGCGCTGTGCGCACTGGTCCGCTGGGCGGTCCCCGAGACCCGGCGACCCGGAATCCGCCGCCGGCTCGACCTGCCGGGGGCCGTCACCGTCACCCTTGGTCTCATGGCCATCGTGTACGGGACGTCCGAGTCCCCCGGACACGGCTGGGGTTCGGGACACGTGCTCGGCCCGATGCTCGCCGGTGCCGTGCTCCTCGGTACGTTCCTGGTGATCCAGGCGAAGTTCGCCCCCGAGCCGCTGGTGCCCCTCGGCGTCTTCCGCAACCGCTCGGTGGCCGCCGCCAACCTGGTCGCCTTCTTCGGGATCGCGGCCCTCTTCAGCACCTTCTACTTCTTCACCCTGATGCTCCAACAGGTGCTCGGATACAGCCCGTTGCGCACCGGCCTCAGCTATCTGCCCCTGTCCGTCGGGATCGCGCTCGGCGGCTGGGGCATCGCGCGCCTCGTGCCCCGCACCGGGCCGCGGCCGGTCCTCCTCGCGGGGCTCGCCCTGTCCGCCGTCGGACTGCTCTGGCTGTCGCGGCTGGCCGTCGGCGCCGGATACCTGAGCGACGTACTGGCTCCGGAGATCCTGCTCGGCCTCGGAATGGGCGCGGTCCTCAACGCGACCACCAACGCCGCCACCGCCGGACTGCCTCCGGAACAGGCGGGCCTCGCCTCGGGGCTGCTCAACACCACCCGCCAACTCGGCAGCGCGGCGGGCCTGGTGACCCTGGCGGCGCTCTCCGCCGCCCGCATCGACAGCGAGGCCGCCGCCGGCACGCCGCACGCCGCCGCCCTGGCCCGCGGCTACGGCCTCGCGCTCACCGGCGCCGGGCTCTGCGCCCTCGCCGGCCTGGTGGCGGCCCTGTGGGTCCCGGTCAGGGAACGCCCGCGCGACTGAGCGACGCGGGCGCCCCGCACACCGAACATGCCGGACGGCCGGGGCCCCCCGCAGCGGGGACCCGGCCTCCGGCCTGGGGTCGGCGGGGTACGCCACGCGCGGGGGGTCGGCGACCCACACCCCGGG